>JAHHIB010000004.1 GCA_019359075.1 Kalymmatonema hyalinum WJT4-NPBG1
GAAATAGAACGCAATCAACAACGAGCTACTGTTAACTGGCGCTTCACCACTAAGGATGCACGAGTTAAACTCAACAGTCTTTATCCTACTCCTGACCTGTCATAATTTCTGTGGTGAACTACTAGCTTTTATCTTAATTTTCTTGCCGTTTGCCTCTGCTTCCACTTCAATGGTTTTGTTACCTAGGCGATCGCTCAAAAATCCCCACACTTGCTTCACATTTTCCGGCTTCACAAAAGTTATCAGTTGAGCCACTACCCAGCCTGTCACTGACTTGGAACCTTCTGGTGCATTGGAGTTAATAACTCGGTCAACCGCTTCTACTTCATCCAAGTCTTTCATCTGTGCAAGAAGCTTCTGGACTTCCTCATCTTTTTCCTCGGCATCCAAGTCTGGATCGGTAAAAGTAATGGTGAGTTTAACGTCTGAGGTGTCTGCCATAATGCTAGTTTTGTTATAAATAATATTTACGATTGTGAGAATTCTACTGTATGTAGATATCAATCAAACACTAGACTGTTCCGGAAACTCAGCAACTTTAGCGCAGCATTACCCACCTTCAAACATGCGGTGCGTTACGGCTCAAAATAATTCTACGTAACCCAAAAGACTTGTCGAGCCGTAACACACCCTATTTAAGCTGATAACTGATAACTGATAACTGATAACTGATTTAATGCCTTGCGTCAGTTTCAACAGGAACTACAAATGGGTGCTTTAGTCACAGTGGATGAAGCAAAGGCGAAGGCAAGAATTTTACCAATTAACAGGAATTCCTAAACATTCAGAAAATGTTAGGCAAATTAGTCTCCATCTTGGAGATATTATTGAACGGAGAGAGAGGGATTCGAACCCTCGTTGAAGTTGCCCCCAAACAGCATTTCCAGTGCTGCGCCTTCAACCACTCGGCCATCTCTCCAGGCGTCACAATTTACGATTCTACAATTAAATAAATTAAAATGCAAGTAAATTTCAGTTTAAAATCCTAAATTAAAATCGAAAATTCCAATGTCCGAGACATACACTGTTAAAGTTCGCGATCGCGCCAAAGGCACAGTATACACCTTAGAAGTCCCCAAGGACCGCTACATCCTGCATACAGCCGAAAAACAAGGGGTGGAACTGCCGTTTTTATGTCGAAATGGGGCGTGTACCACTTGTGCTGTGCGGGTAATCTCAGGAGAGATTTACCAACCGGAAGCGATTGGACTATCGCCAGAGTTGCGGAAAAAAGGTTATGCCCTATTGTGCGTTAGTTATGCCCGTTCTGATTTGGAGGTGGAGACACAAGATGAAGATGAAGTCTACGAACTCCAGTTTGGGCGCTTTTTTGCTAAGGGGAAAGTTAGGGCGGGTTTGCCGTTAGATGAAGATTAAAATTTGCTTCCTGCCCGTCGCAAAGGTGCAAAGAATTGTAATCTTATCTTGTTTATTACTTCTGGTAGCTTGCCAACCCCAAAAGAAGCCCGAAGAAAGTACGCGGGTACAGATAAAAGTTGCACAGGTGGTGAGTGGGCAAACTTTGGAGGTGGTGGGTATAGGGGAGCAACCAAGTTTAATTTCTCAAGTGCGTTTGCTGAGTATCGATGCACCAGATTTGCAGCAGCGTCCTTGGGGAGATGCAGCCAAGGAACGCCTGGAAGCGCTGGTTGGGGAACAGCCTGTGATGCTGGAGTTTGATGTGCAAATGAAGGACAAATTCGGGCGGACTTTGGCTTATGCGTGGAAAGATGAGGTTTTGTTGAATGAACAGCTGGTGAAAGAAGGGTATGCTCTGTTTGTGGGGCGATCGCCCAACCACAAATATGACTTACGCTTAGAACGTGCCCAGCAATGGGCGAGACTCAGGGGGCAAGGAATTTGGAACCCAGAAAAACCGATGCGTCTCACTCCCGCTGAGTTTCGCCGTCAGTATCGTTAATAATTCGTAATACGCTGATCCGTCACGAATTTTCAATATTTAATGGTGTCAGAAACAAAGGAACTGGTAATCACCAGACTTGAGCAAGGATTACCTGCCATTACCCCAGCATTTGGTGCTACTTTAGCAGAAGCCTGTGCCGTCTGCTTAACTGACCAAGGTCATACTCAAGGTGTTGAACTCAAAGTTAAAGGAGAATTCACCGCTGTTTTCAAACTCTATTGGCAAGAGGTTACAGACCAAATGCTACGGTGTTGGAACGATATCGAATACACTACAGAACAAGCAGCTTATGGCATTGCTTTTTTGGTAATACAAGAACTCACAGATTATACAGTAATCGAACGCTCTCGCAGAGGAACTGGATTTGACTACTGGTTGGGTAAGAAAGGTGAGACAAACGAACTACCATTCCAAAATGCAGTCCGACTCGAAGTTTCTGGAATACGCAAAGGCGATGACAGCCGGGTGAAAGCCAGAGTTAAACTGAAAGTTGAGCAGGTAAGTCCAACCGATGATACTCTACCGGCATACATCGTAGTAGTTGAGTTCAGTAACCCTTTAGCCTTCATCGTGAAAAAATGAGTCAGATTCGAGAGTTACATCAACAGGCAATGGATTTAGCCGAAATGGCAGAAGTTGCTAAACTAAGGGGCAACTTAACTCAGGCTGAACAATTATCTAGGCAAGCGTTTGAAAAAGAACTGCAAGCAGCTCAATTGATTGCCAGTGATGTTGAGGCAGAACCAACTCGTTCAGTGTTGCATCGTAGCGCCGCAACTCTTGCAATTGACTGTGGTAAGATTCACACTGCAGAACGTTTGATAGCAATAGCTTTATCAGGAAACCCACCCCAAGAAATTGCTGAAGAACTTAAAGATTTATTTGTTCAAATGAACATTCACAAATATTTTGCGCGTCGGGGTATTGCATTTGATGAAACCAAACTTCAGCGCTTGATGACACAATAGTTACTTTGTAGCAAGTCGCATGAAGCTAGTACCGCTGCGCGGAATTCACGCATTCAAAATTCAAAATTCAAAAACCTTACATTACTAGCTTTTTACTGATTTTAAATGGTAGCTTTATGAATTTCTGTGATTGTTGCACCATGTGCAAGAAGATTCAAAATATACTCAACAGTTAGGCGAATCCGGTTAATTAGTTACTAATCGATACTTCACAGAGGCTGCGCCACCCCTGTCCTTACAAAGGAGAGGGGTAGGGGTGAGGTTGAGGGGATATGATAACTAAACAAACGGATTTCATATAATACACAGAATTGGCTGTAGGTTGAGTCAGACAAACGTTGCCTTTTGTTACAGGAAAAAGAGCCTTTTCACCCAAAAGTATTGAAACTGCTTAGGACGCTAAGTTCTATGACTTCAGGTACACGCAAGTGTTTTTACAAATTTGGAATAATGAATATAGTTAGTTTTTTATTCTTAAAGCACATCCAACATTTAATATGAGCGTTCGTTTTCCAATAATTGCTGGTACCTTGATAGCTACCACCGTTAGTCTAGGTACGCTTTTCAACTTTGCTTCACCAGCTTCTGCTCAAGACACAATAACTTGTGAGAGCAGCAATAATCAGAGGAACACTTGTTCGGTAAATACAAGAGGCGAAGTAAGGTTTGTCAGGCAATTGTCTGATGCTAGTTGTAGAGGAAATTGGGGCTATCGCAGAAACCGTATTTGGGTAAGGAATGGCTGTCGAGCACAGTTCTCAGTTAGCAGTCGCAGAGACGACAGATATGACAGAAATGACCAATACGATAGAAATGACAGAGACGATAGAAATGACGGATACGATAGAAATGACAGATACAGAAATGACAGATACAGAAATGACAGATACAGAAATGACCGATACGATAGAAATGACCGATACGACAGAAATGACCGATACCGCAGATAAGTGAATCTACAGTGATTTTTGAGAGTCAGCTCTATCAAAGTCTCTACACCAATTCGTAGGGACTTTATTTTTGTTAGAAATAACTTTGTAAGCTGAAAAAACAAGATCCCCGACTTCTTTAAGAAGTCGGGGATCTGAAGATTGCTATATCTTGGTAGTGTACAAAGTTTAGCCACTATAAAGTGCGAATCGCCCAATACCTTACTGGTAAAGTCAGTGTATCCATCGCCTATAATCTCTCAATGCCGCGCCCTAAACGTAACTTACAACCAGGCTTTTGCTATCACATCACGACTCGTTGCAACAACCGCGAATTTCGCCTGACGCGGTTAGAATGCCGTGAAGTGATGCTTTATGCTATCAAAAAGGCACAACAAAAGTATGGGTTTAAGCTCTATGCTCTCTGCATCATGAGCAACCATGTGCATTATCTGCTAGAACCCAAGCAACCGGAGGAACTGCCTAAGATCATGCACTGGCTCAACTGGTATACCGCCATGTGCTTTAATCGAATGCTGAACAGGACAGGACACTTTTGGGAGAAGCGATACCACAGCACGGGTTTTGCAAATACAGATAAACGGCGAGCGTTGAATACGTTGCGATACATCCACGCTAATCCTAAAGCAGCCCAAATGCAGCAGGGTTTTTTCTACGATTTCAGCAACTATGTATGGTATTCATGACCGCTTGAGTGATGATGGTATCACCCAGTGGCATCCGGCATTTTTACAATTAGGAAGAAACTTGGAGGAATGCGCTGCTAAATATCGAGGATTTTGCAAAAAATATCGCCCACAACCAAAAGCAGAAAAAAGAAACCACTGGGGTAGTCGCTTTTTACCATCAATGAAGAATAAAGGGAATCAGAAAAAGTCACCAGGGCAAATGAGTTTACCTTGGGATAAGCAAAGAGTTACCGAGTGTACTGAGGTGCATGAAGTAGCAGAAAAATTTATCCGCGCAAATGGATTTTTCGCCTCGGTGCTGGAGCATCGCTGAGAAACAAGGAACCTCACCCTGCCCTATCGGGCATCCCTCTCCGAGCTCACGGAGAGGGAAAGATTTTAGCGCAGCTAAAAGCGAGGGTGAGGTTTTCCTCGTTCCCAGCCTCAGGCTGGGAATGCATTTCCAAAGGCTCTGCCTTTGGGAATGAGCAGGCACCTACTTAACTGCGTTCCCAGGCGTGGCAACGAGAAAAAATAACGCACAGCGTAGGAACGAGAAAAAATAAAAAACTTGTGGCTTGTTCCTTTCCCCTTTATAAGGAGAAAGGTGCCGGAGGCGGATAGGGATAAACTTCACGTCTACCGTTAATTCGTAATTCGTAATAGGCTGATATTACGAATTATTAACTAGCCATGACTAATCTGCAAATCTTTTTGGATATTGCTACAGAAGCAGCCCTTGCTGCTGGTGCGGTGTTGCAAGATTATTTAGGTAAGGTACAAGACGCAGTTACTGAAAAAGGACGCCCCGGTGATTTGGTGACGGCTGCTGATAAAGCTGCGGAAGTGGTGATTTTAGATGTTTTGCGTCGTCACTTTCCTGACCACTCTATCTTGGCTGAAGAATCAGGAAAACTGGGAAATCAAGATAATGAATACCTCTGGGCAATTGATCCCCTTGATGGGACAACGAACTTCGCTCACCAATACCCGTTTTTTGCTGTTTCTATTGGGCTGTTGATTCAGGGTGTGTCACAAGTAGGTGTTATTTATGACCCTTTCCACGATGAGCTATTCCGTGCGGCTCAAGGTTTGGGAGCTACGCGCAACCGTCGCCCTATAAAGGTTTCAGACACATCTGAACTGGGTAAAAGCCTGTTAGTTACGGGGTTTGCTTATGACCGTCGTGAAACATCTGACAACAACTATGCAGAATTTTGTCACTTGACTCATCTCACTCAAGGAGTACGGCGCAGTGGTTCAGCATCTCTAGATTTGGCTCATGTCGCCTGCGGGCGTCTTGATGGCTACTGGGAAAGAGGTCTTTCTCCTTGGGACATTGCCGCTGGTGTCATTATATTACGAGAAGCTGGGGGACAGGTGAGTGCATATGATTGCAGTCCGTTAGATATTTCCTCTGGCAGAATTCTTGCCACGAATGGTTACATTCACGACAGCCTCAGTCAAGAACTCAAACAAGTTCCACCACTGTCTGCATGGACTCGTTAACGGTGTTAAATTTATAGCCATTTCTCACAAGCAAAGTAAACTAGAGAAATTTAAGCGATGTGGTGCAACACCGTTATAAGAATGTAGGCTGAAAACCCCGCGCTTTTAAGCCAGGGATGAAAGCCACTATGTAGGCTTTAGCCTACGGTAATGTTGGGTTTGTGTGGTTCGGGTAAAGTATCAATTAAGTCTTCAATAATTTGAGTAATTGTTTTATCTTTTTCGACTGCTAATAAACGTAGCTTATTGATTCTGCGTTCAGTAATCCGAATATGTAAATCTTTTTTTCCCATAAAATGTACACAGCGCGAACATATAAAGGTTAACATAGATTCAGTTAATTGAACCAAGGAGGTGATAACGCAGTGCTGGTTTTAGAGTACAAAGTGAAGGGTAAGCAACAGCAGTATCGAGCTATTGATGAGGCTATTAGAACTACACAGTTCATTAGAAATAAAGCGATTCGCTATTGGATGGATGCACCCAAGCAAGCGAAAGTAGACAAGATTGCTTTGAATAACTATTCGACAGCACTGCGTAAAGAGTTTGGATTTGTAAAAGACTTAAATTCAATGGCTTGTCAGGCTGCAACTGAAAGAGCTTGGTTATCTATTGCTAGATTTTATGATAATTGTAAATCTAATAAGTCTGGTAAAAAAGGATTCCCAAAATTTCAAAAAGATAATCGTTCGGTTGAATACAAGACTTCAGGATGGTCACTGCATCCTACAAAACGACGTATTACCTTTACTGATAAAAAAGGTATAGGGTCCGTCAAGCTGTTAGGAAAATGGGATATTCACACCTATCCTCATAAGGTAATTAAACGTGTTCGACTAGTTCGCAAAGCTGATGGTTACTATTGCCAATTTGCGGTTGATATTGAGGTTAAATCCGAACAGAGAACAGGTAATGGCGAGATAGGTCTCGATGTCGGGTTAGAGTTTTTCTACTCTGATTCTAACGGGCATCATGAAGAAAACCCAAGGTTTTTAGGAAAAGCTGAGAAAGCGATTAAGCACGCTCAGCGTCAAATTTACAAGAAAGAGAAAGGTAAAAACCAACGACGCAAAGCAAGACAGAGATATGCAAAGAAGCATTTAAGAGTAAGTAGGCAACGTAATGAGCATGCAAACAGACTTGCACGCTGCGTATGCAAAGCTAACGCTTTAGTCGCCTATGAAAACTTGAACGTTAAAGGCATGGTCAAAAACCATTGTCTTGCCAAGTCCATAAATGATGTGGCTTGGGGTCTTTTTCGTCGTTGGTTAGAATATTTTGCTCGCAAGTTCAATACTCAAGTTGTTGCTGTCAATCCTAAAATGACATCTCAAAAATGTAGCGATTGTGGCGCAATTGTGAAAAAATCTCTTTCAACTCGTACCCATAAATGTAGTTGTGGATGCAAACTCCAAAGAGATGTGAACGCAGCGATAAATATTTTGAATCTTGCACGACAAGCTAGGGATGGGCAATCCCGAAGTAACGCTACAGGAGTTGGAATCAATACGCTACTTGGTGAGAACCTGGTAGGGCAAATTCTGACGTAGAATGTAGAATCCGCTGGCTTTCAGTTAAGATGAGCGGAGCGAAATCTTAACAGCCAGGGGAGTGTCAAATGTCTTTCAAGTTCAATCGTGGATTGTTTAAATATGACTTCGTAGATCATCACGCGGTTCTGTGTGTCCCAGTTGATGCGGATGTTAAAGATATTCGCAAACGCTATCTCAATATCGCCCGTCGCCTGCATCCTGATACCTGTAAGGCTGCAAGCGATGCTGAGAAACAATTGGCTGGTGAATTGTTGTCTAAGCTAGTGAATCCAGCATATAAGATTCTGTCTCATGAGAAAAATAGAACAGAATATATTTTAGTTTTGTCGCAAATGGGCAAGCGCTTAGTTCAAGAACCTGCTTCGGTGGAACTTTCTAGCGATGCGGCGAAACAGCTAGCCAGTGCGCCCAATTTCGAGCATATCTATAAGAGTGCGATCGCCAAAATCGCTGAAACTCAATATGACTCCTTACAAACAGTGCAACAGACTATCGCCCAAGTCAGCGAGTTGAATTTGGTATATGTCATGCGCAGTGCTGGCAAATTATCACAAGCAGCGTCACCGCCAGTAACTCAACCAAAAATTCCAACGAGTGCGCCAGCAGTTAACACCCCTATAGTCCCACCGCCGCCAACACAGCAAGAAGATTCAGTTGTCCTTCATTACATTCGTCGCGCTCAAGAGTTAATCGCAAAAAATCAATTGGCACAAGCTAGGGTAGAATTACAAGATGCCCTGAAGCTAGAGCCAAATAATAGTCGTTGCCATAGCTTGATCGGGGTGGTCTATTTGAAGCAAAATTTAACCACAACTGCAAAAGTTCACTTTGATCGCGCCCTCCAATTAGACCCTAAAAATCAAGTAGCGTTGGAAGGGAAACGCAGAGTTGAACAGATAACAGGGCATAAACCTAGTGGTGCGAAGCATACAGCATCGCCCAACACTGGGAGTCAGCAACCAGAGAAATCTGGGGGTGGCGGTTTGTTTGGTGGTTTGTTTGGTGGGAAGAAAAAGTAATGGTATATCAACCTCCAGTGGGAGCCAGGGATTTATTACCCTTAGATGTGGCTCAAAAACACTGGATCGAAGACAGGCTACAGCAAGTGTTTCACCGTTGGGGATATCACAGAATTATCACCTCAACGCTAGAGCGTATGGATACGCTGATGGCGGGGGGAGCAATTCAACGTTCTGCTGTGATTCAACTGCAAAACGCTGACGATGAAGATTTGGGGCTGCGTCCAGAATTGACAGCCTCTATTGCTCGCACGGCTATCACACGTATGGCAGGTGTGACTTATCCACAACGCCTGTACTACAACGCGAATGTCTTCCAAGGGACAAGCGAGTTGAAACACAACCGCCAGCAAGAATTTTATCAAGCTGGCGTGGAGTTGTTGGGCAGTGGCGGTAATTTAGCTGATGCAGAAATTCTGCTTTTGGTGGCAGAGTGTTTGCAAGCATTGGGTTTGAACCAGTGGCATTTGATTTTAGGTGAGGCTCAAATCACGCGATCGCTCCTCAAAGCTTTTCCCGCTCATTTACAAGGAAAAATCCGCAGTGCGATCGCTCACCTTGACCGAGTAACCATAGATACTCTACCATTGAGCGATGAACTACGAGAACGCGCCATAATCATGCTTGATTTACGCGGAAACCCAGATGATGTGTTGCAAAAAGTTACCAGCCTGGGTTTGGATCAGCCGTTACAAGCAGTCGTAGATAACCTCAAATCATTGGTAGAATTACTGAAAAATACAGTAGTCAATACAACAGAAAACCAAGCAAAAGGCATAGAAATTATCCTCGATCTAAGCCTATTACAAACCTTTGATTACTACACGGGTATTGTATTTGAGGTAGTCAGCGATACTGATGGACAGGCGCGGGTTGTTGGGCGGGGTGGTCGCTATGACCAGCTTCTAGGACTTTATCATCCTAAAGGAGAAAATATACCAGGAATTGGCTTTGCATTATTCTTGGAAGATTTACAACAAATTCTCTTGTCTGCTCGGCAATTACCACAAACGACCCCAGCTAGCAATTGGTTAATTGTACCAGAAACGCCAGATGCCTACGCCGCCGCCTTTGCTTATGCCACAAAACTCCGAGACTCGATCCATCTGGTGCGAGTAGAAATGGATTTGGGGGGACGGGATGCGGATGAAATTCGGCAATACGCACGCGATCGCCATGTTGCCCAAATTGCTTGGATTAAAGCCGATGGCGCAACAATGATTGAATCATTAGTCAGATGATACAGCCTGGGCGTGGGAAACCGTTCGGAGTTCGGCGAAGGCTCACTCGAGCGTTCGACTGAGCGCTCACGCCGAAGTCCGCTGAGCGCGGTTCGGCTGAGATCACCGTCGAAGCCTCACGGCGAAGCCCGCCTATGGCACTTGCCTGGGGCACGGGCTAACGCCCTACGTGCCACGCTAACGCGTTCCACGACTGGATTCACCGCAACGCACTGGCTCCCCTACAAGAATTTTATTTTTACTTTATAAATCAACTCTTATTTAAAGATTTTCTGGAATACAAAATGCTAAATCTATAGTACGAAAATATTACTCTTTTTATACGCATCCAATGCTGAGGTTGTGATGCAACCATTCTTTTCTATTTTTCCGCTACCAATTGTTGCTGAATTGTATTGGATTCAGCCTGCTTTAAAGTGCGGGCACCACCGCTTTCCCGGCGAGTTGGAACTCCTCGGTTAGGCGGTATTCGAGCTTGCACCCTACCCTGTTTAAGAGTTTTGACTGTTCGAGGTGCATTTTCTTGTAACAGCAATAGATTATGCGTGTCTGCATAGTTAGCTGATACAGTGAGTATTCCTACGATTAATGAAGTTATGAGATATTGCGATTTCATTTTTTTCTTCCTCAGAACAACCCTTCGTAATACAACTTCACCGCTATATATGTGTTTTTCTGACGAGATATACACTTTTACTGAAACAGCAGTAAATAATATCAATCCCAGGGAGCTATGGCGGTTTTCATTTGTGGACTGACTGTCGAACACATACAAAGTAGGTGAATGTGGTATTCTGTCTATCTATAGTGGCGGGGGCTGGTTTGTATGCATCCCTATCAGAGATTGAAATAACCTAACCCTCGCTGAGTCCCTGAGCCCTGCGGGCACACTGAGCGCAAAGCGTGCTGCAGGCATACGCGTAAGCCTAGCGGCACCGCAGGAGATACCCAAAACCGTCACGACATATTTTTTTCTTTGAAACTCATTCTTCTGTCTATTCTTTTACAGTTTTTCTAAATTATTATTAACCTGATCTTATTGCAATTATTTTATTAAGTATTTGAAATTAATTAAGTATACTTCAAAATAGCAAATACAAGAGAAAATATTTTTAAAATGAATACTTCAATAAACTAATGGCATAAAACATAAAAGCTTATAAATGTTATAGAGTAACATTTTTTTGATAAATATGCTTATAATGATGATCATTTTGAAAAATTATTAAGTAAAAATAATTTAAACATTGAATATGTTATTTATTGACAAAAATAAAAAACAAAAGGCGTTAAAACATTTATGAACAGTCGTGATAGAAAAACACCATGTTGGAATCTCCAAACACGCCAAATTCTTCAGCCTTGGGAGCTAGAGATTCTAGTCCGTTAAATATTCAAAATGCAGATACTTTTGAGAACAATGGTGATTTAAAGACTTTCAGTTTAAACGGCTCCTCACAATCATCATTAGATGGAGATGACTTTTCTGGGGCTGCAATAACCCCTAGTCTGAAGAATCCTAATCCGATATTTACTAGTGCAGCGATATATACCGATTTCAACGCAGATGGCAAGAACGACAAGTTATGGCGTAATTCTCAAACTGGTGAAACTGCTGTCTGGCTAATGGATGGCACAAATGTTGCCTCTGGTGCTTTTCTTAAGACAATGAGTGCAGATTGGGACTTTAAAATTGCGGATTTCAACGGTGATAACAAAACTGACATCATCTGGCGTAATACTCAAACGGGTAATAACGAGATTTGGTTGATGGACGGCACCACAGTCGCCTCTGAGACATCTGTGACAAACGTTGGTTCAGACTGGACTTTCAGTATTGCTGATTTCAATGCTGACCGCAAAACCGACTTTTTCTGGCGTAATCAGACAACGGGTGAGAATGCGGTCTGGGTGATGGATGGCACACAGATTATCGCTGCGTCTTCTTTGCAAACGGTTGACGCAAATTGGACAGCTAATGTTGTTGATTTCAACCGTGATGGTAAAACTGACATCTTCTGGCGTAATCAAACAACAGGTGAAAACGCTGTTTCGTTGATAGAGGGTACCAACGCTACTACAACTGCGTTGCCAACCCTTGGCACAGATTGGGAAGCTAGCTTCGGAGATTTCAATCTTGACTATCAAACCGACATTCTCTGGAATAATAAGACAACAGGTGAGAACGCCGTTTGGCTGATGAATGGCTCAAATGTTGCTTCTCAGGCTGCTTTGCCTACACTCGGTGCAGGTTGGACATCCCAAATTGGCGATTTCGACGGCAATGGCACAACAGATCTTCTCTGGTACAACCAGCAAACAGGTGAGAGCAAGGCTTGGCTCATGAATGGCACAACCGTTACCAGTGACACTGCTCTACCAACGCAAAGCGCAGCCTGGACACCAAGCATTAGCGATGTTGACGGCGACGGCAAGACCGACATCTTCTTCCGCAATTACCAAACAGGTGAGAATAAGGTTTGGCAGATGAATGGCTCTACCCCCACTGAAACCGCTCTACCGACATTTGATAAGGGGTGGTACACTTTCTAAAATGTTTGAATAATTCGTAATTCTTAATTCGTTATTGACTTGATAATTACCAGTTATCAATTACGAATTGTAGCAATCGTATTTGATTTGTGTGAAAGTGCCTGCGCTTCGCGCATAAATCCATTGGTTCAGATTCCCGGCTTCTTTAAGAAGTCGGGAATCTTGTTGTTCACGTGCCTCCTATCGGAGGAGCTTACGCGCCGAGAGTGCGTGCTCGTAGGGCTTATGATTTAGGATTGCTATATCTAGTACAACGCAGTCTAAATATTAATACTTAGGTTTAAGATAATATGTCATCTTAACAACATATTGGTGATAATTGAATGCAGCTTTTTAAAAAGAAGAAAAAATAGCAGATGTTTTGTCTTAACAGAAACTTCACAAAAAAAAAGTTAAAAAAAATATGAACACTAGTCATAAACAAACATCATGTTTGCATCTGAAACCTTGGACTCTTCTAGAGGTACTAGTGCATTCCAATCTCTCCCAATCTCCGATAGTTTCACAAACACGGATGATTTAAATTCTGCTTCGAGCCTTGGACACTCGTCACAACCGCTCCTGGATGAATCGATGGGAGAGCTAGTAGAGACTGCAAAGAATCCCAATCCCAATTCCTTGTTTAGTAATGCGGCAGTTGTTGCCGATTTTAACGGTGATGGCAAAACAGACAAATTCTGGCGGAACTCTCAAACAGGTGAAACCGCCGTTTGGCTGATGGATGGCGCAACGCCGACAGGAGAACTGTTGCCGAATGTAGACTCATCTTGGAATTTTGCTTATGCGGATTTCAACCGCGATGCCAAAACTGACATCTTTTGGCGCAATCAGACAACGGGTGAGAACGTCATTTGGCTGATGGATGGCACAAGAATTGCCTCTGCGGTTGCTTTGGAGAAAATAGATTCATCCTGGACTTTTAGCATTGCTGATTTTAATGGCGATAGCAGGAGCGATATTTTCTGGCGTAATACTCAAACTGAAGAGAACGCCACTTGGCTGATGGATAGCACAAACGTTACTACTGCAGCTTTTCTGTCCAAAACTAACTCATCTTGGTCTTACAGTATTGTCGATTTCGATGGTAATGGCAAAACCGACATCTTTTGGCGTAATCAGACTACGGGAGAGAATGCCATTTGGTTTATGAATGGTACTGACTTATCTGGGTATTCTCTGAGGGAACTTGACCCGTCCTGGAATTATACCCTTGGTGATTTCAACGGCGATAGTAAGACCGACCTTCTCTGGCACGATACTCAAACGGATGAGAATGCCGTTTGGCTGATGAATGGTATTTTCATCACTTCAGATTCTCTGGAAAAACGTGACTCTTCTTGGAAATCTAACATTGGCGATTTCAACGGCGATGGCAAAACCGATATCTTCTGGCACAACACTCAAACTGGTGAAAACACTGCTTGGTTGATGGATGGCACATCAATTGATACTGCGGCTTTTCTCCCTAAAACTGATTCACCCTGGGAATCTAGTATTGGTGATTACAATGGTGATGGCAAGAGTGATATCTTCTGGCGCAGATACGACACTGGTGAGAATGTTATTTGGCAAATGAATGGTACCACTGTGTCTGGATCTTCTTCTGTGCAGACAGTTCCCGTAGAGTGGAATGCTTATTAGAAATTTCTGGTGATGGAGATTAGAAACAACAAGAACGCAGATGATAGAGTTATCATCTGCGTGCGTGTTTCTTTTTTATTCGTTCCCCCTGCTGCTGAAACTCAGCGCCTTGTTGCACTAGTTCGTTTAGCTTTTTATTTTCATCCTTTCTTCTAAAGCTTCTCGTGCGTGTTCTCGGTCGTCAAAATGGATTTTTTCAGTTCCGAGAATTTGGTAGTCTTCGTGACCTTTGCCTGCAAGCAAAACGCCGTCTCCAGGTTGCGCTTGCAATATGGCAGTACGAATGGCGGTAGCGCGATCGCAGATCACTATCGGTTTCACTGTTTCTGGAATCCCCGCCAAAATATCCTGTAAAATCCTTTCTGGGTCTTCTGTACGGGGATTGTCTGATGTCACCACGGCGACATCAGCTAATTCAGCAGCGATTCTACCCATTTTCGGGCGTTTAGTGCGATCGCGATCGCCTCCACATCCAAACACGCAAATCATTTTCCCTGGAATAAACGGACGCGAGGCTTTGAGCAAATTCTCCAAACTATCTGGCGTATGAGCATAATCCACAATCACGCTGATGTCTTGGTTTGGAGTCATTTGCACCCTTTCCATCCGTCCGGGGACTCCAGGAAAGTCAGGTATTGCAGATGCGACTAACTGCAAATCTAACCCTAATTGTAAAACTGCTCCGACTGCTGCCAGTAAATTTTCTAGGTTGTATTGACCAACCAGCGGTGAACGAAAAGCGACTTCACCCTTTGGTGTATGTAGCGTACCGCTGACACCATTCGGCTGGTAATTCAGGTCACTCATCCACAAATTCGCTGTAGAATCATTAACACTATAACTCCAAACTTTTTCTGAGCTCAAGGATGCAATTAACCGCTTGCCGTATGCATCATCAGCATTAATGATTGCCCGTCCTTTGAGATATTGAGGACTAAACAGCAGTGCTTTTGCTGCAAAGTAATCTTCCATATCGCGGTGGAAGTCTAAATGGTCTTGGGTAAGATTGCTAAACACCCCCACCTCAAATTGACAACCCATCACTCGCCCCTGCGCCAAAGCGTGGGAACTCACTTCCATCACTCCGTACTCATTCCCAGCATCCATAGCAGTCGCAAGCTGCTGTTGCAGTTCCACAGCAAACGGTGTTGTGTGAACGGCAGTTTGGACAAAACCGTTCCAACGAGTGTAGAGAGTGCCCATCAAAGCCGTGGGCAGATTTGCTAATTTAAGAAAATATTCAACAAGGTGGCTGGTTGTGGTTTTACCATTTGTGCCCGTCACACCCACAAGTTTGAGTTTTTGCCCAGGATAGCCGTAGAAAGTGGCTGCTAATTGGGCACAAACTTTTGTCATGTCATCAGCAGTGATCACACAAGCGGATGGTGTGGGAGGATGTTTCTGTGCTGCTTCAGGAGAAATAATCGCAGCGACAGCACCAGAGGCGATCGCACTTTGCCAAAAGTCCCCACCATCAACTCGCGTTCCTGGCATCCCAATAAACAAATCTCCTGGAACGCAAGCATGAGAATTCGTCTTTAAACCCTTTATTTCTGTATCCACAGCTGGATGTTGTGGTAACTGCACAACACCATCTACACTCGCTAGTAACTCCCGCAGTTTCATCTTGTGAACCTCGTCACACGTTTTGATTGCGCCTATTCTGCACTATGTTTTCTATTTCTACAAATACTTTCAGATTACAGAAAACCTATTTGTAAACTGTAATACCTACAGTAAGAACTACATTAATAGCTCGATAGTCATGCACAAGCCTCACACTTGCGCTGTACCTTCCATACAAATGACTGTTAACTTTACCTAATCTTGTTGTCATCTTCATCTAATGTTAATAAAAATAGTAGTAAGGTTTGGTATAGTTTGGTGTCTTCTTATCTAAGAGAGAGTTCGTAAGTGAGTTACTACAACTTTAATGACCATTTCTGGTCCCCAGAGACAGTTTGTAGTCAATCAGCACTGCCAAAATCAAATAAAAAAAGTGCTCGCAGGAAAACACTGGGAAGTATTTTGACCTTAGTATGTATTGCTGTTTGGACGCCACTGCTAATCCAACTTGTAGTTCCGGGCGTAAAGAAAAATCAGGAACCCATTTCTTTGGAGACTACTAAGCCCGATAGCGATCAGCTTGTGTTCAAGCGTGAGCGCGTTCTTTTCTATCTACACAGCAGCGATAGATAATCAATAGCTTCTGGTTTGGTGGGAATGAAGGTTGTTGATATCTCATGTTGGCACTCATCTATCAGCGCAGGGCGATGGCACGGAGTGCCCGCCGTAGGCGAACGCCCAACTTGCCCTGCTGGAGGCAATCCGCCCTGTTGTAGGTATACTCTGTCTGCTAGAACAAGTGCGATGAAGAGCGAGCGTAGCGCCCCTTTGAGGCGAGCACCTGCAATGGACCAAACTTAGAGACAATAGCACTTTATAAAAGCTCAGGAAGATATAGAAATCTTTATAACAAAATAAAGACTCACAGATAGAACTATCGTTTAGTTAATATGTATTAAGCTGTACTGCGATAGCGCATACCTGGAGTAGTTAGCGATAAATAGCAACTATCGTTTGCTGTGTAAGTGCTGCCTGAGGATATGCCTGACAAATCGATGCAAACCGACGCCCGATTAAAGAAATTCAACAAATTCTCTAACGCCGGGCAGGTCATCCCTAAGGAGGAACTCAACGTGTTCAAGCAAATTCTCACAGGTAGCTATGTTTTCGTTTTTTTGCTTGCTAGCAGCCTGTCGGCTCATGCACAAGTACCAAAACCTGCATCTCCATCTGCATCTCCATCTGCATCTCCATCCTCTCAACCTCAAGTTCCAGCAACACCCCAGACCAAAGTTAATCCAGATGAACTTCAGAAATTTGCACGCTCCCTAAAACAGTTGCTAGTGATTGAACAAGGGGCAAATAAGCAGATAGTGCAGCTCATTGGTCAGTCTGGTCTGAGTCAACCACGCTTTTTGGAAATATATAAGGCACAGCGAACTCCTTCAGATCAGCCAACAAAAGCAGTGACCTCACAAGAAAAGCAGCAATTTGATAAGGCTTTCACAAGTCTTAGGTCAATTCAGCAAGAAGCTAATACAAAGATGCAGCAAGTCCTCCAAAAAGAAGGGCTAAATCCAGAAAGCTTCAATAAAATTGAAGCAGCAGTCAGACAAGATCCGGCGCTTCAGCAAAAAGTGCGGGAGATTATTCAAAGCTAGTCTTGAAGCTCACGCCAAATAGCATGAGCAACATTTTAGACGTAGCAGGTGCGATTGCGCGTAAGCGATCGCCCTGCTACCATTGCTCCTAAAACTTTAGTAATATCATCTTAGTCAGTACTGCTTATTAGCTCTCTTGCGTCAATTGTCAACAACCCAGGTCTAAAGACACGCTTGCTTAAGCGCCTAAGTCTAAGGACAGTAGTTGACCCGACTAAGTACTTTGAGTACTACGTTATTGGCAAGTGTGAAAGTTCCTACCTACGGATGCGAAGCCAGTCTGTAGCTCTAGAAATTGAAGATTAAATAGGCTTATTGGGTTAAGCCAGTGTCTTCAATAAGTGCCGGCCAATAACATTGTCTAGGCTAACTTAACCCCGAAAGGGAGGCTCTACAAAGCAAAACATTATGCGTACAGGGTGAAAGATAGCAGTTCATAATTGCCTGAACGAAAGTAGATTGCAATACTACATGGTATCGAGTAACCCCAAGGCGGTAATGGAATAAGGCGACTAAAGGAGCCAGTGCGGTGGGCGGCTCTGCCGACTTGTAGCATCTGGCGTTCGCATGAGTCGTGTTTTCTAGAAAGGTCTGAAGATACTGAGTTTCCACACATCCCACGAGCTTTTATGAATAACGAGGTTGTTCTTTTTCTGGTTAGCGCTAGTGTTGTCATCCTCTACCTCATCTTCTCTGCATTAACTGAAATGGGCACAAAGCTACCTTGGAAAAAATAGCAGCTAGTGACTCAAATTTTCAGCAATAGAAGAGTGTGCTTTTTATGTCACCCATCATCAGGCTTGCCACTGGACAAGATGCTGAGCAAGTTCTGCGAATTTACGCCCCCTTTTGCGGCGATTCACCTGTGTCTTTTGAGGTTCAACCACCAACCCTAGATGAAATGCAGCAGCGCATTGCAAAGGTTCTGCAGAAGTTGCCCTGGCTGGTGTGCGAGCGTGATGGAGAAGTTCTAGGATTTGTTTATGCTGCACCTCATCGAGACCGAACTGCCTATCAATGGGCTGTTGATGTATCTGTTTACATTCATCCAGCAGTACGTTGTTTAGGTATTGGGCGAGCTTTATACACCTCGCTGTTTAAAATTTTGGTGCTTCAAGGTTATTACAGCGCCTATGCTGGTGTTACGCTCCCAAACCAAGGCAGTGAAAGGCTCCATGAAGTGATGGGGTTTCAGCCGATTGGGGTATATCGAGGTGTAGGATATAAGTGTGGTGCGTGGCACGATGTAGCATGGTTTGAGCTATCTTTGCAAACACGAGTACCCAATCCCAAGCCTCCTATCAACATCAACGCCTTACGCGATACTTTGGAATTGGAATGCGCCTTGGCAAGTGGGGTACCTTTCCTCAAGCTTGCTGTCAATTGATCAACGATGAAGCAATTTGCCTGGTGCAATCGCCCCTAAGGAGCAGCGAAACTTCAGATTGGGCGTTATCCTAGGGGATATAGCTTGATAAATCGTTAACGCGCGGTCAAAGCCATGAAAGTCTTAGGGCTAGTCTTACCTACCCTGCTTTTACTGACCACACCTGTTATGGCAGTTGAGTATCAGGGAAAGAATATTGATGGCACAAAGCTAGCTGCAAAAGCTTACTATGCTGCAACTGGTGGAGTTTACAACGTTCAGGTACGCTTCAAGCAGAATCGAGCGACAATCTACTTTGATGGTGGATACCAAACGACTATACAGTTGCAGCATCGAGTTCTAAGCGATCCAAGCAATATTCAAGGTTTTGGAAAATTGGGACAAATTCCTGTAAATAGGATATTCAGTATTGGATTGATTTATGACAATAGTTTAGTAGGCGAAACTCAACCGTCTAAGCCGCCTCTCGAAGGCTTGTGGAGAATTAGCTTGGATGAAGAGGATTTTAACAACTTCATCCAAAAGGGGCAGAATAACGATCGCCGTGAAGAACTTGGAAAGTAGTAGAATGCGATAGCGATCGCCCGAAGGACGCGGCTTCGCTGATGGCGTGGTAATGTCCGATGAAATGCTGACACGATAGTTTACTCTAATTCTTCCGTCGGTTGACAGCAACCCGTAGCCAGTCTGGACGATGGCGATGACAGCGAGCAGGTAATTCCTATAACCAAATGTAGTCGTGAATACTCATTCGTGAGTCCTGAATTCTTGCTGATGAGTCCTGAATACTCACTGGTGAGTCTTGAATACTCGCTGGTGAGTCCTAAATACTCATTCATGAGTCTTGAATACTCGCTGATGAGTCCTAAATACTCATTCGTGAGTCTTGAATACTCGCTGACGAGTCCTGAATTCTCGCTTGTGAGTCCTAAATACTCGCTGATGAGTCCTAAATACTCATTCGTGAGTCTTGAATACTCGCTGACGAGTCCTGAGTAGTAAGTTGTGAGTTCTGGCGATCGCCCAAACAACACTAGCAAAGCCAATCGCGGAGCGTGAGCAACGGATGATGGCGGTGTTGGAGAAGCTAGCACATCTTATGGGGTAATCAGCTCAACGTTCGGGAAGTAGGTACGGTATCGCCTTACGTCTCGGGTTAGAAGAGGCAATTCAGCAATGGCGGCATGAGCACCGATATAGAAGTCAGGTAGGGGCGATCGCCGTTCGCCCCCCCGCCGACGATACTCAAGGAAGCGTTGCCCCGCTAGAAATGCTGCACTGTAGGGCAATGAATCGCGACGAAAAAACTCGGGAGGAAGAACCGCTTCCAACGCTTCAATCTGGTTGAAGCCAACAGAGACTTCCGCGTAGATGATTGGGTTAATGACTAAAGTTCCCTGGTTAGCATATTCTGCCAGCATTTGAGCAGACCATTCAAACCATTGAGGATCTTCCGTGAGAACGTCTAGAATGACGTTACTATCTACCAATACGTCAGTCGTCACTCGTCTCCTCGGGTAAGCTGCAAAATCTCATCAGTTCCTAGACTACTAGTTGCTTTACCGCGCATCATTTGAATCAGGGAACTTCCTCGCTCAGAAGGCGGCTTTTTACGAAGCTGAAGAGTGTCACCCATTACCTCAAGCTGGATTTCTGTGCCGGGGAGGAGTCCGAGTTGTTCTCGAATGTCGAGAGGAATGGTGATTTGTCCTTCTGCATTGATTTGCATAGCGCTCACAATATATGTATGAGAATGTAACGCACCTAAAATCCGAGGTGGTGCCGTACTCTCTTCGATAAAACACCCTACAATATTTTATCTATACTCCCAAAGGCGATCGCTTTGCAAATCGCCTAATTGATTGTAGCGATCGCAACTTGCTCCAAAATATTTTGACCTACTTGGTTTTAGAAACTTCTGGGCTACGAATCACTGTATGTCCCTTCTCACCTTGTTGAATCGCCAACACCAATGGACGCTCATTCGGTTTTGCATTTGGCGGTAATGCTTGAAACAAATAAATCCAGCCGCCACGTTCCAGGAGTAAACGCCAAACTCTAGGTTGTTTAGGATTACTGATATCAGTATCTTCCTTTCCCCGCAGGTCATCAAATAAACCTCTATCTCCGATAATTCGGTACTTTTCCAATGACGGATCTGCAAACACGTCATCAAGTTTGCGTCCCAATGCAAACTTTTCTTCTGGTGTAATTAAGGCTACCACAGGCAAAGTGGAGTTTTGACCAGCGTCTCGGCGAGCATCTGCAAAGCCTTGCCAGCGAGCTAACCAAAATATGAAAATTAATACCCAGGATACAATAACTATCTCATTAACTAATGAGCGTAAAAACTGAACTGAACGCAGTTGCACAGAAGTAAATACAGCCAGAGAATCTAATTGTTTACCTATCCATGAACGCCTACGTTGGGTTGCGCGGATCGTTCGAGCTGATCGAAATTGGTTAAATGTGTTAACAAATGCTTCAGTTATTATCCAAATGAGCCATAAAGTGAGTTGAATGGCAATTACCGCTAGGAGAAAAGCAAACACAGTTCTTAATATTGCCCAACCATCTCCTAGAAATATCTGTAAAGGAACGAAAAGAAAAGACTGTGCCGGAAAGTCGAGGTTAGTCACTTCTAGTTGAAAGAAGTAGAAATATGACCAGCGGTAAATCCAGCCTGCAAAAAACAGCGCAATACCCAGTAAACCAACGACGCTGGCAAATTTACCTAAAATATTCGGTTCCTGATTGGGTTGAGGAGCCTGGGTCACAAAAGCATTCCAAAAGTAAAGAAATTGGCAATGTTAGTACAGAATTGTACAACTTGTAGTGTCGTCTATGTCATTCTGAGTGTAGCGCTAGCGAAACGAAGAATCTCCGAGATACTTCGGTATTCAGGAATGCCAATTCCTTCGTACTCACCATATTTTTTATGGTAATCATCTCGCCAGTTAGTACTAACAACTTCAATCACCAGAGGAATTGATGCACCTTGAGTAACAGTAGATTCCTTTTTCCAAAGTGGTTCCGTTGCCAAATTAGAACGGTTTAGTATCAACACATCTGGCGAGTAAGCTGATTCGCTTTCAGGTGGTTTGACTAGCGCTGTTTTAGGTATGGAATAGGGAAGCTTTAGTCGTTTAATTTCTACTGCTATTTCTAGGGTTAAAAAACCTATGATGTCTTCATGTCCTCCCAGTGGTTGCGGCTTTTTAACGATGACTCCATCGTGAAGTTCATAACGTCCATCTTCCGGTTTCAAGAGTGCAAACTCTTCAAATGTTACTAGTTTCGGTATAACTTGAGTCATTTTTCTTTCTCCTCATTTCCTTGTTCTTCTATCCATTTTGCGATAAGGCTTATGATTAGCAAGAAATCCTCTGTAGAGTGGGCACTGCTAGTCAAGCCATTGCAGTTCTAGAGTATCGGTGGGTAGTGCCCATCTCTGTGGATCTTGTCTCTAAATCGTTCACACAGCACTGCCCACCCTACGCTCAACATAGTCATCAAAATATAATCGTTGTGAGGCAGAGCCTCCTTTTAGGCATTCCTATGCTGAGCATAGGAACGAGAGACAGGTACCCCTCTCCGAACTCGCGGAGAGGGGATGGGGTGAGGTTTTTGAGCCGCAACTTGGTAAATAACATTTAAATCCCGTGACTTTTCCCAATCACCCAATGACGTTTGAAAAAACGGGCTAAAGCAGACTCTTCCAGAGATAGATATATTGGGCGTCCGTGGGGACAGGTGCGGGGGCTGCGTGTGCGTTGCCATTGATCTAGGAGTGTTTGCATTTCTGGTAAACTCAGGGTTGTACCGTTGCGAATGGCACTACGACAAGCAACGGCGACTTGCGCTGCTTGCAAGTCACCTCCCCAACTGAGTTCTAAAATTGCATCGGCACAGTCGTCTCGCTGTTGAAAAAGTGCGGGTACGCTGCGGACTGCCCAAAGTTGTTCGCCAAAGGGTTCTATATCCAAACCAATACGTTGCAGTTGCGAGACTTGAGCCGGAGATAATTGATAAAGAATGACTGGAGGTTCGATTGGAATAATTTTCCAATTGTCGCACAATTGCTCGTACAAAACTCGCTCATGGGCGATGTGTTGTTCTACTAACCACAGTCCACCTGGATGTTCTGCGACGATGTAGGTGTTATTAACTTGAGCAACGGCTTTGAGTTGTAGAGACGTTGCATGCACCGTCTCTCCATCCGTTTTGTCTTCTTCACTGGGAATAGAACGATTGACATTGTATCCGCTTTTTTCTTCTGCGGCTTTGAGTAATTTACCGACTCGCGTTGTGTGAACAGCTTCTTTAACAGACGTAGAATTGATGCGGAGTGCTTGGGCGATCGCCCCACTAATTTGTTCTTGCCAATGACTCAGTTGGTTGAGATAAATTTCTGATTTTGCTGGGTTGCGGTTCCAGTTGATATGTTCGGGAGAAATGAATAAATGCAGAAAACAAACTGGATAGCGATCGCGCGGTAATGTCCTATGAAATGCTGACAGGATAGTTTGCTCTAATTCCGACGACTTCACCATCCTTCCATTCACAGCAACTCGCACCCAGTCTGGACGATGGCGATGACAGCGATCAGGTAATCCTACAACCAAATGTAGTCCTGAGTTCCTAGCTGCGGTTCTTGAATTCTCGCTTGTGAGTCCTAAATTCTCGCTTGTGAGTCTTGAGTTCTCAGTCGTGAGTCTTGAGTTCTCGCTTGTAAGTCCTGAATTCTGAGTTCTGAGTTCTGAATTCTGAGTTCTGAGTCCTGAGTTGTGAGTTGTGAGTTGTGAGTTCTCAGGATTGGGTATTTCTAGTTTTAACTCTTGTAAATCAGCTTCTTTAACTTGATGTAGAATCTGGGGCAGCAGTTGTTTTATCGCGGCGGAGGGACAAAGGGTGAACCACTCTTTGTCATTTTGCCAAACTTGCCAGGTAACATGAGGATGACACAAAGCGATTTGATGAATTGTTGCTTGCACTGCTTTCATTTGCTGTGCTAAAGTTGGCAACGCCTCACGACGAGGTAAACAATTACCAAAGAGATTAGAGACACTCACAACTGTACCAGGAGCGATCGCAGCAACTTCTACGTACAATGCTTCTCCAGCATAGCCATACACAACCCGCCAGCCACAATCTCCACCTCTGGGACGACTCAATATTTCTAAATCTGCCAGAGTCGTCAAACTATGCAACGCTTCTCCACGAAACCCCAAACTGGTAATTTTCCACAAATCTGCACAATTGCGAATTTTACTGGTACTGTGTGCTGTTGCTGATTTGTGCAAGTCATCTAAAGTCATTCCGCAGCCATTATCTGCTACGCGCACGCGCCATTGCTGAGGCCATAAGGACACTACAATCCGTGTCGCGCCTGCATCTAGGGAATTTTCGACCAATTCCCGCACTACAGAGGCAAAACAGTCGATGACCTCTCCGGCTGTAATGAGATGTACGACTTCTGCTGGTAAAGCTTGAATAGTTGACATCATGAACTACAGTGTAGACGACGAGTCAACTCCTGCGATGACCAGAGCGAATTTTACTACAACGTTTTTGTAGAAATATGTCTCGTTTAACAAGACTTAACTTATTGAAGATTAAACAGAAATATTACAGGAATTTTTACCCCACCCGCCCTATCGGGCACCCTGCCCTTAGCAAGGGCAGGGTAGTTTTCTTTACAACTGTTCATTGGGACATGATACTAGTCAGTATTTAAGACCGTCTTTGCTGACATCTGACAGCCAGTCAAACGCCTGTGGGAGTTTAGGACTCCATAATGGCTAAAGCTTTAGCCGGTTCAGTGTTCAGCAACCCATTGAGTAAGGATACTGGACGCTGGCTGTAGGGCCAAGCAAAAGCATGACGGAATGCTGCATCCTGACAAGCTTGTAACTGTTCAAAGTTGATAATGTCGTAAGTCAAGAGATTCTCATACTCAAATGGCAGACGCACATTGTGCAACCCAGCGTTATCAGTACAAATAGCGATGTCTACCCCGGCATCAAAACATCGGTCAAACACTAACTTGAGTTGACGTATGTCCTCCAAAGTTCCAGTTTTCAGGTACGTTGTGGGGCAAACCTCCAAACACTGGCCGCGCGTCGCCACATCTTTAAGTAACTCAGGATACACCAGGGGAATTTGAATGCCGTGACCAATCCGCATCAGATAAGGTAAAAGTTGGGGATAACACCCAGCAGTCGTTTCATAAAGATGACCTGTGGTGTTAATTCCAAGCGATCGCGCATAATCATACAAGCTAATCCATTCCTCCATGCGATCGGCATAGTAGCTGTCTCCCCCAGCCACGTCTACACCACAAACATACTGCCTGCTTTGTGCTGCCAAATCAATAATCGCCTTATTCACCTCAAACGGTAGGCGCGAGTGCATACAGAGAATTTGGCTGGTGACAATCGGATATTCCGATATTTTGCTTGCTTTGCCCACAACTTCCACAATTTCTGTCATCTTGTCAATTCTCTGTGATTGACTCAGATGGTCTGGTGTTCGCAAATAAGGGGTATAGCGCAACTCCAGGTATGCCAAATTTTCAAAAATGTAAGCACCCCTAAGCAAGCGGTAGATGAAGTAAGGCAAAGTCTCCACAGTTTGCACGCTTTCTACCAAAGTGTGCAACTCCAGATATTCATCTAGAGTGTTGCGCGGGCGCGTGTAAAACTCTTCAAAGTCTGAATACTCAGCAAAGCGGGAAATCATCTCAGACGAGTTGCGCTCGAAGTATCGCCACAATACACGAGGGACAACCGAACCGCCTAGATGCCTATGTAATTCTGCATATAAAGCCATAGTAGTCTTTTAACAAACCGGAAAATTGTAATTATTATTAACAGTAACAAATAAAAAAACAACCTATGAGATAAGACTTTGTTATCTTATTCATTGAATTTTTTCCTTCGTTTTCTTGACATAAATAAATAATTATGCTAACAATTATAGATTGTGGAAACTTTAGCTCTTTAATAAAAACTTGGCTAACGTCATTGTTATAGGTGCCCAGTGGGGCGATGAAGGAAAAGGTAAAATAACAGACTTGCTCAGCCGCTCCGCAGATGTTGTCGTACGTTACCAAGGGGGTGTCAATGCTGGACACACAATTGTAGTCAAGGGTCAAACCTTCAAGCTGCACTTGATTCCCTCTGGTATTTTGTATTCAAATACCGACTGCATTATCGGCTGTGGGACAGTCATAGATCCACAGGTTTTGATAGCAGAACTTGACCAACTAGAAGCACTTGGTGTTTCCACTCGCCATCTGCTGATTTCTGAGACAGCTCATATCACGATGCCTTACCACCGATTGATTGACTCGGCATCGGAGGAGCGAAGGGGTAGCCATAAAATTGGCACCACCGGTCGAGGGATTGGTCCAACTTATGCTGATAAATCAGAGCGGACTGGTATCAGGGTTTTAGATTTGATGGACCCTGAAGGACTACGCGAACAGCTCGAATGGACGATTAATTATAAAAACGTCATTCTGGAAAAGCTTTACAACCTACCCCCGTTAGACCCCAAACAGGTGATTGACGAGTACTTGGGGTATGCAGAACGCCTGCGACCGCACGTCGTCGATACTTCTCTAAAAATATACGACGCGGTTCAAAGGCGGCGCAATATTTTGTTTGAAGGAGCCCAGGGTACGCTCCTGGACTTGGATCATGGGACATACCCTTATGTTACCTCGTCTAACCCAGTGGCGGGAGGAGCTTGTGTTGGGACGGGCCTAGGACCAACAATGATTGACCGAGTGATTGGGGTAGCGAAAGCTTACACCACTCGGGTAGGCGAGGGACCCTTCCCCACAGAAATAGATGGGGAATTGGGAGAATTATTATGCTCGCTGGGTGCGGAATTTGGCACAACCACCGGACGTAAGAGACGTTGCGGCTGGTTTGATGCGGTTATTGGTCGCTATGCCGTCCGCATTAATGGTATGGACTGTCTGGCAATCACCAAACTCGATGTCCTCGACGAACTGGAGGAAATCAAAGTTTGTGTGGCTTATGAAATAGATGGGGAACGCAGCGAACACTTTCCTCGCAGCGCCCGTCAATTTGCCCGGTGTCGCCCCATCTACAAAACCATGCCAGGATGGCGCACCTCAACCAGTCACTGCCGCTCCCTAGAAGAATTGCCAAGGCAAGCGCTAGACTACTTAAAATTCTTGGCAGAATTGATAGAAGTGCCGATCGCGATCGTCTCCTTAGGAGCGAGCCGCGATCAAACTATCATTGTAGAAGACCCGATCCACGGTCCGAAACGTGCTTTGTTGCACCCTGATGGCACGCCCGCTTCATTGCTGAGTGCGTAGAGTGGTTAGTAGTTAGTAGTTAGTGGTTAGTAGTCATAACTCACTCATAACCATTAACAACTAACTCATAACTATTAACAACTAACAACTAACAAATAACAACTAACAACTTGTATGGAGTTAACAGTCGATTGTCAAAAGCGACCAGAAGGCAGCAAGCCCAATGCTTTGCGCCGTTCTGGAAAAATCCCCGCTAATTTGTACGGTCATAAAGGTACCGAGTCAATTGCTATCGTTCTTGACGCTAAAGTCGTTGAACGCCTGCTCATAAAAAGTTCAACTAACAACACTTTGATTGACCTCAACATTACTGATATTCCTTGGCGTGGGAAAACCTTGCTACGAGAAGTTCAATCTCATCCAGCAAAACGTACGCCTTACCACCTCAGCTTTTTTGCTGTTGCAGGTCATGGCGACACTGATGTGGAAGTACGTCTGAGTTTTGTGGGAGAACCAGTGGGTGTGAAGCAAGAAGGTGGTGTATTAGACACGCACCTTACAGCCTTGTCGCTGCGTTGTGCACCAGAAAACATTCCTCAAGTGATTGAGGTTGATATTTCTAACCTGAACATCGGAGATAGTTTGACTGTTGAACAACTCTCCTTGCCTGAGGGGGCAAAATATTTGGGTGAGCCTGGGCAATCTGTTCTGATTGTGTTGCCTCCACAAGGAAGTCCTGATACAGAAACAGAACCAGTTACCTAAAATACCTAGAGTTTGATATAGTTACCGAAGAAACCAGGGGGCATACCTCTGGTTTTTTGTTATGTAAACCACGAAGACGCCAAGGACGCCAAGAGAAGATGACAGAAGTTTCGATTCCGGCTTTAATTGAGCAGATGTTGCAGCCTGGGTTTTATCCGCATCCCGTGAAGGAACCAATTGAATTGGTTCAGACGCATATTTCTTATGTGCTGTTAACTGGGGATTATGCTTATAAAGTGAAAAAGCCTATGAATTTTGGCTTTTTGGATTTTTCGACTTTAGAGAAGCGGGGACATTTTTGTCAGGAAGAGTTACGTTTAAATCAGCGGGGAGCTGCGGAATTGTATTTGGAGGTGTTTCCTGTAACTTTGGTGGGGGAGCAGTACCAACTAGGGGGAACAGGAGAAGCTGTGGAATATGTGCTGAAAATGCTTCAGTTTCCCACAGAGGCGCTGTTTAACAAAATGTTTGAGCAGGGTCAGTTAAATGAGGGACTTGTAGAAGAGCTGGGACGGGTGGTAGCTGAATACCATGACACTAAAACTGTGACGAATGATTACATTCGCTCTTTTGGTGAGGTGGAGCAAATTCGGGCTGCGTTTGACGAGAATTACGAGCAAACGCAAAAATATATCGGTGGTCCCCAGACGCAGGAGCAGTTTGAGGAGACAAAGGAGTATACGGATAAGTTTTTTGCCGAACGTCGCGAACTCTTTGAGAGCAGAATTCAAAAGAATTATGTTCGAGAATGTCACGGGGATTTGCACCTGGGAAATATTTGTTTGTGGAAAGAGAAAATTTGGCTGTTTGACTGCATCGAGTTTAATGAGCCGTTTCGCTTTGTCGATACAATGTTTGACGTTGCTTATGCTGTGATGGATTTGGAAGGTCAGCAGCGTCCTGATTTGAGTAATGCTTATTTAAATACTTACGTTGAGGTGACTGGGGATTGGGAAGGGTTACAGGTGTTGCCCATTTATTTAAGCCGGCAATCGTATGTCAGGGCAAAGGTGACTTCATTCTTGTTAGATGACCCGAGTGTTCCCTCTTCGGTGAAGGAGGAGGTCGCAAAAAAAGCAGCTAATTATTACAAGCTTGCCTGGGAATACACAAAGCCCCGTCAAGGACGGCTGATTTTGATGTCGGGTGTATCGGGTTCTGGTAAAAGTACGACAGCAGGGTATTTAGCTCGTCAATTGGGGGCAATTCAAATTCGTTCCGATGCGGTGCGAAAACATTTGGCGGGAATTGGGTTGTTGGAACGGGGTGGTGATGATTTGTACACAGCTGCGATGACTCAAAAAACTTATGCACGGCTGTTGGAATTGGGAATTTCGTTGGCAAGTCAAGGATACTCGGTGATTTTGGATGCTAAGTATGATAGACAGCAGTTGCGTGAGGAGGTGATTGCCTCAGCTCAAGAGCATCAACTTCCCCTGCAAATTATCTCCTGCACAGCACCGTTAAAAGTTTTGCAACAGCGACTGGATGACCGTACTGGTGATATTGCTGATGCGACTGCTGATTTATTAGAATCTCAGATCGAGCAAGCTGAACCTTTGAGTGAAAAAGAAAAACCACTCGCTAAAATTTTGGATACGACTCAATCAATAGAGGCACAATTAAAGGATGTAATTCGGCAATAGGCTGACCTTATGGCACCACCAAAGCTAAACTTCTCAGCAAACTTCGTAACTCAAATCCTACTTGGGTTATTTTTCACACTTATATTTTTGGCTACGGGATATGACCCATCTCTTAGTATTTTTCTGGGTGTATTGGGTGGTTTCGCCTTAGGCTGGGTGACGTCATCAACCAAAACTGGTCCCCAGGCTTCAACAGTAGCTACCTCTGAAGGCGTTGATGCAGGCTTGAAGTATTGGTTATTTTTCTTACTCGGCTTTGTGTTCGTGGGGTATAAACCACCAATGGGTATCTTTCTGGGTGCGATCGCTGGTATAGGCGGAGGCTGGATTATTGCTTGGTGGCAAAGTAAGGAAGAATCAAAAACTCAGCTTCCACAAGAAGAGTCAGAAGACATTGAAGCTGAAATTGCCATTGAAAAACAACCAACCAGAGGACGCCAAGTCAGGAAAACCACTCGCCGTTTCCGTCGCCGTCCTGGAAGTATTAATTTCCGGTTTTGGGAAAGGTAGCCAGAGGGAGGGAGAGAGGGAGAAGTAGAAATTCTCCCTTGTCCCCCTTGTTTCCCTCATCTTATTGGTGGGTGTGGTCAAAAGTAGTTGCTTGGCACAAAAAGACTTCCCTGTCCTCCTCATCCTCCTCATTCCCCTCATCCTCGTCATGTCAACTGAGAAATTTGCCAAATGTTTTTCTATCTCTCCAAGTTGCTACCACTGTTTTTCTATCCCCTAGGACTGGCTTGCTTATGCTTGCTGGTAGCGCTTTTTATGTTATGGAAACGACCACGCACTGCGGCGCTTGCAATTGCGCTGGCGCTGATTTTATTGTTATCTAGCAGTAATGCTTGGGTTTCTCGCTTGCTTGTACAGTCTCTGGAATGGCAAAATATTCCACCTGTTGAAATACCAACGGCAGAAGCCATTGTGGTTTTGGGTGGTGCTACCAGATCAGCTTTGCCGCCACGACCCAGTGTAGATTTAAATGAAGCAGGCGATCGCGTCATTTACGCTGGTGAACTCTACCGCCAAAAAAAAGCTCCTGTGATCATTCTCAGTGGTGGTCGGATTAATTGGAAAGGAAGCGGTCCATCAGAGTCGGCGGATATGGCTACTATCCTCACCTCTATTGGTATACCAGAAGCAGCAATTGTACAGGAGCCTGATTCCCTCAACACTTATCAAAATGCGGTGAATGTCAAAAAGATTTTGGTGTCTCGCGGGATTCGCCGCGTTTTACTGGTGACTTCGGCAATTCATATGCCGCGATCGCTTCTCATTTTCCGTCGTCAAGGTATTGATGCCATTCCCACACCGACTGACTTTCTCATTAGTGAGGGTGATTTGCAAGAACTTGCTAGCACCCCAAAGGCGGCGTTACTGAATGTGTTACCTGAGGTTGACAACCTAAACTTATTTACCGCTGCTTTGAAAGAATACGTTGGTATTCTCGCCTATCGCTTGCGCGGATGGCTGTGAAAGCGAGTTATGAGTTATTAGCTATTGAGTAAGTAATAATAAATAAAGATTTGTACAACAACTCCCCTAAATTTACTCTTATCTTCTTGCTAAATTAGGATTATGTCTCAAGAGTTACCACATATTATACCTGCCCCTCAACCGCAAGTTGAGGACACATTTGCCTCTTACCAAACAACTCACGAGTTCTATTACGAACTTCAGGCGCGGTCAGAACTGAAAAAATATTCTGAATGGTATTATACTACAGCAGAAAACCACCGTCAAGAGCTAGAAAGAATGCGCGGCGAACTAAATATAATGCAGTGGTTTCGCCGCAAATGACTGATTTAGATGATTTCTAATTCATTTTCACGCAAGTGTGCCTTGAATTTTTTACTAAACTGAACTTGAATTGGCAAGTTAGCGCTGACAGGCCTACCTTGCCATTGATTGAGAATACCTACCACTTCACCTTCTGTACCTTTGAGGTCAAAAGCTTTCCCGCGATGCTCAGGATGATGGTAAACTATGACGGATTCTTTAACGCGGATGCGATCGCCAATTTTCATATTAGTATTTACACCTAGCTTTTGTTCCACAACTGTCTCCACAGCCATCCCTCACTGAACTTGCTTTTTTGAAAAATAGACTGCTTGCACAATGTATTGCTGTTCGTACTTATTCTGCACAGACACGCCGTCTGAACGCCTCTGTTGCTGCTAGACAAACAAAGCTCGCCTGTGCAGGCTTTTATTATTTCATGTTTAGCCTTAGTCCTGACCCTTTTGTTCTTCCAATCAACGAAGAGACGAACAGGGCTAGGGCAACATCAAAGTCGCCTCGTACTTGGGCAAGAGGTCTAGTTCTTATTATCTTCACTCTTGGATGTTCCCAAGGTCAACTGCTTGCAGAGGAAGTTGCAGAAGCTGGCATGGTAGAAACTGTAGCGGATTTCTCTATCAATTTGCTGGAGTATTAAAAATTCATGCCAATTTTCCAGGATTTCTTCCACATCATATTCATCAGCGTCAATAATGCGGGCGATCGCCTCTGCTGACACTGAGGAGAAATGTTGCACTAACACACTCAGCACAGATAATTTTAATTCCCTCTCTTGGTTAGAAGAGTTTGGGGGTATCATCTTTTGGAAATGCTGCTGATAATATGCTTCTAAACCAGGTAGTTGTAAAGACGTTGCATCCGAGAGTTCTACAAGCTGATACGGTTCGCAGGAGAAACCCTCACAGATGGCAGGTAAAATCTGGCTGAGGTACATGAAATTGTTTTCGCTTTTGGCAGTCAGCTGTGTGATGAATTCTTGCTCACTTGTGAAGTATTGCCGAATGTATGCTTGCACATCTTCCCGGTTTTGTTCTGGATATTCTGCTAAGTCGAGAACTTGGGAAGGTGCTTCTATCAACAAACCAGATTTCTTTTTGATGTAGGGACGGCGAGTGAGGAGGAAATACACCCCACGCGGGAGATATCTGGGGAGATAAAAGAGATTTGAGCCTGGGGTTTGGTTGGTGCGGTCAATAGCATCCAGGGCATCAATAGCAATGATAAACTTTTGCTGGGGTTCTAGCTGGTCGCTGACTTGCTGAAGCAGAGAATGGAGAGATGTTTCACCAGACGATGCAATTTGCGTGCAGATAGTCGCCAGAAATTCCTCAGCGTGATTTTTACCAGCAACTTGGGCATTGTAATAGATAACGTGGGGATTTTCCGTCACATACTTGGCGAGGATAGCACTTTTGCCGCTACCCGGTGCGCCGACAATGGTAAAGTAACCCCGGTTGTGGCGGTGGAGAAAGTTGGATATGGCGGTGAAGACGAATGCACGACCGACAAAATTCTGGTTTTTTTCGAGAATAACTTGCTGAAATTCGGTTGGATGTCCTCTGGGGTTGTTTGTGGTTGGGAGTTTAGGGATTGAATTCATTGTCGTTTAGCATTGCTGATTAAATGACATACTTACCTGTAGGGTGGGCATTGCAAGCGCAAAATTTTGGTATCTCTTCTAAAAGATAAGAGCAATGCCCACCCAATACGGTTCGGATAAGACTTGATCCCCCCAACCCCCCTTGGTAAGGGGGGCACGAAACCCCCCCCTTTTTAAGCCAGGGGGGATCTTCCTGAAGATGAACATAGTTAACCGAACCGTATTGAATGCCCACCTACCTTGAGTTTGTTGTCTTGCAAAAATGAATTTTATGAAAATAAAACCACAGATAAACACCGATGCATACAGATGAGGACACTGCCGTGGGCGGGTTCCCCGACTTGAGGCAAGTGTCCGTTAATTATCTGTGTTCATCTGTGTCCATCTGTGGTTCCAAATACTTAATCATTGGATTTTTGCAAAAACTCTAATAATTAACATACGGGAAAAACTTGACGCGGGGTGAAAGTTTAGCAATTCAAGCATTTGGTGATCTGAATATTACTGTTGATGAAATACTCGGTTGGTCATCCTGATTTTGAATCATTCATTTAGTCTCCTCCCCACCTCCCCATCACGCCATCCCTTCCAACCGCAAAAAATGCACTCTCCCTGACTCCTCCCCTGCCACAATTGTCACCCCATCCGGTGCAACAGCACAGCATCTTAACGAACTCTCCCCTGTGAAAGTGGCAATGATCTCCCCAGTTTCCAAACTCCAGAGTTTGAGTGTGTTGTCATATGAACCAGAAATCACCTTTTTGCCATCTGTTGTGACGGCGACTGCTTCTACCGAGTCGCTATGACCTTTGAAGGTGCGTAGTAACCTTCCACCAGGGGGAGTTAAGCTTGGTGTCAAGGGACGCAACCAAGGTGAAACTTTCCTTTGCTTTGCGACTTCCAGCATTGCTTGAATTTCTGGCATTGCAAAGTGCTGCATTCGCCCCCACAATTGCCCTGCTAGTTGCTTTGTATCTTGTTGCAAGATATGCGCCGAGAGTAGCAACGCCCCTTGAATTAATTTCAGCGCTTTTACTTTCTCTTGGTTATATTCTGGATGATTGAATAGTTCTGGGTCATCAATCAAATCATAATCATCAATTAGTGGCTGCACACCAAATTCAGAATGGTTAATCTTTGCTGCGATGAAGTCAAAATCAGTCAAAGTTTGGTAATACTTCTCCAACTGCTTTGACTGTGCCAAACTGTAGGGTAGGCTTTTTAGACGAGCGCGTTGGAATGCGGGACTTTTTGCCGCTAATTTTTCTGCCACTTTCCCCATTTTACACGATTTTATTTTTTAATATAAGAGGATGTTTTAAAAGGGTTGTTCTATGTCATGTTGAACGCAGCGTTCGCGCAGCGTGTCCGAAGGACTCAGCGGAGTGAAACATCTCAGTATATACCCAAAACTTTAGATTCTTCGTTCCGCTTCGCTCCACTCAGAATGACAAAATTATACTTTCTCGGACTTTTCAACATCCTCTAAGTAGTTAGCAATCTGTCTATTAACCTCGTCAAAAATCTTTCGAGTTGACTTCAGTTCCCGTTTGCCTTTTAAAAAGTCAACAAAACTGGCATGATAAATGCTGTAGCAAATTTCTTCCTCGATTTCTTGTTTTTTCAAATATTCGCGCCACTCATCTAAAACTCGCGCCACAGAAAATTCATCTTGTTGGGCAATTTCCGCAATCATCTCAGAGGTAATTGCTGTCCCAATCTCCACCAAAATAAACAGCACAATGACCATCAATTTTTTGGGTTCATTCTCCATCTCCATCCGCACCCAATGCTGTTGATAATATTCTTGCAGACCATTAGGTAATTCCTTGATAGTCAGGTCTTGATACAATCCTTTAGCAATATCTGGTAGCACATAGCGCAGATACATGAAATTGTTTTCACTCTTTGCCGCTACCTGCTCAATAAAGTCTTTTGGAGAAATATGGCGATTTTGAATCCATTTTTTTAGATCATCCTTATGCTCTGGGTCATCATTGATAAATAAGCTAATATACTCTTTCACATCTTTTTTATTCTCTTCAGCATACTTATCCGCTGTTAAATCCAACTTCTCTTGCTCAACTCCTTCAGTCAACAAGCGTTTTTTATTTGGTGCGTAGAGTCGCCGAGTTAAGAGAAAATAGATTCTCTCTGGTAAAGTTTTCGGTAAATATAAAAGATTTTCTGCGCCTGGTTCTTGTTCCACCTCATCAAGAGCATCAACGACAATGACTAGGCGTTCATCAGCAGCAAGTTTTTCACTGACTCTCGTCAACAACGTTGGTAAATCAGCATTTTCTGCATTCTGCAACTGATAACGATTCATCAGTTGTTGACGGATACTTCTCAAAAACTGTTCAGGTTTATTGCGACCTTCTGCCAAAACATTAAAGTAGCAGATAGCATTGTGGTCATAAACATATTTTGCCGCAATAGTACTTTTCCCCATCCCCGCATCACCTATCACAGTGAAGTAACCTTTGTTATGTTTTTTGAGGAAAGAGTTAAATTCATCAAAGACGAATTGACGACCACAAAATGTCTTGATTTTTTCCTCAATGAGTGCTTTAAACTCATCTGCATAAGAGGATTTTTCTGGAAGTGCTTTGAATTTTGAGTCAGCGAGAACTTCCGCAGGTGTCCTCGTGCGTTTTGCGACACTGACAAAAACGTTATAGAATTGTTGAAATTCTGGAAGCAAATTTATTTTTGCTTCTCGTATCTCATCGCCCAAGATATTCCAATCGAGAAAATCTTCTGCATATTTAACAAAATCCAAGTGATTCTCATTAAAAGCTTTCCAAAAAGCTGTTTTAACCTCTTTCTCTCTAAAGAATTTGAGGATAGACTCAGGTTTATCCACGCCATACTCTACTAAAGCGTAAGCATAAACTGCATCAACATCTTTTGGCGGCTGCGCAGGGTCAAGTCCTAACTTTTTCTTAACTTTAATAATAGTTTCATTACGTTGAGCTTGATTAATGATTGGGGAAGCAGCAGGAGCAATAGTTTTAATCGCATTAATGACGAGGTTAATATCCATTTTTCCTGTTGTTGGAGTATGATTTGATATGTGTACCTTATCGCATATTCCGTTGATAACTTCGTAGTGAGGACTTTAGTCCTCAACCACATAAAGCAAAGGACTAAAGTCTTTACTACAAACAGTCGTTTGAATGCCTTGTTGTTTAGTATATAAGTTATACTCCTTATTAAGGATAAGGCGAGGCTAGCAGAGCTAATCCAAGACTTAGAGCAGGAAACACTGAAAAATATGGAGACAGAGGAGCGGTTTATCGGCAATGAGGTATCTTGGGAACAATATGAAGCGCTACTGGTCAAGTTGTCAGATAACTCCTCCTATCGCGTCACCTATTTAGATGGAGTATTAGAAATCTTGTCACCAAGTCCCCGTCGCGAGGGAATTAAGAAACGCATCGGGACTCTGTTGGAAGTTTATTTTGAGGAAACTGACACCAAATATTTTCCCCTTGGTTCTACAACTTTCCGGAGACAAGAACAACGGGGAGGGACAGAACCGGATGAAAGCTACTGCATTGGTTCAAAAAAAGAGTTTCCTGACTTAGCTGTAGAAGTTGTTTTGACAAGTGGTGAGACGGATAAGTTAGCAGTCTACAAAAGGCTGGGTGTGACAGAGGTTTGGTTCTGGGAAAACTCTCAATTCTCTGTGTATCGCCTGCGGGGCGACAAATATGAACTTATCCAAGCCAGCGAATTACTCCCCAATTTAGATTTAGCACTGTTAGCTGAATATGTACGGCATCCCAACCCGCTTTTAGCAGTCAAAGAGTTTCGCAAACAAATTGGCGGTTCTGATACTCAAAGCACAAGTTCCTAACACTCGCGCTTTGAGTCTTTGATACTCGTGAACGAGGTTCCAACACTGGCTATAGCTTTAATGAGACTTCTAAACTAACTGTTTTAGCTGTTTCTCTAACTGCTCATTTTTAGCCAACCAAACACCTGAGCAACAGTTAACTCCAAGTCTATCCCGGCTAACACTGGCAAACGCTCATCACCCTGCAAAAGTTCTGGTTGCTGATTTGGACGGAAGACCAAAATGGAACGATCTTCTGGGTCTATCAACCAACCTAATTGGCAACCATGATCTAAGCAATAGAGAATATTGCCTGTGACTCGATTTGAACTTTGTTCTGGGGAAAGAATTTCAATTGTCCAGTCTGGAGAAAGCAGAAAATCATTGGGTGCTTCCCCATCAGCAGCAAAAGGAATACGCGACCAATTGAAAACCGCTACATCAGGTACTATTGAACGGACACCAAAACTACACCGCAGTTCTGGAAAGGCATAAGCAATATGAAGGTTTTCGGCAACATCGTTGATACTGTTGCATAGCCTTAACTGTAATCGGCTATGCTTCCCTTTTGGCATTGGCTTCTGAATAATCTCACCATTAATGTATTCGCTGGCAGGCTTTGTTTCTGGTAGCTTGAGAAACTCCTCCAGGGTCAGGGATTGGGTAATTACCGTGGACATGGCTCCTGAAGAAAAGCAAACGGGATATGTTTTTAGCTTAAACCAAAAGAAGCGTCTCACTCACCGTTCCGCTGAGCACTCACGGCGAAGCCCGGAGGGGAGTGATCAGATAGTGACGCAAATAATGGTGGGTTACGGCGCACTTTAGTTATCATGTAAGACCTCAATTATCGTACGCCGGAAGCCCCCTACATAATCGATAATTATTTTTTAGTACTCCCTAATACTTAAAGCACGAGGTTCTAACACCTTTCAAGGGTGAGTTTTTATTTCTGAGGCGAACACACTTGCTGCACTTTCTCGGGAAGTCGCCCACACGTCTGCTGGAATGTTTCCGGACTCAGCCGCCACCAAGCAACTAATCCTAAACTCGCACCGCCCAGAAATGCCAACAATCCCCCAAGCAAAACCCACCACTTTCGCCGCCCTTGCCGTTTAGCAGGAGTTTGGATTTTGTCTGGTGCAGGTGGTTCTGAAACATCCAACTCCAGAAGCGCTTGAGAAGTTGCTGCCAACTCATATTGTTGTTCTTGTTGTTCTTGTTCTGCCTCTATTATTTCTACAGGTGCTACGGCGGAAGTCATTGGCACTATAGGGTCTCGCGAGACACGACAATAAGTCAGAACCACTGACGTATTGTCATGAGTATTTTTCTGGTTTGCCAAACCAATCCACGCTCCGACAGCATCTTCCAAGGAAAGTGTACCTTGTAACACAGGTACAGCGTAATCCCGCCAAGAATGTTCTACCCAGTCATTATCACTTAAACCATCAGAACATAGCACTAATATACCGTCTTCTTCTAAAATAAATCGCTGAACCAAAGGACGCAGAAATTCGCCTTCTTTTGTCCCCAATGCTTGAGTTAGGGCAGTTGCATCTGGGCGTTGCAGTGCTTTTCGATACAAACTACGACCATAGCGGACTTCCCGCCCTGCTACGTCATCATCTACTGTTAAAAGCTGGCAATAGTTGCGCGTCATCCAGTATGCACGGCTATCGCCAACACTTGCTAAATAAAGTTCATGTGCATTTAATGACTGAAACCCGAGGGCGGTTTGGATGCTTTGCGGTATTTGCAGCGCCATCACGAGTGTTGTACCCATGCGTTGGGTACCTTCGCGTTTTTGCTCGTCATTGCAGTTGCAAATTACGTTGTTTACAATCCGCAAACTTGCCTCTAGTTGTTTTTGGATCAAATCCGGCGGTAAAATGTCTGCTTGTTCTTTCACCTCTGTCAGTAAGGCGCGGAGTTGCAACTTTAAGGACTGCACTGCTAGTAGACTTGCAACTTCGCCGCCTTCATGTCCACCAATGCCATCACAAACAATGGATACCCGTGGTAATAATGGATCATCGGGATCACCAGTGTTAGTGGGGTAGCAAGTATCTTCATTTTGCGTTTGTTGTGGACCAGTTTCTGTTGCTCCTGCAACCTTTAGGGTTAATGGCAAATCTGCTGCAGATGATAGGAGTAATGCATTGAGTTGAGAGGCGATCGCCTCTAAATTTGCTTCCTCGCTACGCATCTGCTGAACTATCTTGTTCAACTCTTGTCCCACTGGTTTTTTTGCAGTCGCTACCCAAGGTTGCCAACACTCGCCCAATTGCTGTAGAGACGTTGGATGCAACGTCTCTACAAGTTCCAACACTCGCACGCACCAACCTTGCACTCGCAAATTATCTGGAATCAGCAAACTAGCAGCCACACCCAACTCTGATAACGGTATCCACAGTTGGAGAATTTGCCACAACCAGTAAACTTGTCTTACGGCTTGTGCTTGCTCCCATGCATCTGTGATTGCTGGGTAGAGATTTCCTGTCTCATCTATCGGCACATTTTCCAGTAACAGAATATCATCGTGAGCAATTCCATATACCTGAGGAATGTGTAGTCTGTGTTGGTATAGCCGCAGGTAAGACACAATTTCTCTTGGCAATTCTTCGGGTATATCTGGCAATAATCCTGGTTGAGTATCCAGCCAAATATTAGGGGTAATAACCTCATACCTATTCGCCACCTTTTCTCCAGGTTGGATTTCGGCTACTGAGGAACCAGTTGCCCAAAGGTAGCGGTAAACTAAGGGAGTTTGACAACTTGCACAAACACTATCCCCCACAGAATTACTCGGTTGAGTACAGCTTGGATTTGTGCAATAAATTATCTGCTGTGTTGAAATCATGCAAGTGGGAATTTTTCGACAAATATAAGGGTTAATTAAGCGTTAAATTTAGCTGTCAAATACCCGAAGGTTAGAATAGACTGGAATTTTATTCTTTTGGTTAAACATACTGTTACTAAAAGTCATCAAAATTTACCTAAAAAAATAACTTTGGCTTTCTGGAAACAGTAAATGCATGAGTGTATCTAATCATATAAATGCCTTGACGGCGTGAATGTATTGTCTAGGATGGCGTTATGCCAAGTACTACTTTAATCTGGCTGTTAGCGGGATCCGGTCTATGTTTGATGGAACTGTTTCTGCCAACAGCTTTTGTTGCCTTCTTGATGGGAATTAGCGCTATTGTGGTGGCGTTTCTGTCGCAAGCCATTTTGGGGAAGTTATGGCTGCAAGTTGTGGTTTGGCTGTTGCTTTCCACAGCCCTAGTCCTACTTTCCCGTCGATTTGTGACACCGCCACGACGCAAGTCGAAAATTCAGGATGCAATTATAGCTGAAACTTTAACAGAGATTCCAGCCGGGAAAACAGGACGAGTGCTGTACGAGGGGAATTCTTGGCGGGCGCTTTGTGACGATGAAAAACTCAGCATACCACCCAATCAAAGAGTTTACGTCACAAGACGCGAAGGTACCACCCTGATTGTGATGCCAGAAAATCTGTTGCAGTCGTAATTGCTTAATTAAAAAATTGGAAAATTCTTTATGGAACAGTTCTTTTTACTTGTTTTTTTAGCTTTAGGCGGTTCTGCCTTGGCAGGTTCTGTAAAAGTTGTGAATCAGGGTAATGAAGCTTTGGTGGAACGTTTGGGAAGCTATAACAAAAAGTTAGAACCAGGGCTTAACTTTATCGTTCCCGTGGTGGATAGAGTTGTCTTCCGAGAGACGATTCGGGAAAAAGTCATAGATATTCCTCCACAACAGAGTATTACCCGCGATAATGTCTCAATTAGCGTTGATGCTGTGGTTTATTGGCGCATCGTCGATATGGAGAAAGCCTACTACAAAGTGGAAAATCTCCGGATGGCAATGGAGAATTTGGTGCTGACTCAAATTCGTGCGGAAATGGGCAAACTGGAACTTGATGAAACTTTTACCGCCCGTTCTCAAATTAATGAAATTTTACTGCACGAATTGGACGTTGCTACCGACCCTTGGGGCGTAAAAGTCACACGGGTGGAACTGCGAGATATTATTCCCTCACAAGCAGTCAGAGAGTCGATGGAACTGCAAATGTCAGCGGAACGGCGCAAACGGGCGGCGATTTTAACATCTGAGGGCGAACGAGAAGCAGCTGTTAATAGCGCCAGAGGTAAAGCTGATGCTCAAGTTCTGGATGCAGAAGCCCGTCAAAAAGCGGTCATTTTGCAAGCAGAAGCTGAACAAAAAGCGATCGTTCTCAAAGCACAAGCTGAACGCCAGCAGCAAGTTCTTAAAGCACAAGCTGTTGCTGAGTCTGCGGAGATTATTGCCCAAAAAATCAAAACAAACCCCGATGGTTACAAAGCGCTGGAAGTTCTGCTTGCTTTGGGCTACCTGGATATGGGCGCGACTATTGGCAAAAGCGATAGCAGTAAGGTCATGTTTATGGATCCGCGCACGATTCCTGCCACTTTGGAGGGTATACGCTCGATTGTCTCAGATAATCAGACTGACTCGAATTCCCTGTTTGCCAAAGAAATACCGCCAGTGAATAACAACCACGCTAGCTAGGAGGGACTTGGGGGAGATGAGGGAGATGAGGGAGATGAGGGACAGACTCCTACTTTTGAATTTTGAATGGGTCAATTTTGAATTGATTTGTCCTCCTCATCTCCCTACTCCCTCTTATTCCCCAGCAGCTTGAGCTAGCTGGCATTGGCTGCACAAACCGAAAAACTCCAGAGTGTGATAAAAAATCTTAAACTTATGTGTAGATTGTAACTGAACTTCTAGGTCATGGACAGGGCATTGATTAATCGGAATAGAAGCACCGCATTGCAGGCAGGTCAAGTGGTGCTTGTCTTGCTGCGCTAAGCTATAAAGGGCTTCACCGTTAGCCAATGTCCGCACTTGCACCATGCCTTCAAGTTTTAAGGCTTCCAATGAGCGGTATACTGTTGCTAAACCCATGTTTTGGTTACGATTACGTAATTCTACGTAAATATCCTGGGCAGAAATGCCTTGTTTGACGGTTTTAAGCAGGGTTAGAATACGCTCTTGACTGCGGGTGCGTATGGCTCTCATAGACAATAGTAAAAAAACGCCAATTTATAGTTGAAAATGTTCTCTTGGCTGACTTCTCGCTTAACTCTAATGACTTGTTATCTGATTGTCGCCTAGTTGAGACAGAAAGATATAGTATGAGCGTAGCAGTATTCAGCTTAAGCCAGTGCAAACGAAGTATCTAGCCAAAATTTTTGTAACTCTCCGTCCTTCAGTTCTCGACCCTGCTGGTGTAGCAGTCCAATCTGGGCTGAAGCAATTGGGATACGATCATGTTGAGCAGGTGCGGATCGGCAAGTACATTGAATTAACTCTCACCTCAACCGATGAAGGTACAGCCCGTCAAAACCTAGATCGGATGTGTGACCAAATGCTTGCAAATCCAGTCATAGAAAATTATCACTTTGATTTGACCGAGGTTGAGTCACAGACGGGAGTTTATTAAGGCAGCAAAGCAAGAGTCATTGGTCTTTTGTCCCTAGTTTAAAATGCTATGACTAATGACTCATGACTAATAACTAATGACTAATAACTAATAACATGAAATTTGGGGTTGTTGTTTTTCCGGGTTCTAATTGCGATCGCGATGTTGCTTACGTGACAAGAGACTTGCTGGGGCAACCGACTCGCATGGTTTGGCATCAAGAAACTGATATTTCTGATTTGGATATCATTATTATACCAGGTGGCTTTAGCTACGGCGATTATTTGCGCTGTGGTGCGATCGCGCGATTTTCACCTGTGATGCAGCAAGTAGTAGCACACTCTCAGAAGGGCAAACGTGTTCTCGGTATTTGCAACGGTTTTCAGGTATTAACTGAGGCAGGCTTGTTACCAGGAGCGTTGGTAAGAAATCGGGATTTGCATTTTATTTGCGATCGCGTTCCCGTTAAAGTTGAGCGCACAGATCTTCGGTGGACGCAAGGTTATCAAGAAGGGGAAATTATCACTTTGCCTATTGCCCACGGAGAAGGGCAATTCTACGCTGATGCAGCTACGTTATCAGAACTTGAAGATAACAATCAAGTGTTGTTCCGCTACCAGGGAGATACTAACGGCTCAGTGAATAACATTGCCGGGATTTGCAATCCTACTGGTAACGTGTTGGGAATGATGCCGCATCCAGAAAGGGCGTCTGACCCGATGCTGGGCGGTAGCGATGGGTTGAAGTTGTTCCAGGGGTTGTTGGAGAAAGTGGCGGCTTTGGTAAGTTAGAAGGTAAAAGGTAAAAGGCAAAAATTTTTACCTTTTACCTTTTATTACCTTTTTGCTTTTTTAGGGGAGCCACTACACACTAGCAGGAGGAAAATATGAGAGCGCAAGAAGTCATGGGAACCGTTGATGAGCCAGGGTCAACTGTTTTTAGAGGAACCCTTGGCAGTGCAAAACCATAGCCGTGTGCGGGTGATTGTGTTGTTCATAGATGAAGAGATAGACGAAGATGATGAACCCAAGGAGTCTGTTTTAGAGAGCCTTCGCACGTCGCTACAAGAAGCAAAAGTCGGTAAAACCAAGCCGATTTCTGAACTGTGGGATGGAATTGATGCCGAATGAGCCATCCTCAGTTCAAGTTCAGTTTACTGATGAATTTAAGCGTAGACTACGCGCTCTCTCTAAAAAGTATCGCCAGATTCGATCTGATATTCAGCCAGTGATTGAAAAACTGCAAGCAGGCGACTTTGTAGGTGACCAAATACCCGGAACAGGCTATACAGTTTTCAAGGTGCGAGTCCGCAACAGCGATATCCAGAAGGGTAAAAGCGCTGGTTATCAGCTAGAGTCACCTACAAGTGTTTTGCTACTGCTGATCTACTCTAAGCTTGATCACATAGATGTTGCAGTACAGGAGATCCAGTCTGTGATAGCTGAGTTTCAAGAACTTGATCCGAGTTAGCAATAAATTAAGCGATCGCTCCTCTAGGTTTCCGTGCAAGGGGCGATCGCCCTGGATTACGCCTCTGTTCCCCCTCCTCGCTTGCGCTTAACTCGGGGTTCTCTTTGGGGATTAGGGGCTGGGGTTTACCGCAAACAGCGAATCGCCTCCAGCAGCCCTCTTGCCTTATTTAACGTTTCTTCATATTCTTTATCGGGATCAGAATCAGCAACCAAACCTGCACCGGCTTGCACGCTCACAGTATTATTCCGGAGAACGATTGTACGAATTGCTATAGCCGTATTCAATTGTCCTTCAAAATCGTAGTGTCCGTAAACACCAGAATACACGCCACGACGACTAGATTCTAACTCATGAATGATTTGCATCGCCCGAATCTTGGGTGCGCCGCTTACGGTTCCTGCTGGGAAGCAAGCTTTGAGTAAATCCCATGCGGTTTTCCCAGGCGCTAGTTTACCTAGAACATTACTAACAATGTGCATCACGTGAGAGTAGCGCTCAATCACCATCAATTCATCAACTCTCACCGTACCACTTTGACAAACGCGCCCTAAATCATTTCGTCCCAAATCAACAAGCATCACATGCTCAGCAATTTCCTTGGGATCTTTAAGCAAATCGTCTGCGAATGCTGCATCTTCCTGAGGGGTTTTTCCTCGTGGGCGTGTCCCAGCAATAGGACGTACAGTTGCTATCACCTCTGCTTGTGAATCTAGTTCTGCTTTTACCATCACTTCCGGACTGGAACCGATAATTTGCCAATCCTGAAAGTGAAAGTAAGCCATGTAAGGCGAAGGATTAATCTGGCGCAAAGAGCGGTAAAGAGCGAAGGAGTCGCCAGTGTATTCTGTTGTGAGTCGCTGGGAAATAACAACTTGAAAAATATCTCCAGCTTTGATATAATCTTTTCCCTTCTGGACATTGGCACAAAATTCAGCACGGGTGAAGTTACTTTTGTATTCCTCTACTCCCCCTGCTGCCCCTGCTCCCCTACTTCCTGGTGGTGTCCACTCCATTATGGTCTTTTGAGGTGACACAGGCAGAGAGAGCTTGCTCACCATTTGGGTAACGCGATCGCACGCTTGTTGATACGCTGTTTGTAAATCTACTTCCGGATCACGCAAATCAGCGTAGGCTATTGCCCAAATTTTCCGCTTCACCTGGTCAAAAATCAACAGATGATCTACCTGCATCCACAACCCATCTGGGATATTTCTTTCATCTGTTTGATAAACTGGGACGCGTGGTTCTATCCAGCGAATCAATTCATAGCCCCAGAAACCAAATAAACCCCCAATTCCTGGCGGTAACTCGGGTAATTTGACGGGTTGATATGGTTCCAAACAATTGGCTAATACTGTAAAGGGATCGCCTTCAAAGACAAGCTGCGAACCGTCGCGATGTGTCTGAGTGGTGTATTCGCCTCTTGCTTCTAGAACCCACACCGGATCACAACCCACAAAGCTATAGCGTCCCAGTTTTTCCCCACCTTCTACCGATTCCAACAAAAAGCTGTATGGTTGTCCTGCGCATACTTTATACCAAGCCGATACTGGTGTATCCAGGTCGGCGACCCATTCCTGATACACTGGGACAAAGTTGCCTTGCAATGCTAGCTCGCAAAACTGGTCAAAATCGGGGAATATCATACAAATATCTCATTTTATCAGCCATCAGTCATCAGCTGTTAGGTATTAGCAATTAGCTAATACCTAACAGCTAACGGCTGACCTCTATTTACTAAGACTCGAAAGTAGACTTACCGCTGAACTTGACTGCTGCTGGACTCGGATTCTTACCGATATTGCGGTCTAGATAGCGCACTTTCTCACGACCTGGGTTGACTTTTTCTGGGAAGACACCATCAGCTGGGTGTATGTACTGAATTTCTCCGTTTGGATAAATCCGGTAAACTTTGTAGTCTGTGATTTTCAATTTCCGCAATACTTGACCGCCCAGATAGATGCCGTATTCCTTACGAGCCAAATACAGGAGGTTTTCCCCTTTACGCATAATGGCGGTACCGGCTGTAGGCAGTTCAAAAGGCTGCTCCTTGGGGCTAGTCCAAGTGATAGCGTACTTTTCTTCTATTTCTGCTTTTTTCAGCAAGCCGCCAGTGCTGCCACCAAATATAGGGGTCTGTCCAGAGAGTGTTTCTGCCATAAAATTTTCTCTCAACGTTTTTACGGCATCCTATCACCGCGACTAGGGTCATGTTGCGATCGCGTCATAGTCTGTAACAGTTGTTAGTGATTAGTCATCACTCATAAGTCCTTGGTTATTAGCACACAACAGACTATTTTCTCTTGACTTTTGACAGCTTTTGCTCTTGCCTCGCCTCAACTATGGGTATGGTAAAGTGAAACTGACTACCTTGGTTTTTGCCGTTTGATTTTGCCCAAATCTCTCCACCCCAGCCATTGACAATTTGACGGCTAATTGCCAAGCCAAGACCTGTGCCACCAGTGGTGCGACGCAACGCTCCTTCTTCTTGATAAAAGCGGTCAAAAACGATTTCTAGAAGATGTGGTTCAATACCGCGTCCGGTGTCAGCTACGGTGACTTCAACCATCTTCTTGCGATTGCGTTCAGCCTTAATGGTGATTTCTCCGTTTGATGGTGTAAATTTGCAAGCGTTGTCTATCAGTTTTGCCAATACTTCCACCAGCCAATCTCCATCTGCCTTAACCAAAGGCAGGTTTTTTGCAAGGTGAGTTGTAATTTTAGGTAGGTTTTCCGAGGCAAAGCGGGTGCGAATCCGGCTGAGCGAGAGTTCCACACATTCTTGTAAGCTGAGGGATTCTGGATGCCATTCTACCCGACCGCTTTCGAGATTAGAAAGCGTCAGGAAATCTTGTATGAGTTTCCGCATCCGTTCTGAGTCAGTAAGAGCAGTGTCTAGCATCACTTGCCGTAACTCTGGAGGCATATCCGGTTCGCTGGCAAGACTCTCCAAGCACACTTGAATGGTAGATAGGGGGGTACGGAGTTCGTGCCCAGTGATGGCTATCAAGTTGCTGCGGGTGCGGTCAAGGGCTTCCAACTGCTTGTTCAAGACTTCTAGGTTAGCATAAGCCTCCGCTTGGATCAGGGCTACTCCCACTTGGGTGGCGATCGCTTCTACCAAATCAAAGTCCCCAGCTTGCCAATCGTGTAAAGTTTCGTTGCAGTAGTGCAGTTCAACGATACCCAACAAGCGCCCCTGGTAGAACACTGGTTCCATCAGCCAAGAACGAATGCCATACTTTTTGACGAGTTCCCAAAGTTCTTTAGAAGAGGTAATGCGAACGTCAGTCTGAGTATCAGTCACACAAACCCCTTCGCTTTGTAGTACCACATCCCGAAATAGGAGATTGTTCTCCAACAGCCAGGTTTGTCCTAGAAGAGATGGTACACCAGATTTCAAAAACTCATGCTCAATAACGGCTTTGGCATCGGTACCTTGAGCGCGATAGATTAAACAGCGACACGCCCCTAAGTTTTGTCCCAGTTCTTGGGTTGCGACTTGGAGAATTTCGTGGGGATCGAGCGATCGCCTAATAGCGTTACTAATCGTATTGACCAAGCGTTCTTTACGTGCTTGAGCCGCTATGGAACGATATGCCTTGTGCAATTTGTACTGACTTGCTTGCAGGTAAGTCACCAAGCGCTGTACAAACGGGTCAGTATCTATGTCGCAAGCATATTCGTTGAGCTGTACTGCTCCTGTTTCGCTCTGCCGTTCTATCCCAAACCTCTGGCGTGCCTGATCAATTTTATCTACCAGTTCTGGTCTATAAACCAAAATCCTGTCCAATAGCAATTCAGCGGCTTTCAGGCTCACTCCCCGTTCTGCTGTCCAAATTCCTTCAAACCTTCGCGCCGTGTCCATATCCAAACTCGGGCTTAGCTCTGGCAGTTGCTCATTTTTAGCAAGAGAACCCATGCTTTCCCGGCAAACCAGACAAGTGGCATAGTTTTGGGCAATCACCACCAAATGCCATTCTTGACTTAAGCCATCATCGGGTTCAAAGGCTATCTTTTCGTAGTATTCCGAGCTGTTGGTAAAATCCGTTTCGGGGGCTGATAATACGTATATTTGATTACTACGCTGGGCAAGCCGCTGATAGCGATGAGCTTCTTGGCGGTAGAATCGCTCTCTTTGGAAGCTAGCAATGACCAGAGGCTGCTCCAAAGTAGCCGCCAACACCTGGTCTTCCATTGCGTGGGAGAGCGCCGTTAGTGAAGCCTTGAAATATATTTGAGGTCTCAGGTTGGGTAGAGCCTGTAGCAGTTCACTCAGCACGGAAGTCGAAATGCTCATCAATTTCTTTAAGGAGCCACAATCTGGACAATATCGATGTCACAGCTGCATTGTACAAATTACAACGGACTCTTAAGTTAACGAGATAGTTGCAATATGTAAAGAATGGTGAAAGACACGTTGAGACCCTTGGCAGGCGCAGCACGTTGCTTGAGATGCAGCAACATTCTGTCTAGGGTTTCTCGCCAGCTAACCGACGGTAGCTTTAGAGCTATAGTAAGTATCCTACAGAAGTAGACTCGCGTCATTATAGCGTGCTAAATCTTTCGTGCGTTTTGAGTATATCCCCACTGATGATTCTTTCTCATGGTTGGTCATCTCCCCAAGTACCCTACAGTATTTTTGAGCTATTTACTATAATGGCGAGGTTTCAAAGAATAGGCTGGCTAAAAAATGGGGACTCGGCAAAACGTACATTTTCATGCTTAATGTGGTTTGTAGTTTCTAGAAAGTATGGACATAGATATATTGCAGAAAATAGTTAAGTTTTTTATTTTGTCAGCTTTGGATTGAACATAAGCTAAACGACAAGTTTCCTGAATCAGGAAAAAAGCCTCTTTTCTCCACTCATAAATTTAGGGTCTTTCCACCATTTTCCTTTTTACTGGAGCCCTTTAAAGAATTGAACACAAACTATTACACCCTCAGGACTCACAACTCAGGACTGTTATGTCTGACAAAAGTGCCTAATGACCAAAGTCGCCGTATAAGAACCTGCATACTCGGAATTTATAACTGTTGTGGAGGTAAGAATCTACTTCCAAAAATGACCTGATTCACAAGCACATTCTCTTGTTGACATTCTTTTCAGGATATCATCAAAGGCTGCATTGTCAATCAATTTATAAATTCCCACCATGATTTGACTTTGCCAAGAATTTGATTTTCATGCATCGCTAACTCAAATATTTATGTTATTTCAAGACGTAACCGCTATCATCGTACTTTTTTTTATAAACTATTGTTAAAAAGTATAACTATTTACAAATTTTCAGACTTTTGACTTGTTAAGTACGGTTGAGGAACTACAGAAGTTCTTGTAGTCACTGTTGAAGAAGTGTGTTGCGGAATATAGCCATTTCATGTAATATTATTTTATAAATCATTTTCCAAATTCTTAAAACCATGTGAGAAATCTAAAAATTTACTTTGTGCTAAAAACAGTGAAGTCTGCAATAGCAGCTGAGTAAAATCACTAACTCATAGACAATAGACAAAGCAAGCTTTGATGGGGAGATGATCCCATCCATAAGTTTTTTAACAAAAAAGCAGAAAAATCATTCCCCAATGCCTTAATCCAAAAAAGATGGAGTGTATTAAAGTGACACTATTAAGGCTTGCAACAACAGTAAAGATAAGGCATTGCATATTTCCCCAATTTTCTTAAAACTATGAATCTGTTAGTCATAGATTTCCTGGGTAAATATGCGCTACACATACCTGCTCAGGTGAAATATGAGAATCGCACAAATTTCTCCTTTATGGGAGCGTGTTCCTCCCTTTCGTTATGGCGGTACTGAACTGATTGTTCAATTAGTTACAGACGAATTAGTTAGGCGCGGTCATGATGTTACCTTATTTGCTTCTGGTGACTCAATTACCAAAGCAAAGCTTTGTTCAGTCCATAACCAAGCACTACGGCTCGATTCCAATATCAAAGAGCCGGCACTCTACGAGCAGATGATGCTTGCTGATGTTTATCAAAAGGCTCATCATTTTGATATTATCCATTCTCACGTAGGTTGTTCTGCTCTTCCGTATTGCGGTTTTGTGAAAACTCCTACTGTACATACAATGCATGGTATTTTTACGCCCGATAACGAGAAGATGTATCGGCGTTTTGCTTGGCAACCTTTGATCAGTATTAGTGAGGCACAACGAGAACCGCGCTTAGGCTTGAACTACATTCATACCGTTTACAACGGCATTGACACAACCGTCTATCCCTTCCATCCTGAACCGACACAACCTGCATACCTAGCATTTGTCGGGCGGCTCTCCCCAGAAAAAGGGCCAGTGGAAGCGATTAAGATTGCTCGTGCTGCTGGCTTCCAATTGAAGATGGCTGGCAAAATTGATGCTGTTGACCGTTCTTATTATCAAGAACAAGTAGAGCCTTTGATTGATGGCGAACAGATTCAGTACCTGGGTGAGGTTTCCCACGAAGAAAAAGTTAAACTGCTTGGTGGAGCAACTGTGACTTTGTTCCCCATCACCTGGCGAGAGCCTTTTGGTTTGGTCATGATTGAGTCAATGGCAAGCGGTACACCTGTCATTGGCATGGGATTAGGCTCAGTACCAGAAGTGATTGCTCACGGGAAAACAGGTTTTGTTTGCCACTCGCTCCAAAAAATGATTGAAGTGATTCCAGACGCCATAAAATTAGACCGATGGACTTGTCGGGAGTACGTTGTCAGCCGCTTTAGCGTTGAATCTATGACCTCGGAGTATGAAAGGGCTTACAGCATGGTGCCTCTTTTGTAGAAGTCTGCACCTGCAACCCATCACTCCAAAAGTTACAAGGCAATCTTGAAAATTGGTTTAGCATAATCCTTGAGAATCCCATTCTTGCCTATATAGGCAAAAGTGGATGAAATGGGGTAAAAAAAGGGACACGGAGTCCCTTGTTTTTACCCGTTCTACAGTTTTGAGTTCAAACTTGGTCAATTAAAAAATTTTATTTTTATTTCAAAAATTGGAGACTCAACTAATATTATTTTGCTAAAAATAGTATATAATTATTAGTGGTTCGTATTATACATAATATATTTATTTTTTAATTCCCTTTACAAGAAATTTTAAGTAACAGTTTAGCTAAAAGTGACTAACCTGTTGCCTTTTGCTGTGGAAAACCCCTATTCCCATATTGCTGCCGAGGGGCGTCTACATCTTGCCATTCTCAAGAAAAGCGGCTAATAAACAAGTAGAAATCCATACATTTAAGCTTCTTCATAAAATTTTTAGACAATCATAGATTTATAAAGATTTTATGATCAAAGCTTTATTGATGTTTTGTGATTAGCTGTATGCGATTATGATTTTTGCTCAATGGCTCAAATCTGCTTCTAACAGCGTCTTTTTTCCTGTTGACGCTGATGCTTGTATGAAAAACTAGACCTGTACACGGAATTTTGGCTGATGACACCGGATACGCTCATGACACCGGAAAAAATTTTTCTAGACGGAAAAACTTTTGTTCCTGCCGATCAAATACCTATTCCAGAATGGCCCTGTGTAATAAGTGAAAGACAGCAACCGACGCTAACGGTTAAAGATGATGATTTATTTCTGGTGACAGACACTTTGGGCAATATTTCTGGCTGTTCACTGAATGATGGCAATCCCAGTATGGGGCTATTGTGCTGTGACACACGCTTTCTCAGTCGCCTAGAGTTGCAAATTGATGGACACTCTCCTGTGTTACTTAGCAGCACTGCTGAAAAAGGATATTCTCTGTCAATTTTGTCTACCAATCCCAGAATTGAAGACCGTCTGAAAGCCGATACAGTGGGCATTCGTCGGGAACTCGTACTTAATGGAGCATTATTTGAAGAGTTAGAAGTTTCTAATTATAGCACAAGTTCCGTCAGCTTTGAACTCAGTATTAGCTTTGACGCGGATTTTGCCGATTTATTTGAAGTCCGGGGCTATGACAGGCAAAAACGGGGTAGACTTTTACGCCTTGTAGAACCGACACCTGAAGAAGGAACATCAACTGGCGAAGGTATTTCTGCACAATCTGTGCCACCTGTACAAAAAGAGCAATCCTTAAGCCTTGCTTATGAAGGTCTGGATGGCTTACTCATGGAATCTCGCATTCAATTTCAGCATAGACAACCAGACTATTTCAAAGGTTACACAGCGGTTTGGCGGCTGGAGTTGGCTTCTCACGAAACTCAAAAGTTGGGCTACCGAGTCAATTTCTTGACAAACAACAAATCGAGCTCGATTGTCAGCGCTCCTTTCACCTTAGTACAAGCCAAAGCCTCCGAGATGATGGAGGAGCAACACTGGGTACAACAAATTACACGAATTCGCTCAGACAAAGGGACGTTCAATCACATTATTGAACGGGCTGAGCAAGATATGTATTTGTTGCGTCAGTCCTTCGGCAAGTACAAGACTGTTTCCGCAGGAGTGCCGTGGTTTTCCGCGCTGTTTGGGCGCGATTCGATTATCACAGCTTCCCAAACCCTGATGTTAAACCCGCAAATTGCCAAAGAAACTCTACAGCTTCTGGCGACATACCAAGGCAAAACTGATGATGATTGGCGCGAAGAGGAACCAGGTAAGATTTTACACGAGTTGCGGTTGGGTGAATTAGCTCGTTGTCAGGAAATTCCCCACACTCCTTATTACGGTACAGTCGATGCGACTCCCTTGTGGTTGATGCTGTATGCCGAATACTATGCTTGGACTCATGATGTCGAAACTTTAGAGCAACTTTGGTCCAAAGCTGTCTTGGCAATGGAGTGGATTGACCGCAACATTCGAGAAACAGGCTACCTCAGCTACTATCAGAAATCCAAAGGAGGTCTTGCTAACCAAGGGTGGAAAGACTCTGGCGATTGTATTGTCAATCGTAAGGGAGAGTTAGCCACCGGACCGATCGCCTTATGTGAGGTGCAAGCTTATGTCTATGCGGCGAAATTGCGCTTGGCAGAAATTGCCAGGCTGAAAAAGCGGATTGACTTATCAGACAGGTGGACAGAAGAAGCAAGAAACCTCAAGCTTCGTTTCAATAGAGACTTTTGGATGGAAGACCAGGATTTCTGTGCCCTGGCTTTGGATGGAGATGGTCAACAGGTAGACAGTATTACCTCTAATCCCGGTCATTGCCTACATTTGGGCATTTTCACACCTGAAAAAGCTTACAGTGTTGCTGAACGGCTGCGGGCACCAGATATGTTTAACGGTTGGGGTATCCGCACCCTGAATAGCTTGTCACCAGCTTACAATCCAATGGGGTATCATATCGGTTCTGTATGGCCCCACGATAACTCGTTGATTGCACTGGGATTGCGATCGCTCGGTTTAGTCGATCAAGCCCTGGAAGTTTTTCAAGGTTTATTCGACATGACTAACCAGCAGCCTTATCAACGTCCTCCAGAGTTGTTCTGCGGCTACGAGCGCAATGGTGATAACGCTCCTGTACAGTATCCTGTTGCCTGTACACCTCAAGCATGGGCAACCGGTAGTATCTTCCAGTTGCTGCAAATGATTGTAAACCTGGTACCTGACGCTCCCAACAACTGCTTACGAATTATCGACCCTACTTTGCCAGAGTCGATCAGCAGTTTGTCACTACACAATCTCAAAGTTGGTCCTACCATACTTGATTTGGAATTTGAGCGTTCTGGTAGCACAACTGCTTGTCGCGTTGCCAAGAAACGCGGTAACCTCCGGGTGGTTATCGAAGCGTAAATCTGGGGACTAGGAACTAGGGGCTGTTGACTCAGAATGGGAAGATGTTGGGGACTACTGCTATACAACCAGTCCTTTTTCTTCCCCAATACCCAATCTCTAATCCCCAGTCCCTGCTTTAGCCTTCCTCTTGTTGATTCTCACTTTTGTGCCCTGGAGAAGCTTCGTAAAGCGCATCTAGTTTTTGGCGCGCGTCTTCAACGTTAATCGAACGCATCACCAGAAGCGGCTCTTTAATTAAGTTGCCAGCAGCATCTAATAACTCTGGATGCGGTTTAAACTGCTTGGTTGATGAATTATAGGGATATCTGCCCTGATTTTGAATCGCTGCGGATCTGGGTGGATAAATCCGCTCTCTATCAAAACTGAACATAATCAGGTTGCGAATTAAGTTAGCAACAGCTATAAAAGCTAGGATGGTAAAAGCAAGAATGTAAAGCAGGTGTAACATCGTTTTTCCTCCAGAGTTCGCAGATTTTAAAGCTATATGTTGTAAAGTTTTGCTTAGTTGAGTTGGTTGATGCTGTTAATTACGGTGATGCTGAATGGTTAACGCAATCTTTATGCGCTCATACTCTTTATAAAAAGGGGAATTTTTAACCTACGGCAGAGTGCGGTGGTAACATAACATACATCACTTTCTATCTCAGATGATGTCAAAAAATTTTTTCTATCTGACTTACATACATACCGTCAAGATTCGTGCTAATTTTGCCACCCTTCACGCGTAGTGTGCCCAGATAACATAGTTTTCAGCCTCGCTCCGCTTCAAAGTTACGCTAACCATGGAAACCGCAGACTCAGACTTCTCGCGCTTGACGGAAGCGCATCGCCACATTCCAACATTGTGTTACTAATTGATGCCAAGGCGCTAACGTTGCCATATCAATACCGACTTGTCCATCAGTTGCACTAAACAGCATCTTTGCTGTTTTCACTTCCTCTTGCGCTTTCTTGACTCGCGTTAGTAAGTCAGATTGTTCATGTTGACTCATGAATGACAACTGTTCTGTTTCCAGAAAATCGCGCGATCGCGCAAACCAGTACTGAAAATCTTCTAACAGCGGTTGCAAAACTGTTTTCAGCAGTTCAGATTCTGGTAAATTCGAGTCTCGCATAAATGAGAAGGATATTCCTAACTTTCTTACTAATATTAACTCTATTTAAGATTCTTAACATTTCTCTCGTCTCTCTCATAAGTTAGAAAAAATTTACCTTGGTAACATTAATTACACACACTCTATTATATAAACTTCTCTAGGCTATTGTACAGATACCCAAGAGGGATCTCAAAAAACCTGTTTATATTAGAGACAAAAAAACTGAGAATTTACTAGTATATCTGTATTAATATACACTAAATGAATCAGATGAGACCTCGCTTACTCAGTGAATGTATGCAAAGCTAATCGAGAAAAACCCGAATGGTTTTCTCATCATTCCCCCAACAAGCAGTTAACAAAGTGTGCATAAACGTTTTGGCGCTCCCCCTATTGCAATTCCTGTTGCTCTAAAGACTAGGTGATGAAAAAAAACAAGCAATGGCGGCAATCTAAAGTTAAATTAATGTAATATTATCTCACAATTAAAGTTAAACTTGTAGAATATTAGATAAAATCTAGATTTCAAAGAAGACACTTGCATACCTGGCTTTTGTGCACAACAAAATATCCGAAGTACATAAAAATCACTGTTAGTCATCAATCAGAAGTTTGTTTTTCTTCTTTATTAGACATCGTTAAATTGAAGATTAAAATATTAAGTCAAACCAACAGGAATTAAAGTGGTTATATTTAAAGAAGAGGCACATACATCAAAATGTGTGGCAAACAAACGAGCGAACACTTCAATGAGTACGGCGAAGTGTTCGCTCGGTAGCAATCTACTTTACTGGTTAGGTTGGCGCTTTAACAGTGAACAGTGAACAGTGAACAGTAAACAGTTATCAGTTAAATACGAGTGGTCGCGCGTCCCCCACCAAGAGCACCTTTATGCGTTGGTGACGGGTCTAAATCCCCCACCATACGCCTGACTGACTGATAACTGATAACTGATAACTGATTTAAGTGCTCCGAAGTCTTGTAACCATGAGTGATCAGCGATAAGCATTGTCTATAAAAAAATGACTGTTTATTTATACATAGGTAGTAAATGACATGATAACTTATTAAAAATAGATATTATTAAGGAAGGCATGAGCATAAATATATGATTAATGAATCGAGAGCATCCTGCTCAAGGAATAAAAATTGGTAAAAATAAAAATATGACAAAACGGAAAAGTAGCCCCACGTTAGTTTTGGGGAAAATCTTTTCATAACTCCAACCCATACATTATCTTTTACAATCACTTTGCCAATGGTACAGCAGCAGATGTCGCCAAACTCATCTTCTCATCAACCAGAAGAACCAGAAAAAATATATTTACCGCGAACCTCAGAATCAGAAACTTTAAAGAAAATTCGCCATACCGCTTCTCATGTGATGGCAATGGCAGTACAAAAGCTGTTTCCCAAGGCGCAAGTCACAATCGGCCCCTGGATTGAAAACGGCTTTTACTATGATTTTGATAATCCGGAACCATTTACTGATAAGGATTTAAAAGCCATTTATAAAGAAATGGTGAAGATTATCAATCGTAAATTGCCAGTCATTCGAGAAGAAGTCAGCCGCGAAGAAGCTGAAAACCGTATTAAGCAAATTAACGAACCATATAAGCTAGAAATTCTATCAGACATCAAACAGGAACCAATCACGATTTACCACCTCGCAGAGCAGTGGTGGGATTTGTGCGCTGGACCTCATCTGGAAAACACTAGCGAACTCAACCCGAAAGCGATTGATTTAGAAAGCGTTGCAGGGGCATATTGGCGTGGAGATGAAACGAAAGCGCAGTTGCAACGCATCTACGCCACCGCCTGGGAAACGCCAGAACAACTAACTGAGTACAAGCGGCGTAAAGAAGAAGCCCAGCGACGAGATCACCGGAAACTGGGTAAGGAACTGGGATTGTTTATATTTTCCGACCAAGTGGGACCGGGTTTACCATTGTGGACGCCCAAAGGAACTTTGTTGCGGAGTCTTTTAGAAGACTTTCTGAAGCAGGAACAGATCAAACGTGGCTACCAGCAGGTTGTCACACCCCACATCAGCAGAGTTGATTTATTTAAAACCTCTGGACACTGGCAGAAGTATAAAGAAGATTTGTTCCCGATGATGGCGGAGAATGAGGAAGCAGCGGCACATGAACAAGGCTTTGTTCTCAAAGCCATGAATTGTCCCTTCCACGTCCAAATATATAAGAGCGAGTTGCGATCCTACCGGGAATTACCGATTCGCTTAGCTGAATTTGGCACCGTCTACCGCTACGAACAATCAGGCGAATTGGGCGGCTTAACGCGGGTGCGAGGCTTCACTCAGGATGATGCGCATTTGTTCGTGACGCCAGAACAACTCGACAGCGAATTCCTCAACGTTGTGGATTTGATTTTGTCAGTGATTAAGACTCTGCGACTAGGGAATTTTAAAGCACGGCTCAGTTTCCGCGATCCAGCAAGTGATAAGTACATCGGTTCTGATGAAGCTTGGAACAAAGCTGAAAATGCCATCCGCCGCGCTGTCGAAACCTTAGGGATGGATCACTTTGAAGGCATTGGAGAAGCAGCTTTTTATGGTCCCAAACTAGATTTTATTGTTCGTGATGCCCTTGATCGTGAATGGCAACTGGGAACGGTGCAGGTAGATTATAACTTACCAGAGCGATTTGATTTAGAGTACGTCGCTGAAGATGGCTCTCGCAAACGCCCAGTGATGATTCACCGTGCGCCTTTCGGTTCCTTGGAACGACTCATCGGTATTTTGATTGAAGAGTATGCCGGAGATTTCCCCTTGTGGTTAGCCCCAGTGCAAGCAAGATTGCTACCAGTGGGTGAAGCACAACTAGATTATGCCAAAGAGGTGGCGGCGAAGATGAGAGCCATCGGTATCCGCGCTGAGGTGGATACAAGTGGCGATCGCCTCGCTAAACTCATTCGCAATGCCGAAAAAGAGAAAATCCCCGTTATGGCAGTGGTGGGAGCCAAAGAGGTAGAAACGAATACCCTCAGTATTCGCACCCGCGCCTCTGGAGAGTTAGGAACTGTGCCTGTACCTGAAATTTTGGACAAGATGAAACAGGCTATTGCTAACTATGACAACCTTTAACAGAATGTAGACATAAGGGTGAGCTTTTTGCTCGCCCTTAAAAATTACTTCATATAAATATCCTAAAAAAGATGCTATGACTACTACAAAAGAAAAAGTCCAATCTCTGTTGAGCAAACTACCAGACGATTGTTCTGTGGAAGATGTTCAATATCATCTGTACGTACTTGAAAAAGTTCGTCAGGGGTTGGTAGTCACTAACAATCGAGAAACTATCATCTCTCAAGAAGAAGCCGAGGCGCTATTAAGTAAATGGCTTATCGAGTAGTTTGGTCTCCCAAAGCGCTCGAAGATGTAGACGCGATCGCGGCATACATATTTCGTGACTCCGCTTCCTTTTCTGCCACAGTAGTTCGGAAGATACTTGACTCTTCTGATAAGTTGAGCACTTCTCCCTCTTCCGGTTCCGTCGTCCCAGAATTTAGCGAGGATACTATTAGAGAACTGTTTGCTTACACTTATCGAATCATTTATCAAATTCAAGAAGACACTGTAACTATTGCGGCAGTCATTCATGGTAAAAGGCTCTTGGCTCAACATCTAGGCATAGACTGATAAGCCGAGAAACCTTTTTCCATAACAAACCAACAATCTAGAAGGGTGGGCAATGCTCACCCTTCTACAATTTTGACAACAGAAAGCACAGATAGGAATGCCTTCGCTGCTTTTAGCCCTACTCTGGTAACTATAGGGTGACTAGACTATACAACCCAGAATCTATTTGATTTTTCTTGATTTTTATAGTCATTTTGACTATAGTCATTCCATACTCTTAATGAGCTATTTAAACATTGAGCAATTGGGAAAACTGGCTCGTATAATTCGTGAGCAGGCTGGCTTAAGTCAAGCTGAAGCTGCTCAAATTATCGGTTCTTGCCAATCAAACATAAGTGCAGCAGAACAGGGAAAAAGCAGTAGGTATGCCAATGTTGCAATTAAATTAGTCCAGGTAATTGGACACAAAAGCGTCGAAGGACCATTTTTCTACGTTCAAGATTCCCTAGATGAGTAGAGCAAATGAAGCTTGAGAAAACAGCAGCAGACTTTTTTGCAGGAATTGGTCTCGTCACAATGGGGCTCCTTAAGCAAGGATGGCAAGTGAAGTATGCCCTTGACTATAGTGACGAGAAGCGCCGAATGTACGAGGGACATTTTGGACGAGGGCACTATCACCATAAAGATATCAGAGAAATAAGTGGAATCGAAGTTCCCAAAGTTACTTTGGCTCATGCCTCTTTCCCATGTGCCAACCTCTCTGTTGCGGGTTCCAGGAGCGGGCTGCACTCTGGAGAATCATCTACATTTTGGGACTTTGTCCGACTGCTCGGTGAAATGGGGGAACTTCGCGGTGGGGGTAAACCCCCTTTCGTTCTTATTGAAAATGTAGAAGGTTTCCTCACTTCCGGGTGTAAAGAAGATTTGCTCGTTGCGTTAACAGCCTTGAATAATCTTGGTTATGCACTCGATCTTCTGGTTATTGATGCTGCCCATTTTGTTCCACAAAGCAGGGTACGCCTATTTATCTTAGGTAATCTGTTTGGCTTATCACAAACTCGTGATGAATTGGAACAGATTATGAGTAAGCCAACCGATGCAAGACCTCAAAAAGTCAAAAATTTCATTGCTTCTAATCCGATAATTAAATGGAGCCTTCGCAATCTCCCAGATTTACCCCAAAGAACAATCAACTTAGCTGATATTGTTGATGCAACCGAGGAATGGTGGGCAAAAGAACGAACAGAGTATTTATTCAATCAAATGTTTGAGCGTCATAAAGCCCAAATTCGTTTAATGATGCAAAACGAATATTGGTCATACGGAACCGTCTTTCGACGCATGAGAGTGCGCGATGGTATTAAACAATCAACCGCAGAACTGAGAACCGATGGAATTGCTGGATGTTTGCGAACCCCTAAGGGAGGAAGTGCTTGTCAAATTATTGTGAGAGCAGGTTTTGGACGTTTTGATGCTAGATTAATTAATGCTTGTGAAAGTGCCCGTCTCATGGGCGCATCGGAGTATTTAATTCCTCAAAAGATTTCACTCAATAATATACTCTTTGGCTTTGGCGATGCTGTTTGTGTTCCAGTAATCGAATGGATTGCTAAGAATTATCTCAATCTATTGTTTGATGAATTAAATAGCACTTCGGAAAACTGCGCTAAGAGCTGCTTAACTGGTCTTAGGGAGATATAAGCATACCATCCAGAATACTCATAACTACTTGACCGTGTGCTTTTACTGTACTGTAGCTAATATTTTTGCGGTATCGACGATTAGATTCTTGAGTGCCGTAACGTTCCTCCAAACCAGGTAACCAACTTTGGAAAATTTCTGACAGAAAATCTCCTGTAAGTTGGCGAACTGTAACGTTTCTGTAGTCCCGACTGTAGGACACAAATAAATGGTCTACGATCATATCCTTCAGAAGCTTACCTCGACCTGTTTTTAGATGATACTGATACTCAAATGAGTTACCAGCAATACTAGATTTTACCTCGTAATTGCTAAGGTCGGCTCCATAGCTGCCAGTACCTCTATCTCCAGTCAGTATTGCACCAAACAACTCCCAAAGCTGTGGCGAAATGCTTCCAGGTATTCGTATGTTGTATTCTCTCAATAGGCTAATAAGTTCTTCGTTGTAAATGTACTTTTTGTAGAACTCATATGCTTGTTGTATGCTCAGTTCCGTCATAGCTAAAGGTCAAGTATGAAAAAAGCAGTTGTGGATATGCGGGTAGTACTCGCCAACTTGACTGCTTCCTTTTCAACACCCTATGACGTTTGGTATTAGAACTGCAATTATTGCCGTCTAAATACTCCTGCTACCGTTGCTGTTGCAATTGTCTAGTTTGGCTCGTAACTTTAGGCGTCTATCAATTCTCGCAATTGCGATAGCACCGCAGCAGCATGACCCTTGACTTGCACTTTTGCCCAAACGTGAGCGATGGTTTGATCAGGTGCGATAAGGAAAGTCGAACGCTGTACACCCATATATTCCTTACCCATAAACTTTTTCAATTGCCATGCTCCGTAAGCTTCAGCAACTTGATGCTCTGGGTCACTTAATAGAGTAATTGACAAGTTATGTTTATTGATAAATTTACAATGAGATTTTTGTGAATCTGTACTAACGCCCAAAATTTTGGCTCCCAATTTGCTAAAGTCCTGATATAACTCAGTAAAATCTTTAGCTTCAGTCGTACAACCAGGAGTGTCATCTTTGGGGTAAAAATACAGAACAAGCCACTCACCAGAGAAATCACTTAGACTGACTGGATGACCATCTTGATCTGTCACAGAGAAATCAGGAGCTTTTTGGGCTGGTTGAGGAATATTGTTTACCATAAAATGTCGAAGTTCTATCTTAATTTTAATAACAAAAACTCGGTTTCTCAAAGAAACCGAGTTTTTCTGTTACTATTATTTCACTTTTTTATTATTTCAAAGTGACTTTTTCATTTTCGCCGACATTGGGTTTCTCACCTGTAGTAATCGCCTTCACCAGTCCAATTGTATGTGCTACAAAACCTGAAGGTGCATCCCAATATTCAGCCTTTTCTACACTCACTTTCAGCAAAGCAATATCGGGTTCATCTAGTTCTTTAGGAAACCAAGCTTTCAATTGCGGCTTCCATAACTGTTGTAATGTATTGCGATCACGTACCAATTGAGCTTTACCTGACACGGAAACGTAGTTTTGCTTATGTGGATCAGAGAAACTGACGTTGACCTGGTCATGCTGCTCAACTTCTGTCACCTTATGTGAACTGGCGTAGGTAAAGAACCAAAGGTCGCCATCAAATTCCACCTCTGAGTTGGTTGACATCGGACGGCTGTGCAAACTTCCGTCTTCATCAACTGTAGTGAGCATACCAATGTCAATATCTTTGATCAGTTCACGCAGCTTCTTAATTTGTTGATCGCGATTTTGTGAATCTGTCATTTTTCCTACTCTTATCTCTACTACCTAGCTGGAATATGAGCGCTCTACTGCAAGTCCTTTCTTCACTTATGAGAGCTTCACTTATATTGTTAGCGGTTTTACAAAGCAGTGACTTGAGTCCAAAGATGGAGTTTTGTTACCAGAAAAGGAGTATTTTAGAAAAATTAGATGTCTGGCAAAAATCTGATTGATGGCTACAGCAATCGTTTTTGATTGGTGAAAACCGCGTATGCTCAGATTCCCGACTTCTTTAAGAAGCCGGAAATCTTGTTGTTCACGAATCATTTAGGACTGCTATATGCTGATTAACATAGATTAGACAAACTGAATTATTTAATTTTTTTCAATAATAGGACAAATTGTTTCTTCAGAAGTTTCAGGTATTGTTTGCCAACCCGAAAGTAGTCCTTCTAACTCTTGCTTTAGAATGAGTAATTGCCGAATTTGTTTATCAATATCTACCAGTTTGTCTTGCAGTTTAACTTTGATATGTTCGCACGGTAAATCACCTTGATCGTGAACATTCAAAAATTCCTTAATTTCTGATAAGGTCAACCCAAGACTTTGGGCGCGTTTGATAAAGTTCAAACGCGCAAAAACATCAGAGTGAAATAATCTAAATCCACCTTCAGTTCTCCCTGATGCTTTAAGTAGACCTAGTTCCTCATAGTAACGAATAGTTTTAATTGGTACGCCGCTTTCTTTAGCAACTACACCAATCTGTTTTATCTCTTCTTGAACTAACATATTTAGCTGCACCTTGACTAAATACAACTACCAGTTTTATCTTAAACTCTCCAGTTAGCTGGAGAGTCAAGAGAAAACTGCATTATTCTTTGAACTATAGCGATTCGGGGGTTAAGTGTAATACATCAAGAAATAAAAACCACAGATGGACACAGATAAATTTGTACTTCATTCATCTACTTTTTGGGACTTAGGTTTACTCAAGACAAACCACCATATTTCTAAACCGATTAACGCCAAGCCTCCGCTGGTAACTGCAGCTTTGACCCATAGTGGTTGCTGTATAGGGCGAAACGCAGTCATCTGTGATTTCTCGGTGGCTAGAATTTCACTGGTCATTTGTGCTACTGCTTCCCCAGAAGCAACACTGAAGAAGAATCCCAAGCTAGCTATACTGCTGAGAATTGCCTTTTTACTTAACATTTGCCACCTCATGCAATTGCTTTAGGTTGAAATTTACGCAAACGCAGAGCATTTGTGACAACAGAAACTGAGCTAAATGCCATTGCTGCACCTGCAATGATGGGATTAAGTAACCAACCGAAGACGGGGAAAAGAAGACCTGCTGCAATCGGAATTCCAGCAACGTTGTAAATAAAGGCAAACAATAGGTTTTGGCGGATGTTACGAATCGTAGCGCGGCTGAGTTGAATGGCGGTGACAATACCTTGCAAATCCCCAGAGATGAGTGTGATGTCACTAGCGGCGATCGCCACATCTGTACCAGTACCAATTGCAATTCCCACATCAGCTTGAGCTAGGGCTGGTGCATCATTGATACCATCACCAACCATTGCTACAATCTTTCCTTCTGATTGCAGTTTCTGCACCGTAGCAGCTTTTTGGTCGGGACGGACTTCAGCAAGGACACGTTTGATACCAACTTCACGAGCAATGCTTTCTGCGGTACGGCGATTGTCTCCCGTAAGCATCACGACTTCCAAACGAAGTTTTTGCAATGCTCTTACCGCTTGGGCAGAAGTGGGTTTAATGGCATCAGAAATGCCCATCAATCCTTGAATTTCCCCATCAACTGCAATCCAAATCGCCGTCTTGCCCAAATATTCCAAACGTTCTTTGTCGTGTTGTAGGGCTTGGGTATCAATGCCCAATTCTTCCATCCAGTGTTGTGTGCCAATTTGCACTCGGCGGTTAGAAGCTATACCTTGTACACCACTACCTGCAATTGCTTCAAACTCCCTCACATCTGCTAACGCCACTTCTTGGGATTGGGCGTATCTCACAACTGCTTCTGCCAGTGGATGTTCAGAATTACGTTCTACAGATGCCGCTAATTGTAGCAGCTTGATTTCGTTACCATTAGCACTGCCTTTAATTGTAACAAAATCCGTCACTGTGGGTTGACCTTGGGTAATCGTTCCGGTTTTGTCCAACACGATTGTTTGAATCTTGTGCGCCACTTCCAGGCTTTCGGCTCCCTTAATTAAAATGCCGTTTTCTGCACCTTTGCCTGTTCCTACCATGATAGAAGTTGGTGTGGCTAAACCCAACGCACAAGGACAAGCGATAATCAGTACCCCAACTGTGGCGATCAGCGCTAAAGTCGGATTGCCCATGAAGTTGAACCAGATGATAAAAGTCAGGAGGGCGATCGCAATCACCACAGGCACAAACCATCCGGTTACTTGGTCTGCTAATCGTTGAATTGGAGCTTTGGAACCTTGAGCCTGCTGCACGAGTTGAACAATCTGTGCCAACACGGTGTCTTTTCCGACTCGTGTCGCCCGGAACTTGAAACTCCCAGTTTTGTTGATAGTGGCTCCAATCACTTCAGAGCCCGGTTGTTTTTTGACAGCCACACTTTCCCCAGTCACCATTGCTTCATCAACGGTGGATGTTCCCGAAATTACTTCACCATCTACGGGAATCTTCTCACCAGGGCGAACCAGTATAACATCGCCAATCATGACTTCTGCAATCGGCACATCAACTTCTCGCCCGTTGCGAATCAGACGAGCAGTTCTGGCTTGTAACCCGATGAGTTTGCGGATAGCTTCAGAGGTTTGCCCTTTGGCGCGATTTTCGAGCGATCGTCCCAAAAGAATTAAGGCAATAATCACCACTGCTGCTTCGTAATATACATCCGGCATCAACCCCTGTGCCGTAAAGAAACTGGGGAAAACTGTGGCAAACAGAGAATAGATGTATGCTGTCCCTGTACCTAAAGCAACCAGAGTATCCATAGTTGCAGTGTGTCGTTTGAAAGCTTTCCAAGCATTTTTGAAGAAATCAGCACCGCACCAGAACAGCACCGGAGTTGTCAGCACGAGCTGCACCCAAGGATTATGCAACCATACTGGAATGAAAGGTAAATGCAATCCTGTCATCATGGGTAACGACCCAATCACTAGCACAACACCAATCACCCCACCCACAACAACTTTCCGCAGTAGCAAGCGTGACTCTCGCAAACGAGCTGTTTTTTCAGCATCATCTTCTCCTGCCATCAGGTTTTGTTGTTCGAGTGGGTAAGCAGAGTAACCTGCTTCATCCACTGCACCTTGAATCACTTCTAAATTGGTTTTTTTGGGATCATACTCAACTGTTGCCTGTTCTGCCCCAAAATTCACATTACATTCATTGACGCCAGGAACAGAACGAATTGTATTTTCAATGCTTCTAGCACAAGAGGCGCAACTCATGCCGCGTAGTTTCAGTGTGGCATTTTCCATAGGACGACTCCAATTAGCAAGTGGCGCTAACTAGCAACTGATTTCATCTTGAATCCTCCAGTAGACTGGAGAGTCAAGGGTTGTGAGAAAGAATTTTTCTGAGGCACATAATATTAGATGCTTGGAATGACTCAATGCCGAATGCACAGTTCTTAGGTGATTTTCAGGAAACAAATTACCGGGGAAGTTGGCTGAACTTCTTGTGGGTAAGCGAGATGCCTTGCTTTAAGTGGTAAATTCTTTCTCAGAAACCGCCTTATACCAATTCGCTCATTCACGCATTCATAAGGTACGGCATTAAGAAAGCCAGAGATAACGAGGGTTTGGGAGTGTATATCTGTCGCATTCTTTTTTCACGCTTGGTATTATATTTGCAGGACTTACGCAAAAACTCTCTCAAACTCTTATCCCTATGCGCTAAGGCGCACGCTGCGCGAACGTGTCCTTTGCGTCCTTTGCGGTTCGTTTTTTCATAATTTATTTTACGTAAGTCCTGATTTGGTAACTGTGATTGTGTTAACGACAAAACAACCTGATGTGTACCTTGAGTGTATTCTAGTCCCGGTACTCCATAAACACAACGGGAACTCCTATCAACCTCTTTCCTAATTGAGACAATCCAAACTTGCGTTTCATAGATGGTGGTAAGTCCTCGAAGGAAATTTGCACAAAACCTAAGCGACGATAAAACTGCGCCAGTCGCTGACCCAAACACTCCAAATAAAGTGGTTGAGTCGCTTGGTGAATCAAATGCTGTGTCAAAACCATCCCCAAACCGCGACCTCTCCAAGCTGGTAAAACAACCAAACTACCAAGTTCTTGTGCGCCAGAGAAGTTACGTAGCTGTCCGCAAGCTACCAATCGCCCATCAAATTCTATGACCCAGAATTGCTGCCATTTTATTTGGGTGGGGTCAAGTTTTGCCCCCAGCACCAACAACCGAATAGACCAAATATCGTCAGATGTTGCCTTGCGAAGGGTACACCCGGCTGGTAAGAACAAATCGCTCTGTTTCATGGTTTTTCTTGATTTTAGACTCATTCACTGTTCATTTTCTTCTGCCTGATAGCGCCCCAGAGACTAAAATTTTTGGCTATGCTCTTCCACATAAAATCAGATGCCCAATTTCTTTAAGAAGTCGGGGATCTTGTTTTTTGACAAATTATTAACGACTGCTATAGTGCAAACAATTTTTTGAATGATTCACCAGGTATATGGTAAATTTTTTAACATTAGCCCAGCAAAAGTGAATATTATCACCGATGACGGGTTATGACTTCCTAGCTAGGAATGCCACCTTAACAAGAGCATTTCTGACGACATGGTTAAGTTTCACTACTATCTTTTATTTACAACTCATTCTTTGATATGGGACAGACTATTACTCAAGTAGACGCATTTACTAACACACCTTTCGCAGGTAACCCCGCAGCGGTCTGCATTTTACCTGCTCCCCAGTCCGAGGACTGGATGCAAAAAGTGGCGCAAGAGATGAATTTATCTGAAACTGCATTTTTGGTTAGGCAAGAAGATGGTTTTCACCTGCGTTGGTTCACGCCTACAACAGAAGTGCCACTGTGTGGTCATGCAACCCTTGCTAGCGCTCATGTGCTGTGGTCGGAGGGGCATCTTTTACCAGATGAAGTCGCTCGTTTCCACACTAAGAGCGGACTGCTAATTGCAAAGAAGCAGGCAAATTGGATTGAACTCGATTTTCCAGTGAATCATTCCGAAGAAACAACTGCTTCTGGAGAACTTGATAACGCTTTGGGTGTCCCTATACAAACGGTGATGCAAAATTCCCTCGGTTATCTGGTAGAGGTGGAGTCTGAAGATTTAGTACGACAAGTGCAGCCGAATTTCGAGCTACTGAAAGCGTTACCCCTTGCCAATGTCATTGTCACTAGCTCAGCACACAAAGATTCAGAATACGATTTTGTCTCTCGCTTTTTTGCCCCAGGAGTTGGAATTAATGAAGACCCTGTGACTGGGGCTGCTCACTGTTGCCTTGCTCCCTTCTGGCGCGATCGCCTAGGCAAGGATGAGTTCTTAGCATATCAGGCGTCTACGCGGGGTGGTGTGTTAAAGATTCGTTATGAAGGAGGTTCTCGTGTTTATCTGAGTGGACAAGCAGTTACCGTCCTTCGTGGAGAATTAATATAAATTTAGCTAACAGGAATTTTTATCCAAACTTTTCATCCGCCAGCTTACAGATAGTGGCGCTCATTTCGTTAAGAAAATCGAGTGCTTCACTTATATCATTTTTCTCTCGCAAGTCGTTAAGTAGTTTTTAATACTCTGGCTTCACTTTTGAGAAAGAAGATAGGTTGAGAATTAGTTTTCTATCCTTAGCTGTGGGAGATTGCATATTGCATAATCCTCAGATAATATTCCGGCTATGTACCCGTTAAGGAAAGCTTTTTTTCTATACGAGTTTGTAAATCTGCCATCAGCGTTTCTCCACTACGTCGAGCTTCCCAAGGACCAGAGTCCCAAAGTTTGATGCTCCATTGTCCTTGCATATAATCTTCATTCTCTGAGATTGTGCCAACGTAGGTAATTGGAGCAGGCGAATTCGTGAAGTAGCGCTTGATAAAGCTGATACGACGCCCAACCACCTCACCCGTAAGCTGGGCTTCTCCCAAGTCACTGTCATCCAAAACCCTACCTGTCAGTGTGTTACCACTTTGAATCAATGTCACTTCAAAACGGGTAGGAATTCCTTGTTGCCAGTAAGTTCCCAGCCAAGTGCCACTTACATCAGCCATCAGATTATTCCGTAACTTATCTCTAATATAGAGTGGTCAAATTTTTCGCATATTTCTACTGATGGGGTCAAAACCTCGAGAAAAGCGGGTGCTGTCGTCGTAGCAAGCCCCGCTCAAATTTGCTCCATATAGCTTGGCAAAGTTTAGCTTGGCTCCCCTGAGATTAGCTTCATGCAAGTTGACACCGCTTAAGTTAGCTCGCGTCAAGTTGGCTCCGGCTAAGTTAGCTCCTCCAAGGTTGGCTCCCCACAGTTTAGCTTTAGCTAGGTTGGCTCCACTTAAATCCGCTGCAAATAAATTGACTCCAGCTAGATGGACGCCAATCAACTTGGCTTTGCCGAGGTTTGTTGTGGCAAAATCTCTCTCTCCTGCTGCATAACGCCGCTTCAGTTCATCTGCATCCATACTTGGTTCACCTTGCTCAGCAAACTAGAAGCTATCTGCTCCCATTCGGGATCTAATCCTACTTTTGACTCTGGCTGATCACTACGTTTGTACCAGTAACGGGCATTACTTAAATCGCCCTCTTTGCGGTGCAGGTAGGCATGAACCCAAGCACTATCAGCATCACTGGCATTTTGTACTATTTCGTGTGCAGTGTTCCACTCACCTTTTTTGTCGTACCAAAGAGCCTGCAATGCTTTTGGCAGTGACTCGGGACTTTTTCGCCCATTTTCTATCAATTGCTTAAATTCTACTAGAGTCATCATCGAAAATTTGGGTAGAAACCCCGTCCTTTTAGGACGGCTTTACAATATTTATGAATTTGCGAACCATTACCGCCTTGGGGTTACTTAAATCGGTGTACTTTTGTAATGTACTTTCAATGGGACAGTTACCATTTCAATTCGTTCACCCTGTACGCGTAACAGTTTTGCTCATTCGAGCCTTCCCAAAAGGGAGTTAAGTTAGCTTCGACAATGTTAACGGCCGGTAACTATATCAAAGACACTGGCTTAACCCTCTAAACCTGTTTAATCCTCGATTTCTAGAGCTTGGAACTAGCTTCGCATCCCAAGGTAGGAACTTTAACACTTACCGTTAACGTAGTACCCGAAGGCACTAAGTCTGGTCAACTAATCCTATTGGTTTGAGGCTGGAAGCCCCTCGCCTTTAGGCAGGGGTGTTGACATCTAGCTCAAAAATATCAAGCCTCTACTTCTAAGATACTCATAAACTTGTAGCTAACCCTAAGTTAAAGGGTTTGTGTTACCAAAGATATCTGACTTATAGTAGATATATCCTTGATCACACAAACCCTAAATGTAACTTACCTGAGCGAGATTGGCATTGAGTGCCACTCCTCAGACTTGAGTGACATCTTCCTGATTTAACTGCTGCTCAATATTAGTGATAGCGGCGTTTAGACCAGCAAGTTTAGTCTCTAAATCATCTCGCATTGTTTTGAGGAAGCTCAGCTTACGCTGTAAGCGGCTTTTGCGAGACACTGGCTCACCAGTGTAGCAGTTGTTATACCCAAAAGGAAAAGAAAACGGAAACATAGTTAGCTCGCTTTAGAAATGACCCTATTTAAATTGTGGCTAAATCCTAGAGGAGATAAGGGATAAAAGAGTGGCGGAAAACCGACCTAGCGAGTGGGGGTTTCATAATTGGACTTTGACATAAGCAGCCGCTAGAGGTGCTATTTTGCCTTCCACTTCGGTGACAACGGCGTGGTCAAACTCTGACCAGACTCGCTTACTACCAAAGACGCAGGGTTGCAAAATTCCCCATAGTTGACCTTCCCAAACAAGGTGAGAGTGAATTAACGCTCGATGTCCAAACTCCTTGCGTTCAAACTCGCGATTGACGACTTCTGGAGAAGCGGTTTCTACATCTTCAACATAAACAGAAGGATCAGTTCGCAAAGCTGCTGCAAAAAGAGGGTCTTCTTCAGGTAGAGATTCCGGTTCCGCTTTCCAGGCGGGGTCTAAGATTTCTGGAATTTCTTGATTTCGTCGCCAGCAATAGGGGACTCTGCCAACTCTGGTTTGAGGGTTTCTCAGGTAGAGGAAACAGCGATCGCACTGCAAGACTTCCCCAAGTACCCCAACCAAGGCACTAAAGACAGCATCCGGCTCTTTGTATGTATCTAGGATATTTTGTATAGCTTCTGGTAGATTTGAGTGAGTCATATGATGTGGTAAGTAATTAGTAGTTTAAATACAAACGATATCAAACGATATATACTACCGCTATCTACTGAAATTCTCGCATTTTTTTGAAATTTTTGAGTTATTTCGGTTACTTTGTATCCGATAATTGGGAGGATAATAGAAAAAAAACTTAATTTCATTTAAGCAAATGTGATAATTTGATAAATAGGTCAAAATACAATGACCATTAGATAGCTATCAACAGAGCGAAGCATGAGAAAAATTCTGCAAAATGTGGAATTTTAACCTGACGTCAGCGCTCTTTGGCTCAAAAGTGGGCTAATTAAAATCAAATCAATTACTGAAGTATGCTCAAAACCTAATTATATGGGAGGAGAGCGTTATATTGTGTTCCCTTATTATCCTGCAATTCTCTTATTGCTTGAGCAGTTTGCTCAAGAGGATAGGTGTTTTGTGAGTGGACTGGAGTTACTACTATTTTGCGAATAGTCCCCCATATTGTTTGGGGGATAGTGTCAACTTTAGGTCAAAAAGAATGAGTACCGTCCAAACAAAGTTTGAAGCTACTAAAACCGCTTTTCACGTAGAAGCTTACGAGAAAATTGAGTACAGCTTGATTTATGTTAATGGAGTTTTCGCAATCGAAAATGCAGAATTAGCACAAGTTTACAAAGATTTTGGACGCTGCTTAGCTGTTGTAGATGAAAATGTGTATAAGCATTACGGCAGTCAAATTCAGCAGTATTTCAAGCATTACGGCATTGACCTGACGGTTTTTGGGATCACCATCACTGAGCCAAACAAAACGATTGAATCGTTCGAGAAGATTATCGATGCTTTCGCTGAATTTAACCTGGTACGCAAAGAACCAGTGCTAGTGGTTGGTGGTGGACTGATTACAGATGTCGCAGGTTTCGCCTGTTCTACTTACCGCCGCAGTAGCAACTACATTCGCATTCCAACGACTCTGATCGGATTGATTGATGCGAGTGTTGCCATTAAGGTAGCAGTGAACCACAAGAAGCTGAAAAACCGCCTTGGTGCTTATCACGCTTCGCGAAATGTTTTCCTAGATTTCTCATTGCTGGGTACTTTGCCAACAGCGCAAATCCGTAATGGTATGGCGGAACTGGTAAAAATTTCAGTGGTTGCCAACAAAGAGGTTTTCGATTTGTTGGAGAAGTATGGGGAAGAACTACTGCATACACACTTTGGCAACATTGACGCAACGCCAGAAATCAAGGATGTAGCGCATCGGGTGACTTACGAGTCTATCAAAACCATGTTGGAGTTGGAAGTTCCCAACCTACACGAGTTAGACTTAGACCGCGTCATTGCCTACGGTCATACTTGGAGTCCAACTCTAGAACTTGCTCCTCGCGTGCCTATTTATCACGGTCATGCAGTCAATATTGACATGGCATTATCTGCGACAATTGCTGCAGGGCGAGGCTACATAACCACAGAAGAACGCGATCGCATTCTTGGTCTGATGAGCCGTATCGGTCTTGCCCTCGACCATCCCCTCTTAGACGAAGAACTTGCCTGGTATGCTACCCAATCGATTACCCTAACACGAGACGGTCTGCTACGAGCCGCTATGCCCAGACCGATTGGAAGTTGTTTCTTTGTCAATGATTTAACTCGCGATGAACTAGCAGCAGCATTATCAGAACATAAGCATCTGTGCAAAACCTACCCCCGTGGCGGAGATGGTGTAGAACAGTACCCAGACGCTCATCAGCCAGAACTTGTCGGGAGTGAAATGTAATGTCTCAAGTTGTCGAAAAGCCAAGCGCTAGACCTGTTACGCCGTTAGGGATTTTAGCTAAGCAGCTAGAAACCATTTTGCAGACATTAAATCAGCAAACATCTGATGAGCTACTAGCTAACCTCAATCAAGCATGGCTTTTGGCAGCAGGTCTAGACCCTTACTTAGAAGAATGTACCACCCGTGAATCACCAGCCCTAGCAGCGCTAGCTCAAAAAACGGCTCAGGAAGGTTGGAGTCAAAGGTTCCACGAGGGAGCTACTGTGCGAGAACTAGAGCAGGAAATGCTCTCTGGGCACGTGGAAGGACAAACCCTAAAGATGTTTATCCACATGACCAAAGCTAGAAAAGTGCTGGAAGTTGGTATGTTCACTGGCTATTCTGCATTAGCGATGGCGGAAGCTTTACCGCCAGATGGAGAACTCGTCGCCTGTGAAGTAGATCCATACACCGCAGAGTTCGCGCAAGCTGCCTTCCGGGAATCTCCCCACGGCGCAAAAATTCGTGTGGAAGTGGGTGCAGCACTGGAAACTCTGGAAAAACTGTCAACAGTGGGAGAGTCATTTGACTTTGTATTTATTGATGCAGATAAGCGCGAGTATGTCAAGTACTTTCAAACCCTGCTGGATAAAGATTTGCTAATTCCTGGCGGGTTTCTCTGCGTGGATAACACTCTACTTCAAGGACAAGTTTATCTGTCCACTTCTAACCGCACTCCCAACGGCGAGGCTATTGCTCAGTTTAACCGCGTTGTCGCCACCGACGCGCGTGTAGAACAGGTATTGTTGCCACTGCGAGATGGCTTAACCATTATCCGACGATTACCGTAGCTGTCATACATCTAACCTGCACCGGTGCAGGAGAGAACTCAGAATTCAGAGTCACCGAGAGCCGCACTTATATTGTTCCCTTTTTCTTACTTCACAGATCTGAGTTCTGAGTTCTTCAACGAGTCACTACTGTCATGACACTAAGCGACAATTCCAGGCAGTTGAATTCGTAGTTTCGCAATTTTTCAAAAGTTGCGAAACTACGAATTATGAATTAGGAATTATCATGGCACAATCTCTTCCCTTATCATCCACTAGACAGCTAAGATCACCAATTTCTTTGGTAGCGCACCTTAAGGTTCTGTTTCAGAACCTCGGCACCTTGATAATACTGTTGTTGGTCATGCCTATCAACGTAGCTGTAGTTCTGGTATCTCTGCTTTGGAGTCCCTTGAGCCGTCTTTTCCGTTCCCAGCAAGCCGTAGCCGCACACCCTAAAAATATCCTGATTAGCGGTGGCAAAATGACGAAAACGCTGCAGCTTGCTCGTTCCTTTCACGCGGCGGGACACAGAGTTGTTTTGGTAGAAACTCATAAATACTGGTTATCGGGACATCGGTTTTCTCGTGCAGTTTCTCGCTTTTACACAACTCCCACCCCACAGTATGAGCCACAAGCTTATATCCAAGCTTTACTAGACATCGTCAAGAAAGAAAAAATTGATGTCTACGTTCCTGTCACCAGTCCAGTTGGTAGCTACTACGACTCCCTAGCCAAGCCTGCGCTATCACCCTACTGCGAAGTTTTTCACTTTGACGCTGATATCACCCAGATGCTGGATGACAAATTTGCATTCAGCGAAAAAGCAAGAGCGCTCTTGCTATCAGTTCCCAAATCTTTCAAAATTACCAACCCCGAACAAGTCCTGAATTTTGACTTTTCCCAAGAAACGCGCAAGTATATTCTCAAAAGCATTCCCTACGACTCAGTACACCGCTTAAATTTAACCAAGTTACCTTGCGATACTCCCGAGGAAACAGCAGCATTTGTCAAAAGTTTGCCAATAAGTCCAGAAAAACCCTGGATTATGCAAGAGTTTATTCCTGGTAAGGAATTTTGCACTCACAGCACAGTGAGAAATGGAGAATTACGGCTGCACTGCTGTTGCGAATCTTCTGCGTTCCAAGTCAATTACGAAAATGTAGAAAACCCTAAAATTCAGGAATGGGTGACACATTTTGTTAAGGAACTAAAACTGAGTGGACAAATTTCCTTCGATTTTATCCAAGCAGAGGATGGGACAGTTTACGCTATTGAATGTAACCCCCGAACGCATTCAGCAATTACGATGTTTTACAACCATCCGCAAGTTGCAGATGCGTATCTGAGGCAAGAACCTCTTGGGAAACCTCAAGAACCACTACCAAACAGCAAGCCTACATACTGGACATATCACGAAGTCTGGCGATTAACTGGTATTCGTTCGTTTGCTCAACTGCAAAGTTGGATACGCAATTTTTTACGAGGTACGGATGCTATTTACAAGCTGGATGATCCTCTGCCTTTTCTGATGGTACACCACTGGCAAATTCCCTTGCTTTTGCTGAATAATATGCGGCAATTCAAAGGCTGGATAAGAATAGATTTTAATATTGGTAAACTTGTGGAAATGGGTGGCGATTGAACTCGGGAAGAAATTTGATGAAATGACAAATAAACGCAGAGAAGCACAGATAATTCATTAGTAAATAAGAGTGCAAAGGTCAATTGGATGAAAATGAAACCACAGATTGACACAGATGAACACTAGTTATTTATCTGTGTTCATCTGTGGTTATAAATATTCATTAATAATGCTTTTTTAGGCAACTACAGCTGAATTCCCAACAAAGCCATCCTCCCATCTGCCAGGTAGGATTGACTTACCAGAATTTAGATCAGCTCGATTTCCTCTCAACTTTGTTTGGTGAAACAAATTCTTCTGTTTCCTACTATGAGATTTTAGAGCAAAAAGCTGAATTTGACTAAGGCAACTTATTCCTATGTAAGAAAGCCGTATCCTGGAAAAGCGACAGCCTTTAGAGCGCGTGAGAAACATATTATCGCACCAGACCCCACTTTAGTTTGGGTGGAGTTATTCTCTATAATGGCAGCACCAGAAATAGAAATTATTGATGTTCCCGGTAGCCATTACTCGTTTATTTTGGAACCGAATGTTCAGGTTTTGGCAGAACGATTGAAAACGCGATTAAATTGACGCTTCCCATTCCACACTCACTACCCCACCCCCAACCCCTCCCCCTCCGGGTATCTCCTTCGCAGACGCTGCGCGTTGGCGGAGCCTGCGCTTTGCGCTTACGCCAGTCGCCTACGGCGGGAAACCCCTTCGGGTTCGCCAGTTGCCTGCGGAGGGAAACCCTCCTTCAGCACTGGTCTCACCGCCTGCAGCGCTGGACTCACCGCAAGCGAGGAGGGGAAAAGCAGGTTCCGAACTCACATTGTCTTAATCTTGAATTTCTAACTGGTAATGCTGGTATAGGGCGATGAGTTTGTCTTTAAAACGTTGACGCACACTTTGTGGTGATACAATCACGCAGTCTGGTGCATATCGCAACACTTCTCGGATAAACCAAAATGTACTGGATACGCGCCTGACGACTCGCCGGACTCGCTCTCGATCTGGCAACCATTCATTTGTCACATCCTCAGATTTGGCTTGATAAGCAAATGCCAAACCATGTAGTAGATGCATTTCCACTAAGATTTCATCCAATTTTGAAAGCCAATTACCAGAAATTGGTGAAATAGTTGCGTCTGTGATCCGGTCTAAGCGTAAACTCCAGTTATGTTGCAGTTCCTCTACATCCTGATTTCCTGTTGTCTGTTCGCACCAACAATCAAGATACTTGCGTTCTTCATGATGAGTCATTTGAGCATAGCGGACTGTGAAACTCCACAAGCGCTCTGCTGCATCTTGATAGGATAACTGAAAAGGTTGCTGGCGGCGGATATAGCCTTCAATCTCGAACCGCCAAGCCGGAGGCAGATTTTCTTGAAACCGTTCTATCTCCTTTCGCAGAGGTGATGATAACTCGCTGCGTTCCAACAGCAATTTAGCAATCACTTGGGCATCTTCAATGTGTCCCGCATCGCTCAATGCACGGACAGCTTTGACTAGAGCTTTGATACGCGGTTCTGTCCAATCATTGTTGGGCGCGATTGAGAGTTGACGACGGGCGATCGCCTCTACCAACTTGGAAATATTCGGGCGATCGCCCCACATCATACCAAGTTCACAAGCAAGCTTCTCCAATTCGGCTTTGTCCTGTTCTCTCAACGATAGGGTAATAGACTGACCTTTACGACTCATGAAAATATACGGACACTTTTATACTGTTACCTCTTGCCAATCCTTATTTTGAGTGCCATGATGGAAAACAACAACCGTTTACGGACAGTTTTTTAAGTATATGTCCGACTACAGAATTACTCTCAAACCAGTTTATTCTCAGACTGTTCCCACACCAGAGGGCTTGAAGTTACCCGATGGCTGGTTATTGGTTTGGCATCAAGCACAGACATTAAAAGCTTTGCATGACCCAGATATTGAAGTGGTATTTAACACCGCTATGACGGGTGATGGCAAAAGCTTGGCTGCTTATTTAAATGTGCTTCAAGGAGAATGTTCTGCCATTGGACTTTACCCAACGAACGAACTTGCTCGTGACCAAGAAACGCAGATTAGAGGATATATTGAACAATTTCAACCGACAAATGATCCACGTGTCGTGCGACTTTCAGGACCGGAGTTAGAAATTTATGCGGAAAACGAAGGTTTGAGAAAAGGAGCAGCAATTGCCACTCGCACCAATCAATCTGAAGTTGTTCTCAGCAACCCTGACATCTGGCACTATTTACATCGAGGTGCCTATCTCACTTGCGGTGATAGCCCTGATAAACTTTGGGGACGGATAGACAAAGACTTCGACCTATTCATTTTTGATGAATTTCATGTTTCCCAAGCCCCACAAATCGTCAGCACAATTAATACAATGTTGCTGATTCGTTGCACGAATCGACGCAAGAAATTTTTGTTTCTTTCAGCTACACCCGAGAAACAGTTAATTGAGCGATTAGAAAAAGCAGGATTCCGCTGTCAGCTAATTAATCCTATTGAAGAAAATAAGTACGAATTTCCCGATACACCAGAACAAGGACTGCAACTTCAAGCAAAGGGATGGCGGCAGGTATCACGAACAATAACGCTAAATTTTATTCCTTTGGAACTAACGGTTAAAGCTTCTGAAACCTGGGTAAGAGAAAATAGTCATTTGATATTATCTCAGTTTCAGCAGTATCCAGGGAGTAAGGGTGCAATTATCCTCAACTCAATTGCAGCAGTGAAGCGCCTCACGCCTTTTTTTAGGGAAATTTTACAGCCTTATGGTTTGATAGTAGGAGAAAATACAGGTCTATCTGCCAAAGGAGAAAAGGAGCGAAGTCTTGCTGCTGACTTGGTTCTTGGTACCAGCACTATTGATGTTGGCGTAGATTTCAAAATTAATTTCTTAATTTTTGAATCGTCGGATGCGGGTAACTTTATCCAACGCTTGGGACGCTTGGGAAGACATGACGGTTATCACAAAGACAGTCAGTTCATCAAGTTTGAGACATTTACCGCTTTTGCTCTTGTTCCTAACTTTTTGGTAGAACGCTTGTTTCAGGGAAAGCCTGCACCTTTAGAAATCAATGGTATTTACGATCGCCCTTTCTTTCAAGACAAAATTAAGGAGTTTTATCGGCAAATCAATGATTTTCAAGGATACTATCGTCGTTGGGGTGCAGTGCAATCATTTAGGCTGTATTACCAGTTGAGCGATCGCACCATTAAACAACAGTATGCACAAAGCCGCGAGAAGTTTCGAGAAGCCTGTGAACAAGTTTTTGACACAAACCTGAAGTCTGTAGCAGGACATATTAAAGGATGGGCAGATGAGTGGCGACACTTGTCTGGCAAGAAAGAGGGAAACCCAATTGCTGAGGATGCTTCTAGTTTCCGAGGTTCCAGTCCTTTGCTATGTGGATTGTACGATGTAACCGAAGCAAACGAGGCAGAAAGGTTTAAAACTTATGATTTACCTGGAATTCTAGGAAATCTAGAAATTGAACTGTGGACGGAAGCAGCTTTTGGGCGATCGCTTAAAGAAACTGCACAACGCACAGGACAACCCATCCCCAAAGGGAGATTTGCACACTGTCTAGCATTTATGAAGTTGCACTCGTACCGTGAGGAACGGTTGAACTGGAAGTTTACCTATTCTGGTGATTTGCAACCTGTTGGTGATGCATGGAAAGTTCAAGTCTTGACTGGCGTTGAAATTTGGCAACCCGAAAACCGCTGGGCTGGGGAAATTAACAAACGTTTGAAGAATGAGGGTTTGGTTGGTTACGTGATTCGTCGTCCGGTGTCGGAAGTGCGGATGCGGCTACGGCTACCTATGCACTTTCAGATTTATCCAATTAGCGATCAGTACAGCTTTCATGATGCAACTGCACCGTATTCTATAGCGTTTGGTCAGTCAGCGCTGCTGCTGGATACGCTTGCTAGTTGGTTTAAAGGACAAGGAGGAGAGATATGGGTTGCTTGAGGTTTTAATCCCTGATAGGGATTCCGTTAGCTTGCACAAGATGCAAGAAAGAGGGCATAAATTCACTATTGAGTAGCTCGTGTTTCAATCCCTGATAGGGATTTGTACTCACTTGAATAGTTTCAAGGAAATTGCCCTCCAAACAAGAGTATAGCAGAAGGAGAGGTTGCGACATTAATATGGTTACGAGATACTCAATAAATAACTCTACTATTTTTAGTACTTCGTAACCACATAAAAGGAAAACTCCTAATGCCAAATCAAAATACCGACCTCGACGTGCTCCGCGTGGTATTAATGCTCCAACTCAAATTGGTTGATGCAATAAAAGCAGAGCGACACCGCAATGCCATCCAAGACTGTAGGCTTTCTGACCATGACAGCCGCATCACTGGTTTAGAGAAACAAAATGAAGAAATTTTGCAAAAGCTTGCCAAATTAGAGAAAAAGTATAATGCACATGAAACGCAACTTCAGGAGTGTCAGAGTTCAGTCAACTTTTTGGAGGATGAAATTCCTCATCTCAGGCATCTGGTAGGTCGCAACGAAGAGTTACAGAACCGCATAGATTTCTTTTGCCCACCTGATTGAGCAATTTGCAGTTTGTAAGCAAAGTAAAAATCTACTTTCACCATAGAGGTAAACAATGGACGAGCAAAAACTCTTAGAGAGAATTACAGTTAACCCTAAAATCTTTGGGGGTAAACCAATTATTCGGGGTCGTCGTCTAGCGGTTGAGCATATTTTAGGGATGTTGGCGGCGGGTGATACTATCGAAACTCTGCTGGAGGGTTATCCCTGGTTAGAACGGGAAGATGTACTGGCTTGTTTAGTTTATGCGCGTCGGCTAGTGGGTCATGAGCGAATTGAACTATTACCCGTGGAGTCTTAAGGGTGAAATTACTTCTCGATACTTGTGTGTGGGGTGGGGTGCGAACAGAGTTAGTAAATGCTGGGCACGATGTAGTTTGGTCTGGAGATTGGTCAGAAGATCCGGGAGATGAGGAGATTTTAGCAACAGCCTACCGTGAAGGTCGGATTTTGGTAACGCTTGATCGGGATTTTGGTGAGTTAGCAATTATCCGGAGAATTCCCCATTGTGGCATTTTACGCTTGGTGAATCTCAATTCTAGACAGCAATCAGCTGTTTGTTTGCGGGTACTGACGCTTTACAGCGATGAATTAGCATCCGGTGCGATTGTAACTGCTGAATTAGGCAGGGTGAGAATTCGCCCAGCCACAAGCGAAGAGTGAAAAATTAACAAAGGAATGGATTTCTCGCACCGATGGTGCGAAAAATGGACTGGATTCACAATTTAGTCGCTCTAGATTTTTTATCACTGCTTTGTCAAAACTCAGATTGTAGGCATTGTTCACCCTCCGATGTACAAAACTGCAACCAATGGTTGCATAAATTGGCTGAACTCACTTACTACACGAATGAAATACTGACACCAATGGTGGCAGAAAATGTTTGGACTCATAACTTGGTCATTCTTTGGAGGTAGACAATGACAATAGAAGACGATGATTTACTATCAGGTGATTTTGGTTTTGACGACAATGCTTCAGACCGTACCATTGAAACTGAACGTAAATTACTCACACTCAAGTTACTCCGAGAGGCAATTCACGCGCAAAATCCAAATGACTGGGTGATGGCAGACTTTGCTGAGTATGTCTTACCAAATATCTTACGGTTAGCAATTGGAGTCACAGCAAAAGGTGGTAAGTTTTTTGATGAAATTGACCAACAGAGAGAAGCAAAAGGAAAAGAGAGAGTCAGGCGAGATAATGCAGCAGACCAATCTTTAAATACTCACTTACTCAACGGCTTATTTCCTGCTAATTTGATTGAACGGCGTCTGGAAAAACTGGATACCACTATTCGGCGAGTGGTGCGAGAAGTTGAGCGCAGATTAGTCATTGCTGGGTTTATTCTACATGATTTTGAAAAGTTTCCTGACGTTCCTCAAAACTGTCGCAAATTACCGATAGAAGAACATCGCAAAATTATTGATGAAAAAATTCGGCACTTAGGGCTTGACTACTTTATTAATCCTGGCAATCCAGAAGCTTACCGAGAGTATATAGATGATTTGTTGTGCATGGCTTACAATGCTCAACGACGCTGGGATACGAACTGGAATTTTTCTGAGTATGGGTTGAATCCGGTATTGCGCGATCGCACTCTTCGCAGTCTATCTGATTTAACCTGTTTAGCTGACTCCCTCGCCTCAATTGTCAAACACCCCCAAGACGCAGAACATCCCCGACTTAAAGAAATCATCCACAGTCTTAGTGATGGACAATTGAAATTTACCTATCATCGCATTGCAGAGAATAGAGGTGTGCTGACTAATGTAGTCAACAATGCTTTAATTCAGGCTCACACTAGCTTCAACACTGATGAGCATACCTATTATGAACCACTGTTATATTTGCCAACGGGTGTTATATATCTAGCTTCACGTAATGCTCCGCCTATTGCAGTAGAAGATGTACCAGACCGAGTCATTAATAATATTAAATCACTTTGTGCTGGTCAATTACGTCTCAGACAAACAGGATTTGGTAGAGACGGGAAGGGCATGAAGTATGCCGAATATTACAACTTATTCTTTGATGAATCAGGCTTGATGCAAGTCGCCTTAGATGCTACGTTACGCATCTTAAATTCCAATAAAGCCTCTGTTGCTCAAAGTCGTAGCGAGAATCTGGTAAAATTTCAGCAGCAAGGTGTTTTACCTGCTGGCTATGACTTCAAATTTATCGATGACATCCGCATCGACCAACTGGCAGAATTTAGTGATTTAGTTAGCCGGAAAATTTGGGGTGAAAAAGTCAATCGTCTTGAAGCTGCTCGGAAGAAAGATAAAAAACTCCCAGAAATACCTCATCTCGATCTAAGTCACAAAGTTGCAGAATTTTGGAACCTGAAAGAATGTTTACCCCAAATTCGTGCAATCCAACGCATCAATGAAAGTCTGAAAGATCATAAATTAAGGGGCAATACTGGGGGTGTTCCTTACGAATGGTATTATCTAGCGGCTAAGTATCTGGAACATCATCCTGGCATTGAAGATGTACGCGAAACCTGCGAGCGAGTTATTACCTATTTAAAAAGCTTGATTGAACCAATTATTTCACAGTATAAGCTGCCTGATGGTTGGGATGATTTAAGGCTTTGGGTAAAACGAGTTGTGATGCTTCCAGGTAATAATCAAGCACCAGATATGAAAACTCAAGTTGAGACATTTCTGGATGAGTTAAGCAATTACAACGCTGCCAAAAAATCAGGTAGAGGACGGCAATTAATTTGCTCGATTTCCCATTCTGCTTACACAGTTACTGAGCAGATGGAATCTGCCGTTTTATTTACCCCTCAAGTTTATACAAATAAGCAAATGTTGGGGGGTTCTAATGCTAAACGCAATATCTCTAGCATTGCAGGTGTAGAGATGATGCTCAGGCAAATCTTAATGAATCAGACTCAAGCAGTCGGTAAACGATTTGAGGATGGCAAATATCGTTATCTCTACTTTTATCCCACTTATTACTTTACTCCTGAAACTAACAAATTTTTGCAGAAAGCTTACACAGGTATTGCCCAAAGTCGCTTTGATACCAGCATTCGCAATCATTTTATCAATAAGGATTTGAAAGCAGACTTGAGACGAGAACGCTACCAAAATGTAGATGCGTTCTTAATTGATGAGAACTTACAGGATAAGAAAGACCGTACGTTCAAACTATCCTATCCTGAAGACCAACCGCTAACTTTTTACTTCATGGCGCTTCCGCCAAGAAGAGACAGCACTGATACCGAATCTTGGGTTATGCCAAGCTGGTTAGCGTTTGCTTTCCCCATGATTTTGGATGTGAAAACGGTAGTTTCTGAGTCTCCGATTCCACCTTTTAATGATGGGGCTGAATTTGAGGAAAGCGTATTTCTCGACAGTGCGCCTCATGCTTTCCGGACATTAGTAGGACGAGATAGATTCCGCCTTGATTACATCCTTGAAGGTTGGGAGGAAAACGGCATTCAATATCCAGCCCCTTTGAATGTGCTTACCGCCGCCTATGCCATTCATCTTGATGTTAACGCCCGCCAAGGTAAATCTGGTTATGATGCCAACTGGGGTAAATTTACTGAACTAGCAAAAGATTTTGAAACCAGTCCGCTTTATGTGTTTTCTTATCTCAATCGCTGGGTGCGTAACCAGGGAGTTGAAACGGCTCGAATTGAAAAAATTCGGTTGTATGCCTATCAGTTTTATCCTTGCTTTGACCCTTATACCAAATATAACCCCAATTCGGAGGAATTCATTGTGGGAGAAGAATCAAGCTTGAATCATCCAAATAAATTGACAGAACTATATCGCCAATTTTATAGAGCAAATAAGCGTTACAATCCCAAGTCTAATGCTGTTTTGAAACCGATTGATATAGCAGCTGAAACTATACTGAAAGCTGAGTTAAGTGTCTTTCAGGGAGAAACATTAGTTATGGCTGTCGCTGCTGAAGTTTTTAAACTCATGGATCGCGTTCATTCTTCTACGGCTGAGGGACGCTGGGTGTTGAGTAAACGGGAGCAAGAACGACAGGCGGTTTTAGATTTTGCTCGGTATTTTGTCGTGGAGGTCTTTGAGAAGTCATTTGCAGGCGATCGCGCTCGTTTAGCAGGTCGTCAACTCAATTTAATTCGAGATACTTGTGAGTTTCTGTATCGCCTTGAAGATGACAAAGAAAACAAAGATAAAAATGAGCAATTGACTGACACTGACAATAAAGATGAGTAACTGCATATATGCAGAATTTGGCAACGATAAAACAATAATTTTTGGAGACTAAACATGGCATTTTTGAAAACGGTTGGCTCTAAATTCTTTCATAATGAAATTCCCTACAAACCAATGGGGAAATACGTTCACTTTCTCACTATTCGCATCACCGAATCCTATCCTCTCTTTCAAACAGATGGAGAACTGAATAAAGCACGGGTAAAAGCTGGAGTGAAAGACAAAATCACCATTAGCCGTCTTTCCATGTTCAAACGCAAGCAATCTACACCAGAACGTTTAGTTGGTCGGGAATTACTGCGTAACTATGGCTTGATGACGGCTGAAGAATGCGAATACAACGTTAATTTTGCAATGGATAATCCTGATTGTATTATTTACGGGTTTGCTATTGGCGATTCTGGCTCTGAAAAATCGAAAGTGGTTGTAGACACGGCATTTTCAATTACAGCTTTCGATGAATCTCACGAAACTTTCACCCTCAATGCTCCCTATGAAAATGGTACTATGGCTTCCAAAGGTGAAAATGGTTCTAAACCTGGTGAAGTCACCAGTCGAATTAATCAACAAGACCACATCAGACCTCAAGTTTTCTTCCCTAGCATCGTTACCCTGAAAGACCCAACCGAAGCTAGCTTTCTTTACGTTTTTAATAACATCTTGCGGACTCGTCACTATGGAGCGCAAACAACCCGTACAGGTCGTGTTAGAAATGAGCTAATTGGCGTAATATTTGCCGATGGTGAAATCACTAGTAACCTGCGGTGGGCTCAGGTTATTTATGATGTAATGAAAGATAATCAGACTCTCAAATCTTCTGAACCACTTGATGAAGATGATGTAATCACTGCTGCGAAAATTGCTATTGAATCGCTGATGTCTGATGAATTTATTGTTCACACTGACTTGATTGGTGATGCTTTTACACCTCTGCTTAGTGAGGTAAAAGCCCTTACTGGTAGTGAAACAGGTATCAAGGCAATTTTGCAAAAAGCTAATGCAGAAGCCAAAGATTATGCCAATAAACACATCACTAAAAAGAAAACTGCTGCTAAAGCGGGGTAACAACAATGGCAATTGTATACCGCTGTCATTTGGAACTACACGATAGCGTCTACTACGCTACTCGTGAAATAGGACGACTCTATGAAACAGAACCAGTCATTCACAATTACGCCCTCTGTTACGCGTTGGGATTAGTTGATAGCGAACTCTACTCTACTACTGTTGCTGAAGAGCATTCCTACCGCTACTTTTGCCCAGAACAAGTCCCAAAATACGAGGAGCATTTAACGCCACTCAATCAACAAAGTATCTACGTAACTCCAGCGCGTTCAATTAGCCATGCTGCTATTCTCAACACCTGGAAGTATGCCAATAATAACTACCATGTCGAGATGGAGAAAACTCAGAAGAATATTCCTAGTTTTGGTAGAGCAAAAGAGATTGCACCAGAAAGCCAATTTGAGTTTTTTGTCATCTCCCAAAAGGAAATCAAACTGCCAAAATGGATTCGATTGGGAAAATGGATGAGTAAGGCTGAGTTGACGGTTCAACAATTACCAAAACCTAAAACCGCTGAAGGTGTATTCACCTGTGTTTATCTTTTAAATCCCTTGGATGTCATGTTTACTAATCAAGTGATTAGCTATGACGTGGTGAATATGCCTCCTGTGAGTCTAATTCAAAATGTACAAATCCAAGGGCAATACTACCAATTTGAGGACATCAAAGATCTAAAAATTCCGGTTCGGATGGAATATCGTTTTAAGGATTAATCATTTCCCAAAACCCCAACCGCGCTTTCTCCTTCCCGCAGGCTTCTCCGCCAGCATCTCCGATGCGAAACCAGCTTGATTTTGCAGCATCAACTTACGAGTCCGCTGGCGTTGATACGCCTGCACCTCTGAAGCGAGAGAATGATTGGGGTCAATAATTAAGTGTGTGATAGAAACGACATACCGTTCTTTAGTATTTGGATCTGCTACTAAAACACACATAATTCCGCCAGCATCTCCTGAATAGTCAATGCTTTGAATCTCAAACTCCCTATCAGGATTAGCACCGTCTCCTCGCTGCTTTAATGTCTTTAGGAATGGCTTTGCTGCTCGTGCTTTAATTGGTAAGCTCTCTTTTAATTTTTCTGTAAGTGATATAGCTGCATCATAATCATCAATAATCATCACTCTTCCCCTCTATGCAGTTTTGTTTCAGTTTACAAAAATCCCATGCCCCACAGCTTAGTCCTCAACCTACTTCCTCAATCTCCCATTCCACCACAATTCCTCACCGGCAGACATCTCCACGCCCTGTTTCTCAACCTCGTCAGTTCCGTGGATAGAGAACTGGGCGATCGCCTTCACGACTCTGGCGCTGACAAAGCTTTCACCATCAGCCCCCTGCAAGCTAAATTGAACCATGCCAACAGAACTAGAATCTCAGATCACACCTTGCAATGGGACCATGAAAAACCCATTCCTATAGCAACTCCATGTTGGTGGCGTATCTCTCTACTAGACGATACCCTCTTTAGCAAACTAACCCAACTGTGGCTCAATCTTAACCCTGGCCAACCTTGGCACTTGGGACCTGCTGATTTGTATATTACCAGCATTTTCGGCACTCCCCAGCTAACGCAACCTTGGGCAAATGCAACCACCTACACTCAATTGTACGAGCAAGCTTCTGATCATGAACGCCAAATTGCTTTAAGTTTTTGCACTCCTACTAACTTCCGCCAAGGTAATTTTGACACTGCTTTACCAACGAGAGAATGTGTGTTTAACAGTCTGCTTCAACGCTGGAATAAATACAGCGGGATTTCTCTAGAACCCAATCTGACAGAAGTCATTTTTCCCAGTTTTTTTAACATTCGCACAGCTATAGCAGCCGACTCTCGTAGTAAATTTATCGGCTGTGCGGGCGAAATTAGCTATCGAATTCTGGGAAATATTGACCCACTCATTATCAAACAAATCAACGCCTTAGCTAATTTTGCTCTCTACTGTGGTGCAGGACGCAAAACCACAATGGGTATGGGAATGATACGACGATTAAACATGACAAAAAATAACTTTGACTGACAAACAGTATGAGTAACGATGAAGCCAAAATGAAAAACATTGAAGATTTTGTTGAATTTGCGCTCCAGTTAGTGGCTACAGAAACAGGGTTTTCACTTAACTATATTCAAAAGGTAATCCTGCGAAACTCTCTACTTGAAAACAAAAAAACTTACGCTAAACTTGCTGAAGAAAATAACTACTCTGAAAGCTATATTAAGTTCTCAGTTGCGCCTAAACTATGGCAGTTGCTTTCAGTTGTGATTGGTGAAAAAGTTAATAAGACGAACTTCGCGGCGCTGCTAGAACAGCGGTTAGAAAAATTCGTTTCTCAGGATCATCCTCAGACGATCAAGACAACAGCAGCAATGCCAACGGCGGGCTTTTCTACGGAACGCTACGTTCTAGAATCTCCAGAAGGACAGGTTCCCCTCGCTTCCTCTTTGTACATTGAGCGATCGACTATCGAACAAACCTGTTATCAAGAAATTCTCCAACCCCATGCGTTCATTCGCATCTTTGCACCTCGGAAGATGGGGAAGACTTCCCTGATCGCACGAATTCTGGATTATGGGAGCAGTCAGAATTACCACACAGTGCGACTCTGCTTATATCACGCCGGAACACAGGTGTTTGCTTCGAGCGATCGCTTCTTACGTTGGTTTTGTACTAATGTCACTCAGCAGTTGGGTTTGGAATCTAGATTAAATGACTACTGGGACGAGGATATGGGAGCTTTGGTTAACAGCACCATTTATTTTCAGGGCTATCTCCTCAAGGAACTCTCTAACCCTATTGTTTTAGCACTAGATGGCGTAGACCAATTATTTGAGTACCCAGAACTCGCTAGTGATTTTTTCGTCCTGTTGCGTTCCTGGTATGAGGAAACAAAAGACATTTCAGTTTGGCAGAAGTTACGAGTTGTGATGGCTCATGCAGTTGAAGTTTACATTCCCTTACCTACCCATCGCTCTCCGTTTAATGTGGGATTGGCGATCAAACTGCCGAGCTTTAACCAAGAACAGGTGCAGGATTTAGCCAAACGTCACAAACTTCAACTCACAAAGTCTGAACTTGAGCAGTTAATGAAGCTCACTGGTGGCTTTCCGTATTTAATCCGACTGGCATTGTATCAAAGTATCCGCTTGAAGATTCCTGTCCAAACGTTACTGCAAGATGCTACCACGAATACTGGAATCTATCAACAACATCTTCAGTATCAGTTGTGGAACCTTCAACAGCATCCTAAATTAGCTGACGCCTTTGAACAGGTTTTAACGGCTCCAATCCAGTTAGAAATTGAGGTGGCGTTTAAGTTAAAAAGTTTAGGATTGGTGCATTTTATCGATAGTCAAGCAACTGTTAGCTGTGAGCTATATCGAGAGTACTTCCGCAATTATTTTTCTGGCGTTGCATGATGGAAGTATGAATTCGAGCGATTGCCTTCTCAGTAGCCCAGACGCTACGCGTGCCTCGCGGAGCGAGGAGCTTACGCTAAGGCACAAGCCTCCTTTAGGACTTACGGCACTGCGCACCGCGCAATCGCTTTATTGACGAAGCCCACAGACATGCCCACGCTACAAAATAATAGACAAACCATTTGGCACTCGACAAGATATTTAAGATTACTTTTCCTACTTTTTATTTCCTAAACCAACCTACTTTTCCTACTTGCAATAATCTGAATATCCTAACTAAGCAAGCGATCATCCCGCCATACAATAAGGTGGAAATTTAAGGCACATGCCGAATTACTAGTGGGACTTTGAAACGATCTTGCGCCCAAATGCCAGACGAGAGCGATGTTCGCGGCAAATACATCGAGCCTGCGTATGCAGCCAGCCAATCGCAAGGCTGACGTAACTATGAGTCTAGGAAAACATTCTAGCCCGATTTTGCACTAGTTTTTTACCAAGTCGCACTAGCATATTGGGTAAGTAGAAAAGTGGGATAAGTAGGTTATGATCGCGACCGTGTTTGATGATATGGCTGGAAAATCAAGCGAGCGATCGCCTCTGTTATTCTCTATGCCAAGGAGCGATATCCAACACACTTTCAGAAATGATTGATCGCGTCAGGGTCGATATTAATTAAAAGCATTGCGCCTGTTGGAACCAACCTGTAGCTGTGGGGAATTAATTGACCAATTTAGATAATTGATAAAACTAACTAATTATGCAATGGTGGCTCACAGCAATTTAATTTTACACAAACATACTAACTTTATCTATTTCTCGTTGAGCTAAATAACTAAACAATACATAGTGAAGTTTTTTAGTGAATGTACGCTCACAGTAATTCAGCACTTGTTCTATCTGCTCTCTACTATCTGCATCAAAGCCTTTTTTTTTAATATCACATCCGTTTGTATCGGAATTATTTCTCCTTCCTTTGATGCGCCCTCAGGGTTTCTACGGTCTTTTAATCATTCAGATGCGACCAGATTTGATAAACTGCCTGTTTTGGGAGCATAAAAATCTAGAGCTAACTTGCTGTGCGCGTACTACTCAAATGGAATCACTACATGAATGTTGGCGAAGTTCTGGATACTGTAGAACAAACTCTGCTCTCTAGGCAACTGAGTTCCCTTGAGCGCTTCATCCTGTGTCAGTCGTGGCTCGGACGCAGTTATAGGGAGATGGCACGCGATTGTGCTTATAGTATTGCTCATATCAAGGATATTGGCTCCCAGTTGTGGCAAGCCCTTTCAAAAGCATTGCGGGAGAGAGTGACGAAAAAAAATCTGTTTTTAGTCCTCCAGCAATATTTGCTCTCCCGGACAGGTGAAGACGAGAAACGGATGCGGGAGATTCGCCTGATGAAAGTGTCGATGGTTTTTCAGGGATTTGGGCTGTTTCCCCACAAAACTGTTGCTGAGAATGTAGAGTATGGTCTTTTGGTGCGGGGAGTGGACAAAGCTTCTCGCCGCCAAAAAGCCCTGGAAGCTTTAGAATTGGTAGGTTTAGCGCAATGGGCGGATTATTTACCCGACTCGCTGAGTGGCGAGATGCAGCAACGGGTGGATTTAGCCCGTGCTTTGGCGACAGATGCGGAGATTTTACTTATGGATGAGCCATTGAGCGCCCTCGATCCACTGACTCGCCGGGAAATGCAGGATGAATTGCTGCGCCTCTAGAAAGAACTGCACAAAACTATTAACCCAAGTTGTGGGTTATCTAAGTTCGAGCGCTTCGCACTCTGAGATTAATGCGATCAACCCCATGACGCATCCGGCAGTTATTAGGGCGATTTAAAATTAAACCCTCGGCACAGTTACCGGGTGTCGGTTAACGAATTCTTTGGGAAGAACCAATAATTCGTTAACCGACAACAAGTTTCTCAAATTGTTTACTTATCTTGAAAGTCAACTAATCCCAATTCACCAGCACTCATATGGAATACCTCTGCTATCTTGCGAATGCCAGCCTTACACTACGGTTGGTTGAATACCTGCTTAAGTTACCTCAACTCAGAGTCAGCTTCGTCAGTGTGATTAATACTGTTGACGGCTGGGTGGTTAGAATCAGACTAAAGCATCTGCTCTCACCTACTGAAGATGGTAACTTGAGGGCAATCTTAAGTGAATTAAGAATTAGTTACTTACCACCAAAGCGGGTACAATTGGCACTTTGGAGTTTGGCTGGTGGAGTGTCCCCAGTTGATGTCATGCGTCGCTACCAGGTTACTGTAGTTTGTCATGGTAAGCCAGAAAAAGAAGAGATAGAAGCGTTTCGGCAACATTTCATCAGGGAATTGGGCTACTGTCCACAAACCCTGGCTTGATGCAGGCTATGACGGTGATAGGTTTGCGCGAGCTGTATGGCTGATGATTCAAGCTCGTGTTGAGGTCATCCATCGCATCGGCTCTGAGTTTGAAATTTTACCTAAGCGTTGGGTGGTTGAGCGAACCTTTGGATGGTTTAACCAGTATAGTCGTCTCAGTAAGGATTATGAGCGCCTGACACCAAATGAGTGAGGCTGCCATATATGCCGTTATGACTCGGATTATCCTGCGTCGCCTAGCTGTGTAAAGATTTACTTTATAAATGGTCTCTTAATTGTTGAGCAGCATTATCCTTAATTCTATCGCCAAGATCCCTATTACCTTCCTTAACCTCTACAATCTGGAACGGTGCTAAATCAATTCCAATAGCTGAGCCAGGGTAAGATGTTGTCGCTGGAGTACTAGAGGATCTGAACAAAGGCAATCGCTAGCCATAAATCATAAATTTTACTTATTATTTATCTGACTGAGCCAAAGTTGATAATATATTTGGCTGTTAATTTAGCATACTAAGTACTGAAAATACGTAATTTTTAACATCTATTGAAATTAAAGCTACTCTACGTTTAAAATAATTGACTTTAATAATCAACTTTTTATGCCCCAATATAGCTATCAACTCGGCGGCAGTTTAGCTATTGATGCACCTAGTTATGTACACAGGCTTGCCGACTCGCAACTGTATGAAGCGCTAAAGCGAGGAGAGTTCTGCTATGTCCTCAACTCCCGGCAAATGGGCAAATCCTCACTGCTGGTGCGAACCAAGCATCGCCTCCAGCAAGACGGCTTTCACTGCGCTGCTGTCGATTTGAGTGTGGTGGGGAGTGAACAAATTACTCCACTGCAATGGTACAAGGGATTCGTAGCTGACTTATGGCGACAGTTAAGGCTAGTGGAAAGCTTGAACCTGAAAACTTGGTGGCTTGAACGCAACGATCTCGGTTTACTGCAACGGCTGCGGTGGTTTATTGAGGAATTGCTACTGGTGCAGTTTCCCCAACAACGGTTGTTTATCTTTGTCGATGAAATCGACAGTCTGCTGGGTCTTAACTTTGCGATTGATGACTTTTTTGCCTTAATTCGCTTCTGCTATAACCAACGGGCAATCAACCCAGACTATCAACGCATTACCTTTGCGATTTTTGGGGTAGCAACTCCCTCCGATCTCATTCAAGACAGAACGAAGACACCGTTCAATATTGGGCAAGCAATAGAACTCAAAGGGTTTGAGTGGGAGGAAGTGACTCCTTTAATTCAAGGGCTGGATAAGACGGTGGATGTGCCTGCATCGGTTGTGAGGGCGATTTTAGACTGGACGGCTGGACAACCGTTTCTCACTCAGAAGTTGTGTCATTTAGTCGTGCAATTGAGTCCGCTGACAATGGGGGACGATCGCTTAAATCCCATTCCACCGGGTACAGAATCGTTCTGGATTGAGAATTTAGTCAAAACTCGCATTATTGAGCGTTGGGAATCCCAGGATGAACCAGAACACCTGAGAACTATACGCGATCGCATTGAACGTAACGGTCAGCGGGCTGGTAGAATTCTAGGCATTTATCAACAAATTTTGCAAGGAATTGAAATAAAAAGTGATGATAGTCGAGAACAGATTGAATTGTTACTCAGTGGCTTAGTCGTTAGACACGAGGGAATATTAAAGGTAAAAAATCGCATCTATCAACAAGTATTCAATCTTCAATGGGTTGAAAAAAGATTAGCAGCATTGCGTCCTTACTCGCAGGTGTTTGATGCTTGGATTGCTTCCAAACAACAAGATAGTTCGCGTCTTCTCAGAGGGCAAGCGCTGAAAGACGCTTCATACTGGGCGCAAAGTAAAAGTTTGAGCGATTTGGACTATCAATTTTTAGCCGCTTCTGGCGAATTGGATAGACTGGAAATGCAGCAAGCTTTAGAAGCAGAACGGCTTAAAGAAGTGGAAGCGCGACTGGCAGAGGAACAAAAAATATTAGCACTAGAGAAAAAAAGTTCTAGGCGGCAAAGGCTTTTGCTTTTTGTAGTAAGTATAGCATTAATTCTAGCCTGTGCATTGGGGCTAGAGGCTTATGCTCAGTATCGGCAAACTGCTGTCAGCGAGATTAAAGCGATCGCTAAATCTTCCGAAGCGCTATTCGCCTCAAATCAAAAGTTAGATGCACTAGTACAAGCCATCACAGCAAAGCGACGATTGCAGAAGTTGGGTGTTGCAGACGCAGATATCCAGCACTCAGTTAAGGAGGCTCTCCATCAGGCTGTTTATGGAGCGGTTGAGTATAACCAGTTATCCGGGCATAACAATGTGGTTAATGATGTAACTTTCAGCCCTGATGGCGAACTCATCGCCTCAGCTTCTGCCGACAAAACCATCGATGTTTGGAAAAAAGACGGTACAAAGCTGGGAACGCTTCAAGGGCACAACAATACCGTTTGGGGAGTCGTATTTAGCCCCAGAGGGAATTTAATTGTTTCTGGTTCTGGGGATAACACAGTTAAACTTTGGCGCAAAAAGAGTACAAAATCACCAAACCCAAAGCCGAGCTATACCTTGTGGCAGACTTTAAAAGGACATACCAATGAAGTTGCACAAGTAGCGATCGCTCCTGACGGTCAGATTATTGCTTCCGCTTCTAAAGATAAAACAATTAAACTCTGGAGTGCAGACGGCAAACTGCTCTTCACTCTCACCGGACATCAAGATGAAGTTGACAGCGTTGCCTTTAGCCCTGACAGTCAAATTATTGCATCTGCTTCTAAAGATAAAACCATCAAACTCTGGAGTACAGACGGTAAACTGATAAGAACCCTCACCGGACATACGGACAGAGTTAAGAACGTTGCCTTCAGCCCTCAAGGAAATCTCATTGCCTCGGCAAGTTGGGATAAAACCGTCAAACTTTGGCAGCTTGACGGCACGTTAGTCCAAACCCTAACTGGACACAGCGATGCAGTAGGCAAAATCGCTTTTAACCCTCAACGTCGTTTAATCGCCTCGGCAAGTCTTGATAGAACAGTCAAACTTTGGAAGCTTGACGGGACTCTCGTAAAAACCCTGCCAGCCGCCAAGGATGTCGTCTCTGGAGTGGCTTGGAGTCCTGACGGGCAAATCCTCGCCTCAACCAGTTGGGATGGCCCGATCATCCTCTGGAAGCTTGATGACAGTTTGCTCAAGACTCTTAACGGACATCAAGCATCAATTTACACCATAAAATTTAGTCCTGATGGTAAGACGATTGCCACCGCCAGTCGCGATCATACCGTTAAACTTTGGCAGCTTGATGGTAGCTTAATTCGCACTTTCCCCAAACAAGCCGATAAAGTTTTCGGAGTAGATTTCAGCCCCAATGGGGACACCATTGCTACAGGCGGTTATGACAGCACTGTCCGGTTGTGGCGACCTGACGGCACCTTACTCCAGACTTTCACCGGACATCAGGGCAGAGTCTTCGCCGTTGATTTCCATCCAGATGGGCAGTCGATTGCCTCGGCGGGTGAGGACAGAACCGTCAAAGTTTGGAGGATTGACGGCACTGAATTGGCAACTCTCAAAGGGCATACCGATCATATTAACGGAGTGGCATTTAGCCCTGACGGACAGCTCATTGCCTCAGCTAGCGTGGACGGCACAGTCAATCTTTGGCAGTGGGATAATGCCATCGCATCTGGAAAGCCCAGCTACAGGCTTCTACACACGTTAAAAAGCCATCGCCGTCAGGTGGCTGGAGTAACATTTAGCCCTGATGGCAAGACCCTCGCTTCAGCAGGTATGGATAGCATGGTGAGACTTTGGCGGCGCGACGGTACAGAAATCAGAGCCTTTAAGGGACACAAAAATGGGGTGTTCGGAGTGACATTTAGCCCGGATGGCAAGACGATTGCCTCAGCCAGTTTCGACGGCACAGTCAAACTTTGGAGGTACGACGGTCAAGAGATTGAAACCTTAAAGGGCCATAGCGATGGGGTGTTTGGAGTTGCCTTTAGCCCTGATGGGAAGTTAATCGCCTCAGCCAGTCAGGATAAAACCGCCATTTTGTGGAATTTAGAGCGAATTTTCCAGCTCGATTTCCTCCAGTATAGTTGCAATTGGGTGCGGGATTATCTGCGGACCAATGCCAACGTGAAGGAGGAGGACAGACAGTTGTGCGCCTGAATTAGGGAATTTGGAGTTAGAGAGTTTTGAGTTCATAAACTTGTTAAAAGTCCCCTTCTCTCAAGAGTTCTTCTTTCCTTTCCCCTGTTACCCAGCCCCTGCCTCCTCTGGAATGGACACAACCTTTAAACTCTGGAGTCGAGAAGGGCTGTTGATTACTACTCTACTCGGTCATAGTGGTTCAGTTTGGAATCTGGCGATAGCGTTCGCGGAGCGTGTGCTTTGCACTCAGCGCTGCTGCGTTCGCGGAGCGGCTCTGAAAGAGCTAGCGCAGAACGCGCCTGATGGCAGTTTTTTAGCTTCTGTAGGTGAAGATAACACTCTCGTTGTCTGGAATTTACCGCGCATACTCAAACTCGACCTGCTGGAATATGCCTGTAACTGGGTACGAGATTATCTGCGAACCTCGAAACAAGTGGAAGAGGGGAAGTTCTGAAATATTGTCTAAATACTCTACTACAATATCAACCGAACAGGAGTAGTCAGGTGCTGTTAGGCATGCGGCTGGAGAATCAACACTCCTCAGAACCCCTCAGATTTATTTCACTAATCAAAAAACATCATACTTTTCCTACTTTTCCTACTTTTCCTACTTTTCCTACTTTTCCTACTTTTCCTACTTTAATGACAGGGTATGTGAAAAAAATTGAGAATGCGATAAGCCGGAGGCTTGACGCTCTACGTATCGCGCATTAATTGAAGGTCTTTCTTAAACAAATGATTCCTCTTGCACGTAGTCATGGTTTTGACATACATATTTCCAGGTGCAAGATGTAAGGTAAATTGTTTGAAACAATATTAACTTTATATATTGACAAAAGTACCACAGTTTTTATTTTAATTAAAGAGCAATGCAAGAATAAAAAACATAGGCGTGTAAAGGTGTAGGGGACCCACAGTTAAAAACGTGGGATTGGATCTTGGACACCTTATCGAAACGCGCCTACAAGGGTGGATACAAATCTTTTTTCTTGGTGGGCGACCGGACTACCCCTTAAGAGTGATTTTCCTCTCTCCCACACTCTTACCCTCTAACACCCTTACCCCTCTAGTTTTGGTAAATTGTTTGAAACAATACTAACTTTATATATTGACAAAAATACCGCAGTTTTCATTTTATTAAAAAGCGATGAAAGAATGAAAAACCTAGGGGTATAAGGGTGTAGTAAACCCACACTTAAAAACCTGGGATTGGATTTTGGACGCCTTGTCAAAATACAAACTTTCTTGACTATAAAGTAGGAAAAGTATGATCTTTTTTGACTAGTAAAACAACATCTTAATTATGGTGTATGTTTTATACAGTATATGGTTTTAGCGCCGAGGTAATTGGTAGTTTTACCTATCTATTCAAACCTGAACCTATATAACGATTGTGTTCTTTGTAGATTGACAAAGAGCTATTTTTGGCATGGGTATAGACTGTAATTTTCTAATTAAGCACATCCCACTTGCTGTTCAATTGGAACCCAATTCTTCAATAAAGGAGACTTCAAATGAAAACAATAAAATCTTTAGCAACGTTAACGCTTTGCATTCTCTCAGCATTTGGCACTTCAGTTGTTCTGAATACTCAGCAGGCAAAAGCACAACAAGCTTATTGCTCAAATGCAACGCTTAAGGGCGTATATGCATTTCAATCTTCGGGTTTTATAAATTCTGGGTCTACTCCTTTGAATGCCGTCTTTCTTAATCAATTTGATGGAAATGGCAATGGAACAGGGAGTAATGGTACTACCAGTGCTGGTGGAAATATTACTGAAAATATAACTAGTACTGCCACCTACCAGGTCAACGATAACTGCTCTGTTAGTTTCACCTTCAAAAATACTGATGGTACAGTAGTCACAGGAAATGGCATTGTTATTAATAAGGGTAGAGAGGTATCTTTTATACAAACTAACCCAGGTACGAATGTGTCTGGAACATTTAAGAAAGTGAATAATAGTTTAGATCGCTAGGAATATGCGTTTGCCTCGGCGATACATCCCTTCCATCATTGGCGATCGCACCTTTAGACTTCTTCGGAAGTTGAATAAATGGAAACCCTATGACGCATCCGGTAGTTATTAGGGCGATTTAAACATAGGGGTGTAAGGGTGTAGGGAACCCACACTTAAAAACGTGGGATTGGATCTTGGACGCTCCGAAGTTTGCCCGGAGGGAAACCCCTTCGGGTTCGCCAGTTGCCTGCGGAGGGAAACCCTCCTTCAGCACTGGTCTCACCGCCTGCATGGCTAGCGCTCCTCCTTGCAACTTCTCTCTTGTCGAAACGCGCCTACAAGGGTGAATACAAATCTTTTTTCTTGGTGGGCGATCGGACCACCCCTTAAGAGTGATTTTCCTCTCCCCCACACCTGTACCCCTTTACACCCTTACCCCTCTAGTTTTCGTAAATTGTTTGAAACAATATTAACTTTATATATTGACAAAAATACCGCACTTTTCTTTTTATTAAATAACGATTAAAGAATAAAAAATAGCATACAAATTAAGTAAGTCGGCACGATCAAACAAATATATGCTGTGTGAAGATATTATAAAATTACTGAGAATATTATTGACGATTTTCTAGTAATAACACTATGTTTGATACTAGAAGAAAACAGGGTGAAATTTAGAAGTAGATGTGAATATTGGTGCCGTGTTACTAGGCTTTCAAGGTTTTAATTGTGTAGGGAAAAATTTGCTTACACGTAGTAACCAGACTTGAAGCTTTATTTTTAGATAGCTCCCAATTTCGCATTGCAATTTTTATCTTTTTTGTGGACTTCTTAAGTTTGAATGCAACTTTGTATTAACTGAGAAGCCGATAATTAGCTTTCTTGAGCTTCGTTCAATATGTATCAACATCTAGTACAGAGGAAAAACTTCAACTATGTCCAATGACAATGTTCTTCCCAATAAAGTTGGTTACACCTTCATTGTTGATAGCTTTGAAGACGTTGTTGACCCTAATGATGGTGTCACTACCTTACGTGAAGTCATTAACGCTGCCAACAGTTTAACTGGTCAAGATACGGTTACTTTCAATGTTATATCCGGTTCAGAGATTAAGCTGAGCGAGCAAGTTAATATCAGCGACGACCTCATCATCAATGGTCCCGGCGCTGGAAACCTAACTATTAGCGGCGACGGCACTTTCAACAACTTGTCTATTGACAACGCTAATGTTGTTATTGATGGATTGACCATTGCCAATGGTCGCGATGGCATTGATGTCGGTAGTAACAGCACCGTGACTGTAACAAACAGCGCCTTCGTCAACAATACAGACGATGGTCTTCAGATTAGCGGAGACGGCAATACTGTCACTGTGTCTGCGACAACCTTTACTAATAACAACGGTGATGGCATTGATGTTAATGGAGCCAATCAAACCATTACTCTGTCCGGAGTTGGTTTAAACGGTAACAGTAACAATGGGGTGGAAATCGATGCCACAAACAGCGTCTTGACTGTTAGCAACAGCAGCTTTGTTGGTAATGGCAACGATGGAATCAGTTTCGACGAAGGTGGTAGTAATATCGTTACCATCAACAACAGCAGCCTCAGCAACAACATTGGTGATGCTATTGACGTTGTCTCCAACAACAACACCGTCAGCTTGTCCGGAGTCGGCGTCAACAATAACGCCGAAGATGGAATTGAAATTGATGGCAATTTCAACTCGATTACAGCTAGCAACTCCAGCTTCCTGAACAACGCAGGTGATGGTGTAGACTTCAACGGACAAAACAACAGTGTCAACCTCTCTAGTGTTGGTATTACTGGCAACACTGAAGATGGTATCGAAATCAGCCCTGGTGCTGATAACAGCACTTTAATTGTTAGCAACAGCAGCCTCAGCAACAACGTGGGTGATGCTATTGACGTTGTCTCCAACAACAACACCGTCAGCTTGTCCGGAGTCGGCGTCAACAATAACGCCGAAGATGGAATTGAAATTGATGGCAATTTCAACTCGATTACAGCTAGCAACTCCAGCTTCCTGAACAACGCAGGTGATGGTGTAGACTTCAACGGACAAAACAACAGTGTCAACCTCTCTAGTGTTGGTATTACTGGCAACACTGAAGATGGTATCGAAATCAGCCCTGGTGCTGATAACAGCACTTTAGTTGTTAACAACAGCAGCCTCAGCAACAACGTGGGTGATGCTATTGACGTTGTCTCCAACAACAACACCGTCACCTTGTCTGGAGTCGGCGTCAACAATAACGCCGAAGATGGAATTGAAATTGATGGCAATTTCAACTCGATTACAGCTAGCAACTCCAGCTTCCTTGACAACGCAGGTGATGGTGTAGACTTCAACGGACAGAACAACAGTGTCAGCCTCTCTGGTGTCGGTATTAGTGGCAACACTGAAGATGGTATCGAAATCAGCCCTGGTGCTGATAACAGCACTTTAATTGTTAGCGACAGCAGCCTCAGCAGCAACATTGGTGATGCTATTGACATTGTCTCCAACAACAACACCGTCAGCTTGTCTGGAGTCGGGGTGAACAATAACGCCGAAGATGGTATTGAAATTGATGGCAATTTCAACTCGATCACTGCTACCAACTCCAGCTTCGTTAACAACGCAGGTGATGGTGTAGACTTCAACGGACAAAACAACAGTGTCAGCCTCTCTGGTGTCGGTATTAGTGGCAACACTGAAGATGGTATCGAAATCAGCCCTGGTGCTGATAACAGCACTTTAATTGTTAGCGACAGCAGCCTCAGCAGCAACATTGGTGATGCTATTGACATTGTCTCCAACAACAACACCGTCAGCTTGTCTGGAGTCGGGGTGAACAATAACGCCGAAGATGGTATTGAAATTGATGGCAATTTCAACTCGATCACTGCTACCAACTCCAGCTTCGTTAACAACGCAGGTGATGGTGTAGACTTCAACGGACAAAACAACAGTGTCAGCCTCTCTGGTGTCGGTATTAGTGGCAACACTGAAGATGGTATCGAAATCAGCCCTGGTGCTGATAACAGCACTTTAATTGTTAGCGACAGCAGCCTCAGCAGCAACATTGGTGATGCTATTGACATTGTCTCCAACAACAACACCGTCAGCTTGTCTGGAGTCGGGGTGAACAATAACGCCGAAGATGGTATTGAAATTGATGGCAATCTCAACTCCATCACTGCGAGTAACTCCAGCTTCCTGAACAATGCAGGTGATGGTGTAGACTTCAACGGACAGAACAACAGTGTCAACCTCTCTGGTGTTGGTATTAGTGGCAACACTGAAGATGGTATCGAAATCAGCCCTGGTGCTGATAACAGCACTTTAATTGTCAGCAACAGCAGCCTCAGCCAAAACGTGGGTGATGCTATTGACGTTGTCTCGAACAACAACACCGTCAGCTTGTCTGGAGTCGGCGTCAACAATAACGCCGAAGATGGAATTGAAATTGATGGCAATTTCAACTCGATTACAGCTAGCAACTCCAGCTTCCTTGACAACGCAGGTGATGGTGTAGACTTCAACGGACAAAACAACAGTGTCAACCTCTCTGCTGTTGGTATTAGTGGCAACGCTGAAGATGGTGTCGAAATCAGTCCTGGTGCTGATAACAGCACTTTAATTGTTAGCAACAGCAGCCTCAGCCAAAACGTGGGTGATGCTATTGACGTTGTCTCCAACAACAACACCGTTCGCTTGTCTGAAGTTGGCGTGAACAATAACGCCGAAGATGGAATTGAAATTGATGGCAATTTCAACTCGATTACAGCTAGCAACTCCAGCTTCCTTGACAACGCAGGTGATGGTGTAGACTTCAACGGACAGAACAACAGTGTCAACCTCTCTGGTGTCGGTATTACTGGCAACACTGAAGATGGTGTCGAAATCAGTCCTAATAGCGATTACAATAGCCTCTTTGTCAGCAACAGCACCCTTGCCAATAACACTGGCGATGGTTTGGATATCTTTAGCGACTACAACAACGTTAACCTGTATGGTGTTAGTGTGAACGCCAACGGTTTCGATGGTGTAGCAGTCAATGGCAATTTCAACTCCGTTACTGCTAGCAACAGTGTGTTCAGCAACAACGTTGGTGAAGGCTTTGATGTGAATAGAAACAGCAACATAGTTAATCTGTTGGCAATCACCTCCTCTAACAACGGTCTAGATGGGCTGGAAATTGATGGCAATGACAACTTCTTAACTGTTATTGGCAGCACTTTCAGCAACAATGGAGGTGAACCCATTGTTGACCGAGGCATTGGCAATACTCTGAACTTGAGTGGTAACACTATTTCAGGTCTAGAAAGTCAGCCAATTGTTATCTAGTAGCAGACTCAAACAGATTTGTCGGCTTCTAACTGAAGTCCAATAGGTTAAGCAAAACTACTGTTTGACTAAGATAAGCTTACAGGTAGTACAAAACTTCCTTAATTTATAGCTGAACGCAGTTGTTAAGGATGTAAACCCCCCTTTCAGTGATAACTGCGCTACAGAATGTAAAGCGAACACCAAGAGTGGCTGTCCTTGACCTTAACAAAGGTAGCCACTCTTTTTGTTGGAAATCAAGGCTAATTAAGATGCGTTTGCCCTGCGAAAAGCTATCCTCACCTCATGACGGACGAGAATGCTGTGACGGGTAGGGGAATACAACAGGTGGCGATCGCTTGGCATCATATAGTCCCTTAATACCTTAAGGTAATGGAATTCCTGTTGAACGAATTGCAAGTTTAACAACACCTTTCACTACATCACTGACTGTTGCGTCTCCTAATTCAAAAGTACCTAATTTTCCTACCTTTTCTACATAAAATACTTTTAAATTCCTTCAATAAAGCTTACTTTTCCTAGTTTATTTCTTCTCAAACATCTTATTCTTTTGGTAGATAATGAATCGTTAGATGGCAAATAAGGTAGAGCAACATAATCATGTTTATTTCTAAAATCAAAAAACCTTTTTCAAGCCTATTTGTTGTAAATGCTCGCATGAATTGAGGGGTAACAAGTATACATCAGTCGATAACCAACTTGGCTGGATGCATCGTAGAGCGACAGTAATGTGTTAACGACGACAAAGAATTTGTTATTCGATAGCTGGCGAGGTATCTCCTGCTCTTGTTACAATTTTTACGAATCCCTATCAGGGATTGAAACATCTCTCTTGCTAAGTCCCGTCTTCCGGTCATCGCGTTACAATTTCTACGAATTCCTATCAGGGAGTAATCTGCTTACTGCCCTATAGGTGAACCTGGAGAATTCGATTGAATTGATTGTTGTGTTTCTCGTACCTCCCACTGGCACAGTTTTTGATTCGGTTGGTTGTAATTAATCGCCATTGTAAAATTGCGGGATTGGACGCTGTTGTTGCGGAAATTTACAACAGCCTTAATATAGTTTCCTCCTGCAAGCCCCGTCCATTGCAACGCATTACCCGAAGACTGATCGGGAATGAAGCGCACTTTATACCTCACCCACTCTGGCGAGTCACCAGGACGGACAAACAGCAAATCATCAACAATGTCTGCCGATCGCTCCAGCAGATCGGCGGAGATAAAGCTACAACTGTTAGGAGTGTCTCCTTTAACTAACCCTAAGTAGGGACGATCAAAGGAAGATTCTGCTCGTTGGGATTGGGCTTTCTGGTTAGAGAAGAGGATTAAGGTAATAGGGAGTATCAGGAAAACAGCTTTTCTCATAGTTCAAAATTTAACTAAATGTGGGTAGGGAGTAGCAGAGTTTGCTTTCAAGTCATCTCTGCTTCATTCAGTTACAGATGAAAAAATTCATGCACCAGAAATTGTGGTAATTGTTCTAGCTTTTACAGATTTGTCAAAGCCTCAGCTTCGCTCGGCTTGCGATCGCAAGCGGAGGGCGATAAGAAAGACTACGTTCAATTTCAACGTGCTACTTTAGCCATTGCAAATATTTATTAGGGCAGCCTATTCCTAAGAGCGTAAATGATGCTGTTTTATGAAACGTGTACCGTAGGAACAAGTTGACCTGCTCTACAGACAGAGTTCTAAATCAAGTCAATCTGTGATGTTCAATACATCTTGTTTTTGATTTTACAAGCGTGAACAATAGACTATCCGTGGTTTGTTGCATCATGCCTACAACTATGCCAGCAATGCAGAACAATTGAATTATTTAACTAATTTGGCGTAATTCCCAACGGCTCTATAGCCTGATGTGTTTTATGTATAAACTTATCTTATGAGTTATATTACTTATTCCTATATCTTATAAGTTTTATTTAGAGGCTTTAGAGGATATTCTAAAAACTATATGTCATTAATTCATGACATTTGTGAAAATGCTAAATTTTTTCAATGTCACAGCTCGCGATTATTGGCTGCCTACGTTCCTCCACGAGGGCGCTATCCCTCCCCACCTTCAACGAAGTAAGGTGGGGACTCCCGCGATACCGTTGAGGTATTTCTTTGTCCAGTGAACTTGTCATTGCTTCCCTTGCTCATTCGTAAATTTGAGGGTTGGCTAGGACAGTATTATGCAGGCAACTTTCCCAACTTGGTGCCTGTTTGTCATGGTTGCTATGGAGAATTATGAAAGGCTATTTACCCAAAGGACGAATTAATTACACCTATCTATCCAGGTTGAATTACAAAAATGTTCAGTTAAAATGCAAAAATTACTGGTTCAAGATACGCGGGAGTAGGCGTTCAGTTCCTCTAGATAGACCCCATCACAGACATATCTTTTGGAGTTGGTTCGGTAGTTTTCTGGGAATAGCAGCAACGGCTTACCTCTCGGTGAAAACCAATTCTCCTCTGCTGATGGCTCCCTTTGGTGCCACGAGTGTATTAATCTTTGGTGTACCTGACAGTCCCTTGGCTCAACCCCGTAATGTGATTGGCGGTAATTTCGTGGCTGCTTTAGTCAGCTTGACTATTTTGCATCTTTTCGGTTCGGAACCTTGGGCGATGGGAATGGCAGTGGCGACAGCGATTGGGATGATGCAGCTGAGTGCAACTTTGCATCCGCCTTCCGGAGCAGTTGCATTAGTTGTGATGATGACGAAAGCACCCTGGCAATTTCTACTAACTCCTGCACTTGAAGGTTCTATTATTCTGGTACTTTGCGCTGTAGTTTTCAATAATCTTGCAGAAGAGAGGACTTATCCTAAGTACTGGCTGTAGCCCTCATCAAAACGAATCTCTATCAGAGATTGAAACTACTCTCAAAGGGTGGGCATTGCCCACCCGACAATTTATCTTTCCACTTGGGCGACTTCCTTCGGCACACCAGCAGTCAAAACTTCATGACCTGTAGCTGTCACCAAAACATCATCTTCAATCCGAATCCCAATACCAACCCAACGCGGGTGTGTCTGTGGCTGGTCTTCAGCGAGCTTGGTATCTGGCACAATATAAAGTCCAGGTTCTACCGTCAGCACCTGACCTGGTTGTAAAATCTGCGGTTTATCCTCCCCGTGCTGATACACACCCACATCATGAACATCTAAGCCTAGCCAATGACCAGTACGGTGCATATAATATGGCTTGTATTTCTCTTCTTCTATGAGCTTGTCAATTTCACCCTTGAGGATGCCAAGTTCGACTAAGCCTTCTGTGAGGACGCGCACGGCAGTATCATGAATGAGTTTGTAAGGATTGCCTGGTTGCACTTGGGCTATGGCTTGCTTTTGTGCTTCCAAAACAATCTCATACAGCGTTTTTTGTTCTGGCGTAAATTTACCACCTACAGGAAATGTGCGCGTGATATCAGAGTTGTAATAACCATAAGCACAACCAGCATCAATCAGCAGCAACTCTTTGTCCTGTATCTGCCGATTGTTTTCAATGTAATGCAGAACACACGCATTCACTCCAGAAGCCACTATTGAGGGGTAAGCTGGTCCATTCGCACCCCGGAGGCGAAAGAGATGTTCGATTTCTGCCTGAACTTCGTACTCGTAGCGCCCTGGTTGGGTAAATTCGATGGCGTGATTGTGTGCTTCAACTGCAATTTCAGCAGCTTTGCGCATCAACTCCAATTCTGATTGACTTTTAATGAGCCTCATGCTATGAAGAATGGGACCAGTATCTTCAATGGCAATTGGTCCTGTACCCCGCTTGGGATAAGTCCGCATCAAACGCTGCCAAAGGTTGAGGATTTTGTCGTTGAAAGTGCGATCGCGTCCCAGATGATAGTAAATGCGATCGCATGACTCCAAATACTGGGGCAACTTTTCATCAAGTTCGCTAATCGGGTAAGCTTCGTCTGCACCATACACTTGTTTTGCCGCTTCTACCCCACACCGATAACCACTCCAGACTTCCTGTTCCCTATCTTTTGGTTGTACAAACAGCACAAACCGATGTTCTGGGTGTGATGGCGCTAAAACTGCTACTGCTTGCGCTTCGTTAAACCCAGTCAGATAGTAGAAATCGCTGTCTTGGCGAAAAGCGTATTCGACATCGTTGTGCATCACCGCCGTTGGCGCACTGCGAAAGATTGCAATACCATTGCCAATTTTTGACATCAATTGCTCACGGCGCTGCCGATATTCTGCCTGCATAATTCTTAGCGTGTTTTTTTATTACCTATCTTCTCAAAAGTATAAATTTTTGAGTAAAATATGCGCTTCTTGAAATCAAAAATCATTATTACTATACTTTTGATAGATTTTATTTGATAAGATAAAAATGATGATAATGGTTATTTTACCGATCAACCAAATCCGGCAAGAACTGATACCATCTACTGACGGGGTGTCTACCTAAGTATTATTTATCTATAAAAACATATAGCTTGTACGAATTAGTACAAGTTTATTTGAGTCGATTGACTCAAATATGTTCCCTAGTCAGGCTAGAGATGACAATGGCTAAATTTCCCATAATTGAATACGAGCAGCTGACTGATACCAAGGTCAAAACGATATATCAAGAAATCCAGGTGGAACTTGGGTTTGGTATAGTACCAAATCTTTTTAAATCAATGGCAATCAATCCTGATGTGCTGGAAGCGAACTGGAAGAAATTTCGCGCTACAGTTCTAAAAGGAGATGTTCCACGCACACTCAAGGAAATGCTGGGAATTGCTATTTCCCAAGCACATCGCAGTGATTATGCATTGAATGTCCACTTGCATGGATTATCATCCTTGGGGATGAGTGAGGAAGTTTTAAAAACCTTGGTATCAGATTTTGCAGCCTGTCCGCTTCCTCAGCGTGAAAAAGCAGTAATCAGCTTTGGCTTGAAAGCCGCTACCGAACCCCATCAGCTGACGAGCCAAGATTACCAACATCTGTATAAGCTAGGTTTGGACGATTCTGAAATATTTGAGATTGTTGCCACAGCAGACTTATTTACGAGTATAAATCGGTATACGGACGCGATCGCACTCGAAATTGATACATTATGACTTTTATCCCCGCCTTTATTGGTAGTAGGCTGGACGAACAGGATTATCAACAACTGTTGGTTCTTTCCCGTCGCCTGCTTGCTGAGGCGCAAGCGCTTTCCAGTCGTATTGCTGCTGTTAATGAAATTGCGATCGCAATGAATCGTTCGCTGAAGCTAGATGAGATTTTGCAGGTTGTGGGCAAACAAGCAAAATGGTTGTTAGACTTCGAGCATTGTAGTGTCTGCCTGTGCAACACAAACAATTCTTGGCGTATAGTGAGGCTGTTTGGTCCTACTGTCGAATTTGACTTTTTTGATCTGACAAGCATGGGTGCAGTTGCTATGAGCCTGAAAACAGGTCAAGTTCAACTGATTCAGGAAAATTCTGCAAGCGGTTTTCTTAGCCAGTATCAATCGCAGGTGATCATTCCTTTAGAAAGCGATCATCAGGTGATTGGTACTATCAACTTTGCCACAAGAGCACCAAACATCTACACTCAAGAAGATGTACGCATTGGCTATTTACTAGCCGTGCAATTATCAGCAGCCATTCGTAATGCTCAACGTTTTGAAGAGTTAAATCGGTTGTATCTTCAATTAGAAGAAGAAAAACGCAACACTGACAAATTGCTTTTGAACATACTACCAACAGATATTGCTTATGAACTCAAGCAGAATGGTACAGTTCAGCCTGTTTATTATGAATGTGCCTCTGTTCTGTTTACAGACTTCAGGAATTTTACCAAGTTATCAGAACAGCTGACCCCACAAGAACTGGTTGATGAACTCGCTTACTGTTTTTCTTGCTTTGACCAGTTTATAGAAGCACATAATTTGGAAAAATTGAAAACAATTGGTGACAGTTATATGTGTGCTGGGGGAATTCCTACTCCTAACAAAACCCATGCCATTGATGCTGTACTAGCTGCTATTAACATTCGCACCTTCATGGAATGGCGCAAAAAAGAGAAGCAGCTTTTGAACCAACCACACTGGGATATTCGTATTGGTATCCATTCAGGACCATTATTAGCTGGTGTGATTGGACACAAAAAGTTTGCTTACGATGTTTGGGGCGACACTGTTAACACCGCTTCCCGGATGGAATCATCTGGTGTTTCTGGAAGCATTAATATTTCCCAAGCAACTTTTGAGTTAATTAAGGATTTTTTTGCCGTTCAATATCGAGGAAAAGTCACTGCTAAAAATAAGGGCAAAATCGATATGTATCTTGTCAAGGGTATTAAAGATAGCTTTGCTTTAGATCGAACAGGTTTATTACCAAATCAGGAATTTAATCAGCTGTATTTTGCTATCCAATCAGGTGCAAATATAGAACAAGCAAAAGTAGTTAACGACTAAAGGACACAATTCACAAATTTATGTAGGGTATCCCTCACTTTGCCAAACTGAACTTTATCAGAACTGTGCCAGAACCTTCCTAAAATAAAGCTGCATGAAGATTTCACACGTGTCTTGACGTTGCATCCGAGAGTTCTACATTGCCATCCTGATAATGGTTTTGGTCTTATCACCAACTGTATTGGGTTATGGGGTTCTTAATTTTGAATTAAGCGTAAGCGCTCTTCGTGCCGCAGGCATACGCGCAGCGTCTCCGATAGGAGAAGAGGTTGACTCAGGCGAGGTTGATGCTGGGCTACCCAAGGCATCGCTGTTTTCTAACAATGCATTAGTCGTATTTACAACAACCTGCGCAGCTCCCGTAAAAAACTTGCGGTCGAGAGTTGCTGGTACATCGCTGGGTTGGTGGTAGTGAGGAGTACGCAAATTTGCGGTATCTGTGACCAGGACTGCACCAACTCCTTGATACCAGAATGGGGCGTGGTCGCTACGTAGAGTATCAGGTGTCAGCAAGCCTTTGAGGGGTATTGGCAGTGTGAGTACAGATGGCATTGATTCAATCGTATCCCCCGTACTTGCCTTATTAAAAGAGATTGGAGGAAGCATCTGTGAATTTTGAAAAGCATGAAGCAATGGCAAGTGTTCTGCATCGCCCACCACCGCCAAAAAGTCACCCTGATCACTGGGTGGAGTCATTGGTAAGCCCGTGGGGTATTTCTGACAACCAGGAGTGTGACAAGCATAACCCACCATATCCATGACAATCACGCCTTGCAGGTTTTCTAAATGTTTCTTGTTTGTCACAAAAGCTTTACTACCTAAAAGCCCTGCTTCTTCCTTGTCAAAAAAGGCGAGCTGCAATGTTCTAGGAGTGGGACGCGAACCAAGAAGTCGGGCAATTTCTAAAACTACAGCAACACCACTAGCATTGTCATCAGCACCAGGAGAGATATAGACTGTGTCGTAGTGAGCTCCGACTAGAATTGCTCCTGCATTTTGATCAGTTCCCGGTCTTTGGGCAAAGACGTTGACACCATCTTCAAACTTCTCTAGCTGAGGTTTCCAGCCCAATTTTTTCAGTTCGGTTGTGATGTAAGCGCGAGTCCGCGATCGCTCTGCTGGAGTTTGGCGTGTAAAATTTAACCTTTGAACGTGGGCGAAAAGCTGATCAGCAGAAACTTGTAAGGAAGCAGGGATACGGGGACGCAAAGACGCGGCAGAATTTTCTGTCTGCGTATCTTTGCCTCTGGTTGTCTCTACATCTTTCCCTTTTGGTGTCTTTGTGTCTTGATTTGCAGTGAGGGAATTGTCAACTCTAATACTGTAAATGACTGACTCCCCATGCTGCTTAACAAACGCGCTCGTGACAACCACGGCAACTATTGTCACCAGTAACAAAAGTACCAGCCAAAACGGTTTTTTCAGATATCTCATCAAAATTTTCCCCTCATCTCCTTATCCCCTTGTCTCCTTGCTGCATCCCTGACATAGGATAACGCAAACACCAAGTTTGACACCGTGTCTTTTGACAGAACAAGTAACTTCATTTAGAGTTCCCATAAAACTTTCTTTCTTCTTAGCAATCAATCACATTTTTCATTATTAATTGTTGTGATTTATTTAATTTTTAATCACTGATGCTATATTTGTTGCTCATCATGGCTGTGGGGTTCTTGGGAAGCTTTGGACATTGCTTTGGGATGTGTGGTCCTTTGGCGGTGGCATTTTCCCTGTCTGACAAGCAGGATTCCCATTGGCGTCAGCAATTGCAGTTTCACGCACTCCTGAACTTGGGGCGAATGTTAAGCTATGTTCTCGTGGGTGCTGGTATTGGGGCATTGGGTTCAGTGTTGCTCGCCAGTGGGCAAATGGCGGGAATTGGTAGCGAATTACGCCAATGGATGGCGATTATCACTGGTGTTCTGCTGATTTGGTTTGGGCTAGGACAAATAAAACCCCACTTTCTGCCTCAAATTCCATTGCTACACCCTCTGGTGCAAGGTTCTCTACACAACTCTCTCAGTCAGGGAATGGTGAAGCTTTCTTTACAAAATAGATGGTGGACACCAGCGCTTTTGGGTATGACTTGGGGTTTAATGCCCTGTGGTTTTTTGTATGCTGCCCAAATTAAAGCTGCTGAAACAGGCAATTGGTGGATGGGTGGCGCAACAATGCTGGCTTTTGGCTTAGGAACTCTGCCTACAATGTTAGGTGTAGGTGTGTCTACATCGTTGGTCAGTAAAGACAGGCGCAGTCAATTGTTTCGCTTGGGTGGCTGGATCACTCTCACCATCGGCGTGCTAACGCTGCTGCGGACTGGTGACACAATGGTAGATTACACCGGACACGCTGCGTTAATCTGTTTAATTCTGGCGCTTGTTGCTCGCCCCATCAGCAGCTTGTATGCCGCACCTTTGCGTTACCGTCGTGCGTTGGGAGTAGGGGCTTTTGTGCTGTCTAGTGCTCACACCACCCATATGATGGAACATTCCCTGCAATGGAATTTTGCAGCTTTCTTTTTCTTGCCGCCAGAGTACCAGTTGGGCATGGCTTTGGGTGCTGTAGCACTGGTGTTGATCACTCCCGCAGCCCTCACCAGTTTTGACTCCTTGCAGAAGTCATTGGGCAAGCGCTGGCGATTCATTCATCTATTCAGCGTACCCGCTTTGCTGTTAAGCTCCATTCATGCTCTGATTATTGGCTCCCACTACTTAGGTTCTTTTCAATCTGGCTGGGGGAATAAATTAGCAGCAGTGTTTCTGGGATTTGTGACGCTGGGTGTGTTGCTGGTGCGTTGGCGCTTTTTTTGGTCAATGTTATCTTTACAGAAATTTTATGTTCCCCCAAAAAAGTCGCAGTAAATTCACTAAACTCTCGTTCCTAGGCTATGGGTGGAAACGACTTAGAGGACGCTCTGGCTTAAAAATACATCGTTGTGACCCCACCCCTAACCCCTCTGTGCTTACAAAGAGGGGGGTTAGGGGGGTGAGGTTGTTTCAATGGGTAATATTACTAGGGTTTTTAGTAATATTCACAACAAACACTCCGATCGCCTCTGCCCATAAAGTAACGACCGCAGCAGATGTTGGCGCGACCTTACATCTAGAACCAAATGATAATCCTCGCGCTGGGGAAGCGACAAAAACTTGGTTTGCCCTGACTCGTAAAGGTGGAAAAGCTATCCCTTTGGCACAGTGTAATTGTCAATTAGTTGTTTACGCTGAACCTCACTCACCTAACGAACCACCACTCCTCGAACCACCCTTACAACCTGTTACCGCTGAACGGTATCAAGGCATACCTGGTACTGAAATTACCTTTCCCAGACCAGGAGCCTATCAGCTACTGCTGAGTGGCAAACCAAAAGACGGAAGGAGTTTTCAGCCATTTGAGTTAAAGTTTGCGGTGACTGTAGCAGCTGGTTCAGTGTCAATAGAAAAACCAGTCAATGTACAAAATGTCAATCAAAATCTAGAAAACGTAACAGAGGGGCAAAGACAGGGAATACCACTTTGGGCGATCGCCCTCTCAGGTGTTTTAGCAGTGGGTGTGTTCTTCGGGGTATTGCGAATGGTCAAGAGGAGGTAGGTTTTAGGCAGGACAATGTAGAGACGTGACGCCCTATGCCTGCGCCACGCCAAGGGCGTTAGCGAAGCTCCTCTGAAAGAGGCACGGGTATGTCCTCCGGACACGCTACGCTTTCACGAAGTGTGCGCTTTGCGCTTACGCCAGTTCCCAGGGCGCGGGAAACCCGCCTATGGCACTTCGTGCCACGCTAACGCTAACAGGACTGGCGAACCCGTCGCCGTGAGAGCGGGAGAACGCCACTTGCTACAACCGGGGGAACCCCGGCAACGCAGTGGCTCCCCTCCTGCATACCGCTGGCTCGCCATGGCACGTCTCTACACTACGGAATTATCACTCCTCATTTATGGCGACTCTGGTGCCACTGCCAAGCGTGAGTGATAATCTCCTTGAGAGAAGAGTATTGTGGATGCCAGCCGAGGATTTTTTTGGCTTTGTCCCCACTACCAATCAGTGCAGGTGGATCGCCAGGACGGCGATCGCACTCTACGACTTTGATATCTTTTCCTGTCACTTGTTTGGCAGTTTCAATCACTTCTTTGACTGAGAAGCCGTTACCATTTCCTAAATTAAAAACTTCGCTGTCACCGCCTTTGAGCAAATATTCCAATCCCAAAACGTGAGCGTCTGCTAAGTCGCTAACATGAATATAATCCCGAATGCAGGTTCCATCAGCCGTGGGGTAATCAGTGCCGAACACAGAAATAGATTCGCGCTTACCTAACGCTGTCTGCAACACAAGGGGAATCAAATGGGTTTCTGGGTTGTGGTCTTCGCCAAGCCTACCATTGGGATCGGCACCAGCGGCGTTGAAATAGCGGAACCGCACCGACTTGAAGCCGTAGGCAACATCAAAGTCAGATAGAATCCGTTCTACCATCAGCTTGGTCGCGCCATAGGGATTAATCGGATTCTGGGGATGGTCTTCCGGAATTGGCACAACTTCAGGCACGCCATATGTTGCACAAGTAGAAGAAAATACAAAATTCTTAACAGACGCTGCTAGCATGGCTTCTAACAGGGTCAGGGTGCCGAGAACGTTGTTACGGTAGTACTTCGCCGGGTCGGTAACCGATTCCCCCACGTAAGCGTATGCCGAAAAGTGGATGACAGCGGCTATATCATGCGTTTTGAATAGGTCATCCAATAGCGGGCGATCGCCTGTGTCTCCTACCACAAGTTCTACTTGTAAAACTTTTTCTACCAAATCGCGGTGCCCATACACCAAATTATCGAGTATTATCACGTCAAAACCAGCCTGCTTCAGAGCAAGCACCGTGTGGGAACCGATGTATCCAGCTCCCCCTGTCACCAAAATGGTGGGTTTTCCAGGCGACATATTTTTTCCTTTTAATTTGACGACTACTGAAATTAATTTAATCTACAGGAGGCAGGTTACTGATCTGGAAAATTACAGATTGTGGATGCAGTTGTAAAAAATTGCTCTAAAATCACTACGATGGTTGTCGTGGTGTGAGGGGAGCCACCCCCGTGCGGAGGTTCCACGCCAGTCACCTGCGGAGGGAAACCCTCCTGCAGTGCTGGCTCCTCCGTTGAGGGGAGTGGCGTTGTGAGGTATTTGAAGTCAGGTAACAGTACGATTACAATTTGACGATACAATAACCCCACTGCCCCAAAACCTTCAGGCTGACCGCAAAATGAAGATTTGAGAGTCAATCTATGACATTTGTACTGTTAAGCCGGGTATTACTGTGGCTCCTTGTTGGCACAATTTTATACTCTTTGTTCCAGAGATTCTTTCCCTCAGGAAATTACGTCGCACGATTATTCTTAGTCATTCTGTTCGTCGTCGTCTTGCTGTCGTTTATCAACCCCAGGGAACCAGCTGTCGCTTCCTTGTGGAGTGTGATATCTTTTCCGCTCAAACCTCTGGGAGCAGCGGTTTTACTGATGATTTTTGCGGCGCAGAGGATAAAAAGTGGCGGAGGAATGGACGCACCAGGAGGATATTTAATAGGTTGGGCGCTGACAATTTTGTTGTTGGCAAGTACACCAGCTTTTGCGTATTTCCTGGAGCGTTCACCTGTAGCAATGGTGGGCGAGCCATCCATAGCAAGTCTTGACATTGTCCAAGGGCGGCTCGCATCGTCCATAGGACCAACCCTGCCAACATCTGGGACGCTTGTGGCATTGAGGCAAGACAATACTGTAGCGGACGTCAGTATGACACCATACCTGGCGCAAACGACTGTAACTGACATTCGCAGACGAGGGTTGCGACTGGAAGACTTTGTACCTAATGCGGAAGCGTTGCTACAAACAACGCGAGTGTGGGAAAGTTATCTCACCTATATTTCCGGTTTCTTGCGTGGTTGATAGGCGTTAGGCTAGAAAATGAGCCATCATACAGTCAGCACGCTACACTGTCGTGGCTGACTTTATTTTTTCGTCATGAGTTGCTTTTTGCACCTGTAGTATGAAGACACCTCGGTTTTGGCTTAGTCTAATATTGAAAAGTTACGTAATTGCTTGAATGGCAAAATCACGACGGCTGGCTAAACTGTTTGCATACCTGCGCCCCCATTGGCGGGAGGCGACACTAGGTATTATCGCCTTGTTGATTGTTAATGGGTTGGGTGTTTACATCCCTCTGTTGATTCGCGCTTGCGTTGATCTACTCTCAATAGAATTCAACTTAAATCAACTCAGAAATCTTGTATTACAAATTGTATTATTTAGTTCAGCCATGTGGCTGATCCGGATGGCTTCCCGGATTTGGCTGTTTGGCGTAGGGCGTCAGGTAGAATTTGACCTAAAACAACGGATTTTTGGACATTTGCTGACGCTGGAACCGTCCTATTTTGCCAGCAATACCGTAGGCGACTTGATTAGTCGGGCGACGAGTGATGTGGACAATATCCGGCGTCTGTTAGGTTTTGCAGTCCTGAGTATAGCAAATACGGTATTTGCCTACGTTCTTACTCTGCCAGTCATGCTGTCGCTCAGTGTGGATCTCACATTAGCCTCACTGGCAGTGTATCCTGTGATGTTTTTCTTGGTGCATTTGTTTAGCAATCGCTTACGCAAGGAACAGTTAGACGTGCAGGAGAGACTCTCCGACATGAGCGAACTGATTCAAGAGGATGTCAGCGGTATTGCCTTAATAAAAATTTACTCACAAGAAGAAAACGAGCGTCGTGCCTTTGCCGGTAACACTCGCCAACTGTTGCAGGCTAATGTGAAACTGGCAAAAAGTCAAAACACACTGTTTCCTCTGATTCGTGGGCTAGCCACCGTGAGTTCTTTTATCATCATCTGGATGGGAGCTATACGGATAGTGAATGGAAGCCTTGCTATTGGTGACTTTATAGCACTCCTGCTTTACGTAGAGCGTCTGGTTTTCCCCACAGCTCTGTTAGGATTTACGATTACAGCCTACCAACGGGGTGAAGTGAGCATTGATCGGCTTGAGGCAATTCTTAGTGTCACACCTAAAATAAAAAATGCATCAGATGTCATTCATCTGCCGCGAGAGCAGGTGAAAGGAGAACTCACAGCAAAAAACCTCAGTTACACTTACCCTGGTTCCACCACTGCCGCGCTAGAAAACGTAAATTTTACCATAGCTCCTGGGGAAACGGTGGCAATTGTGGGCGCGATTGGTTCGGGGAAATCAACTTTGGCAAATGCTGTGCCAAGACTGTTGGATATTGAACCAGGACAGTTATTTTTAGATGGGGTGGACATTACCAAAATCGCCTTGGCTGATTTAAGGAGTGCGATCGCTTATGTCCCTCAAGATAGCTTCCTGTTCAGTACAACGATTAAAAATAACATCCGCTACGGCGACCCCATCAGCGAACAACAAGAGGTAGAAGACGCGGCGAAACAAGCGCAAATTCACCAAGAAATTAGCTATTTTCCGCAACAATATGAAACCATTGTTGGTGAACGCGGCATTACTCTTTCTGGCGGACAAAGGCAACGTACTGCTTTGGCTAGAGCAATGCTTGTCAATGCCCCAGTGTTAATTTTGGATGATGCCCTTTCCAGCGTAGATAATCAAACAGCGACAGCCATTTTAAGAAATCTCTCTGGTGGTACGCAACGAAAAACAGTCGTTTTCATCACTCATCAACTCTCTGCTGCTGCTGCTGCTGACCGAATTTTAGTGATGGACAAGGGTAAAATAGTTCAGACAGGTACGCAGGTAGAACTTTTGCAGCAACCAGGGCTTTATAGAACTTTATGGAGTCAGCATCAGGTAGAAGAATTATTGCATTAGTTTTTTGCAATATTTGCTATGTAGAAAACGATATTTAAATCTTTACAACCATTCTCAGGTAAATAGACCTTTTTTGTCTCGCGCTCTACGCTTTAGACGCAAAGAAGAACGCCTAAAAATCTGGTCTAAGTAAACAAAGCCCGGGTCGGCGGACTTTCTGAAAAGAAGGTTATTGAACTCAAGTGTGAATAATAACTGATAACTAATAATTTAACACTATTAATGACGTCGTTAAAAAGCTCCGACTCGACCAATAATCATGAAGAATGTCTTCACAATCAATAACACGTCGTACATTGGATACCATTTCTTCTGATACTGCAAGTCTAAGTCAACGACTTGCTCAAAATCTTTGATATGAGAACGACCATTCACTTGCCACTCGCCAGTCAAACCTGGTTTAACATTTAAACGTTGCCAGTGACGTTGATTGTAGTGAGCAACTTCATCTGCTGTCGGTGGACGTGTCCCCACTAAGCTCATTTCGCCTACCAGAACGTTCCAAAACTGTGGGAGTTCATCTAGGCTTGTGCTTCTTAAGAAGCGCCCAACCTTTGTGACTCGAAAGTCACTCTTATTTTTAAAGATTAATCCGTTGACTTCGTTCTGAACTAAAGATTTTAACTTCTCCGCGTCAGAAACCATAGAGCGGAATTTACGGATACGAAATGGGAGTCCGTTAAGCCCGTAGCGTTCTTGTGTGAAGAAAATTGGACCAGGACTGTCGATTTTAATTGCGATCGCTATTGGCACAAACAAAATAGCTAAAATCAATACTCCTACCAGGCTCCCCAGAATGTCCAAAAATCGTTTAAATTTTGAATTTACTGAGGCGTGAGGAGTCAGTAGCAATTCCCAAGTGTCGGTAGTTGCACTTTCAATAACAGTCGCGCAGGATATCTCGTACATCGTTAAGACAAGTTAAGCCAATTTTTTAATGAACAACGTATTCTTACGTAGCATTAACTTGAATATAGACTTAGCTTCTCAAAAGGAAATCAAGCTCTCCCGTACTTTCACCGAATCTTCATCAAGAGTTCCTGGGATCATCATTTTTTATAAATTTAAGTTAAAGCAGAATAAATATATCTTATGAAAGATGAGAAAACAGTATAAATGTGACGATTGAAAACAACTGTGTTAGGATCTGCTACCAACTCAGTCCATCAGTTGGAAAGTTAAACTTATACCTGGCTTATGCAAACAAACGGCAAAATCCATCGTCCTAAAAAGTTGATGTTATTGATAAATACTTGGATGTTGGATGGTTCGTCTTGCAAAATGCTCTTAACAGGTGTGAGGTGAGTTATCACAAAAGTCAAGTTGTTACTATAAGCCAACAATGACTTTATCTTTAAGCGGAATCACCCAGACACGTGGACATTTTGTTGAAGTAAAGAATATGGAGCAGCATTTTCTGTTTGTACTCTAGATTCACTTAAGTTTCTTTTGATGACAGTCAGGCGTTCTTAAATCAGTTATCAGTTATCAGTTATCAGTCAGTCAGGCGGGCGCTTTGGGGGATGCGCTCACCGCCACCAACGCATAAAGGTGCTCTTGGTGGGGGACGCGCGACCACTCGTATTTAACTGATAACTGTTTACTGTTCACTGTTCACTGTTAAAAAGGCGTCTACACGAGTGTCTGGAAGAAATCGCACATAGTCTTCACACGGCAGTAGCTAGTTGGCACTGCTGCTTATATTCACTTGTTCAAAAATAACAGTAAATCTACTGTAATGAATCTGAAATCAAGGTGCTAAAAAAATGGTTGTAGCAGAAGTTGGAGTTAAAGTTAGTCGCTTGGAATCGATTGTTGAACAAATTGGGGAAGCAGTACTTGCAACCACTGAGACAATTGAACGTCTGGCTGAAAGAGTCGATACTCTCAGTTCACAAGTTGAAGAACAAGGAAAGCAATTACAGCAGCAAGGATATCAGATCCTTGCTTTGTGTGATGCTGTGCAGACTCTTGCTGAAACCCAGGATGATTCTCTTCAAAAACTCACCCAACTGACACAAAGTTTAGAGCGTTTGATGGCAATGATTGAGGAACCATCTGAGTAGAAAAGCATAAAGTCTAAGCGATGTTTACTCTGTAGCCTTTATTCTTCATTTCCTTAATTAAACCATCAGTTTGGTTACAGCTATCTTTCCTGAAAAACAGACATCAACATCGCTGCCTGGAGTGCGATCGCGCTTGGCATATTCACCCTCATAGTAAAAATCATTGCCCTCAATACGGTAGTTGACGGGCAATGGTTTGGTAGAGGGTTGGCAAAACACAACTTCTGGATCGGGTTCTCCTGGTAGCAAATGAGGCAAATTCACATTCCAGAAAGTTCCCGGTTCTAGGGGACGATTGAGTAAATCAGCTAAAACGTTAGCCGTCCACCGTGCCACAACGTCCCAATCAACATTTAACTGGCGTTTGCGGTAGTGGGAAACTGCAATTCCAGGAATGCCGTGTATCGCTGCTTCCCGCACGGCGGCGACAGTACCGGAAATGTAAGCATCCACTCCCATGTTGCCCCCAGCATTCACCCCAGACAGCACAAATTGGATATTTTTGCAAATATGTGTTGAAGCAATTCTGACGCAATCGGCGGGAGTGCCTCCAATAGCATACTCGTTCTCAGAGCGTTGCTGGACGTGAATTGGTTGAGTCGTGGTGACTTGATGTCCACAGCCAGAAAGATGGTCTTTAGGAGCAGCGATAATTATTTCTTTACCATTGACAGCTTTGCGGAGCGCTTGAATACCGGGAGCATCTATCCCGTCGTCGTTGGTGAGAATTAAAGTCATAGATTGTTTTGTTAGGGCTCAAGCAACAAGACCGATTTTCAAGCAAATTTGCTTTGGAAGCAATTGATTAAGTAAGTCGGCACGATAAAACCCATGTATGTTTAGTTTTGTAAAAAATCTGGAATGACCTATTTTTAAGGTATTCGGTGGCTTTACATTTCGTTACATGGGTCGATTTTTTAACGCCGATTTTTCCATCAGCATCTACAGGAGCCGTTTTATCTAGAATGGGCATTAAACTTTAAAAAGCCCAATTAGCAAGGCGAAGGGTGCTGCAAGTAACATCCACATGGTGTTTTGCAAACCATACTGTTGAGCAACGAAACCCAGCGCAAGCGGAGTTAAACCGCCAAATAGACCAAACAAGCTGTTTAGCGTCATGACTGTACCGCTCTGCCCTGGCATTGCTGTGTACAATTGCCCCTGGAGGATTGAGTACCAACCTGAATTGAAGAACCCCAACAAGCCGAGAATCACCAACTTAACGTTTGTATTGGGTACAACCAGAAAAGCTGGGTAAAGACACAAAACAATGATCGCGCTAACTCTTAAATAATCTAATCCGCGCACCCGTTGCAGTAGAGGAATGAGGAGAAAATCTCCCAGCAAGCCAACCCCTAACCATCCCGTTACAGCAAAACTCGCCTGCATATTGTCTGCACCCACGACATCAACAAAGTACAGTGCCAAAAAGCCATGCAGAATATCCAACATTAAATCCGAAAATTGCAACAAGGTTAACCAACGTAGCACCTTGCGTCGTTTTAATGCGCTGATAGCATTCCGTATCCCATCTTTGAAGCCGTGCATAGGTTCATCATGTTGGGAAGATGGAGCTCCAATCGGATATTTCCACAGCAGTCCCAATAGCAGCAATACCGTCAGCACCGTCAAGATTAAAAACACGCTCCGCCAACTTTGATGGAATGCGACACCACAAGCTAAAGCTAACGGACCAATGACATTCCCTACAGAACCAGCCAATGCCCAACGCGCCATATTTTGCTCCTGGCGTGTCGGTTTGATGTCCATTAGGGTAGCTTGGGAAAGATTGACAAAGCAGCCAGATGCTGGATAAAACAGCACAAACGCGGCTAATAACAATGGAAAGTTATGACTGAGGGAAATGAGCAGCAAGGCGAGCGCAAAAGCAACGCCTCCACCCAAAATCAATTGCCGTCGCTGACCAATGTCTCCCAAAATTCCTAGAATCGGCTCTATCAAGCTACTGATCGTGTTGGGGATCGTCAGCAACATTCCCACTTGCACATAAGAAAGATGCAGGTCATTGCGAATTAACGGCCAAGCGGCACCCCGCACTCCATCAACCAGCTCGTCTAATAATTCAATGCTCAGGAAGATAATGGCTAATACAATTACAGTCCTGGCAGTTTTGTTTTTACCATTCAAGGGCACTGTGTAATTCTCCCATCCTCAAAATTTGATCACCAACGCAAACTCGGCAACAGCGCTGGCTTTGGGAGGGGGAATCCACGAACAGAAGTTCCACCTTGTTTGTAAGGCGAATCCCTTGTTGAATTGTTTTCTAGGAAGTTACCAGGGAGGGAAAATCATCGAAGCTAGGGGTAAAAGAATGGCTTGCTAAATTCCAGTATAAATTGATTAATTTTTGAATTGGTGTATAAAATACCGTAATTTTTTATGCTAATTTATTTTTTTGAGTAGTTGATAATATTTACTTATATTTTTTTTGGTAAAGTTAAGCTTTTGCTAATTAAAGATGGCGATTGCCGAAGGCAGTGCGGTGTGCGCAATCGCCGATCAACAGTGGCAGTACAAGTCCGCGCCTGACACCATATTGAATTTGTGCAAATTAGATGCGTTTGCCCTGGGCTTCTTAGTGGAAGATTTTGCTTTCTAGAATGAAACAGCCCTGGTATAACAGCAAAGTATTCACTGCTATTTTCTAAGAATGTTTAGCGTTTAAAACTTCAATGTACGTGGTTTACCATCGTCTTGAAATTGCTGCTCACCAACTCCCACAAGTTCAACTATCACCTCACGCGGCGATGGTGTCCATTCTCCCTCTCGCGCTTCAATTTCTACAATTGTTTGTTTTCCATCAGATGAGACACGATAATTTGTAGTTGCAAAATCTCCTTTTTGATACTCAAATGTATGTCCATCATCTTCGTAAAGTGTAAATTCACCAGTCCCAGGGAAAACGCGTAACCTTAACTGCTCAAGTGGATGCTCGTCAACATATTGCATGACAGGTTGCATGGGTATAATCGCACCAGCACGCACATAAAACGGCATTTTTTCCAATGGTGCATGAGCGAGGATATGAACGGGACCAGAGTAACTCTCGCCAGTCCACCAGTCATACCAAGTCCCTTCGGGTAAGTACACGGCGCGATGCTCAATTCCAGGACGGTAAATTGGTGCAGCCATGAGGGAGGGACCGAGTAAAACTTGGTCGTAGAGTGTGTAAGTTGTGGGATCGTTGGGGAAATGGTAGAGTAATGGTCTTAGAATAGGCGCTCCCGTGGTCGCTGCTTCCCAAAAGAGGGTGTAAATGTATGGCAGCAACTGGTAACGCAGATTGATGTATTCTCTACAGATTTTCTCCGTGCGCTCCCCGAACACCCACGGCTCATGACGAGCTGTACTCATTGCCGAGTGACCACGCATCAGGGGGTAGAGCATTCCTACTTGCATCCACCGCGCGAATAATTCAGCCGTGGCGTTACCTGCAAATCCACCGATATCGCAACCCACAAACGCCACGCCAGAAAGTCCCATGTTACACAGCATTGGCAGGGACATTTCTAAATGTTCCCACAACGACTGATTATCGCCCATCCACACCGACGACCACCGCTGCACTCCTGCAAAACCAGAACGAGTCAGCACAAAAGAACGCTCATTTGGGCGCAGTCGTTGCAAACCCTCAGCACTAGCTCTCGCCATTGACAAACCATACAGGTTATGCACTTCTGCATGAGTCGCCCTTTCTTTAGATGAGGAGGATTTTACTCCCTCATCTCCCCCATCTCCGCCTTGGGGTGCATCCAGAGGAAACCAGATTTTATTACCACCATCTCCAAAAGGGCGATCGTCTATGGCTGGTTCGTTCATATCATTCCAAATTCCTGCAATACCGATGTCTGTCAGGCTTTTGTGCAAGTCGCCCCACCACTGACGCACATCGGAACGCAGAAAATCAGGGAAAACAGATTTTTCGGGCCATACGTAGCCGTGAAATAATCGTCCATCGGCTTGACGCACGAAATAGTCGTTTTCTATGCCTTGGTCAAAAACGTGATAGTTGGCTTCTGGTTCGTACTTAACACCCGGATCGATGATTGTTACTGGCTTAAAGCCATTTTGCGCCAAGTCACTTATTAGTTTTGCTGCGTCAGGAAAGCGCTTGGGACTCCAGGTAAACACGCGATAGCCCCGCATATAGTCAATATCAAGATGGATCACATCGCAGGGAATGCGGCGATCGCGAAATTCCTGCGCCAGTTCGCGCACAACGATTTCCGACTCATAACTCCAACGACATTGGTGGTAGCCTAACGACCACTTTGCCGGTAGCGGCATTCTACCACTTAGCTGGGTGTAGGTGCGGAGGATTTGGGCAGGTTCGGGACCATAGATGATGTAGTAGTCCAACTCGCCGCCGCGAGTTTCCATTTTCCAGACACCCGGTTTCTCTGCGCCAATGTCGAACTGACTCCAGAACGTTGTGTTGAAGAAAATACCGTAACTCAGTTCCGGACGCAAGGCAATAAAAAATGGAATTGCCTGGTACATTTCATCAGTCAGGGAATTGTAATCTAAGGCATCAACCGTCCAGTTCGTTTTGACTTCGCTAAGTTTGTCAAGAAAACCCGTACGTTCGCCAAAGCCATAGAAATGCTCTTCAGCTTCTATGTGTTTCCATGCAGCAACTGCACCCAAGCGCCAACCCATACCCAAATCTGCATCTTGGGCAAAGGGACGACCAGATTTGTCGAAGCAGGTTATACGGCAATTTTGCCGCTGTACACTCACACGTATTTGCTCTGTTTCAATTTCTACTGTTGCGTCAGTTTCCCGCACCTGGAAGGGTATGACTGCCCATTCTGTATTATCCACCATCACCGTCCAAGGACGACGAGACATAAATTCGCCATTGGGTGACATTCGCACCCGAACTAAATTTGGTGCTAGCACACTGATGGCTACGCGTGAGTCACCACACTCAAGGTTGATAGTGCGTTCATCCCAATGTACAGCTTGCACTGTGCCAATAGTTGTCCAAGGTTGGTCAGTTGTCGGCAGTTTTCCAAAGTATTGCGGCATGCATCCTCCAACATAGACGGCTGATCACAACTGCAACTGTAGTACAGCCAGCCATTGGGTATAAACCTACCGACGGATGAATTAGCGAATACTTGGTTTTTGACCTTATTTTTAAACTGGTTTAAGTACCTCTAACCAGAAACATTATTACCAAACTTGCGTCAAGTAACGTATTAAATGATTATTAAAAATTTTCTATATCTTCCGAAGGTAAGAAGTTAAGCCTTTGGAGACTTGTAAATATTTAAATTATTAAATTCACTACATCTGTTGTTTTGGACAATTAATGGATCAAAGGTTATTTATGTCGCTTAAAGAGAAAGAGGAATTCTTGCATACAGAATTAGTCAGACATGGTGTGGAATACCACAAGGCAGCAGAAGTTGCTAGGATTTTACTGTCTGGCAAAGCTGATGAACTTTTAACAGAAAAAGAGATACAACTTGCTACAGAAGTTTGCAGAAAGTGGATAATACAACGCAAACGCTTGGCTTTCATACACGAGCAATAGATTTTACTCCAACCTATGAAATGAAGATAAACCACACATGAGCAATAGCAGCAGATTAACTTTGTTGTTCTGCTGTCTTTTGTTGCTCAGATATTGTCTTTAAGCGATCAAAATTACACAGCAAACGTGGCTTTTCTGGGTCTGTTAAATCTAGTTTGTCCCAAGGTATACTGTACCCACTGTGAATTTTTTGCGATCCAAACCTCTATCACTGTGCAAATACGTTATTAATTAATATATTTTTACAATTCATGACATAATTCTCATCTTTATGCTGGTGAAGTTGCTGAAAAATAAATTTTTTTGATTTTCAGCATGAAAGCCAGAGTTAAGACTGAATAAAGATATGCAAAACGGCTCTGGAGAGACAATTTATCCCTAGAAGCGCCACAGTAACCTACCCTCTTTGAAAACACCCATACAGATGTATGCGATCGCCCAAAGGGCGGGAGAAAAGCGCCAGCGCCTTGCTGGAAAATGGATAAAGTCGAGCTAAGAGGATGTCTGAAAACTATGGTTAAGGATGGTTAAGGTATATTTTGTCATTCTATTCAAAGGAGCGTGCCGTATCTCCTTTGCAGACGCTGAGTCCAAAGCGCTCCCTTCGCGTACCCGAAGGGCGATAGCCGTGGCGTTAGCCATAGGCATGGGTAACGAAGTCGAGCGTAGAATCCCAATTTTCCGTTGTGCTTCGAGATGGTGAGCGCAATCATGCGCACGCACTCGTGTTCACTACGCTGTCGCTTCGTGCCTCGCTCTGTGAAGAGCTACGCTAACAGCATGATAATTTATGACATACACCACTAGGATGGGTAAATAGCCCATCTTATTTTTTAGGGTCTTGCAAACACTTGTCAAATATTTAGAAAGATTGATTTTTTTTTAGGTGTTCCTACAGTTGTTAATTTGTCAAAAAAATTCTGCTAAATTTTTAGTGTTATAAAAATTTGCACCTTGATCTCCCAAGGAAATTGCGAGATTTCATTAATTTCATTGCATTTAGTCTGTAAAATCAATGCTCCGTGCGGATTGGCTTGATTTATCAGCAGCGGTAAGCACGTTTTTGTTGTTTTTAATACCAAAAGTGGAACATGACTACAATAGCGACCAAGATAGTATTTTCTACTCTAGGAGTAGCAGGAATTAGTCTTTTGTCTTCTTTGACACCAGCAAACGCCACCATTTTGGTGGAACCCACCGTGACGACACAGAATGAAGACATATTAAGAACGAGAAACCCAAGAGCGCTTGGACCAGAAATAACACCTGGGCTAGTCATAGAATATGGTGTCCCAGATGTAGCTAATAACCTCTTAAACGCTACTGGGCGAGATATAGGAAGCTTGGTTTTTGAATTAGAAACGCTGTCCTATACGAATTCAAGTTCCACTCCAGCGTTCAATAATGAGCCAGTGCAGTGGGGAGATGTGAATGGAGATGGCAAGATTGGTTTTTCTAACGTTCCTGGTCTGAATGATTTTTTTACAAACGTTACCGTCACGGATAACGTCCTCACCTATAGTGGTGGTGTCATACCCAACGGAACGGTGTTTTTCAATCCATTCTCTAGTCAGCCTGATTTACGGCCAGGTCGTGGTATCATCCCACCAGCACCACCAGCACCAGCAGATCAAGATGGACCCATCCGCGTGAAAAGCTATTACACTGCTGTTCCCGAACCAACTTCCGCGTTGGGTTTACTGTTGCTTGGTGGCATAAGCTTAGCTTCAAGATTACAACGGAAACTGAAGCAGCAAATTAATTCATAATTAAATGATTAACTGATTCGCCGTAAGTCCCGCGCTATAACGGTACTCTGTTTAGCGCCGGGATATAAGGCGAATCAGTTAAAATCCTCGACCACAGATAGAATCAACAACTGCGGCTGGCTGACTACTATTGCGATCTCGACAGAGTAAAATTTGAGCCAAACGTTGCTGGTAATAGTATTGATGAGCAATCCAGCCGATAGGCGTACCAGCAATAGTACCAATAATCAGACCAGTGATCAGACTATAAACAAGATGCTTTCTTTTGATAGTATTTCCTCTAACACCAGTGTCTTGTCCTAACATAAAACTCTTCTTAGATACTAATTTTCAAATACGCAAACCGCTGTAGGTAGGGCACAGCCCCACCTACAGTTCTTTGATTTCTCTGAGCACACCATACTCTAGAGGAAGCCTCTCTCTGGGAATTTACGAGAAGCTTCAGAGCAAGCGTCTACAGAACTTACAATTTTTTAAACCACCTGTGTCAGAAAAGACACTACTTCATCAGTGTTCAGAGCTTGGATTGAGTTCAACACAATTGTGACTTGCTCAGTAGGTGTTAACTCACTTAGACCACCAATGATATTGCTTCCCAGTTTTTGTGGTAACAGATACCAGAAAGCTATCCTAGCTTCAGCGCTCAATGAGCTATACTCATGAGCAGGAATTGTAGTTCCGCCGCCAGTAACAAGTTCACCCAGCGCCTTGCTTGGGTTTGGATCGAGGACTGTTGCATCTTGGTCATTTTTTTCTGCTCCTAGGAAGTCACGCAGAGCAGATAGCTGATTTTCTTGCGACAGTTGCTGAACTCGTGTTACCAAATTTGCAGCATCTTGTGTTGGCAAAGCATTTGCAGCATCAGCGGGAACTGATTGAGCAATGTCGCGGTAGATTAACCCCAGCACTAGTAGCTGATCGTCGATAATCAAACCCTTAATCCCTCTTACAGCTTCTTGTACGGCATTGACATTTATAGAAGTCATGAAACCTCCTAATTGGTAATAATTTTTTAGGGACTTGAGGAACTTAGCAACATAAATTGCTAATATTGTTTATGCGTGTCATTCACGAAAATCTAGGATAAATTAGTGACAAATCTGTTCCTAGAATGGCGACTTTGCTTTATGTTGTGAAAATCTTTCTGCCAAAGCAACAGGGCAGAAAATTTGACTGCTGTTGCTCATGCCTCTTCCAAGATTAAAGATTTTAGTGATAACCAAATCACTGTTAAAAGATAGAAATTTTATTTTAAAACAATATTTTTATACCTGTCTAAAGAGAGATAAAATAGGTACGAGAAAATTAGAAAATTGAAAACTACCAAGTTAGAGGCGTGACGGCTATTATAGGGTGCAACTACTCGAGCGATCAACATAGATAAACACAGAGTGAATAGAATGCTTGGTTGACTCTGTGCTTATCTATGATTTCTTATTTGCTATTTGCCGAAAAGGCTGCTACTTTCAATTCTGGAAATTTTAAATTTCGGCACCTGGTTTTGGTTTAGCACCGAATGGCGCGACGTAATCGCGGAAAAGAGTAATTTGCTGTTCAAATTCAATTTGCTTAATTCTGTTGAGCAGCTCTTGAGATTGGGAGGAAAGCTTATAGTCAGCAGGCATAGGAACGATAGTAGCGTTTTCCATGCCTTGAGCTAGGCGATACCAAAACAGTAGCTCGGTAGTATCGCCTATTGAGCCATACATCCGGGTATATTGATTATCTACCTTGTTAATCAAATCGCGCTGGAACTGCAACTGTTCTTCATGGGATAATTCCTTAATTTGATTGAACAAACCGTCAGCAATATCTGAAGAAACAGTGCTAGCTCCGGGCGCTGCGGGGGTAATAGATTTGCCCATTTCTTTGTAAATGAACCAAAACAAAGCTAGCTGTTCATCTACATCTAAGCCTTGCCAAGCTTGGACAATTTCGCGAATAGTTGGGTCGTTCGTTTGAGTAAATGTCATAAAAAACCCCGATTGCAATTAATAACTAACAGTAGCAAGAGTATCAAACGTGTATTTGGTGTTTAACCCTACTGAAGGCAGATGTATCTAAATCAAAGAGAAGAAAAATTAGAAAACGAAGAACTCATAAGAGTTCTTTATTTTTGTTGTCATGACTCATGAGAAAGAACTCAAAATCCAAAACCTAAAACTCAAAAGGGCTTGTTGATTCTGAATTCTTGACTAGATTTTCACGAGGTTGAAACGTGGAGAGACGTTGAGAAGGAAAAGTAGCCATTATTATAGGTGCGTGGGCTGGCATTGGGGAAGCGATCGCGCCCCGGCGGCTCCTCTGGAGCATCGCCCATAAATTAAATTCGCTAAAGAAGGAGCATCAGTCGTTGTTAATGGATTGGCTGATGACCCAATTGAGGAGGTAGTCAATGCCATTAGACATTACAGTGGTAAAGCAATACCCTATGCCGGAGATGTTTCTGAAGAATTTCACGCTCAAAACTGCGTGCAAACGGCAATTAATGCCTATGGTAAGTTAGACATCCTGGTCAACAACGCTCTTCGTTTTTCTTGCCACAGGCGAAACTCAGGACTACCCCGTTGATGTCTTTGATGAAACTCTTCGCATGAACATCCGTAGTGCGTTTTTGATGACAAAATACGCACTAGGGCACTTGTAAAAAACGCGGGGTAATGTTGTCTCAGCCGGTTCTGAAGCAGGCTATAACGGCTTGGCATACAACACAACTTACGGCGGCACCAAAGGCTGGATGCATTCCTTCATGCTTGGCGTTGCTGTTGAACAGGCAAAACATGGCGTCCGTGCTAACTGCGTCTGTGCAGGTGCCATTGATACGGCTTGGACGCATAAAGAAGATGGACCGATGAACGCCAAAATGGAAAAAAATCTCATTGAAGCTACACCACTGGCAAGACACGGTACACCAGAGGAAATAGCAAACGTCTACGCCTTCATTGCTTCTGTTGAAGCGAGTTATGTAACAGGTGCATTGTGGCTGGCTGATGGTGGCGTCACAACTGCTAAAGGTGCGGCGGGAACAGATACACCATTCTGGTTACGCTCTCAACCCAAAGGCGAATTACGCCTCGACCACTCTAGGGAAGGATTGGAGCTTGAATAAGTAGCCAATTTTTTTGCTAGAATTATTTACAGTTAGTCAAAATGGCGAAAAACAAGCCGACTAACAGAAATTTCTAATTGAGAATTTTCTCAATTCGTACGTAGGTTCGGCTAGATCCGAAGTTACGCCCGGGGACTGTTGGAGCCGACTCCCTTGGTGGAAGCGGGAAGTAGACCAAGTAGTTGTCTTGTACAACTATGGATAAGTTCTATGTAGCAGAATAAGGAAACAAAGACCCTCATGTAGGGGAAGTAGGGGGAGAGAAATTCATCTGTTCATCTCCCTTATTTGTTTCAAACGTTATGATCGCCAGGTGGAGGCTCCTGAGACCAAATCCCTGAATCTGTTAGGGAACGAGCACCTCCCCCATACTCGTCTCGGTCTGCATCCAGTCTCTCTACCTCGTCCTCTTGAATTCCTTCTGTCTTTCTGTCCCCATAATCTTCCGAGGACAGCGGATCTAACTCCCACCGACTGTCATCACGCTCCTCTAACATCTCGGTTATCCGAACATCCTCGTCATCGTTGATCTCCACCCCAACACCAGCTGCGATTTCTTCAACAATATCTTGGTCGGGAGTGGGGACGGTGCCACCAACAGCTTCATCACCTACTGTTGCTTCTAGATCCCAACGAGCATCTATATCCCCCCCTGTTATCTCTGGGCTGGCTTCTACATTCCCCGGGTCGTCATATTCGTTTCTGCGATCGCCAATGTTATACCCTGGCTGGTATTTAACACCAGTTCCGTAAGATTCGGTAACTACCTGTGGCAAATCATCCGTTTCTAGTTCGTTATCACTATTTTGCTCTGCTAAATCTCTTTTTTCTGCCATAATCCTAGCCCTTGCTGCACCCTCACGATAACGCTTTCTCTTCAAAGGGTAGTCTCCCTAAAGAAGTATGACTTTAGGGGTAAAAGAATTTCTTCCTTAAGAATGAAGAGAAGCTAGTCATTGCTGCCTAGTCTTGTATGTATAAATTCAGGTTATAGCCACTTCACAGAAGGTTATGAGTTCAGGAAGTAGAGGTTAAGAAATGTTTTCTTCTGCTAACTTCCACAATTTTAACTCATAACTTTTTTTGCTATTTCTTCTCGTAAAACAAAGATAGGAAACAATAAATGTATCACTTTAGAAAGAAAAAAGATATATCCCTTAAGTTCGACGAAATAAGAGCTTTTTCAGCGTAATAATAATGAATACATGAATTCATGGTCGAGTGATAAGGGAGTTAGGATTTATGACTTGGGGTCACAAAGATTTTGTCAAACCCCAACTCATGAGTCCTAACTATTTTCTAAAATCACCTATCGAAAAATTAGTTATCTTCCTAATCGCTGTAGAGACTTTATAAAGATTTAATCTTTTATTTAAAAATACTGAAGACTTCAACTTGATCAAGCCAAGAATTTAGTGAAAGCGGAGGGAGAAAGTGAAATACGGCGAGTTTATTAAACACGTTCAAAGTGTTGGTCAGTTGAATTCTCGTGAAGAAGCAGAACGGGCAACCCGTGCCACACTAGAAATTATCAGAGAGCGTATTGTTGGCGACGAAGCAAAAGATTTAGCATCACAGTTACCTCAGGAGCTGGGCGAATATTTGCGCGGGCGAGAGGGTGAAAACGGTCAACACTTTGACCTGGAAGAATTTATCAAGCGTGTCAGTGAAAAAGAAGGAGTAGACCCAACTGCAGCGGTCATCCACATCCGTTCTGTATTTGCAGTACTCAAGAATGCTGTAACACCTGGTGAATTTGAAGATTTTCACGCGAATTTTACAAAAGACTACGCGGAACTGTTCCCAACATCCCCAACAAGTGAAGTTCCTGCGTAGTTAGTAGTAAGCGCTTACTACTAGCTAAAGACATGACACAACAAAATATTCCATTAGAAGTACATATTTACAAGGAAAGTCAATGGTAAGTAATCATACAGGTAAGAAAAAAGTTGCTATCCTCATTGAAAACTTTGTAGAGGATGCAGAGTTTCAAGTCCCTTACAACGGCTTAAAGCAAGCGGGAATGGAAGTGGTTGTCCTCGGTTCCCGTCTGAACGAAACTTATAAAGGTAAACAAGGAAAACTTTCCAAGCAACCTGATGGCACCACAACCGAAGCAATAGCTTCTGAATTTGATGCAGTGGTGATTCCTGGTGGTATGGCTCCTGACTATATGCGGCGCAACCCCAACACAGTCAGGTTTGTGCAAGAAGCAATGCAGCAAGGAAAATTGGTAGCTGCAGTTTGTCACGGACCACAAGTTTTGATTGAAGGGGACTTGCTTAAAGGCAAACAAGCTACAGGCTTCTTGGCAATTCGCAAAGACATGATTAACGCGGGTGCTAATTATGTAGATGAGCCTTTGGTCGTTGATGGGAATTTGATTACTTCACGTCAGCCTGGAGACTTGCCAATTTTTACCACAGCTATATTGAGTCGTCTGGGTTATGGTGGCAAAGATGCAGCTTTACCAGATGAGAGAGATCCAAGAGCCGAATGGTGGAAACTGGCTGATGCTTGGGGTGGTTCTACCAAGGGTGAGATTGTCAAAGCTTTGAATACAGCACTTTCTGGGGAGCGTTATTCTTTGGAAGCGTTGGAAAAGTACTCTGAGAAAGAGTCGGATGCACAAATAAAATCTCTGTTCCAAGAGTTGATTGGCAATAAGCAGCGTCACATCCAATTTTTGGAAACCCGTCTGGATGAGCTGGGTGAAAAGCCTTCTTTAGCAGCAAATCTCGCTAACCAGTATGCGAAGGTTAAAACTGCGCTCACAGGAAGTGACGATATTTTTCAGCTGCGTTCTGCCTTGGGCGATGTGCAAACTGGTATCGGCGATATTGGCAACTTGATAGCAGCAACAACCGACCCAATATCAACTGCAATTTTTACACAAATCCACAAAGATCTGTTGACGTACGAGCAGCGACTTGTAGAGTTGTATCGCTCGCGGGTGGGTACAGAAGTGAAGCCTGCTCAACCGACTACAGGAACAGCTGTGTCAATGTAATGTCTTTGTGGAACGAACCACGTAGGCGCAAACTAAAGAGAGGAAACGATATCAAGAGGGGATCTTTGCGCCTTAATGGTTCGTTTTTTAAAGTAAAGGGAGAGAAAAGAACGTGGCATCAACATCGGAAAATAACCAGAATCAAGGTCAGACGGAAGCCAGTGAAACTGAGCGTTGGGCTTCATTAATAGGCGGTGGTGCAATGGTGTTAATGGGGTTAAGTCAACGCTCCCTTAGGGGGGTATTGACGGCTGTGGCGGGTGGCGGTCTGATTTATCAGGGTGCTACAAAACAAAGCACGATCAAGCAAGCACAGCAAGCAATCACTGGCAGCGTGAGTCAAGCGATCAAAGTTGAAAAGACGGTAACGATTGATAAGCCAGCTTCGGAGCTTTACCACTTTTGGCACAACTTTGAGAATTTGCCCAATTTTATGAAGCATCTCAAATCCGTGAAAGTGTACGACAACAAGCGTTCCCACTGGATTGCGAGTGGACCTCTGGGCGGAAGTGTGGAATGGGATGCAGATATTATTGAAGACCGGGAAAACGAATTTATCTCTTGGGCTTCAGTAGAAGGTGCAGACGTTGACAACTCTGGTTTTGTTCGCTTTAAAAAAGCGCCCGGTGACCGTGGGACTGAGGTCAAGGTGGTTATAGAATATAACCCGCCTGGTGGAGCATTGACAGCTACTTTCGCTAAACTCTTTGGCGAAGAACCAGAACAGCAAATTGGTGATGAATTGCGCCGATTCAAGATGTTAATGGAAGCAGGCGAAATCGCGACTAATGAAGGACAACCGAGAGGTGGGCAATAACGAGATGAGGGAGAGGAGGGAGATGAGGGAGAGAAAATTTCCCCGTATCTTCCTGTCAGCGAAGCCTCCCCATCTTTTTGCTTCCCATATACAGGAGAACGTTTAAATGAAGGCAGTATGTTGGCACGGCGCTAATGATGTGCGGGTGGAGACGGTACCAGATCCGAAAATCCTCAACCCGCGTGACGCTATTCTCAAAGTGACCTCAGCAACCATCTGTGGTTCTGACTTGCATATCTATGATGGCTACATCCCGACGATGAAATCTGGTGACATTATTGGTCACGAGTTTATGGGGGAAGTCGTCGATATTGGTAGTGAAGTAAAGAAATTGCGAAAGGGCGATCGCGTTGTCGTCTCTTCAATTATCGGCTGCGGTCAATGCAACTACTGCCAGCAACAGATGTGGTCGCTGTGCGATAATTCCAACCCTAATGGTTGGATACAAGATAAATTATTTGGATTTGGTACATCAGGGATTTTCGGCTACTCCCATGCTTTTGGAGGCTATGCAGGAGCCTTTGCAGACTACATACGGGTGCCATTTGCTGATTACGGTGCTGTGAAAGTTCCACAAGGCATTCCTGATGAAAAAGTGCTGCCCCTTTCCGATGCCTTCCCTACAGGCTATATGGGAGCGGAAATGTGCGATATCCAACCCGGTGATATCGTAGCAGTTTGGGGTTGCGGTCCTGTGGGACTGTTTGCCATGAAAAGCGCCTATATGCTGGGTGCGGAACGCGTCATTGCTATCGACCGATTCCCCGAACGCCTCCAAATGGCTAGAGATTTCGCCAATGCGGAAACCATCAACTATGAGGAAATCGATGCAGGCGAAGCCCTCAAAGAAATGACGGGTGGACGTGGTCCTGACTCTTGTATTGATGCCGTCGGGCTGGAAGCACACGGTATGGGTCTAGAAGGAGTTTACGACGAAGCAAAGACGGCGGTGAGGCTAGAAACTGACCGCCCCCACGTACTGCGACAGATGATGTTGGCTTGTCGTAAAGGTGGCATTCTCTCGATCATGGGTGTTTACGGAGGGTTTGTAGACAAAATACCACTGGGTGCAGCCATGAACAAAGCTTTAACGTTCAAAATGGGGCAAATGTTCGGTCAGAAGTATATGCCCATGTTGTTGGATCATGTTTTGAATGGCGAAGTTGACCCATCCCGCGTTTTCACCCATCACTTACCCCTTGAAGAAACAAAGCAGGGCTTTGAACTTTTCAAGCACAAGAAAGACAACTGTGTCAAAGTTCTGCTAAAACCCTAAGGCTTGTTAGTTGATAGTTGATAGTTGTTAGTTGTTAGTTGTCACAAAGAACGAATAACTACTATCTACTATCTATTAACTCAATCCAAACTGAATATATCGGAGGAATTTTATGAATCGCTTGCGTCAGATTTTGACTGTTTTTCTAGTAGGATTAACATTTTTCGTAATGCAGGCTTTGGGCTACGGTAACGGACTGATAGCACAAGCTGAAGAAACTGTACAATCCCCAGTGGGTATTTATTACAAGGGAACACCTTCTGATACAAGCTCTGATAAAAGCTCTGGTACAAGCAATATCCAAAACGACAACAAGCTGGTTGAAAATGCCAGAAAGAACCTGAAAGAAACTGCTGATAATGTCAGAGAAAAAGTCAACAATGTTGGTGCATCGGTTTCTGGCAGTAGTGATGGAACCGTGAAATCCCCAGTGGGTATTTATTACAAGGGGACACCTTCTGATACAAGCTCTGATACAAGCAATATCCAAAACGACAACAACCTGATTGAAAAAGCCACAAAAAAGGTGAAAGAAACTGCTGGTAATCTCCGTGCAGCGGTCGATCTAGATGAAAACGTAACAACACCAGAGGCGAATTATTACAAAGCACAACCGGAAACAAACACGACCACTAACGGCAACAACTTGATTGAACAAGCCAAAGAAAGCCTGAAAGAAACTGTTGACAATGTCCGCGAAAAGCTCAATCTTGATGAAGAACTTCCTCGCAGCACAAAAGAATTTTTGAATTCAACTGAAAAAACAGTTGAAAAAACAGTTGAACCAGTAACTGGAACTAGAGAAGGGTACTATCAAGATCGCCCGGAAGTTAGATAAGTAGAAAGAGAGTGGGGGAAGTCGAGGAAGTGGGGGGAGTATCTTCTTCCCTATCTTCTCCTACTTCTCCATCTCCCCATACTCCACTAAACTAAGGACTATTGAATATGAAAGCAGTTTGCTGGCATGGTGCCAAAGATGTGCGAGTCGAGACGGTGCCAGATCCAAAAATTATTAACCCCCGAGATGCTATCGTCAAAATCACCTCGACGGCAATTTGCGGTTCTGATTTACATCTTTACGACGGTTTCATCCCCACGATGGAAAAGGGCGATATCCTTGGTCATGAATTCATGGGGGAAGTCGTTGAGATTGGCAGCGCAGTTAAGAATATCAAAGTGGGCGATCGCGTTGTCGTTCCCTTCACAATATCCTGCGGTAACTGCTATTTTTGCCAACGCGATTACTGGTCGCTGTGTGACAACTCTAACCCGAACAGCTGGATCGCAGAAAAGTTGATGGGTTATTCACCATCTGGTCTATTTGGTTACTCCCATATGATGGGCGGTTACGCTGGAGGTCAAGCAGAGTATGCCAGAGTTCCCTTTGCCGATGTAGGCTTGTTCAAAATTCCTGATGGATTAACGGATGAGCAAGTATTATTTTTAACAGATGTTTTTCCGACTGGCTACATGGCAGCAGAAAACTGCAACATCAAACCTGGTGATATCGTTGCTATCTGGGGTTGTGGACCAGTTGGACAGTTCGCTATCAAGAGTGCTTATTTACTAGGTGCAGAGCGTGTCATTGCCATTGACCGTGTCCCTGAACGTCTACAGATGGCAAAAGAACAAGGTAAAGCAGAAGTTCTCAACTACGAAGAAGTGGATGTTGGCGAAGCCCTCAAAGAAATGACTGGCGGTCGTGGTCCTGATGCTGTGATGGATGCAGTGGGAATGGAAGCGCACGGCAGCGACTTTATGGCGTTATACGACAAAGCAAAGCAAGCAGTGCGTCTAGAAACAGACAGACCTACAGCCTTGCGCCAAGTCATTCTCTCTTGCAGTAAAGGCGGTCATGTATCAATTCCCGGTGTTTACGGAGGCTTTTTAGATAAAGTGCCGATGGGTGCTGCCATGAACAAAGGCTTAACGTTCAAGACGGGACAAACCCACGTCCACAAGTACTTACGTCCTTTACTTGAGCACATACAGAACGGCAAAATCGACCCAACATTTATCATCACCCACCGCTTACCTCTAGAACAAGCGCCCCACGGCTACGAAATTTTCAAGCACAAGAAAGACAACTGCATCAAAGTTGTACTCAAACCCTAATGTCAATTGTCCTTTGCTGCAAAGGACAATTGATCAACAAAGAAATTAGAACTGAGTTAAGAGTTCTGTATGACTAGGTAGGAAGTAAATTTGTTGGAGAAAATAAAATTTATTCCTCTTTGATAAGTGCGAATTTACGGGGTTATTGTGAGTCCTGAGTTCTGCGTTCTGTGTTCTTCTTAATAACTATGTTTGACTCCCTCAAAAAAGAACTATCTCGCCGCGCTCTTTTACATAAAGCAGGTTTTGGCTTGATGGGACTCAGTGTTGCTGGGGTAGTTGGGCAGATAATCAAACCCGTCCGTACTTTCGCCCAAGCAGCACCAGCGCCATCTAAAGAACCGTCTTTGCCTCCGGAAAAAAAGCTAGGATGGGCAGTCGTTGGTTTGGGTAAGTTTGCCACCGAACAGATTATGCCCTCGTTTGCCGAGTGCAAGAGGTCAAAGTTAGTGGCTTTGGTGAGTGGCGATCGCGCTAAAGCCGAAAAGTATGCACAGCAATACGGCATCAACCCAAAAAATATCTATAACTACCAAAACTACGACTCTATCCGTAATAACCCGGAAGTAGACGTTATTTATATCATCTTGCCTAACGGGATGCATGCTGAATACAGCATTCGTGGGGCGCAAGCAGGCAAACACATCATGTGTGAAAAGCCGATGGCGAACACCGTTGAGGAATGCCAAGCAATGATTAATGCGGCAAACAAAGCAAACCGCAAGTTGATGATTGCCTACCGCGCCCAATACGAACCATACAACCTCGCCACCATTCAACTTGCTCAAAGTGGCAAACTTGGCAAGCTCAAGTCAATCACCTCAGACCACGGACGCACACTCAACCCCAAAGACCCCGCCGACATCTGGCGAATGCAAAAAAAACTAGCTGGTGGCGGTTCCCTCTACGACATTGGTATCTACAGCTTACAAGCAGCACGGTACATTACTGGTGAGGAACCTGTAGCAATTAGTGCCATGATGTACAGCACCCCTGGTGATTCCCGCTTCCGTGAGGTCGAGGAAAATGTCAACTTCGTGCTGCGTTTCCCCAGTGGCGTCCTTGCCAACTGCACCTCAAGCTACGGCTACTCTAATACCAAACGCATTCAAGTTTTCGGGTCTGATGCTGTCTTGGAATTAGATCCAGCCACCGACTACTACAAACATCGCCTAGTGATTAAGGACAAGAACGGTAACCAGGAGCAAAAAATTGAGGAAAAAAACCAGTTTGCCCTAGAGATGGATCACCTTTGCGAATCCATCATGCAGAACAAACAACCCAAAACTCCTGGCGAAGAAGGCTTACAAGACGTTAGACTTATGCAGCTCATTTACGAAGCAGCCCGCACAGGCAAAACCATCAAAGTTTAGCACTTCCCCACTCTCATCACTCTTCTTTCTCTGCGTTCTCTGCGCCTCGGCGGTTCTTTTTTTCATAAAACTCAATTGAGGAAACAAATATGGCTGACACAAGTGTTAAAAAAGTAGACTCCGCTTATTCCCCTAAAGGTCAACAAGGTCAAAAGTATCTCGCATCCGGCAAAACTGTTTCAATGCGTCTTTGGGAGAACGAACAACCTGACGAACCCAAAGAACCAGCAACGCGGGAATATGAAACCGTTGGTTATGTGATTAGTGGTCGTGCTGAGTTGCACATCGAAGGTCAAGTCATTCTACTAGAGGCTGGAAATTCCTGGGTAGTTCCAAAAGGAGCATCCCACACTTACAAAATCCTAGAACCATTGACTGCTGTTGAGGCAACCAGTCCACCTGCTCAAGTTCACGGACGGGATGAAGATTAATTTATACAGCTTCACTTCTTACCAGAATCACTCATAGTTACATCTTACCAGAGGCTTAACCTCTGGTTTTTTCTTTATTTTATAAGGATAGTACTCCCTCGAATAGCATTTTTAGTCTTCTGCCTAAGAACTAAGTTTCCTCAGTCAATTTACTTATTTTTTCAGTATTTTTTATTTAACTATAGAGTGAGGTAGAGCAAGCATTAAATAGGTTTCCTAGAAAGCATAGGCGACACAAATATCAATTGAGCCTGAATTTGTGCCGCCCTGTATGCAAATGAGGTCACAATAATGTTTTACCACACTAAGAGACTACAGTACTACACACCTCCAGCAAAACCAGATCCACTCTACGCTAAGAAGGTTCAGGAACTCATCGGTGGTGTGTTTGGGGAAATGACCGTGATGATGCAGTACCTGTTTCAGGGCTGGAATTGTCGCGGACCTGCCAAGTACCGCGATATGTTGCTGGACATCGGTACTGAAGAAATAGGGCATATCGAGATCCTCTCCACCTTGATTGCTCATCTGCTAGATAAAGCGCCTGTCTCATTGCAAGAACAAGGTGCAAGCGATCCAATGGTGGGAGCAGTTATGGGCGGTACCAGTGCACGGGATATCATTTCGGATGTCATTACGGCGGCTATGAACCCTCAACACGGCATTGTGTCCGGTTTTGGTGCCCAGGCAGCTGACAGCGTAGGCTACCCCTGGAACGGTCGCTTCATCGCCGTTAGTGGCAATTTGTTGGCAGATTTCCGCTCAAATCTCCACGCCGAGAGTCAGGGACGCTTGCAAGCCGTGCGCCTGTATGAGATGACCAACGATCCAGGTGTGAAAGATACCTTAAGTTTCTTGATCGCCCGTGACACCATGCATCAAAATCAGTGGCTAGCAGCCATTGAGGAGTTAAAAGCAGATGGACTGGAAGACACTCCAGTTCCCAGTTCCTTCCCGCAGGAATTGGAGAAGCGCGAGGTTGCTTATCAGTTCTGGAATCACTCAGACGGCACCGAAAGTGCTCAAGGTCGCTGGGCACAAGGTCCTTCTCCAGACGGCAAAGGGCAATTCGAGTATGTAGAAAATCCCAAACCCCTAGGACCAGAACCACTACTACCCATACCCAATCCAAAACTGCATGGGACGCCTGCAGACAGACAGGCGCAGGGTAGCGCAGACCCTTTGATTAATCGCACAACAACTATTGGCGGCTAATATTGAGGCTCCCATTTTGCTAATTTTGGTTGTCACTAGGAAAATTAGCAGCCAAGTTACTGGCACATACCATCCAAGTATGTGTCAGTTTTTTTATAGCGCTCTGTGCCCCTACAATCCTCACGGCAGTTTGCAAAACGAAGGGGAACCCCCCTGCGGGTTCACCCTTCGGGTTCGCCAGTTCCCGGGGCGCGGGAAACCCGCCTATGGCACTTCGTGCCACCCTAACGCTAACAGGACTGGACTCACCAGTCGCCTGACGCCACTCCCCAAGGGCGGAGGGAACCTCCGCACGGGGGTGGCTCCGGAGGGAAACCCTCCTGCATAGCGCTGGTTCACTGCAACGCACTGCCTCCTGTATTGCGTTGGATTGAAAAAGGCGATACTGGCACTTCATCGCAACAGCGGCTAATTGCGTAACTGATAACCCACCTTCAAGAATATCTGCTGAAGTGCTTGAGTGTAAGGTAGCAAGATAGCTTGGTGTTCTGGCGTTAAACGCTTAAGCACTTCATCCACTAATAATTGAATTGATATTTCTGCTATCTCCCATTTGACTTCTATTGCCTTCAAAACCATCTTGCATAAATTAACGAGTTCCTGCTCCACTGGAACTAGGCTCTGCTCTAATACAGATAACCATAGGTAGGATTGAAACATATTCAGGTCACGAATGCTCGAATGTGCCACATCTGGATCTGTTAAACAACCAGTCCGGCTCTGATAATTGGGGAATAATTGAATAAGCCGATGGTGAACAGTCTGGGCTATTTCCTCAGCAACTGGTATCATTTGCTCTACCAGAGATAATGCTGATGACCCCAACTTATGTGTACCAGCAGCAGTGCAAATTCGTTGCCAAGGCATAGAGACTTGTTCCTCAATAAACTTTAAGTAGGAACCAAGCAATACTTGCTCAATAGGTGTCAGGTAACTTAGGATTAATTTGTTTGTAAATTTCAACTGCGTCGTCATAAAGCCCAAAGCACGCCAGTCTCTAGATGCCAAGAGTTGCTCTTGAAATACCAGTAATATTGGCTCAAGCTCGTATGATATCTGGGTGAGTGCTGATTTGTCGAACGATATAAACGATATAAATGAATGAGGCGCAAAAAAACCGGCTGCTTCTGACTCTTGTGCTGTACGCAGGGCAAGGCTTAGTGATTGCTTCTGGTAAATTTGTAGAAGTTTTCTATACACCCGTGTTGCAAATTGCGTGATTCGCCTTGCCTCATTTAAATCTAAAACGTTTGGAATGTAATTGTGGAGGGTCTTGGTTTGTAACCAAGCCATCTGGCTATTAATATTTACTACATTGTCTGTTAACTTTGTGACAGTTATGGCTCGTCCCTCTGGGGAATTTGCCTCAATGAGAGAATTGCAGTTTAAAGGGTCTTTTAACAAGGCTAGAAACGATGAGTCAGGTATATAGCGCTGTGCCCAAAGGTTCAGCAACCTTTCAATTGAGGGAGTTTCAAAAGTTTGAAGAGTTTTTAATAACATTTTCTTTCACCCATGAGTAGCAATCAACCAAAACATAAGGCTAAAGCTGCAATGCTTAACCTAGTCATTGTTTGAGATGCACTCCTGTCCTGATTTCGATTATCTGGTTTACCCATTAAGCTCTGTTACCAATAAACGACAACATTGGAGAACATTTTCATCTTTTTCCACGAGATACCCCGTCCCTCAGCGAAGCAGGGCGGGGAGGGTAGCTCAGTTAACTTACTGGTTCGATGCCAGTAAGTTAACCAATCTCCGAGTTGGTAGCACGATTAACGCCGTGCTTCGCCGTACCAGTCGGACTTTTTTAGCGCTGAATTGTCGAAGACGTTTCCAGGATGCATCACTAACTGAAACTTGTTTTTCGGTGTCGCCACTAACCCATCCGCGATAAGTTTTTGCGCCTTGGGTTGCCTCGACATAATCTCCTTTTCTGAACCCATGACGGGTAACAGTACCGCCATATTTGCGTCTAACACCACCCTTAGCCGGAACCATTAAGTGAAGTTGGCGACGCGATATTGGAGGTCTACGAATTACTGCAAATGGTGCTGAAGTTATAGTCACTTCACCCTTCCAACCCATCGAATGGCGGTCAATGATGCCGTACTTAATGAAAACACTGCACGCCAGAGCAACACCATCTACTGCGTGGGTAGCGGGGATTGCATCACCTTTTGAATGTTTTTGCTTCTCTATTCCTAATTGAGTGCGGATTTGTGCTGTCTCCCAACCTTGAACCTCGCGCACATCTTCAAAAGCGCTTTTTAGTCGGTTTAATTGCCAAAGTTGACCTACCATAACTGGACTAAAACCTTTACTGCCTTGCGCTTTGACGACTTCATAAACAACATTTTCAAAAGGGAAAATTAATGTTAATTCGTCTAAAACACGCCACTCCAAATCTCTGTTAGCTCGAATGCTAGGTGGTACTTTACAAAAGCGACGATTGTCAAAACGTTTTTGACGATGGGCGCGTTTACTGAACTCAACTTTGCGGTTAATTCGGCGACCTCTACGACCTCGACGCATCATGGCACGTTGTTCCATGCGGTCTTTGACGGTCTTAAAAGGCAACTGGAGGTGCGCTAACCACAAGGTAAATTTAGCGGACTGAACACCGATGCCCGTGTACATTTTGCCGGGATCGACACCCACTACAATTGCTTGCGTCGCGTCGTCAGCGTACTTAGTTAGTTGAATTTGAAAGATTCCCAAGTCGTTATGTACGATTCGCGCTTTTCCTTGTTTTAACCAACGTCGCGCCCTGCTGGGTTTGGTTGGCATTAAAGGAAGTCCTTGTTTAGATAGAACTGGTACTCGCATGGAGATAATCCTTGAGTAAAGTGTGAAGTCCCCTCGCCCAACTAATCACAGATGTCTCGGCTCAACCCGACGACCCAACAAAAGGTCTTAAAGTATTTCCGAACTGGGGAAGTATTCGGAAGTTTTAACCGCAATTAGTCTCGGTGGGCTAGTCAAACACGTAAGATTTGCTTCTTACAAGCCCCGTCCCTCTTTAGGGCGGGGTTATTGACGCCTAATCATCGTTGTCATATCTTGCAAACGAGAGACTATTCAAAGTAATATATACGTACGGCTATTAATTTTCAGTGCTTGAAATTACCGTAAGTTATCTAACATTAGCACTAAGTACAACTGTCGGAAATAGTATTTTAGTCAAATCTATAAGGTTAGCAATTACCAAAACAAACCCGTGATTGCCGCCAAAGTGCTGCAACGCAAGGTTGTTGGTAAATGGCAAGACGATGCAAAACGTCCCACCCGCTGTTAAACGGCTTTTTACCCCCAATTCATTATCTTTGTTCCGCAGGCAGAAGTAAAAAAGAGTTTAGTGATTCCCTACACCCAACGAAAATCATGCTAACCTTTACCCAACGTAAACCGCCCAATGCTGATACACAAGTGACCTTAACCCTGGCTTTAACAGCAGAAGAACGCACCCGCAGTCGTCATCGTTTTGAGAAAGATGGACAAATTGTGTTTTTGGGTTTACCCAGAGGAACGGTGTTACGAGATGGGGATATTCTGCAAGATGAAACAAGTGGTAGTTTAGTAAGAATTATTGCAATACCAGAACCAGTTTTAACTGTCACTGCCAAAACACAGCTAGATTTACTACGGGCAGCGTACCATTTGGGAAATCGCCATGTGCCAGTAGAGATGACAGCGACCTATTTACGGTTATCTGCTGATCCAGTTTTACGCGCCATGCTGGAAAAACTTGGGCTAGAAGTCAAGGAGGAATTTTCACCGTTTCACCCAGTACCAGGTGCTTATGGACATCATCACACTCACTGAAGGCAATCTTTTGTGTCTTTTGCAACTAGCTAGCCCAGCTTTGCCTGTGGGAGCTTATAGCTATTCTGAAGGTTTGGAAACGCTGGTTGAGAATGGCACAATTAATCATCAAGCAGCCTTACAGCATTGGTTAGAGGCAGAACTGCGTTACGGGGCAATACGGTTAGAGGCGGCGGTGATGGTACGAGCTTATCAGTCTGTAAAAGTGGGTGATTTCAAGGCGCTATCGTACTGGAATATGTGGTTATCTGCTGCTCGGGAAACAGAAGAATTACGCGGATCTAGCTGGCAAATGGGGCGATCGCTCATCCAGTTGGTTAGTAAACTAGAACCACAAATCATGCCGATTGTCAATTCTGTTGGTAATCCTTGCAATTATGCGATCGCTTTTGGGATTGCGGCTGCTGATTGGGATATCAATATCAAAGCCGCATTATTGGGATATCTGCATACTTGGGCAAGTCATATGATGACTGCTGGAGTAAAGCTGATTCCTTTGGGACAAACAGTGGGACAGCAGTTAATGCGAACATTACAAGGATTGCTTTGTGATGTAGTCGTGGAGATTATGAAGTTGGAGGATGATGAACTCGGTTGTTGTAGCTGGGGTTTGTCTTTGGCAAGTATGATGCATGAAACACAGTATACAAGATTGTTTAGGAGTTAGGGCGAAATGGGGAGGCAGGGAAACCTGTCGGAAATTAAATCTTGAGTCTTTGAGGCTGGGTATTGAGTATTAACTATTGACTCTTAACTTATGAATGCTTTTCGAGTTGGTGTTGCAGGTCCAGTGGGTTCTGGGAAGACGGCTTTGGTTGATGCTTTGTGTAAAGCGATGCGTGATAAATATCAGATTGCTGTGGTGACGAATGATATTTATACGCAGGAGGATGCTCAGTTTTTGGTGCGTTCTGAGGCTTTGGTAGGCGATCGCATTTTGGGTGTGGAAACTGGGGGTTGTCCTCACACTGCTATTCGGGAAGATGCTTCGATGAATTTGGCAGCCATTGAACAGTTAGAGACGCGGTTTTCAGATTTGGATTTGGTATTTTTGGAAAGCGGCGGCGATAATTTGGCGGCTACTTTCAGTCCTGAGTTGGTAGATTTAACGATTTATGTTATCGATGTTGCCGCTGGTGATAAGATTCCCCGTAAAGGTGGTCCTGGAATTACTAAGTCTGATTTGTTGGTAATCAATAAAACTGATTTGGCTCCCTATGTTGGCGCAGATTTAAGTGTCATGGAACGGGATGCAAAAAAAATGCGTGGTGAGAAACCTTTTGTTTTCACAAACTTGAAAACACAGGAAGGTTTGGCAGAGGTCATCCAGTTTGTTGCTATAAATGTTTGCTAATGTGGTATATTCAGCAGCTGGGTCTGTGATGGTCATCAGCTTACCGCTAGGGTAATCGTCGCGCTCACAGTACCCAATGCCACTGACGCAACCAAGTCATTATGACCAATACCCCTGTTCTCTCAGCAATCAACATCTACCCGGTAAAATCTTGTAGAGGGATTGCGTTGAAAACTTCCCACATCGATACTTGGGGACTCAAATATGACCGCAATTGGATGGTTGTCAACGCAGAGGGTGGCTTCCTGACACAGCGCAAGTATCCACAGATGGCTCTAATTGAGACAGAACTGAATCCCGATGCCCTCTTGTTGAGAGTACCTAACATGCCTGAACTTCGCATACAAATACTAACCAAACCACCAGTAGCCGAGGGAAACAGCCTATGGTCACGCTGGCAACATATCGGCGTGTCAGAAATAAAATCTTCTTCGGGCAGCATTTGACACATACTGGATTAGGTAAAGTGCAGCTAGGCGATGCCGTTGAAGTGTTCAAATCGCAGGATAGTGTATTTAACAGCTAGCGCTGCTGAAATTTTAAATCAATCTGTACCAGACCAACTCCAAGTAGAGTTCCGAGAATTCACAGCTTTTTTGAGAATCGAGAAAACCTCTGACTATTATCTAGGGTCTACGTCTTTGTATAAAAAAGAGGAAATCAATGGCAATTTTTGAAGTTATAGCAAGAGAAGGATTGCGTTTAGTCAAGGTTATTTTGCAAAACGAAACAGTGAAGACAGAGTCAGGTGCTTTGTACTATATGCGTGGCAATATTACCATGCAATCTAAAGCACCTTCAGCAGGTGGTTTGTTGAAATCCCTAGCAACAGGTGAAAACATTTTTCGCCCCACTTATACAGGAACTGGTGAATTATATTTGGAGCCTTCTTTATCTGGATTTCATATCATGGAATTAAACGGCACTGAATGGATTTTGGATAGTGGGGCATATTGGGCAAGTGATGGTTCTGTAGAAGTGGGTGTTGAGCGAAATAAATTGGTTGCTGGGTTAGTGGGTGGTGAAGGCTTGTTTCAAACAAAAGTCAAAGGCAGAGGTAAAGTGGTCATGGTAGCACAAGGACCTGTAGAGGAGGTGCATTTGCAAAATGACCGTTTAGTTGTGGATGGTAATTTTGCAATTGCTCGCACAAGTACCTTAAATTATCGAGTTGAAAAAGCCACTAAGTCTATTTTTGGTTCAATGACTTCAGGAGAGTTTTTAGTCAATACCTTCGAGGGAACGGGTACTGTGTTACTTGCTCCTGTTCCCTATTGGGGAGTGATGTTGCTACGTCAAATTACCGCAGCGATTCCGAATAACTCTGGTTCAAAATAACTAGAAAAATTTAGAAAAGGAAGGAATTAGAAATTACAGCTATTTTCAGCTAATTGAACCACAGATTTTTGTAGGGGGCAAAGGCTAGCCTTTCTTTGCCCCAAAGAGCGTGGTTTCTCTACTTGAAAAGCGCTGTAAATCATCACAACTAGTGCTTTGTTTCATTAATTCTAATGTGTTACAAGATCCCCGACTTTGTAAAAGTTGTCGGGGATCTGACCGTAATTTGTAATTACCAACACAATTACAAATTACGAATTACAGACTATTAATTATATTGCTTTTTACGCTTCACGAGTGAACCTATGCCCAAAGCAGACAACATTAAGATGCCTAACATAGAAGCAGGTTCAGGGACACGCGAAATCGAAGTGAACGCATTTGTGGAAGATAGGGTAGCTCCTGTGGGAGTATTGATGAGCGCAAATGCGGAGGACGGGAGAGTCGTAACTAAATCGGATAAAGCATTGGAACCCAGGGAATTAGGTAGGTAAGCGAACGTAGCCAAAAATTTAGGATTGCTAGGATTAAAGTTTTTAAAATCATCAAACCCGATGACGTCTGCAGAAAGCCCACTATTATCTGGTCTGGGTAAATTACTTCCCACTACAATCGAATTGGAAGAACCTTTAAAGATATCTTTTCCGGCATTAATAGTATAGTCTGGACTCGCGTTTCCGTACAAAGTGGCACCGTCGGGTGTCACGCCCGCTTGGATTGAGTCATCAAAGACAAAGTTACCGCTAACTGGCTCACCAGTTTCTTGAGCGTTGAACTGGAAGTTGAAGTTAAAAAGGGAGGCTTGAGCGGGAGCACTACTTACAGCTCCCAGCAACGTAAACGCTGCTGCGACGGTAGCCATTGATAACATTTTTTTGGCTTTCATTAAGATATCTCCGAAAAGTGCCAATGCATCTCTATAAGTGGCTGAAGCTCTGCAAACACGTGAGGAGAAAATCAACCAGTTTCCACTTTAAGAATATACTTTTTCCTAAGAATAAAAAATGAATTATCTTTAGGAAAATTTAGTATGTTTTTTGTTATTTATAAGAGGACTAATAGGGCGTTGTTGATTTGAAGTATGAAACGCGATTTTTTAAGAATAACGCAGCAACTTGAAGAATGACAGCATTCATCCCTCGGTTGAGCAACCCCACTGATAGTATCTCGTCAAATTCGGTAAATTCGCCTCCCCTTAGAGATATTTTGCGGCTGATAAAAAACTGAATGCAACAATACAACTTTGTGTAAGTTCGGGCATAAAACCCGCTATTCTAGGCAATAATTCTGACAACCAAAGCAGCCTCAGCCGCCATGACTCACCATATTCTCAAAGCCACCAGAGAAACCGTGCATCTGGGTGGGTTCTCTCATCTTTTAGAACCAGCACTCACTGTTGACTCTGGCGACACAGTTGATGTAGAAACATACACTGGCTACTACCTTTACGACAAAGCACCACCGGAGTTTCTCACATCTGCCTTCGTGGATATTTGTCAAAATCTTCCCCCAGAACGCAAAGTTGCAGCAGGACCGCATCTACTCACCGGACCAATTTACGTGCGGGGTGCGGAACCTGGAGATGTTTTGGAAGTCAAACTAGAAGCAATCACACCCAGTTTACCCGTTGGCTTCAATGCGATTCGTACAGGTTGGGGAGCGTTACCACATCAGTTTGATCAACCCGCCTTGAGATTCATTCCCCTCAATTTAGAGGATAACATCGCTGAATTTCCCAAGGGGAGCGGTATTAAAATTCCTCTCAAACCCTTTTTTGGTATCCTAGGTGTTGCAACTACGGAAGCATTGCGAAACTCAATCCCTCCTGGTCACTATGGTGGTAATATCGATAACCAGGAATTACAAGCTGGTTCTAGGATTTTTTTGCCGATTTTCGTTCCTGGTGCTCTATTTTCTATCGGTGATGGACATTCCGCACAGGGAGATGGTGAAGTCAATGTCACCGCAATTGAAACTTCTATGAACGGCAAAATTCATCTTAAACTTCGCAAGAATTTGCAATTGACAATGCCAATTGCTGAAACTCCCACAGACATCATCACAATGGGATTTGGTCAAACATTAGATGAAGCCTTAGAAATAGCTTTAAAAAACATGATTGACTTTTTAGAACGCTTCATCAATTTGTCGCCAGAAGATGCTTATGTATTGTGTAGTTTAGCAGTCAACTTTCGCATCACTCAAGTTGTTAACAGTCCACAAAAAGGTGTTCATGGAATGCTACCAAAATCGATATTTTCCTTTAAAATAAATCTATAATTAGCCATCTACCCAATATTTTTATGTCTAATATATTGGTTCAATTGTTGCTTGTTGGTTTAGCTGCTGGTGTTGCAGGAGGTATGTTTGGCATCGGTGGCGGTGCAATTATGGTACCAGCGATGGTGCTTTTAATAGGTATGGATCAAAAGTTTGCCACTGGCACTTCTATTGCTGCTCAAATATTACCAATCGGTATTTTGGCAGCAATAGTTTACTATCGAAACGGCAACGTCAATATCAAATATGGCGTGATTATTGCAATTGGTCTGATAGTTGGCAATTTGTTTGGGGCGCTGTTTGCTAATCAGCCCTTTATTAGCAGTGAAACAATGAAAAAGCTGTATGGCATCTTTTTGTTACTAATTGGTCTGCGGTATTTACTAGTACGCTAACGATAATTAACAATTTCACTTGCTTTGGAGGGTGGGAAAGACCACCCTTTTATCAATAGACTTCTTGCAAAAATTGATTTTTCGTGAGGGGAAACTTATAACTTAGTACGGAGAAGACAGTATTTTTTCTGAGTTATGTGTTCTTCTTTATCCTGTCAAAGTTTGTCTTTAGTTTGTATAATCGAAATCATTTATATCTCAATTATTTATAACAGTTTGACCAGGTAGACAAATCGATAAATATGCAGCGTCGAAAATTTCTAAAGTATATCACTTTAGTAGGAACTGGCTTTACGTTTGCTGGCTGTACTGGTGGCGGTAAGTCTCAACCACAGGGTGAAGTGCCAGTCCTAGCTTCCCCTATGGCAGCGAATGAAGTTCTCAAGGTAGGATTTGTATATGTTGGATCTGTGGGTGATTTTGGCTGGACTTATGCCCACGATTTAGGTCGCAGAGAAATGGAGGCAAATCTTCAGGAGAAGGTGAAAACGACTTTTGTGGAAAATGTTAGCGAAGGTGCGGATGCTGAGAGGGTGATTCGTCAATTGGCATTAGAAGGCAATAAGTTAATTTTTACGACTTCTTTTGGCTATATGAACCCCACAATGAAAGTAGCAAAAGACTTTCCCAATGTTGTTTTTGAACATTGTACTGGATACAAACGCGTCAGGAATGTCGGTACCTATCTGGGACGCTTTGAAGAACCGCGATACCTAACTGGTATGATTGCTGGCAAGATGACAAAATCGAATGTGATTGGTTTTATTGGTTCATACCCAATTCCTGAAGTCATTCGCGGAATAGGTGCGTTTACGCAAGGACTGCAACAGACAAATCCCAAAGCAAAAGTGAGGGTGGTTTGGGTGCAAAATTGGTATGATTTAGCTAAAGAAAGAGAAGCTGCGCAAAGTTTGGTTAATTTAGGTGCGGATGTCCTAACGCAACATACCGACTCGATCGCTCCTATTCAACTAGCAGAGGAAAAGGGTATTTATGCTTTTGGCTACAACACTGATATGAGTAGGTTTGGTGCAAAAGCTTACCTAACATCAGCTATCAATAAATGGGGGAAATTTTATACAGATAAAGCCTTGGCTGTGATCAACGGAACTTGGAAGTCTGAGGAAGTTTGGTATGGAATTGCTCAAGATATGGTGGATATTTCGCCCTTAAATCCTGTAATTCCTCAAGATGTTCAACAATTGGTAATAAGGAAACGCGAGGAATTTATGAGCGGTGTTGCACATCCTTTTGATGGTCCGGTGAAAGACCAAAATGGTGTGGTGCGAGTCCCGAAGGGTCAGGTGTTAGGCGATAAGGAACAACTGGCTATGGATTGGTATGTTGAGGGAATTGAGGGACTAATTCCCAAGGTAAAGTCTTGAAAAATGAACCGCCCTTTGTAGATCGCATTGCTGCAATCTACAAAGGGCTAGTTTCTGCCCTCAAGTCATTGTGGACACTTACGAATGAACCAATCGCCAATCATTATTTTGAATCCATTGAGGAACTCGAAGAAGCCTTAGTTGCCAGTTGCCAAGTCCTACTTGAACAAAAAGGTTTCATTAGTAGATTAACCTGCTACCACTGGTGACCAAGGACTGCTGTATACGATAACTAATCAACCAGATTTCATATAACCATTAATGGGATGGAAATCTAACTTATTGATATTTCAAATGTCTTATTGACACTATACGTTTGCCCTGAAAGTTTCCCTAATTGGGAAAAGGCAACTATGACCATACCCTACTCGTCGTATTTTCCTACTATGTACGACGCTGATTCCAGCCATCCAGGATGATTCGATTTTATCTTGGTGGCTTCTACCTTTTTTTGTTCTATCTTTTGCGGTTTGCTTAAAACTAAGCCAGTCACAAGTCCGACCAAGAAACTTGAAGAGATTGCTAATATCATATGGAGACAAAAAAGTGATAAAAAGTTAACTAATTAATACTACCCGGTATAATTTGAAGCTCCGGAAATTTTGAAAGGTTAAAAAATAAAAAAACAATCAAGCTTTGATATAGTTCTTATAAAGAAAAAAAAATGATTTATGTGTAAACAATAAAGTGAAAAATATAGTTTTACAAAGTCTTAGGAAGCGAGTTATTGGAGAGTGAACTAGGACTTGTGATGTTTGGTGGGGCGATCGCCCTGGTTGTTTTCGCGCTTGGTGGAAACCAGAAAGAATTCTCTTGGATGCTTACTTATTTGGCGCAGTCAGTGCAATTGGGCTAATCTTACAAGGACTGGGAGTTGATATCTCTCCTTATCTTTTGTCTTCCTTGCCCTACTTGGCAACTATCGTTGTAGTGGTCATTATCTCGCGCGATGCCAAGAGCATCCAACTGAGGGTACGCGCCTCACTGGGACAACCCTTGGATCCTAATGATTAATATGTAGCGAACTATACTAAAATTTAAAGTTTTGTTGTGTATTTACAAAAAAATTCCTAAAATGTCTAAAGTTGCTCTTTTTTTGTCAAGCAAATCAATAATCCATAGTTAATATGGACTATTGACTATGGATTATTGCTGGAATAATTCACATAAGTTATACATTTTGAATTTTGCCTGCGTGAATTTTTAATTATGCAACCTCCATCATTTGAATCAATTAGACAGCGTTCAGTTCTCAAATTACCGAATAATGCCAGAGTTGCTGTTTCGGTGGTGATGAATGTTGAACACTTCACTTTTGGCAAACAGGGGACAGCAATTCAACCTGATTTGAATAGTTATCTAGAAATTGCCAACTATGGTTGGCGCGACTATGGCAATCGAGTTGGAATTTGGCGCTTATTTGACTTATTCGCTGAATTAGAAATTCCCGTGACGGCAGCAGTGAACGGCGAAATCTGCACACTTTATCCGGAAATTATCGCAGCCATGCAGCAACATCATTGGGAAGTGATGGCACATGGTCTTAACAATTCCAAAGGTCATAGTGGCATGGATAGAGAAGCAGAAATAGAAATCATTGATAAAACGCTGAGTTTACTAGAAGAAGCCACTGGAAAAACTCCAAAAGGTTGGTTAACACCGGGGTTTTCTATTACAGAATCAACGTTTGAATTGTTGTATTCTGCGGGAATTGTTTATACTGCTGACTGGGTCAACGATGACCAACCCTATTGGTATTATTTACCCAACGGACGCTTGCTGGCAATTCCCTATACTCTCGAGACAAATGATATTACCTTATGCTTGAATAACCGATTTTCTGGTGCAGAATTTGCCCAAGCGATAGAAGATCAATTTGACCAACTTTGGTTAGATGGAGAATCTCAAGGGCGGGTTATGACTATTAGCTTGCATCCGTTTATTGTGGGTCAGCCACTGCGGTTTAAGTATTTAAAACAATGTTTGTTACATATTAAAAATCAACCTAATACATGGTTGACAACAGGTGAGGGCATTTATGAATGGATGACTGAAACCACAGGAGTCAAGACACTGCAATATGAAGAAGACAATGAATAAAAAGACTAAGTAGATCGGCACAAATAAAGTTAACTCGTTCAGGCTGTGATTAGTCATTAGTCATTAGTAATAGTGCGCGAGTTTCAGGCGTTATTATTTTCGCTCTTCTTCGATCTGTTTCTTCCTACCTATTTAATAAATTGGGCAAAAAACTGAAAATGGGAAAAATGGCAAGAATTCGGTAATATTACTGATTGACTAAGGGAACGCTCTTTGAAAATATTACGAATGTTCATAAGTCCAGAATTTATGCGGATTTGATGGCAGCAAAACTGTAGTCAATAGCAAAACTCACGGACAATAGAATTATGAACAAAGTTATGAAATCCAGCAAAAAATATGTTGTTCCGTTTATGGTTGTGGGTATAGCTGCCAGCCTCAGCAGCTGTAGTTTTCATCCCATCTCTCATCATCTTGAAACCACAATGCCAACAGCCAATACAACAACCAACAGCGAACCTGCTGCACAAGCAGCAACTGATAGCATATCTTCAACTGAAGAAATGCCAACCCAAAATAAGGCTTTTTTGAGTTCTGTCGCTGTTACTAAAAAAACTGTTAACGTCAGCCTATTTACAAGTGATACTGAATGTCAAGAACTGATTCCACAACAAGTCTTGGTACCAAAGCAAGAACCTCTGATAGGTGCGGTGGGTAACATCATAAAGCAATTTGACAGTGCTGATTTTAGCTTGTCTGGGTATAGTGTCACTGTCAAAAATCGAGTCGCAACAGTTGATTTACAAATATCCCCTGATTCCGAGCGTCAATTCACTTCTCTTTCCAGTTGTGAGCAGTTTGCTCTATTTGGCAGCCTTCGCAAAACTTTATTAAGTCATGTTGAATGGAATATTAAAAAAGTTCGCTTCACCTACCAAGGGGAGGAAATAGTTGTTTGAAACAAAGAAAATAAAAGATAAAAAAATATTTTTATTGATTATTCTGTCTTTATACATAAGCTATATCCGCTGCTCAACTATCTTTATAAGCTAGGGTTTTTTGTGGCTTTCTTATAAAATGAGAAGTGAAGGCAGTATCGTTTGGTTAGTCCTTTTCCTTATTGTGCTTTGCCCATGAATTTTTCTTTTGCTCAGGATGTGTCGGTTTATCAGCTGGCTTTGGGAATGCAAAAGCCTCCTCAACCATTGCCCCATAGTCCTGCTAGTCTACTGTCACTTGTCAGATCACAAATTGATTTACTTATTGAGCAACAGATTGCAGCCACTTTGTGGGTAAAGCTACCACCAGGAAAAATTTGGCACTCAGAAATTGAGCGCTATCACCAACAACTGAGAGTATCTGACGTCATTCGTACTTTGCATATTGAGGAAAGCAGCAGAGGAATAGAGGGAGTAGAAGAGAACACCTGCGTGGGCGGGTTCCCTGATTTGAGCGGGCTGTCGAAGAGCGAAAATGCGCACAGTAGGAGTGAAAAACTCTCCGCGTCTGTGCGTCTGCCAACGGCAGTCCCACCCCAGTCGCACGACATACACACTCCGGCGAACAGAGGCAACGCGCTGCCTCCTCAATCAGAACCACAGCAGGCGAACAGCTCCTCAATGGCAACTTCCCCACGGGACAGCCTCCTGTGTGCGTCTTCTGATATACGAATACAGAGCTTACCAAATAGCCAATTGCGTCGGGAATACTTTCTGATGGTGTTGTCGCCGCAGTTTTGCTTTCTCATTCTGGCTCATAGACCATTTAGAAGACGCAGAAATAATTCGGCAACGAACAGAAAAAAAAACCCGCCGTTACTTGCTATAAGTACCTTTGATGGAAAAGTCATTCAGCGAGTGTTAGATGTTATCAAACAGGGGATAACACCAGAATTATCCGTGTTTATACCGAACGATTTTATTTGTCCCCCCGCAAGCGAGCCAACACTCATAAGTCAACTGTTGGCAAAACAACTCCAGCAACAGGATGAAATTCATCGTCAAAGAACGACAAAGCGTCTTGCTCAGATGCAGCAGCAAAATCAGAAATTGCACGAAACTCTGCAACTTCAAGATGAATACTTGAGCAATGTGTGTCAGGAACTGCGCGCGCCTTTAACACATATGAAGACAGCGCTGAGCCTTTTAAATTCCCCTAATCTCAAACCCCCTCAGCGACAACGTTATTTCCAGATGCTCAAACAAGAGTGCGATCGCCAAAATGCCCTGATTACTGGCGTGTTGGATCTGGTGCAGTTAGAGCGCAATTTGGAGCGGATGCCTTTAGAGGCTGTGCGTCTGTCGGAGATTGTGCCTGGAGTCGTTAGTATCTACCAGCCCTTAACCCGAGAAAAAGGTATCATGTTAGCTTACACTGTACCTACTGACCTTCCACCTGTTTGGTGTGTGAGCGGTGGGCTGAGGCAGATTGTGATTAATCTGCTTTCCAACAGCATTAAGTTCACCCCCAAAGGTGGACAGGTTTGGGTACGAGCACGTGTTCAGGGTGATTATGTGCAATTGGAATTTAGCGATACTGGTATTGGTATTGCCGATAGCGAAATTCCCAAAATCCTTGACCGCTTTTATCGCGTACGTCCAGTCGCAACTGAAGACCCTGGTGGTGTTGGTTTGGGCTTATCAATTGTGCAATTATTGCTATGGCGCTGCGGTGGCTCTCTGTCTGTAAAAAGTAAACTATATGAAGGTTCTACTTTGACTGCGCAGCTAGGGATTGCCATGCGCGGGCGCTGCCCCTGAAAATCCACCCCAATCATCGATTTGAGATAAACTTTATGTTCATCACCTTGATTGCAGATTATGGTAATGGTGACCCAGCTTTTGCTGAGGTAACGCAACGTTTACTGATAGGACTACCTGGATCACAGATTCATACTCTCTCAGTTCCTGCTTTCAGTACTCTGGCAACAGGTTTTTGGATTGCCCAACTTGGTCTTAACCCCGGTCCCCAAGAGCGTTTAATTTATCACAACTGTGCGCCTCGTCAAGATGATAAACAACCTAGACTGGATAATGAAGGCGAAGGACTCACTTATGCCTTGCTACCCAATGGCGTCACAGTCGTGGGCGTCAATGCTGGTTACAGTCTCTCTTTTATCAAAGAATATGCACACAAACTGCAAATAGTCAAGGTTTCTAGAGGTGGGTCGCAGTTCCGTTCTCGTGATGTGTTTCCGAATGCAGCAGCGGCGATCGCCCAAGGCGAGTTTAGCCTTTTAGGAGAAGTTTTGAACCCAAGCAATATACCCGATCCCCCGAGCGATCGCGTTGCTTGGATTGATGGCTACGGTAACATCAAAACCACCATCGCATCACATAGTGTCAACCTCAAACCTGAAGAGAAGGTGATCATCCGCGTGGGTGATGTGGTCAGTGATGCAGTGTACTCCGATGGTAGTTTTAAAGTGCCAGAAGGAACTTTAGCTTTTTCTCCAGGGAGTTCTGGTTGGTCAATGGCTGATGGGTCAAAATCAGTTCGTTGGATGGAACTATTTCTGCGTGGTGGTAACGCCTGGGAACGCTTCGGTAAACCCCGTGTTAATCAGTTAATTACTTGCATCGGCTAGGAACAGGAAAAGAACTTGACTTTCCATAAATCAGATGCGGCTGATCAACAATTAATTCTTCATTTCCCACTTTTGCTGACTGCTGACTTCCAAAGGAAGGAAAATCGTTAGTACTTCTCCGTGACGGGGACGTTCGCGCACAATCAGTTTACCGCCGATCGCCTGAAACAAATGCTTAGTTGCAGCGAGATTCAAACTGATCGTACCCGTTTCTGGTTGGAACATCAGCAATTGACCAAGAGCCTTGCGAATTGGCGGTGTGCAGGTCGATGCTGATCCTTTGCCATTATCTCCGACTTGAGGTAACGGCAATAACTGTAATTTCAGTTGATCCCCAGCAGGTATAACTTGTACTTGAATATGGCTACCACCGGGTAAGCTGCGGGTGAAATTCTCCATTAAACCAGTGAGAACCCGATCCAACATGGTAGGATTACTGATGACAGTTGGTAACTGCTGAGGTAAAATCACATCCAAAGTCAAGTTGCGCCGATGTGCTGCTTCTTGCCAGCGAGGGATACTTTGCTGCAACACTTGCTCGAGAGACATTGGTGTCAGTTGAGCGTGTGTGCATTTTACGGTGGGAGATGTTTCCAGTTCTGCTGCTCTAAAGAGCAACTCCATCCGGTCAATTTGCTCAGTGCATTCACGGTCGATCAGTTCCAAACGCTTGATAACGTTGGCAGGCAAATCACGCTGTTTGAGCAGTAGACGAGTGATGGTGCGGATGGTAGTCAGAGGAGTGCGAACTTCATGAGCAAAAGCTTGCAGCAACTCTACATCAGGACGAGGTGAAGAGAGATGGGCAGATGGGGGGGTAGAGGTTGCCACTTTGTAGGGTGAAGGAGAAGCCTCTGGTGCAGAAGTTTCCATGGAACGAAGTGCCCGTTGGGGAATGGAGGACTTTGGGCTTCCCTCTAGGGTTGGTGAATAAGAAGCTTTGGGTTCCCACAAAGTAGAGTTGGCGGGCAATGAAGAGATTTCGTTGTGTCCCCGTGTCACGCCAGTCGCCTCAACGGGGGGAACCCCCGCACGGCGCTGGCTCCCCGTGTCTTCTTCTGCTTGTGGAAATTGCGTTAGCAACAACCGAGTGAACTCCATCACTATCCGATAATCTGGAGTTTCTGGGCAATACTTTTGTACTAATTTCTCTAAATCGGCAAACAACTGCGGATTACTTAATCTGACTCGTGCTCCGAGCGATCGCCATGCTAACTCAACGACGTCTGGATCAAAAGAAAATGAAAAACTTTTATCACCATTGGTGTCTTGTGCTAAAACCAGCACTAATCTAAATTGCTTGGTGAAAACCAAACAAAACTGCTCCCTAGCCAATGGATCTGTTCCTAACAGAGGTAAAACCGACTCACCAAGAGCAAATGCATCTGCCACAGCCACACCAGCAGGCATTTGAAATGGCATGAGTGCCAAAGGGTTAAATGGCTTTGCCGTAAAAGTGACTGTCTGCAAGCTTTGAGCTAGTGTTGGTTCGCTGAACACAGGTGCTGGCGCAGCTAAAACTAATCCTTGGGTATCTTCAGGTAAAGCTGTTGCCAAGGTATTTAATAACAACTGTTCTGTCGCCGCTATGCTTACGCGCCACTGCTGCTGTGCTTTGGCAGATGAGCATTCAGCCACTGTTGATTGACTATTTGCTAAAACTTCGCTCAGACTTGGCAAGATCCATTTATACACAACTTTTCACCCCTTCAATAAAGAGCGACTGACAGCATTTTGGGCAGGCATTCACTACTTATTTACGAGGTTATAAGGATTTCTTTGTTAGTGAAAGTCGTAGAACCGAACAATTGGAGCGCAATTTCCCCTGTAAATAGTCATGAAGAGTGATCTTTTGTACATATTGCACTTTTTTTCGTTAAAACAAGCATTGAGTGATTATGCAATTTTACAGCTATTTTTAGGTAAATAGACCTTTTTTGTCTCGCGCATAGACAAAGGAGCGACTTCAAGGCAGAGTAGGCGCAAAGACGAGCCAGCGCTATGCAGTCCTTGTTTCCCGAACTCACAGCGACTGGCGTGGCAAAGAAAAACAGCAAACAATGTGGTCTAAATTAAGTGAAAACTGCTGTAATGCTTCATAACTCGCTAAGAACAGCTAAGGACAAAGGATTATTGATTAGTCTAGGCAAATAACCAATCTGTTGATAGATGCTTAGCTTAGACTTGCGGACGATGCAAGTTAGACCAAAACAAGGCAAAACAGTAATGTGAGCGCGAAACAAAGTAGAAACTACATAATTTTGTGCTGACTTTTCGCTATGAAATGGAGGAGTAAAATGGCTTTGGGCGAACACAAGCGTGCGGTTGGCGTATTTTCTAGCCGTCGTGAAGCTGAGTATGCACTGACCGAACTCAGAGATGCTGGCTTCCCCATGAATAAGATTTCTATCATTGCTAAAGATGCGGATCGCACTGGTGATATTGCTGGCGTCGAAACGCAAAAGCATGTTGGCAACAAAGCTGATGAAGGAGCTGCAACCGGAGCAGTGACAGGTGCAACATTAGGGGGTCTTACTGGTTTGCTCGTAGGTTTAGGTACCTTGGCAATTCCTGGCGTAGGTCCTATATTACTCGCAGGCGAAGTAGCTACAGCTCTGGCGACAACTGCTGTTGGTGCTGGCATTGGTGCAGCAACTGGCGGATTATTGGGTGCGCTCATTGGTTTGGGAATTCCTGAAGAACAAGCCAGAGTATACAATGATCGGGTCTCTCGTGGTGATTATTTGGTGATAGTAGACGGTACAGATGATGAAATTCGTCGTGCTGAAACTGTTCTGACAAACCAGGGTATTCAGGAGTTTGGCATTTACAATGCACCTGGTGTTGCAGACACTCGTACAGATTACACTGATCGCGTTGTCAACAATCAACCTCCGGTAACTAACAATCAACCTCCGGTAACCGACAATCAACCTCCGGTAACTATTGTTGACCGTCGGGATGCAACTATTTAGTAAGTCGTCACTCATGAGTCAATTATTAAAAAACCGCTTTCTCTGGGCTATTGACTCTTGAGTCTGGACTTTGAAAGATTCGCTCCTCAACCTCACACACAATTAACAGCGTTCAGTTATCAGTCAGTTATCAGCCAGTTCTCGTAACTCAATGAAGTTAGGGAAATTTAACAAGGATTTGCGTGTTCTTGTATCCATTTTGTAAATGAAAAGATAACTGTTTGCTGTTAATAACTGCTTCTGTCAATGAAACTTTTGAAACATTCAAGTGGAAGAGAGAAGATGAACAAGTTTATTCCATTGATCATTAGTAGCGTTATAGCTGTTAGTGCGGTTGGTTGCGAAGCACCCCCTTCTAAAACGAGTGCAGATGCTCCTTCGGGAACAAATGAAAACGTTAACGCTCCAACAAAAGAAACTGCTGAAAAAACTCAAGAAGACGCTACCAGTGAAGTTCGTAAAGACCAAATAGAGTCTGACATTAGAGCACGCGAACAACGTAACAATGCTACTGGCGGTGATGCACAAAGAGCTGATGGCGATCTAAAAAGCGAAGTTCGCGGCAAGTTAGAGGCAAATTTGCCAGCCAGTCAGTTAACAGTTGACGCTAAAGAGGGTGCTGTCACTGTAGCGGGAACAGTTCCTACCCAAGAACAACTGAATAAAATTCCTACTTTGGCGCAAGAGATTAAAGGTGTCAAAAGTGTGAAAGTTGAGGCAAAAGTCGCTCCAGCACAACCTGGATCAAACACGAACAATAAATCAGGTCAGTAGCAAGTTTTATAGCTTATAAGGCTACCATAGGCATCTACGATACTAGATTCAAAAAACTAACGCTCGCATTCTTCAAGGAAACAGAGGAATGCGAGTGCTTTTATATTTCAGCCTAGCTAGCAGACTACAAAAAGGAAAAACTTAGCCTCTTGTTTGTGTACGCCAGTGCTTGAGAGTGATCATGTAAATGAAAATGATCATTAATACAAGCGGCGTTATTGTTGTTGGCTCCGGTACCTGCTTCACTTCCTGTCCAGGCACAGTTGGCACGCCAGGAGTAGACGGCACTTCAATGATTTGGTTTTCACCGGGAGGACCACTAGGACCACCGCCTAATGGAGGAACAGAACCGCCAGAGGAAGAGGAAGTGCCAACAGGCGGTGTAGCTGCGATGCTGCTACCACCGCGACCGGAGGAACCACCGCCACCAAACGAGAGAAGAAGTAGGAGTAAAGCAAGACCGCCACCGCCTATGAGCCAGGTTGGAAAAGAGCTCCCTGAGCCTTGTTGCAACACGACATCTTCTGCTAAGCTGCCAGGAAAATCAACTCCTGCAAGGCTGGAAGGAAGATCAAGACTGATTGCTTCTGGCGCTAACGATACTGGAGTTTCCCATGAAACGACATCTCCAGCGAGAGTTTCCTCAATGAACCCATCAGAGGAAGAGGGAACGCCAAGATTTGGACGGTTGAAATCACCACCATCTGGTGAATATGGCACGGAGAGTTCTTTGAGAATGGTCTCTTTGAGAGACTGTTCATTCCCATTCAACGCAAGCTTGGCTGCTGAAAGTTTCTCCGAGTAAAACTTGGCTTCCTCCGGCTTTAGACCCATAGCTTGAATCTGCTGCTGAGCATCGGGAATTTTTGCAATCTCCTGAAGCAACAGACGCCCATAAGAGTATTTCAAATCGAGCAAGGCATTGCGAGGATCAAGCGAGTTTCCACCTCCTTGAGGTGCCCAGTCAAAGTTTTTGGTGACCTGTCCCAAACCTTCTTGAGGAGTCTGACTTACCGTCTGCCCAAGAAGATATCGGTACCCGTCCACGATATCAGCGTTGTTGTTCTCCCAGAATGAGGCGTACGGTATCTCAGCAAGATTGGGATTGTTTCCATAAAAGGAAGCGAAATTGCGGAAGTTTTCTTCCCCACCAGCGGCTTTCATCAGCAACTGCTCGTAGGTTGGTCCACCATTCGACTCAAGTATTTTCTGGAAGACTGCTCCAGCCTTGTTACAAGAAGCACCAAATCCTACACTACATCCAGGAATGCCTCGCATTTGGCTTAAATCTCGCCCTGATACCTGGTACTGGAGATAGTTTTGCTCCAGTCCTTGTTGGATACCATAGTGTCCAACGTTGAGTTGAGCAGAAGCAGGTTGAGATGCATTGACTACTGTTGCAAAGGATGATAGTGTCACTGCAATTGTTTGAACTTTTGACTTCAAGGGATTCTCCTCCACTAAGTAACTTTAAGATGCACCTTATGAAACTGGAGAGGAAGCTAAATTTTCAGGCGAGTTGATGTTAATTGTGATTGCTGTCCCCTTAAGTTTTTCGCCTGTAACAGAGTGGTAGATGACAACAGCGCTGTTTGGTTGGTCGAAGAGGTAACCACGACTAGAAGGTTGTACCTTTGCTTCCTTCACTAGGGAAAAGAAGGATTCCAGATATCTGCGTATACTTTCACGGTTCCCTTGATTTGTCTTTGTATGCTTCTCTATGAGCATCGTGAATAAGTCCAGACTGCGGTTGTCCTGCCCTTCAACGAGAATGCCGCCCTCCAGGAAAGAACTGGCTACAAGCTTTCCATTGATTTGTTGAACTTTCAATAAGGTGTAATAACGTCCCTGCTTCCTAGAATCACTTGCATAACAAACCCAGGCACCATCTGGGTTTTGTGTAAAACCTTGCTGCCCTAAGTAGGAAAGCGGTTCTCCACTTTTCTGGCTCACTAGCGGAGGCAACAAATCTTCCACGGCATCCGAAGAGCAAAGCTTATGCGTCGTTTTTTGTTGGGGAGTAGTTGGAGTCTCTTGCGCTATTACAAAGTAAGGCATAACAACAACAGCAGATACAGAGATAGCAAATGTACTTAGTAAACGAGTAAATATATTCATGTTTTTCTTTATAAGAAGTTATTGGTCTTTAAAAGTTATTGAGGAATACCTTCTGTCGAAGAGTGTCCTATCTATTTATTTAGTTCTAGATACAATTATCTAGATATTATTTCGGTATTTAGTTAAAATTCCCTATAAATATTTAAAAAGAATGTGTGAATAATTAGTGTTGTGGCTAAGTAAAAATAAGGAACTACCATCCTACTAAGATTTTCCCTCTTTTCGCTTGTTTAGCTTAAAGCTATTAACAACAAGGGTTTTAAATTTTATCCTTCTAAATAATTTGATGAGATCTCCTGATAACCATAAGCGTTTTTACCGATGGAACCTCGATTAACTTCCTGTCACCTGAAATGTGATTTATGAAGCCAACTTTAAATTCTCGTAAAGTGTGATTATGAAGCCAGCTTTAAATTCTTGTAAAGTGTTATAGCACTTCTTGTTGCTGAGATTGCACTGTGTACACAACTCATTTTTCGCTATAACCCTGCGTACAATATCCGTATATGAAACACTGTTGAAAAATTGTACGGCTTGAAAATTTACTTTATATATCAGCCCTGACTTGTGAAATCTAAAAAATCTCCGGTTGATTCATGACAGTTTTGGGTGCAAGGATCATTATTTTGCTTTTCTGACTAAGTTTTTGGACAGTATACTATTAGCTTTGTTGCTGTTTTAGCACCCAGATGAAAATATGCTAAGCAGTGACCGGAGTCACAACATGAATCTCAAGCTCTACATTATAGTTATGAGCAGGATTATATATATCAACAATCAGGTTCACTGAGCAGTGACCTGAGTCACAACATGAATGTAAAGAGCTACATTGTTAGAAGCTCATTACCATCAATGAAATTTCCTCAGCAGTGATTTTAATCACAATGTTCATGTGAATCTCTGCATCATCAGGATATTTTTAGCAAAATCATAGGGTGGGGATTGCGATATTTTTGAACGCAACTGTGTATATGCCGTCAGGGCGAGCTTCCTGCCCAGTTCTACAACTTCGGTGGGAACACAAGCAATCACGGGAAAAGTTGCGCAAGTATCTCTACTAGTTTATGGATATGGGCTGGTTCGTGAGTTGCCATCAGAGAAATCCGTATTCGACTGGTAGGAACGGTTGGGGGACGAATAGCCGGGGCAAAAATGCCAGCAGCTTTCAGTTGCTTTCCAGCTTTGAGCGCATCTGCTGCGGTTGGCAGTTGAAAGCAGAGGATGGGTGAGGAAGACGGTAGTAATATCAGGTTGGGTAGGCGCTGTTGGATGACCTGTTTGAGTTGGGCTACATTCTGCCACAATTGGGCGCGGCGTTGCGGTTCTTGCTGTACTATTTTGATTGCTGTGAGCGCCGCTGCTGTATCCGCAGGAGAAAGCGCAGTAGTGTAAATCCAGCTAGGTGCGCGATTCCGCAAAAAGTCTATTAAGGCTGCACTTCCCGCCACATATCCGCCTAGACTACTCAAAGCTTTACTCAAAGTGCCAATTTGAATGAATTGCCTTCCCGTACATCCGAAATGTTCTACACATCCAGCGCCAGTGTTCCCTAGTACCCCGGTGGCATGAGCTTCATCAACGAGCAGCATACAGCTAAATTCTTCTGCTAGATCGAGTAGTGCAGGTAAAGGACACAAATCACCATCCATGCTGAAGACGCTATCGGTAATGATTAGACAGCGTCGGTAGTTTTGCCTTTGTTGACTGAGTTGGGTTCTTAATGTTTCAACATTAGAATGAGCATATTCAATAATGGTTGCACCACTCAGGATTGCCCCATTTTTGAGACTAGAGTGATTGTACTGGTCGGATAAAATTAAATCGCGCTTGCCTATAAGGGCAGTTATTGTACCTACATTGGCGAGATAGCCAGAACTGAATACCAAGCCATCTTCTGTTTGTTTGAGGGATGCGATCGCTCTTTCCAACTCCCTATGTAATTCTCTATGTCCGCTGAGTAATCTAGAACCTGTAGAACTGGCTCCAAATTCTTGGACAGCAATCGTTGCCGCTGCAATTAGCCGCTCATCCCCAGCCAATCCCAGATAGTCATTACTGGCAAAATTAATCACCTCTCGTCCTTCCAAAAGTACCGTAGCACCAGGAAGACCATGGATTGTTTGTACTGAGCGATACCAATCAGCACGGTGAATTGTAGCCAGGGATTCTTCTATCCAAGCGTAGGGATCTGCGGGCATAGTAGGAAGTAGGGCGAGTAAGGGAGGTGGTTCATAATAATAACTCCTAACTCTATATATTTACCAATGACAAATGACTAATGACAGACTACTAATAACTACCAAAAAACGTTTCAAAAAAACGTATTGGCTCGAACAATTGGAAAAAGGCACAAAAGAAGGTAGCTTCGTTACATGAGTACGTTGCTAACTGTCGCAAAGACTGGCATCGTAAGCTGTCTCACCAAATCTGTAACGACGCTGGAATGGTGTTTGTTGAAGATTTAAATCTTGTTGGGTTGTCTCGCTCTATGTTGGGTAAACACTGCCTAGATGCAGGATTTGGGCAATTTTTCAACATTCTTGAACAGACCTGCTTCAAGCGTGGTGTGTACTTTCAAAAGGTAGATAGTCGCAAGACAAGGCAGATTTGCCCCAACTGTGGAACTGAGACAGGAAAGAAGAAACTATCAGAACGTACTCATATTTGTTCAAATTGCGGCTATACAACTGATAGAGATGTTGCAGCCGCTCAAGTAGTCGCGATACGCGGACTTGCAGCCGTAGGGCATACGGTCAAGATGCTTGCCGAGGGTAAATTCATTGGAATCCCGGTGAAGCAAGAATTCCCTGCCTTCTAGGCATGGGGAGTGTCAATGACTATATTCACTGCTTAGGTGAGATATTGCCTGTTTAATCCACTCTTCCACGTAGGCATCTTTGGGTAGTCCAATGTTCTCACTGACTACGTGTAAAGCATGACTCACTTCATTGGCAGTGTACCCGAGTGCCAAGAGGGTCATTTGTACTTCTTCAAGAATCCCTGGTGCAGGACCGCCTGTCGCGACGAAGAATCCTGCTGTTTTACGCCACTCTACTAACTTGCTTTTTAGTTCCAAACATAGGCGTTCTGCGGTTTTTTTGCCAACACCAGGGGATTGAATGAGTAATTGAGTGTTGCCGGCAATAATCGCCTGCACTAAGTCTGGTAGTTCCAAAGTGTCCAACAGGGCGATCGCCAAAGCTGCGCCAACGCCACTGACACTCAACAAATGGCGAAACATATCTCGTTCCCCAGGTGAACCAAAGCCATACAGCAATGGCACCTCTTCTCGAATTTGGTAATGGGTAAAAATTTGCACTTCGCCTCCGGAGTCTGGCAACTGCTGTGCCAGTCGTGCAGGGATTTGCAAATCGTACCCTATACCATTCACTTCCAGTGTCAGTGTATAGCGATTACCACTATTGTTTTGGATACCAGCAACGATTCCTTTGAGATAACTAATCATTCTAAGAAACCAAAATGTTTTAAGCCTTCTAGTATTCCACCAGCACAAAAATTTGTTGCCAGGTAACGGTAGTCAGCAGGATGTTCATTATGCCATTGAAGTAGCTCTGGACGAGCATTGCCGACAATAATGCCCCGTTCTGCTCCTGCAGCGAATAAAGCAATATCATTACCAGAATCGCCACAAACAACCGTTTGCTCTGCTACAAATTTCCATTTTTGGCGGAGAAACTGTACTGCCTGTCCTTTATCGCTGTGATGAGGTACGATGTCAAGGTCTATACCGCTACTGTAGATTAACTTTACATTTAAACCACTTTGTTGCAACTCTGACTGAAGTTGCGGTAACACCCTTGCAGATGGCTCTTCTTGGAGGAAAAAACTCACCTTGAAAGGACGCTGTTCTGAGTTTGGCTGCGGAACCAACTCAGGAAATTGGGTCGTTTTTGCTACTACAAGGTCACGGTTCCAACCAGATGAAAGTTTTTCTGACCATTCTGAGTTGGGGGTTTGGGTACCGTCAAGATAAATTTCTGTTCCCACAGCTAAAATCAGGGCATCTGGTTCTAAAAGATTTTTTTCGTCTTTGAGTTCTTGGTAAAGAACAGGCGATCGCCCTGTCGCATAAACAATCTTGCTGCCATGTTCTTGGCGTGTAAAGTGCAGGCGATCGTTGAGTTCGGTCAGCGCATTCTCATCGCCAACCAGCGTATTGTCTAAATCGGTTACGAACAGGAATTTAGCCACAGCAACCTCTTTTATTAGCTTTACCACCAAAAAGTTTATGCTGATTTGGCACCAATCTCATCTGTTTTCGTTTTTAGATAAGCAAGTTGACTTATGCTAAAACCGTGATCTGATCAATCTAAACGATTTACAGGCGCTGATTTTAATATAGTCAGAGAAATTTACAATCATCATCAGCCCTTGAGGTTTTAACTAGATCTATGGAAAACCGGAGGATTTTGGAGTGGCGACCATTTTTAGGTTTTTACATAACTTAGCAACTGCCAAGCGAAATCCTCTCCACAGCCTCAGAACCAGGTTAGGGCTGGCAATTGGCAGTGTTGCCTTTGTGCTGTCAATCTTAGCAAGTCTGATTGTCGGACACACTACCAGCGAACAGGTCAAAGTCGATGTTGGTCAGTCGCTAGCCCAAATCGCTTACCAGATGGCTGATAAGCTAGACCGGGGGATGTTTGAGCGCTATCGCGACATTCAGATTATCAGCACACTCGATGCCATCCGCGATCCAGATTCTGTATCACAGCAGCGCACACTCTTAGAAAAGCTACAAAGCACTTATACTGATTATGCTTGGATAGGTTTAACTGATAATAAGGGTATTGTTCAAGCCAGTACAAGAAAATTATTAGAAGCCAAGGATGTTTCTCAAAGACCTTGGTTCATTCACGGGCGAAGAGCAAGCTACATCGGTGACGTACATGACGCTGTAAAACTGGCGAAATTGCTACCCAATCCGACGGACGAACCACTGCGTTTTGTAGATATAGCGGTTCCTGTGATCAATCTTCAAGGTCAGCCACAGGGTGTTTTGGGTGCTCATTTAAGCTGGACATGGTCTCGGGAGGTGGAAAAATCACTGTTACCGACTGTACAAGAACGCAACAAAGAAATGTTTGTTCTTAGTCAGAATGGTGATGTTTTGCTAGCCCCTCCGGAGTTTCGTGCTGTGAATTCCCTATCCCTAAAAAGTGTTAAAGCAGCGCAACGTGGGATGAATGGTTTCCTAATTGAGACTTGGTTGGATAGTCACAGTTATCTGACTGGCTACGCTCAAAGTGTCGGTTATCGGAATTACGCTGGATTAGGGTGGTTGGTGCTAGTACGGCAAAAAACTGATGTCGCATTTGCTCACATAAGGCATCTACAACAGCAGATATTTATTGGAAACATGATGCTAGGTATATTATTTGCTGTTTTGGGTTGGCTTGTGACAGCAGCAATTACCAACCCCATGTTGGCGATCGCCAAAGCCGCCAACTACATCCGTCAAGGTCACAAACAAGTTAAAATCCCCGTCCTCCAAGGTCAAGATGAAATCGCTAATCTCTCTCGAAACATCAGCCAGCTTGTTTTTACTTTAACCCAGCAGGAAAAAGATCTCAAGGCAAGTAACGCCCAGTTGCAGCTAGAACTCACCTCCAAGCTGGTGGCGCAAGAAATGCTACGACAAAGCGAAGAGAAATTTCGCCAATTAGCAGAAAACATTCAAGAAGTTTTTTGGCTTCAAGACTTCAAAATCTGCAAAATTATCTACATCAGTCCTGCATACGAGCAAGTGTGGCAACGCAGCCGCGAGAGTTTGTATGCTAACCCCAATTCCTGGTTGGAAGCTATTCATCCAGAGGACAAAGAGCGCGTAGTTACTAATATTCAGAACAATACATATAGCGCCTACCACAATGAATATAGAATTGTGCAGCCAGATGGTTCTGTACGTTGGATTTGGGATAGTAGTTTTCCAGTTTACAACAATCTTGGAGAAGTCTATCGTCGAGTGGGCATCGCCCAAGATATTACCGAGCGAAAACAGGCTGAAGAAAACCGTTTAGCACTAGAGAAAGAAAGAGAAATTAGTAAACTCAAATCCGACTTTATTACCATTGCATCTCATGAATTCCGCACACCGCTGACGACCATTTTGTTGTCTTGCGACTTTCTCCAAAACTACGGTAATCAATTACCTTATGAGAAAAAAGAGCGACATTACAATAAAATTAAATCAAGCGTAAAACATCTAACTCAGATATTAGAAGATGTTTTAATTATCGGAAAAACAGAAGCAGGAAAACTTGAGTTTGAACCAACTCCCATAGACTTAATAAGCTTGTGCATAGATTTAGTCGAACAGCTACAGTTGAGCGCTGGCGAAAAGTATCATCTTAACTTTGTTGAGGAGTGCGTTTACGGCTGCAAAAGAGAAGACCTACCTGTGATGGATGAAAAATTGCTTCGGCATATACTCACCAATTTACTTTCAAATGCCATTAAATATTCTCCACAAGGAGGTACTATTCTCTTTGAACTTATTTGTAACCAAAAAAGTGTCATTTTCCGTATTCAAGATGAAGGTATTGGCATTCCAGAAGAAGATCAGCCCAAGCTATTTACCTCCTTTTTTAGAAGTAGTAACACAGGCAATATTCCAGGAACCGGGCTAGGGTTAACTATTGTCAAAAATGCAGTTGAATTGCACGGAGGACAAATTACGGTAGAGAGTCAAGTGGGTGTAGGTACAACATTTACCGTGATACTGCCACTGAATAAAACAGTTGCAGTGGAGAAAACCTTGACGAAAGGAAGTGGTTAGTAGTTAATCGAATTAGTTGAGACACTACAACCCCCACTAAAGCAGTAGAAAATAGCGTTAGGGTTTGCGAGAGCGTTTGGTCAGGCGTGATACACCTCGGTCACTTCATAGAGGTGAGGATCGAACGAGGCGATTTCAGCAACCCTTTGTGCAAAGGGCACGATAGCTGGATTATCCCTCACAGATTCAAACGCTTCACGGCTTTGCCACTGGGCGTAGTTCGTCACCCGTACACCGTCCAAGCTCTTATGGATACTCGCAGAAACGAAACCCGGTACGTGCCGATAGATGGTGTTCAGCGCTTCTGCCAGCAGTTCTACAAGCTGTTGTTGATCCTCCGGTTTGCAGGTGTGGACGGTGATGAGCGTTACCACTGGTTGTCCTTTTTCGATCGCGATCATGTCCTTAACTCCTCATCATAGATACATAAGACCCATGCTGAAGCTCGTCAATAATGGACGGCGCTTCAGGCGTCCAGCCCAACAATGCCTTGGTTCGCTCCGCGCTCAAGCGCTTCTCACTGGCGATCGAGTCCGCCAGATCCCCATACTGCTGGTGGGCTTCCTCGATTGCCCAAGCCTCTATCCGACCGCCATACCCCAGAGTCCGGCTGATTGCCGCCACAATCTCCCGCATGGTGATCGGTTCGCTCGCAACAGCATGGAGGACTGAGCCTGCGGGTGCTTTTTCGAGCGCGAGAGCATAGAGATCGCCTAGATCGTCGATGTGAACCGTTGACCAAGCATTTTCGCCATCTCCGAAAGTACGCCCTACCCCCGCTTGGCGTGCCAATGTAATCAAGAGATTCACCAGTCCACTGCCACCACGACCGTAGACCAGACCGGGACGCACCACAATGCTACGCACGCTGCGGTTGGCGGCATCAAGAACCAACCGCTCGATTTGGGCACGCACCTGCACGAAGAGGGGCGGATTGGGGACTACATCTTCGGCAGCAAGGGTCATCCCCGTATCACCGATCGTCCCAGCACCGCTCGTATAAATGAAGGCACCCCCTGTGCCTGCGATTGCATCCAGCATGACCGAAACAGCAGCTTGCTCGGCAGCGTAGGATTCGTCCATCTTGCTCCAGTTGTCATAGTTGAAGGCGGTATGGACAACTGCCTCCGCATTTTTGGCAGCACTGGCGAGACTGGAAATATCCTCCAAAACACCGACATAGGGTTGAACTCCCATGTCTGTGAGGCGCTGTGCCGATTGTTCGGATCGGGCAAGCCCAATGACCGTGTGATTTCGGGCGATAAGCGATCGCACAACCGCGCTACCAATGTATCCTGTTCCGCCTGTCACAAAGACCTTCATCAAAACCTCCGAGATACCCCGTCCGCCTATGCGGCGGGGAGGGATAGGAGGGGTGGTTGAGTGGGGTTCGATGCTCCCGAAACCACCAACCCCGTTGAACGAGCAACCATCCGACATTTGCTGATGGCTCTTTGACCCAACCGCTTCCAGTTCGCGTCTGATATTGATAGCTGCTTGCTCGTGTATCCAGAGCAGTAACCCAGTTGGTCTTTGTAAGCAACCAAGTCACCTTTACGGATACCGAATGGTGTAGTCGCTCCGCCGTAACGCTCTCTAACTCCACCTTTGGCTGGAACAGCATCGTGCAAGCGTCTCCTGGTAATTCTGGGTCTAGAAATTACCTTGAAGATTGCAGGCGTAATTGATACCGAACCTACCCAGATACAACCACGGGTATTAGCGGTATGAAAGGGTTTGTACTGCACAAATGTGGCACAGGCTAGAGCGATAGCATCGACGGCATGAGTTTCGGGTGATTGGCGTTCTTTATTTGCCTTGTCTTTAATCAAGCCGAGATGTTGACGAATTTGGGAAGTACCGTTTCCGTCTTTAAGCCAACCTTCTCGTGTGATGACAGGAGCAAACTGACGTAATTGCTCTAACATCCAAGTTTGCCCAACCATCACCGCAGAAAATCCTTTTCCTGATTTGGCACCTTTCCTGCCGCTTGTTAAATCAACATCGGCTCTCACTTGCTCATAGACAATTGCTGAAACAGGGAATATCTTGCACAATTCGGCAACTACTCTCAGTTCTAGTTGACGGTTTGAGCGAATACTTGGGGCAATTTTAGATTGACGCCGATTCTCAAACCGCTTTTGCCTATGATTACGCAGATTAAAAACTACCATTAGGTTAATCCTTCTGCCTCTACGGCTCCTCCGCAGCAGTCTGCGGTAGTCCATTTTACTGTTAATCCCTGGCATCGCTGAAGCCTGTTTTGGGATAAAGCCCATGAGAACAAGGTGAAGCATTCCAAGAGTGTACTTTTGAGATTGAACAGCAACGCCGGAAAAACGTTTTCCTGGGTCGAGTCCAATGCTGATTGATTGAGTTTCGTAACCTGATGGCGGTTCAACTAACTGGACATAAAATATGCCTAAGTCTGACCATTTTGGAATTGCCTTACCTTGCTCCATCCAACGACGTGAGCGAGATGCAGTCGTTGGCATTAACGGCTTGCCCTCCTTATCTACTACTGGCACTCGAACGTTTTGCATGGTATAACCCATAAATGTTTTAGTCCCTTTGCTCAACCACATCAGTGTGTCTTGGCTTTACCCAACGTTCTAACCACTAGAACCTAGAGAGGTACGGGCTAGGGAAGTACCTGTACGTCTGTAACTGATGTAGTCTCGTGAGCTATTCAACAGTTACCTTGCTAAAAGTGGTCTTAGCAATCCCCAGGCTCAGGCTTGCCAGCCTGGGGTAGTTGAATAGAGTTTCCTGTATTGTGCCAAATTCGATGGTAGACACTCGCCAGAAATCTGTCTTGTCAATCTCGGCTTTTTTTAGAACATTCCTGCTATTGATTGCGGAATTTGAGCGGGGTAGTTCCAACCAGACGCTTAAATTGGCGCGTGAAGTGGCTCTGATCCGCAAACCCAACCAGACGAGCAATGTCAGCAATCATTAACTCATTGTGCTGCAACAACTGCATGGCTCGTTCCATCCGACACTGCATCACATATTGATAGACTGAAACCCCTATCGATTGCTTAAACAGCCGCGAGAAGTAATATTGGCTCATGCCAGCTTCACAGGCGATCTTTGCCAGCGATAAGTTACCCGCTAGATTATCGTGAATGAATTCATTGACACTCTCAGCCCTAAAGGGTCTGAGATTCTGCTAACAGAATCGTAATTCAGTAGAGGATTTTTACTCAAACCGTACTTACAATTTCTATCTTGCTGCGTCCGTCAAGCGACGCCTAAACAATC
>JAHHIB010000151.1 GCA_019359075.1 Kalymmatonema hyalinum WJT4-NPBG1
TGATGAATATTCCTCTTGTGTGAGGTTAACGATGTATTTTTCTGCCATTTGTGAATACCGAGATTTTCAACTAGTTTCTCAGTAACCTGGACACCTGTCAAAATCTCTGTGGTGAACTACTAGTAGTTGGTAATTATATTGAAAACTATTTTTTAAGCATCTATACTATAGTTGAAAATGAGATATTTACGACTATAGTAGTACCCTGAATTTATGCATCTATCCAAATAAATATGTTGGATAGAGTATAAAATTGACTTGAAACAGCAAAGCCAAAAGTCGTACAAACCTACCTACAAGCTTACCCAACGTTCAACAACCTCTTGATGTCAGGCTTATAAAGTCACTTATGTATAATTTATGACTTTATCTTCTCAGCCTTTATTCGTTCCAGTCAACTTGGCTGAAATCTTTACAGTTTCTTTACAAACTTCCTCTTAATTATGAAAAATGGGTAAATGGAAACACTAACAGTTATCGTGTGTGATAGCTTTTAGATTAACGTTTTGTGCATCAGTACGTACAATTACCTCACGTACAATTACCTCAATACACCTAAAAAGTTTGGAATCTAAGTAGCCCGGTAATGAAAACCTCCAGTTGGAGTCGGCTGAGATTTGTTTGCAAAGCGTGCCGAAGGCATATGTGATTTATGTCGGGGTGGAATAAGGACTCGTGCGACAGTAAGTTTTTCAATAAATACATAGAAGAATTTTCAGGAAACCAGCGCTACCCCTATGTATTTAGTCTAACGAGTAATAAAATATACGATTATAGAGTGAGTATGAAAAAAGAACTTGTAACAGCAGGATTTGTGCTTTTCTCCTTGACTGTGCCGCTAAAAGCTTCAGCAGCTGATTTTAGTCAGTTTGTTGTCTTTGGCGACAGCCTGTCAGATACTGGTAACTTATTCAACGTCACTCAAGGGTTACCAACAGGTCCGGTTCCCCCACCGCCCTACTTTCAAGGACGTTTTTCCAATGACAAGATTTGGGTGGACTATCTCGGAGATAACCTAGGATTACCCCCCACCACAATTACTGATTTAATCGTTCAGCTCAGGACGACTGCTCCCGAAGGCGTTAACTATGCCTTTGGTGGTTCTTTGTCTGGTCAAGGAAACTTCTTTAATGTTCCCGGTGTTCCAGGAGTACTGGAACAAGTCGGCTCGTTTACGCAACCGTTCCTAACAAATAATCAGAAGGTTGACCCAAACGGTCTTTATGCTGTGTGGGGAGGTGCGAACGATTACTTGTTTACTCAGAGCCCTGACGTCAATCAAACAGTAAAGAATGTATCAGATTCAGTAGGGTTACTTGCCCAAGCAGGCGCGAAAAATATTTTAGTATTTAACTTGCCAGATTTAGGCAAGACTCCTTTGGTGTCGGCGACGGGAAATGCTAACGCTTTCACGACTTTAACAAACAATCATAACGCGGCATTAGCAGCTGCTCTGGGTCAATTGAGTAATACGCCTGGCGTCAATATTATCCCCGTTGATGTTGATTCCCTATTTAATAGGGTGCTAGCTAATCCGAGTGAATTTGGTTTCACAAATGTTACCGCACCTTGTGTGGTCGGTGATCTTGTGCAAGGTGTGCTCACAAGTGTGTGTAATAACCCGAACGATTTCTTGTTCTTTGATTCTGTTCATCCCACTTCATCCGCTCATCAGCTGGTAGCAGAAACAGCATTAGCCTCAATTAGAGCTAAGTCTGTCCCTGAATCCTCTGCAACATTAGCTCTGTTGGGGCTTGGTGCTTTGGGTGCAGCAGGAATGCTTAAGCGCAAACAAAAAAACTCAGCCCTCACTCCAGTAACAAGTCAAGTTGTTAGCAAACAGTCATATCGTGCAGTCGTTGAAAGATAAATCCGTTTATTAACTGAGTAATCCAAGAAAGCCCTCATTCTCATGAATGACGGCTTTCTTTTTATATCAAGTTTGCACAATCCGGTCTTGATATATGATTGATTAGATAAAAAAATTATATATTTTTGGTTGAAATTAAACTAACAATGTGGAATTACGAAGACTTATTCAAAAAAATTGAAGAATTGGTTATGCACCATTCTCCTAGTGGTGTAGAAGCAGAAATCAATCAATTTTTAATGCAGCAATTTGCAGCGTTGGGAGTCGAAGTTTGGTGCGATCGCGCTGACAATATCATTGCTAAAATTCCAGGGTTAGATCGAACAAGACAAATCGCTATCACCGCTCATAAAGATGAAATAGGTGCAATTGTAAAAACAGTAGGCGACAAAGGTCGAGTCGAAGTTCGTAAGCTAGGTGGCGCATTTCCGTGGGTTTATGGCGAAGGAGTCGTGGATTTACTGGGAGACAACGCAACTGTCAGCGGTATTCTCAGTTTTGGTTCCCGCCACGTCTCCCACGAATCACCGCAAAAAGTTCAGCAGGAAGACACTCCTGTAAAATGGGAAAATGCTTGGATTGAGACAAAATGTACGACTTCTGAATTAGAAGCAGCTGGCATTCGACCAGGAACTAGAATGGTGATTGGCAAGCATCGTAAGCACCCCATCAGGTTAAACGACTATATTGCCAGTTATACCTTGGATAACAAAGCTTCAGTTGCTATCCTACTAGCACTTGCCGAAAAGGTAAAACAGCCAGCAGTCGATGTCTATTTGGTAGCGTCAGCAAAAGAAGAAGTGGGAGCAATTGGCGCGCTTTTCTTTACTCAAAACCAACGCTTAGATGCCTTGATTGCATTGGAAATTTGTCCTCTCTCATCAGAATACCCAATTGAAGACGGGAAAAACCCTGTGATACTTTTTCAAGATGGGTATGGGATTTACGATGAAACCCTAAATGGGCAACTGCGTCACTGCGCCAAGCAATTGGATATGCCACTACAGCTTGCAACACTCAGTGGTTTTGGTAGTGATGCTTCAATTGCTATGAAGTTTGGTCATGTTGCTCGTGGGGCTTGTTTGGCGTTTCCTACACAAAACACTCACGGGTACGAAATTGCCCACTTGGGAGCAATTGCAAATTGTATTGATTTGTTACAAGTATTCTGTGAAACTGAATTTGAGTGATAAGTCATCACCCAAAACTGCTTCTGTATTTTGAGTTCTGAGTTCTTTCTTGGTAACAATGTATTAACGTTGCCAGGTTAATACCCGTAATTCTTTACAATGATCCCAGGTAGGTTAATAAAAGGTGACACCAAGCCAATGCCTAAGACCGTTGCCGATATCATGAGCCGTGATCCGATTGTCGTCCAACCGGAAAGTCCTTTACAGGAAGCGATTAAAATCCTGGCAGAACGACGGATAAGTGGGTTGCCTGTTGTAGATGAAACTAGCAAATTAGTAGGTATTATTTCGGAAACGGACTTGATGTGGCAAGAAACTGGTGTGACTCCTCCGGCTTACATCATGTTTCTTGATAGCGTCATTTATTTGCAAAATCCCGGAAATTATGAACGCGATCTGCATAAGGCACTTGGACAAACTGTTGGTGAAGTCATGAGCAAAAACCCTATTACCATCACTCCTGACAAAACTGCTACAGAAGCTGCTAGACTGATGCACGATCGCAATGTCCACCGCTTACCAGTGCTTGACAGCGAGGGTCAAGTTATTGGTATTCTCACGCGTGGTGACATTATTCGGGCAATGGCAGCCAATCAAGATGAGTGATGAGTCATGAGTTATAAGTCATAAGCCATTAGTCCAGTATGTGACTAGTGAGTGTGAATTGTTGACTTTTTTTTTAAAACATCTTTGAAAACTGGGATAATCAAATGAGTATTACTCCTGAATCTGTCAAGCAACTGCTGAATTCTGAAGATTTAGGCGATCGCTTGCGAGCAGTGAATCAAATTCGTCAACTAGAACCGGCTACAGGTTTTGAGTTGATTCAAAATGCTGTTAACGATAGCAGTTCCCGTGTGCGGTACTCAGCAGTCAGTCAGTTGGATACTCTAGGCGGACAAGATTTAGACTTATCTTTGAATATATTGCGCGATCGCTTGCTCAATGATCCTGAAGCCGATGTGCAAGCCGCAGCAGCAGATTGTTTAGGTGCTTTGAAGCTACATGATGCTTTTGAAGATTTACAACAAAGCTACCAAACCACCAACGAGTGGATTGTACAATTCAGCATCATCGCTACACTCGGAGAGTTGGGCGATCCAAGAGCCTTTGAGTTGCTCAAAGAGGCACTTTCTTCAGACAATGATTTAGTCAAGACTGCAGCCATAAGTTCGCTTGGCGAGTTGGGAAATACGCAGGCTATTCCCTTGTTAGCTCCCTATGCAACAGATCCAGATTGGCAAGTTCGTTATAGACTCGCGCAAGCCTTGAGTCGTTTAGGCGGTACACAAGCCAAATCCATATTAGAAACTCTGGCGAATGATCAAGCAGAGGCTGTTGCAACTGAAGCGACAAAATATTTAAATCAAGATTGAGACAACGGGTTCAGATTCCCGACTCTTGAAGAAGTCGGGACTCTTGTTGTTCACGTAGCCTAGGGCTTATGATTTAGGATTGCTATAGCTGTCGGGCCCACCTACAAGAATTTGAAAAAATTTAAAGCAAGCAAGCTTATTTGTGATCCAAGCTTACTAACAATTTTCGCTCAATTCTAAGTGGGAAAGACCTGTGGCCAAGTTGTGACTACGAAAACCACAACTGCTGCGATCGCCAACAACCCTTGAATCAAATTTCCAACCACCGTACCTACGACAATTCCAATACCAGCCTTAATAGCCAAGTTCAAATCCCGTCGGTAAATATACTCACCAATAATTGCTCCGAGAAGCGGTCCGAGTAACATTCCTAATAATGGACCACCAAAAGGTAATGTTGGCAATAATCCTAGAAAACCCACCACTAATCCAACAATTGCACCAATTTGCCCCCACTGACTTGCACCAGCTTTTCTTGCACCCAAGTAGCTGGCTAAAAAATCAATTCCTATACTCAGTAATAAAACAAGAATTGTCACAATAAGTGGTATTTTTATCGCGGCAAAAGAACCACTAATAAATCCCCAAGTGATTATTGCAATTAAGATTAAACTTGCTCCTGGAATGGCAGGAACTACAGCACCAATAATACCCACAACCATTAGGGCAAGAAGTAACCAGTAAATAATTTGCATAATTATTTGTGAGTTGTTATTTATTAGTGGTTAATAGTTAGTTGTTGGTTTTACTACTAACCACTAACCACTAAATATTACCTATTTCCTCTTTTAGGGTAACAGCTAATTTGTCTGCTATTCCCGCAATCCAGTTTTCATCTTGTTTTGTGTAGCTGCGAGGAGCATTGGCTCCTAAAATTAGGGCTCCCTCTTTGCCAATTGGTTGACAAATCACACCTTGAGTATTCTCTGGCAAATAATCAAATTCAACCCTTCCTGGATAGACTTTTAAATCTACCAGATAAACTGGCTTTTGTTTTTCCAGCACTCGTTTTAAGATTGCTCCTGGAACGACATCCGATTTAGGGCTTAAAATTCCCCGACGTAACAACACTTTACCTTTATAGAAAACGATGAGCGATCGCGTCACCGTATTCGTTAATAACAAATGCGATGCCCAGGCTAGTTCTGTTTTCACAGCTTGGGGCAAATCGGGTACAAGTACAAAACCTTCTTCGCCAATAAGTTGGACGGCTTCTGGTAAACGCGGTTGTACCTGTTGCCAAATTAACCCTGTTAAAATCAACACCGCACTCAAAATTACACCCAGAACATCTGCACGCGCCTGGGAGTTGGTTAATTCTGGTGCTAACAAACGGTTAATCAGCAAAAGTACCGCGCCCAACCCACCTACTACGATGGGCAGACGCCGTAAAACTTTATTGGGATCGGATTTAGTCATGCTTTTTACCGTGCCGAGTGCTGAGTGCCGAGTGCTGAGTAAAGTCAAAAATCAAGAGTCAAGACTCAAAAATTATTCTCCCCTGCACCGGGTGCACCGGGTGCTCCCTATCTCTTCACTCCTCTCCTGGCTCAATAATGCGTTGAAATAAATAACCAGTCCCTCTTGCTGTAAGGATTAACTCTGGGTTACTTGGATCGTCTTCCAACTTTGCCCGTAAACGGGAGATATGCACATCTACTACGCGGGTATCCACATGGCGTTCTGGTGTATATCCCCAAACTTCCTGCAAAATTTCTGAACGGGAGAAAGCTTCTCCAGAACGGCTGACTAACAACTCTAGCAAGCTAAACTCCATCCCCGTTAACCGAATGCGCTCATCGCCTTTATAGACTTGCCGCTTATTCGTATCAATTTTGATCGTGCTAACATGGATCACTCCAGAACTGGGAATACCAGAGGCACCTGTTTTGTCAACCCGCCGCAGTACTGAACGAATGCGGGCTTCTAACTCCTTAGGGGAAAAAGGTTTAACGACGTAGTCATCAGCACCCAACTCCAGACCCGTGATCCGGTCAGCCACATCTCCCAAGGCTGTTAACATAATAATTGGGACATCTGACTCCTTACGTAATTCTTGGCACACGCCGTAGCCATCTAGCTTCGGCATCATCACATCTAGAACCACTAAGTCAGGTTCGGCTTTGCGAAAAGTTTCCAAAGCCTCTTCCCCATCACCAGCTGTAACCACATCGTAGCCAATCATTGAAAGGCGCGTTTCTAAAATCCGGCGAATGCTGGCTTCATCATCTACCACTAGAATTTTTTCTTTATGACTTTCCAAGTTTCTCAACGCTCCTTAACTAAAATTTTTCATGATTAATTTTTAATACCATATTATTAAGATATCATTTCACAAATTGATTGGAAAAATCCCGCATTTCCTACAATTATTGGATTTTAGTTTGCTCAAAAACTTAAGCAAAAATTAAGAAGATTTAATAAAATATAAGAATGGCAAAGCCTAAAAGTTATTACGTTTGTAACGAATGTGGTGCAGAATCCCCCCAATGGTTTGGGAAATGTGCAGCTTGCGGTACGTACAATTCCTTAGAAGAGCAAATGAGTATCCAGTCCTCGACCGATGTACCAAGTCGCGGAATGAGTGGATGGCATCAACAGGCAAACAGCAAACCTACAGCAACTAAAGCTCCCAAAGCACGAGCCTCTTTGACATTTGACCAGATTAGCGATCGCCAAGTCACACGGTGGGCTTCTGGCTATGAGGAACTGGATCGGGTTCTGGGAGGTGGAGTTGTTCCTGGTTCTATGGTGTTGATAGGCGGCGATCCAGGGATTGGCAAATCTACACTGCTGTTGCAAGTCTCGAATCTACTGTCGCACAGATACCGCATCCTCTACGTTTCTGGAGAAGAATCAGGACAACAGGTAAAATTAAGAGCTTCTCGTTTGGGGGTGGGAAAACCCTTGAATTTAGTAGGCGATGGCAACGGCAATGGCAACGGCAATGGGACAGCAGCAAAAGAAGCTCTCGAAGAAGTTGCCAAAGTAGAGGAAGCTGACAGCATAGGTGCCGATTTATATGTTTTGCCAGAAACAGACTTGGAAGAAATCCTCCGAGAGATGGATTCACTCAAACCAAACGTCACTGTCATTGATAGTATTCAAACAGTGTTCTTTCCGGCTCTAACTTCTGCACCCGGTTCTGTGGCGCAGGTGCGCGAATGTACGGCAGCTTTGATGAAGGTGGCAAAGCATGAGGACATCACAATGTTAATCGTGGGACACGTCACCAAAGAAGGGGCGATCGCCGGACCCAAGGTATTGGAACACTTAGTTGATACGGTGTTGTATTTTGAAGGCGATCGCTTTGCCTCCCATCGGTTATTACGGACAGTCAAAAACCGTTTTGGGGCAACTCACGAAATCGGCATCTTTGAAATGGTAGATAACGGGCTGCGAGAAGTCCCCAACCCTTCAGAGCTATTTTTGGGAAACCGGGATGATCCGGCTCCCGGTACTGCAATTGTCGTTGCTTGTGAGGGGACGCGCCCGATTGTTGTTGAGTTGCAAGCACTTGTGAGTCCCACCAGCTACCCATCCCCGCGTCGTGCTGGCACAGGTATAGATTACAACCGCTTAGTGCAAATTTTGGCAGTGTTAGAAAAACGGGTGGGTATCCCGATGTCCAAGCTAGATTCTTACGTCGCCTCCGCAGGTGGATTGAGTGTAGAAGAACCAGCCGTGGATTTAGGAATAGCGATCGCAATTGTTGCCAGTTTCCGCGACAGGATTGTTGATCCTGGTACCGTACTGATTGGGGAAGTTGGGTTAGGAGGACAAGTCCGTTCAGTGTCGCAAATGGAACTGCGGTTAAAAGAAGCGGCAAAACTGGGATTTAAGAGGGCGATCGTCCCAAAAGGGCAAAAATACCCCAGCCTTGACATTGAAATTTTGCCAGTGTCCAAGGTTATAGATGCGATTATTGCAGCGATACCGCAGCAGGGATTGACGGAAGAAGATTTGGCACCCGACGACGATGAGGAGTAGAGCGCACCCCAACCCTTAAGCGTGCAAGCAAGGAGGGGCTTGAGGCGAATAGAGATACAAAGAGGGAAATCCGCCATGATAGTTACTGTTACCCAAGACTACCAAATAACTTGGGAAAAATTACCCGATGATTACGTACTACCAGATGAGCCAGTCGATAACATTAACCAGCCTCCCCTTGCTGCAGCTTTAACTGAAAGTTTGGAAATTTCTGGTAGATTACCTGAAAACGCGCTGGCACCAACTAATTACGGGATTTGCGCTACCTTAAATGGTAAAATTGTCATCAAAGCTCCCGATTGGACATATGTGCCTAGTATTCGCGTTGCACGGGAAGAAGTGAAACGCAGTTACACGCCACAGCTACAAGGAGATATGCCAGTCATTGTAATCGAATTTATTTCCGATACAGATGGCACTGAGTATTCTATCAAACCAACCTATCCTCCTGGAAAATGGTTTTTCTATGAGCGCATCTTAAAAGTGCCGAACTACCTCATCTTTGAACCGGATAGCGGCAGTTTGGAAGTGTATCGATTGGATGATACAGGACAGTATTCATTGCAAACAGCAGACGAAAATAACCATCACCAAATAGCAGAAATGAACCTCTACCTTGGTGTCTGGCAAGGAACCGGTGAAAACCGCACAGGATACTAGTTGCGTTGGTGGGACGAACAGGGAGAGTTGCTGCTGTGGGGTTCCGAATTAGCTGAACAAGAACGACAACGTACTGAACAAGAACGGCAACGGGCGGAAAGACTGATAGCACAATTGCGAGCAGCAGGGATAGAACCAGAAGATTAAGAGACATTGCGATTGGCTTTGCCACTGCCCCTTGGGCAATCGCCGCTTGCGACGCTGCCCTTGGGGCAATCGCCTCATAGAGGCAGATCCTTTGGAGCATTGCCCATTAGGGCGCTGGGCTCCACGCAATCACGATCATAAGCTGAAGGACTAGTATTGCGACAGAGGCACTCCAACAGCTTAAACCGTTTTTGCTAGTTCGCTGTTCAGGGCTTCGAGATCAATTTCGTATCGTTGAAACAGATCACTCAGAGTAGTCTTGTCTGTTTCAGCTAGACGGAGTAAACCCCACAAAAGATGTTCAGTTCCAATCGACTTCTTACCCTGAAGCCGAACGACTTGCAAAGCTAGTTCTAGAACGAAATTACTGTGGGGACTAAATCTTAGATTCTCACGGGATTCAAAAGAATGTTCATTGGTTTCGATGTCTACCTGGCAGCCATTTGCTCGAAGTAAACGAGCACTTGTTGTGGTTGGATCAGCCAACAAGGCCGCAAGCAGATGTTCTGGTTCGACTTGTGATTTCTGCGAACGTGCTGCCTCCGAACGTGCAAACTTGACCACATTGATTGCCTTTTCAGTGAACCTCTCGAAACCAAAGTAATTTTTGAATCGCTCAACAAGTGTTTGCATAGAATTCTTCTCATAGATGAAAACGTCTTCAAGTGCAACGTTGAACAAGCTGGCAATTTTGAAAGCCATGTCCAGACTGGGGTCAAACTTGCCGGATTCAAAACCATTGACCGCCTGACGACTGACTCCTAATTCTCTAGCTAGGTCAGATTGTGACCATTGGCACACTTGCCGAAGTTCTTTCAGTCGGTTTTTCATAGCTTTGTCTGTTCGTCGTCAAGTATCACTTTACATTCGTGACCATAGAAGCGTCAAGTGTAGCTTGACAAATAGTGCCTGCTCATATGGGAAACTGTAGGTCGTCTTGCCCCAGATGCAGCATAACAACGCCCATGCTGCCAACTATATAGCCCTTCTCGTTTGGATGAAGTAATTATTTATCTGTGTCCATCTGTGGTTCTTATTTCTTGATGTATTGCACTCAACTAAGTACATGATTCCATAAGTTCATAGCGAAAACTTGAACGAAGACTCTGTGTACCTTTGTCTTGAAAAGTTTCCTAGGTCGGGAAACCGTCCTGCAGAACTTTTCGCTGCGTTTACCTCCCTTCGGGTATGCCTATGGCTAACGCCACGGCTATCGCCGAACGGCACGCTACGCGAACACCAGTCGCCTGCTGTCGGGAAACCCTACCAAGAGCGCTGCTTCACAGCGCTCCTTTGCGTTTAAAAACGTTAGGAATTTATGAAATGCTGTACTAAGAACCCCTATATAGAGTGGAGCGCTAGCGCATGGCTGAATATCAATACACATTTTGTGCCTGCTTTCTTTTAGCAACAATTTCTTCCAGCTCTTTCAGATGTTGTGCGCTAATTAACTCTTCATTTTCAAGGTTTATATCTGAACTGTACTCACCTTGTTGCTCATTTAAATTTTCTAATTCTTTCGTAATTATTGATAATGCTTTTCCTTGAGCCATTGAGGTTTTTAACACTTCAAACCGTGCAGCTTCATCAAGACGGCATAACAAGCGTAAGATGATACGATGAATTCTAATTTCATTTCCAAAATCAAACATTGTGGTATGAGGTTCATCGTCAGAACGCAACAGTTCTTCTCCCACATCAAAGAAAGCTTCTAAAATTGAGGGAATGCAATCAGTTGGAATTTCGTTGAGCGTGCTATCTTCAAGTTTTTCTAAAAATGCCCTAACTTGAGTTGTACCATCAGGACGTATTTGTTCAGACAATTCTATAAGTTTCTTTCCAAATAGCTTGGCATCACAAGCTGAAGCAAGAATGGCTTGAATCTGAGTATTAGATAAATCAGCTTCTGATAAAGTTAAACGGAAGTAGATAGGAAATATTTCTGAACAGCATACACGCTGTTGGTTTCGCCACTTTAATTCTTGTTCATCATAATATCTCTTTCCCCAAACAGGTTGTAATTTAGGAAAAATAATTTTTAGCAAATTTTTAACAGGTTGCTTATCTTTGTCTTGTAATTGGGCAAGCCAAGAATTATGAAACTTTTTCAGTTCATCTAAGGAAACATTTACTTTTCCTACAAAATCATTTTTGTTTTTACGAATTATGTCATATACCATTGGGTAAAAAACCCGCAGTGATTCTAAAGCAATAAAATCTACTGGGTTCACTTCGCCTTTCACTACCGGATATGTCATTGTTAGGGTGTCAGTCAGATGAACAATGTCACGGAGGTTAGTAATGAAGTGGTCTATTCCTTGAAAGTAAACATTGCTCCAGTAGGTTTGGTCAAATACTTGAGCCAGCGCCGTGGGTGGGTTTTCCACATCAGCTCCCTCCAAGTCAGGAACCTGCTGAAGTTCTGGTTCCTCAGCGCTTGGACTTGTCTCACCACACGGTTGACTGGAGTTGAGGCAATCGCCGTCCTTTGGTGTGCCAATCAGAACACTATCGAGTTTTTCAAAAAGTAGCCTGCGAAGTGAAGTTTTATCTGGAGAAGGTAACTCAAAAGCAACTTGAATAGTTTTCTCAAAATATGCTTCTGGTGATGCCTCCTTAGTTTCGCAAAGTGCTTTGCTGACAACTTGTTTATCGAAAACAAGAAGATAGACAACGTTAGTAAAATTCGGAATTGCTTTAAAAATCCGAAAGAGTTGCTTAATATCCTCTGCGGGAAGCCTATCAATATCGTCAATTGCCACGACTATTCGTCGCTGCTGCTGCACCACTGTGTCTTCGACTTCTTCTTTTAACTCGGAAGCTTCCTTTTGCTGATCGTCAAATATTGTTGCTACTGCCTTGCCAGCTTGGGCGTAAGGCAGGGGAATTTCAGAAATAAGTTTAGCAAAACCGGCTATTCGCTCTCTCAAGCCTCTAGGCACATATCTTACAGAGGTTAAAACACTGTGTAATTGGTCAAAAAAGCGCCTTGTAATGTCTTGGTTTCCAGTAAACAACCAAGCACTAAAGGGAACGATGATTGGTTGCTCCTCATCAGGCTTTTGCTTGAGATAGTCAACTACAAAGTTCAACAGTGTCGATTTGCCGGAACCCCAAGAACCGTAGACTGCAATCACGAACCCTTCAGTAACGGTCATTTTGCAAATACTGTCTGCCAAATGCTTGGCGAAGGACGCATATCCTAGTCGGTCTTTTTCTGGTTCAATGAAGAGGTCATCTTGCGGGTGGTTATGAGTTTCAGTGTGTGCCATAAGAAAGTTTTCTGACTTGTACTGCAATCGTGACACATATATTAGATACCGCTATGCCTCCCTACGATAGAATTCTGTGCGATTGGCTTTGCCACTGCCCCTTGGGCAATCGCCGTACATATCATAGGTATGCCTATGCCTGAGCAAGGATAAAATTTTTAAGCTGAAGTAAATACTTTTTCGCGATGCAAATTAACTGGCAAACTGCTAAGACCTACGAAGACATTCTTTATCACAAAACTGATGGCATTGCCAAAATTACTATAAACCGTCCCCACAAACGCAATGCTTTTCGTCCCAAAACCGTTTTTGAACTGTACAACGCCTTCTGCGACGCCCGTGAAGATACCAGTATCGGCGTTGTTCTATTTACTGGTGCTGGTCCACACACTGATGGCAAGTACGCCTTCTGTTCTGGAGGCGACCAAAGCGTACGGGGAGAAGGTGGCTATGTAGACGATGATGGCATACCGCGTTTGAACGTGTTGGACTTGCAACGCCTGATTCGTTCCATGCCAAAAGTGGTGATTGCCCTTGTCGCTGGCTATGCAATTGGTGGAGGACACGTCCTCCACTTGATTTGTGACCTTACCATCGCTGCTGATAACGCCATTTTTGGGCAATCTGGTCCCAAAGTCGGCAGTTTTGATGGGGGTTTTGGTGCTAGCTACCTTGCCCGTGTTGTTGGACAAAAAAAGGCGCGAGAAATTTGGTTTCTCTGCCGACAGTACAATGCACAGCAAGCAGTGTCCATGGGTTTAGTTAATTGCGTTGTTCCTGTGGAACAACTCGAAGCTGAAGGTCTCCAGTGGGCGCAGGAAATTTTAGAAAAAAGCCCAATCGCCATTCGTTGTCTGAAAGCAGCATTTAACGCCGACTGTGACGGGCAAGCTGGTTTGCAAGAACTCGCTGGCAACGCTACTTTACTGTATTACATGACAGAAGAAGGAAGAGAGGGAAAACAAGCATTTCTAGAAAAACGTCCACCTGACTTTCGTCAATATCCTTGGCTACCTTAGAAACACAAAAACCGCGCCTTTTATCAAAGGTGCGATTTTTCATGTGTGGTCTTTTTCAGACCCAGAAATGTTAAAACAGTGTTCAGTTATCAGTTGTCAGTTCATTTTCACACCTGATGTTAGAGAATTTCAAAAGATTTTTTATTTCTTCACGAATGAATTTCTTAGGTTCCGTATCCATTTTTTGGATGAAATGATAACTGCTTACTGTCAACTGATAACTGATTCCAGCATTTTCACAAAGTGAAGTGTGAAACGTCCACGCTTTACAAGGTAAAAGTCTAATTTCACTTGAAATGAAAAGAGGCATTAACGAATTAGCTCAAAACCGCACTAAAATGGTGCTTTAGCGATTTTACTTTTCCTGTTTTGGCAAAGAAAGGCTATATGAGTACTGCCTCAACCTTTGCCTTTTCAGAACAGTTGGTAGTTGCTGTTTCCTCGACAGGAGCCAGCGCTCCTTTGTTTAAACCTGAAGCTAAGACTGATGTTGCATTTGGCAAAGCCCAAACATCTTCCAAATTTTCCCAAGAAGGAGCAAACGGTGGCAGCGCCAAAGAACAAGCTTTCCAATTACCCAGCACTGGTGCTCCCAACTGTTGGCAGAACCCGCCACGACGCCCTTCCAGCTTGTAATAACGACAATATTTACAGGCAGAAGTAAGTGATTTCATCTGTTTCATATTTAGTGCCGTTTCGGGCTAATTTTCATCTTTTATTTTGCGTCTATACACAATTGAGGATTTGAGCCACAACCCGTGTATCTACTCGGTTATAGCGATCCCAAGGAAAAAATTAACTTTATAATGTCTTTATGTTTGTGTCATATTTTTCAATTTTTTTGTTAACAAAGTGATACATTGATTGCAGAAGGTTAAGCATACTAAATTTTGGCTAAAACTCAATGGGGATCAAAGCTAATTACAAAGATAACGATTTCACTAGCCTTTGAACTTCAGCCTTTAGGGACACTTTTTAAAATGAGTTAGGCTGTACTTTTGGCAGATCTAGCGTGATGACACAGTCAATTAGCTAGCTTCTAAAGAAGTAAAAGCCTTCTATCTTTGGCAACAAGAGGTGACTGGCACAAAAATTCCTATATCTACGGACTAACCACAAAACTATTTTGACAATAGGTTCAGCAAGTTCCAAATTAAAAAATATCCAACTTTTTCTTGTGGGATCGGCACTAAGCGCCCGTCTTATAAACTGGGCGCTTTGGGATTCCTACTCCACTAAGAGTGGATAATTTATTTGTTATAAATCCCTAAGAGAAGAAAAAACAGCCAGCCTTATTTCGTTGACTAGTTAACGAGTGTGGCGATGAAAGTTGTGATCAGGGCTGACTGTTTTTTTGACAAGATGCCAAGCCGACAAGGCTAGTTTTCTCAATAACAACAGCATTCCGGTTTACAACGCTGATAATCCAACCAAATATAACTTTTGTGGTTAGGGGAGACCGTAAAAATAAGTGCGATTCGTTGCTAGCTGAATCACGGTATCCAGTCCGTACATAAGCTAACCAGCCAGAAATGGCTGAACTCCAGACAAGATAGAGGTGGAAGTCCTCTCCCTCAAACTCAGAGGTGACTCCTTATCTGCCCACGCCGAGTAAGCTCGGAATCTTACAGAGCGAAGCTGGGAACAGGGCGCAAACAGACGACCGTTATGAGTTGACACTGGCGCTAACAGGGAGTGCTCACGGTGAAATAAGAACCTAGAAAAGCAACCTATACGGAAGCAAGGCATAACAAAAAAAACCTTGACTTTGCTGGAGATAAAACCCCGCCGATGATTTTATTTGCAAACGGCAAAGAGTAAGGGATTTCAGCGGTTGAATTGGTTCCACCTAACAGTACACAACAATCTCATCTGGGGAACGAATAAAAACGAATTGAGAGTCTTGAGAAGGTCGAAACTCAAGTAGGTCAGACGAGCGACGGAAATCTCTCAGTTCGGGTAGGACGCGAAGTAATTTTCGCGAGGTGTTCAGAAAACATTCTCAGGAGTCAGCGCATGATTGGGCACAGTAACAATACTAGTGAATCTTGGGAAAATCTACCCTGGAAGAAATTCAGGAAAAATTTATTCCGCCTACAAATTAGAGTGTTTAAAGCAGTTCAAGCTGGAGACATGCGAAAAGTGCGGTCTCTACAAAAACTGATTCTGAAATCCAAAGCCGCAAGATTACTGGCGATTCGACAAGTAACACAGCTAAATGCTGGGAAAAAGACAGCAGGTATTGATGGTAAAGCATCTCTCAACTCTGAAGATCGCTTCACACTTGAGGAAAACCTCAAGACCAATAGCAATAATTGGCATCATAGCAAACTACGAGAAATCCCAATACCTAAAAAGGGCGGGAAGATGCGTATCCTCAAAGTCCCAACTATTGCAGATAGATGCTGGCAATGTCTGGCTAAGTACGCACTAGAACCGGCACATGAAGCAACTTTCCACGCAAGAAGCTATGGGTTCAGGCCAGGACGCTCAGCACACGATGCCCAGAAACTCCTGTTTACGAACCTAGCCTCTAACAAGAATGGAATAGATAAACGGGTCATAGAACTCGATATCGAAAAATGTTTCGACAGGATAAATCACACAGCCATAATGGACAACCTTATAGCTCCTTTGAGCCTAAAACTCGGAATCTTCCGATGCCTAAAAGCAGGAGTAAATCCAGAGTTTCCAGAACAGGGAACACCTCAAGGCGGTGTGGGTGTGCTACGAAGCACTTAGTGGTATTGCTTACGGTCATTAGAAAATAGGAGGTGATTTACTAGACTAGTAAGATGGTTGCTCACCCCAGAGCGCCAAGGCTGAGTCGGTAAGCGGGGGATAA
>JAHHIB010000152.1 GCA_019359075.1 Kalymmatonema hyalinum WJT4-NPBG1
TTATGGAGTCCTAGTTATTTTGCTGTTTCTGTAGGGGGTGCGCCACTGGAGGTTTTAAAGGAATATATTAAAAATCAAGAAAAGCCGCTCCTTTAGGACGGGGCTTGTATCCCATTATTTTTGGTCATCATAAGCTCTGTCAAATGCCCAAGAATTAGTCATCTTTGCTTATTGAAACTTTTGTAGAACTTTGTAGTATATTAAAAATCTATAAATGTATTTGTCTGTAGTGTAATGCTGACCTACAAACGCGATCTCAAAAATGTTGACTGGGAGGAGATGAAAACAACGCTCAGTCAAGATAAATTTGACAACGGCAGAAATCCTCAACAGCTTAGAGCATCGTTTGCCAACAGCTACGCGAGCTGTATCGCTTATGCAGATAATCGTATTATTGGCACCGCTCGCGCCCTATCTGATGGTATTTGTAATGCTTACATAGTTGATGTCTGGACATTTACGCCTTATCGCCGTCAAGGAATTGCCAGCACAATGATGCGAATGCTATTGGACGAGTTACAGGGTCAGCATATTTGTTTATTTACAGATGAAGCTTTAAACTTTTACAAAAAACTTGGCTTTACTAAGGGAGAAACCTGTATGGAAAACGTTATCGGTAAATGGTTGGTCAACACATGAGTAACACAGAGTTAATATTTCACAATACTTGTTATTTAATGGCTAATAACTAACTGCTCATGGTTATTAGCTATTAGCCATTAGCCACTAGTCTCTACTGATTAAAGGCTTGAGGTTTTGCCAGTTTGCGCTTGCGTTTCAATCGGCTTAACGTCGGTGTAGCCCATTTCACCGACAATTGTCCGCAGCACGGACATTTGCTCTTCAAAATCCAATCCTTCTATTTGGGAAAGCACATTGTTAATTGCGTCAGTTGCTTTGTAGTTTTGTGGCATATCAACGACTTGATCGCCCATAGATACCGCCCAAACATACCAAACAAAGAGCTGGTTGTTTTCTTTTATTGCACCATAGGCACGAGAATATTCCGTATCATCGCGGTTGACAATTTGCCGCATGATTGAAAGTTGTTCGTCGTCAGACAATTCATAATAGTTTCCTAAGAGCTTTGGCGCTAGTTCTGGTTCGCCAGCAGCAGGAGCAGCTGGAGTAATTGAGTCCCCCATTTTCTTATAAACAAAATACAGCCAAGCGAGTTTGGCATCAGTATCCAAACGGTTAAATGCTTCTACTACTTTTTGAGTTTCATTACTAAGGGCTTGAGGAACATTTTTATCGTAATTTGCAGTCATAATTTATCTCCAGAGCTATTTAATATGTCAATCTAGGGGTATCAGAGTTTGAGAATCAGTATCCACCCCCAAGAGAAAGAGTTTTAAAAATTGGAAAAATATGATTTTATATACCTTTTAATAGAGGTAAAAGTCTATCCAGCGATACCAAGGATAGAAGAGCTTTTTTTGTTAAAATGCGGCATTGATAGAGAAAATTTTGGAGAAATGAATAATGCCGGAAGAAATAAAACCCAACCAATCACAAGCTCCTACTCATGACGCACAATTAGCGGCTGACAACATAGCGAGCGGTGAAGAAAAAACTCCAACCGTCGATATGGAAGCAGATTATCAAGCTGCACAACGACTCAGCGTTAGTGAAATTGACCGCACTGGTGAAGGTGCAAAAGCAGCCCAAGAAGCGACTGCACCTAAGCAGGAAGTGAGCGAACCTCAACAGACAACCACACAAGCCCAGCCAACTGGTAATCCCAGTGATTACATAGATATGGCGAAGGAAGTTGGTGGTTCCCGAAATCAAGGTGGAACTAATGTTACTGACGATTTGGTAGAAAAAGCTAAGGAAAAGGGTCAACCGAAAAAGTAAATTTGTCTGTATTTAGTAAAAAATCAATTTTAAAAAAGCTCGACCTATATTAGGTCGAGCTTTTAACAATTTTATGGTATGTGTCTTTTGAAGTCTTAAGAACTACTTGATAGAATTGCCTGCTTTCAGAAGCAGATCTCCAAGTTGCTTCACCTTAGTAGCAACATCACCTGTTGCATCAGCACCAGCACCTTTTGTGTCCTCGCCCAAATCGATGAGAATCTTAGATATTGTTGCTTTGTCACCACTTTGGAGTGCCTGTTTGAGTTCACCCAAATCTTCTGCAATATCATTTCCTTGGAGCTGTTGTTGCCAACTGTCGATGACAGCGATGGCTTGCTCAGCAGGTATGGAAGTTAGACCTCCTTGTAAAGCAGAGATCGTGGTATCGATGTCAGCCATAACTATTTTCCTATGCTAGGTGTTTTTTCGTGAATGACTCGGAACCTTGGTATTGAAAACTACTTTCATACCAAAGTTTATTTTTCTTAATATGAACATAAAAGTCCTCATCCTACAGACGTATCTATACTTGTATAACTTATGAGCTATTTACAGATTGACACGTAAGGTGTAATCTTTGTAATATCTATGGAATGTATTTAAATCTTATTTATAGCGGTTTTCAATTGGGTTCAATACATCAAAGAATTAAGGAACACCAGCCTGTAGCAGATGAAGCTGTACTTTCTCCGGATGAGAACCGCTATCATTTTGGTAGCAAACACTCCTGTTACTGAGCTATATCAAACCTATTTAATTTGTAAAAATCACGCATATTTAGATTCCCGGCTTCTTGAAGAAGTCAGGAATGTTGTTCATATTCACGCGTAGCGTATCGGTAGGGCTTATGATTTACAATTGCTAGATATCAATTGGTCATAACTTTTGCAACAAATCTGTTTTTTCAATTATCTTGGCTTAAGCCTTTAATTACTTCCAACAATTCGTAGGGTTCCTGAATCAAAAAATCTGGATTTTGTTTTGCTAGCACTTCCTGTGAATTGAAACCCCAAGTCACTGCAATTACCTTAATATTTGCTTTCTTCGATGCTTCTATATCTCTGGTTTCATCTCCAACATAAATAACTTCTTGAGGTTTGATTTGTTTTTGTTTTAATACGTTGTTAATGATTGTTGTTTTTCCAAAGATTGTGACGCCTGAGTAAACAAAATCAAATAAGTTATCTAAATCATTAACTCTGAGAAAATCTGTAACATTCTCTTGAGAATTAGAAGTTATAATTCCTAATCTGTAACCGTTATTGTTAAGCACTAGTAAGGTTTCTTTAATTCCTGAAATTGGCTTTAATTCTTTGATTTTGCTTTTCAACTCAGATTTTACTTTTTTAACCAAAAAAGGTATTTTCAAAATTGAAATTCCTGAGTACTTGATGATTTCCCTAGAATTCAAGTTTCTCAGGAGGGCAAGTTCCTCTTGGGTGATTGGTATATAGCCAAACTTTTGGGCTAAACCATTGGCTATACTTACCAACGCATCTACTGTATCAGCAATTGTGCCATCAAAATCAAAAATGATTACTTTCTGGGTCATTCTTTCCCCTGGTGGAATGCGTTTAGATTAGCACGGGCATTCCGTCGTAACATATCTGGTTTAATCCGCCGCAACGCCGATGCCGGAAATTGTCTATCCCACTCTTGATCTGAGATTTGCGCTAATTCTACCAGCTTGGGCGCAACATTCCCAGCGTACGGCTCAAACTCTGCAACATCTGTTTCTTTGGCGAAGCGCTGATTCCAAGGACAAACTTCTTGGCAGATATCACAACCAGCAACCCAACCCTGTAAATGGGGTGCCACTGTCTCGGGCAATTCTTCATCTCGATTTTCAATTGTATGATAGGCAATGCAGCGATTGGCATCCACCACAAACGGATCGGTAATCGCGCCTGTCGGACAAGCTTCCATACAACGAGTACAACTACCGCAGTGTTCTGTATGCGGGCGATCGCTCTCCAACTGCAAATTCGTCAGCACTTCCCCTAAAAATACCCAAGAGCCATACTCCCGTGTTATCACATTACCATTCTTGGCAATCCAACCGATGCCAGCTTTTTGCGCCCATACTTTATCTTGCACTGGACCTGTGTCTGCATAATATCGTGCTTGAATGCCTTCATGAAGTCCTTGCAGCCAAGTTGTCAGTGTCTTGAGTTTTTTGTGCATCACTTTGTGATAATCCCGTCCCCAAGCATAACGGGAAATTTTAGCGTATTCTGTTCCTTCGGGACGTTTTTGAGGTGTGTAGTAGTTAAGGGCAACACTAATTATAGTTTGCACCTCTGGCATAACCTGACGAATATCTTGCCGCTTCGGATTTGCCATCCATTCCATGTCCGCACCATAACCAAGCGCTAGCCAAGCTTGCAATCTTTGCGTCTGTGTTACATCTTCCCGGTCTACTGCAGCAATCCCAACCTTATGAAATCCTAACTCTAGAGCTTTTTTTTTCACCTCAGTGGTGTTTGTTCCCGGGGATCGATTCATTTGTCTTATTTTAATTTGCCCACTCTCTGGCTCCTCTATTTTACACCATTCAGTCAATACGCCTATTTCTTTTTGCTACTTCCCCTATTTGTAAATTTTATTTGCAAATCGTAAATTAATAATGCAATATGTAAATCGAGAGGCAACAAAAAAATACAAGCCTCCTACTTATTTGCAGCGTAATAACTAATCGACTGTGGGGCAATCATGACTTTTACAACTGATTCAGCACAAAGCCGTTACCCCAATCCTTTCAATTACAGCACTCAGCCTGGTGATGCTGTACTTTCCGTGGCTGTGTTCCAAAGCCTAAGCGTGGACGACCAGTTGGCAGTATTTTGGTATGCTTACACAGAGATGGGTCGTTCCATCACACCAGCAGCTACAGGTGCAGCGCGTTTACAGTTAGCCGAAGGTCTGTTAAATCAAATTAAGCAGATGTCTCATGATGAGCAGTTACAGGTCATGCGTGACCTGGCTGCTAAGAGAAATACCCAGATTTCTCGCTCCTACGGTATTTTGAGTAACAACACCAAATTGGCGTTCTGGTACGAATTATCAGAACTTATGGTTCAAGGCTTCGTCGTTCCCACGCCAAGCGGCTATCAACTCTCCCGTGATGGTGTCAAAGTATTAGAAGAACTTAAGCAACTTGATTTTGGTCAACAAATTACAGTTTTCCGCAAAGTCGTAGCTGACATGGGTGTTGATCCCCTAGCTGACTAATCTTCTTTCCATCTCTTCCCAACCTTCCATATTCCATTCCTCGTTCCTAGGCTGTTTTGTCTGGGAACTTTTGTTTTATCTAAATCCTACGTACCATAAAAATGATTTGTGCTTATTTGGGCAATATACCTCGAAAGTTGCTTTCGAGTCCGGTGACTTTTGTATTCAAATAAATTGTGAGCTAGCGTGATACAGGTAAATCTATGGCAGCTGCTGAATTTACACCCACAACTGTAGATGAAACACTCCAAATAGAGGGAATTACAGAACCAACTATACTGCGTTACTTCCTAACTTTGAACACAGGGAAGTTTGAGGAGACTGCTGCTTTGTTTGCAGAGGATGGTGTTATGCATCCGCCGTTTGAATCTGGTATTGTGGGGCGAGATGCAATTACTCGCTATCTGCAACAAGAGGCGCAAGATGTGAAAGCTTACCCTCGTGAGGGTGTTAGCGAGACGTTGGATGCAGAGCAAATCCAATTTCAGGTCACAGGCAAAGCACAAACTTCTTGGTGTGGTGTCAATGTCTTGTGGACAATTATCCTCAACCAACAAAGAGAAATTCTTTACACGAGAATAAAACTTTTAGCCTCTCCCCAAGAGTTACTCAATTTGCGGCGGTGAAGAGACTGACACAGAAACGCACCTGACATGAAGACCTTTTTCTGCGCGTCAGGTGCGTCTCATGATCTCGGCATCAAGTTTTAGCTCTTGGTAACTGCTGCTTGCTCAAAAGAACGCATGAGCAACTTTCGTCCTAGCTCGATATGTTTAGGCGCACATTGCCAATTTGGGTGTGCAGTCATCAACAGACTATCTAAAGTTTCTTGATCAAAAAGATGCCAGACCCAAGCGTTATTGATTTGGGCTTCAACAGCATAACAGTTTGGGCTGACACAGTGAATTATGCAACCACTGGCAACTCTAGCCAAAGTCATTTGTTCTCCAGGTTGTAGTGAGCGAAACTCTCCGATAGTCTGCTTCAACTCACTTATGGACGACACCGTTAACCCAGGAATCCCTATCGTGAGATTTTTGTCTCCATTTACCGCAATCCAGTAATGACGACTAGGGTCGATTCCCTCAAGCCAAGGTAATTCATCATCAAGGCGATACCGTGGTGACAAACAAATCGAGGGTTCCATAAGCGAAATCATGAGTTTCTTATAAAATAGTTATTAAAATTCAGCACTAGACGTTGGGCTAGGGCGATCGCCATCTTATGACAAAGTCATTCCTCGCAAAGCTACATAATCTAGCCCTGCAAAATGAGAAAAAACAAGCTTCTATTCTAATAATTAATGATTAGAAGCTATAGTTCAAATAAACTTAGCAAAAGTTATTAACTTTGTTAATATTTCTTAAAACCTTTTGTGATGTTGCTCTATTTAGGGCATTTAGCAGCAGTTGACCCCACATTAGCACCTGAGGTATGGGAGATAAGCGTTACTTGCCCTTTGCCGTTGAACACCCAGCCAGTAGCAGGTACAATTGCCACAGCGTCAGGTTTAGATGGTGGTTTAGCTGCGCTTCCTTCTGAACGTTGCTGCTGTGTTGTGATTTCTGAGATGCGAGTATCTAACCAGACTACATCATTGCTGAGCATCTCGTAAGGGCTAGGAGGCAAACCGCCGCGTCCGGTGACAATAAATTGATTGCCCCCTGATTTGGCAAATGCGGCACATCCACTGTTAATTGGCGCTGAGACATCAGCGACAACTATGGGCAGTTCCACTAATCCCCGGCTTGGATCTACATTGGGATTGTTGATAAGTACAGTGCCATTGAATTGAGGTCCCGCTTGAGAAGTCGCGTTGATGTCACTGAACGTTTCACTTCGCGTCACAGAAGGGCTGATCTCAAACCCATACACGCCAGAGCTAGTAATTGTGATGTTACCTCCCTGTCCTTTCTCAGCGGTAGCAACGATGTTGCTGTCTTCATTATTGGCCGTGACGACAAAGCCATTGGGGCTAGAAATAGTAATATTACCGCCCTTGGCATTATTGCGAGCTGCAGCAGATATCTGACTTTGGCGGCGCATCAAGATGTAATCTCGCACGTTCAAATCGATATTTCCACCCTCACCAAATGCAGTTGCTGCTTGGAGTTTTCCTTGAGTGTCCAAAGAGATAGAGTTAGCTGTGATTTTCAATGAGCCAGCATTTCCTTGACCATCACTACTAACATTTATTTGTCCGCTATCTTGAACTTGCAACTTTCCAGTAGTAATCTCCACGTTTCCACCTTTACCTGTGGAAGTCCTAGATGTATTGGCATATACCCCACTAGGATCGCTATAGCCTTCATTACGTATACTCTGTGCCTGTCTCCTATCTCTGTTTTGTACTTCGTTCAATATTTCATTGAACCCAGAAATATTGCCGGAGATAATGATGCGGTCTGTGTTGTTGAAGGTAATGTTACCTGCATCACCACTGCTAGAGGCAGTGGTGCGAAGTTTTCCGCCCCCAGTCAATTCCACTACCTTAGCATTCACATTGATATTACCCCCCGCAAAAGCTCCTTGAGTTTCTGCCCTTAAATTCCCACCATCTGCTACACGTAAAGTTCCACTCGGAACATTGATGTTAATATCACCAGCCTTCCCTGTGGCATTTCTCCCAGCGTTTGTCAGTATACGAGTAAATGTGAATCCTCCGCGAGATTTTCCAATCAATGAAACAGGAAGCCTGCCTGAGATTTCTACTGTATCTGTAGCATTAATCTCAATACTACCGGAGTTACCACCCAAGGCACTTTCTGATCTCACCTGCGATCCGTCAGTTATAGAAACAGACCGCCCAGATATGTTTATATTACCTGCATTACCTTGGGGAGAGACGAAGTTTGCTGTAGATCCGATATTCGTCGAAACCAAGCTACTTTGCACAGATATAGGACCTGAGGATTTTAATGTGATGTTTCCAGAATTTCCTCTAACAAAGCTTGTACTAACAAGCGAGCTATTGTTTGCTAAGGACACGGCCTCATCACCTCGCAGTAATATCTCTCCTCCACCGTTGATCGGGGAAAAACTGCTGGCAGTAATATAAGCATTGTCTAAAGAGATAGAACCGTTGGCTATGACTGATACATTTCCAGCACCTTGACCAAAATTGGTGCTATAGGTGGAAATCACCTTATTCTCGTTTTGTTCACCCCGCCCAATTAAAGTGATCGAGCCATTGGTGGCTTCCAATGATACGTTGCCGCTACGTCCCCTTCCAAAAGTAAAGTTGTTGCTGTAGCCACTTGCATCAATTGCAGGTTTATCATTTGAAGGATTTGTACGATTCGCAAAATTTGTTTCATAAGGTGGATTATCTATCAAAATCTCACCAGCTTTAATATTGATATTACCTGCATTGCCGTTCCCCAAAGTCCGGGTGCGAATTTGTCCGCCATTCACTTCAACTTTACTGGCATTAATATTGATGTTGCCAGCGTTACCAGTAGCACCTGGTTCTACCACGTTGTTGAGTTGGCTATCCTGAATGATTCTGACCACCCCTGTGGCATCCAGCGTCACATCTCCTGAAGGTGAACCAACTGCTTGGGACCCATTAATACCAGCAGAAATGCGACTTCCTCGGGTAATATCTATGTTCCGGGCGGTAACTGCTACACTACCCAAACCTGTATCAGTGACATTAACTCTGGCTCCATTGCTAAGGGAGACATCTGCTCTGGCTACATCCTGTGGAACACTTAAGGAAAAATCATTACCATTTAGATTCACGCCCACTGTTCCTGAACCAGCAACTCCTGCCAACTCAACCCGACCATTTAAAGCTTGCAACAAGCCGCCATCTAAACTGACATTACCGCCAACAAGTGCCAAACTTTTACCCTGTTGTACCTGTAACTGCGATTGATTTCGGATGCTTGCGGGACTTGCTCCAAATTGCAAACCAAGAGGGACACTGATAGTTAAAAGAGGTGTTGTTTGGGGAGCAGTCGCACTAAAGAATGTGCCATCTGCAAAATTCAGACTTTCTGCTGTACTTGCAAAGAATGAGCCGCCAATGCTCAAAGAGGCATTAGGACCAAAAATAATCCCATTGGGATTAATTAAAAATAGGTTTGCTGTACCTAGGGTGCGAATTAAGCCATCAATATTAGATATAGACCCACCCGTCACTCTACTAATGATGTTTTGAATATCAACCGTATTGTTAAATAAAGCTTGGCTACCAGTGGAAACAGAGAAATCTTTGAAACTGTGGAACAGATTACCGCCTGCTTGGGTTCCGCCAGTGATATTGAAGGTATTGCCATTGATGTTGATGATGGAATTATTGGGTAAAGTGCTATCCGGAATGATTTGGGCTACCGCACATTTTCCAGAGAAAGGCAATACACAAGCGATCGCTATACCCAAAAACCAACCACAACGAGTACTCATTGCCGACATTGCCTTCCTCCACCACAAGCAGTTGCTGAACCAAGGTTACGCGACACTAATATCAAATAAATTGCGTCTACCCTAAGTAACCTTTGCCTAATTTTCAATCTTTGGTAAGAGTTTTGCGTGAAACTCGCTATTTTCTTTACAAATATTGATTAATATATTGGCGGCAGTAATATGTGCATTGGTGCGTACTTTGTATCAGCAACGCCAGAGACGTGTTACCAAGTAGTCAAATCGTTTAACAATTCGCTCATTCGTGTATATTTCGCTCCCAGTCTTCCACCCATTCTTCTAGTTTTTCTCTTAACAACGATTGCCATCCTGGTATTGCCTTTATCTTTTCCCTCAATCCAGGTTTAACTTTAAGCTGAAAAGGAATCTTGTCTAAAGCTTCATCTCCCTGTGGTCTAAACTTTGGAAAAGGCATGGTGATTTATAGATAAACTAGTATACTAGGTAGCATAGCAAAAATCCGTCCAGCCAATGTATTCGTTAAAGCTAGAATTAAAAGCTAAAATACGTGCGGTGAGCAGGGCGTTGGACGGGTTCCCCAGCTTGAAGCGACTGCGTTCGGCAAAGCCGTGCCGGAGGCATACCCGGAGGGCAAGCGCGAAATCAACGCCTGTGGACAGGAGTCGAGCCGTCTCCCCTGGACGAAGCAGGAAACAAACATCAAAATGTTCGAGTTATTCGACTTGAGCGATTTGTGTAAGTTTTGTATTGCACATAGGTTTGGTATTCACCAAAAAGTGCGAGGCGCAGCCCCTTACCTTCGCTACGTCCTAGAGCGAAGGCAAGGGGTATCGCCTGTAGTCAAAAAATTAAATCAACAATAAACTATACAGGTTGGGGTGCGCGTTGAGTGACTTTTGGCAAAGTCACTTCTAACTTCAGACAGTTAGCACCATTAACTTCTAACTGGTACTCCACCTTGTCCATAAGACGATGCATAATTAGCCAACCATAGCCCCCTTCTTGTTTGTCTGTAGGATTTGGAGGCAAATAGCTGGATAAATCGAAGCCTTTACCCTGATCCCAAACTTCCAGAACAATATCGGTATCTTTTAGTTCCAAACGAATTAAAACTGGCAGATAAGGCTGATCCTTATGAGCATGACGCACCACGTTAGAGTAGGCTTCTACCAAAACCAGCCGCAAGCGGCTTGATTGCATTGACCAATCAACTGAACCTTTAAACTGGACTTCCAAGCATCCTAGCAACCAGTTTTCTACTATGGTTAAAAACTTCAAGTCGCTTGGTACATGAAGCTCACTTTTCATCACTTAGAAAACCTCCAGCGAAAGTATAGTTTGGTCATCTTCTTGAACTAAGTTGTTTGCCTGGATACGCGCTAGTAAATGGTTAAGATGAAGTGGTTGGGCTTCATTCTTAAGGAGTTGCCAAAGACCTTCTTGATTCAGCATAGAACGGCTGACTCGTTGATCGCTATCCACGGAGCTACGGTATAAATTTGTACCTTTTAAAACTTTAGATTCAGTAATACCATCACTCGCTAGCAGCAGGATATCTTGGGGTGCAAGAACCAACTGACTAGACTTTGCCTGCCATATAGGGAAAATACCTAGGGGAACGCTGCGTACCTTAAGATACTGCGGGGTTTCCACAGTTGTCTCTTGGCGTGACCACAGGAGGGGATATATATGTCCTGCATTAGCATAAATAAGTTCCCTGGTGGTGGGAGTATAACGAGCTAAGACGACGGTGATAAAGTAATTGTTGCTGATCAAATCATCACTGAGAGCATGGTTGACATTTTGCATGACCACATTCGGCAGAGGTGGTGATTCTTGAGACAACTCTCGGCGCAATAGCGAAATAGCACTAGCCATGAACAAAGCTGCTGGGACACCCTTACCAGAAACGTCTCCCACCGCCAACCACAAGTCTCCTTTGGGATGGGCAAACACTTCAAAAAAATCCCCTCCGACTTCACGAGCTGGCTGGCAACAGGCTTGTACTCTCACACCCTTGATGTGGGGCATGGTTTGGCGCAGCAGGTTATTTTGAATTTGGCGAGCAACTTCCAACTCGGCGCGGATTTGCTGTTGTTTCTCTTGAAGGCGTTGATAGAGTTTTGCCTGGGAGAGGGCTAAGGCTGCTTGTTCAGCAACACCTGCAATGAGCTGGATATCTTCTTCTTGCCAAGAGCGAGCGTGGTGATCATGGTTGAGGGCAAGAACAGCAAGCAGGTTTTGCTGGTATATAAGTGGTACTACCAGTTGCTGACAAGCTTTCTCATCATTTGTATACTGAGCAAGTTGATATTGACGGCTTTCCAAAACCTTCTCAATCAAAGGATTTGGGTCGAAATAACAACTTGATGCTAAAGATTTCGGATCTTGGTAGCAGAACTCGTCTAGTGTGAGGCGATCGCCCTCCACTGGTCTGAGCAGGCAACAACTGGCTTCAAAAGCCTGTCCTATTGTTGCTACAATTTTTTGTAGCATACTGTTGTAGTCTAAAGACTCGCGAATCGCTGTTGTGACTGCATTAAATAAAGATTCTCGCCGCAAAGCGCGACTCAATTCTTGTGTGCGTTTTTTGACGACTCGATAGATGTCTACTGCTTGCTCAACAACTGCCTTAAGTCGGTCGGGTTTCCAAGGTTTAGTGATGTACTTGAACACCTGACCAGAGTTTATCGCCTCTACCAAATCTTCGACATCGGTAAAACCAGTCAGCAAAATCCGCATTGTATCAGGAAAGCGCTCCACAGTTCGACCGAGAAATTCTGTGCCATTCATCTGTGGCATTCTTTGGTCAGAGATAATGACAGCCATCTCGCCTTCTTTGTCCAAGATATCCAGCCCAGTGAGAGCATCAGTTGCTCTATACACCTGAAAGTCTCGTCTAAAAGTGCGGTAGAGTAAATCAAGATTATCAGGCTCATCATCTACCACCATGAGCTTCAGTCTGGCTACCTCTATCTCAGTCATACTTGAGTTGACTTTCTAGATGCAATGAGTTGCGAGGTAGCGTTTTGTTGCTGCCTCCCGATGATTGAAAAAGAATTAGAAAAACAAAAGTAAGTAGAATCTATCCAATTAGATAGCATAATTATCTCAAAATTTTATGTAAATTTTGATATAGTCTCCTCAGAGTTTGCCACACAAAAAATGCGAACTCTATCCCACCAATCCAGAACGCAAAGCGCGGACTGCGGCTTGCGTGCGGTCATCGGCGCACAGCTTGTTCAAAATGTTTCGGACGTGTGTTTTGACAGTTCCAACTGTGATGTAAAGCCTTTCCGCAATCACCGCATTGCTACAACCTTCTACAATCAATTGCAAGACTTCTAATTCCCTTTCTGTTAAGGTGTAAGGGTCTATGATATCATTTGGCTGATTCTCAGCGGAGCGTGAGTTACTATCAACACTCTTATTGTCTAATGTTGTGAGTTCGGGTTTGGGTGGATTTTGTTGTGCTTGTTGCAAGACAATGCGAGCGATCGCCGGATCAATCCAAGCGTTACCGTTGTAAGTGACTCGCACAGCTTCGAGCAAATTATCGAACCTAATATCCTTCATACAGTAAGAGTCAGCCCCTGCCGCAAAAGCTGCTAGCACCGCTTCTTTGTTATCCCGCAGTGTCAAAATCAATACCTTTGTTGCTAACTCTTCTCCATGAGCTGTCGATTTCACCTCCCGTGTGAGCTCAATTCCATCTTTATCTGGTAAACCGATATCGACAATTGCAATATCTGGTTGTAGAGTTTTTAACATCTTCAAACCTTCTACTGCATTGGTCGCTTCTCCGACAACTTCAATTTCTTCCTTTTGCAGCAGCGCTGTCCGAATACCCACACGCGTGAGGTCATGATCTTCAATCAAAGCAACACGAATTTTAGCCATGGTCTATTACCGCCCTTACACTTAAAAGCTGTAAAATTGAGTTTACAAAAAAGTCTCAGGAGATGCAGTTTCAAGGTGCCTGTGGAAAAATATAGGAGAGCTTTTTGAGTTAGACTAGCACAGAAACGCGTTGGCTCCGTGCCCTTTGCCATTCACCAAGAAAATAGCACTCATTGCCTCCACTGCTCATACGTCAGGTTCATAAGTCGTGGAGTTGCTGAATCTCCTGAAGAACATTAGCTTCAACAATAAAAGTAAAAATGAAAAGTACTGCTCCTGCTTAGCAGTGCCTGATATTGATAAGTTCTATTCTGCATTCTGATTGCTATAGCGAGTAAACTAACACCTAAATAGATAGCACAAGCCATGCCCAAATTTGTGACTTATTGGAGAAGTATGCTACATGGGCATTGGGGTAGCATAGCATATGTTTAACTAATAGACCGTCTCTTGCGCTATAAGTCTTACCAGATGATAACCATGCCTATTTGGCACACAACGATGTCAAGAATTTGTAAAATTCCCATCATAAGCTTTTGGAAACAATTTGATAAGCTATTGTTCTATCTATATAGTTGGTGTGAGGCTCGTTAAGAATAGGCTATGTCTGAACTGCCTAGAAAGTTTTCAGTATTAGGGCTACCAGTTCATGTGATGAGTAATTATCCAAGCTGGTTGCTAGAATGCCTGCAAGAAGGCATGGGAGTTCATGTGGTCACGCTCAATGCAGAAATGACTATGCAGGCAGAGCGGAATCCCTCTCTAGCTAAGGTCATACACAGTGCCGAGTTAGTGATTCCAGATGGAGCAGGGGTGGTTCTCTACCTCCGATGGCTATTGCGCCGAAAAGTTCAAAGAACTCCCGGAATTGAACTCGCAGAAACACTGTTGCAAGAAATTGGGCAACTGGGAACGGGTACAAAAGTATTTTTTTATGGAGGAGCGCCTGGTGTAGCCGCAAAAGCATCAGAGTTTTGGCTTTCTCAAATTCCAGGTTTAATCGTAGCGGGCAGTCATTCCGGCTTCCATTCCCCACAAGAAGAAGAACAATTGCGACAAACTCTTACCCAACTGCAGCCACAAGTTATTTTTGTTGGCTTGGGAGTTCCACGTCAAGAGTTATGGATTGCTAACAATCGCCATTTGTGTCCTCAAGCAATATGGATTGGTGTTGGAGGCAGTTTTGATATTTGGTCAGGGGTGAAAACTCGCGCTCCTGCTTGGTTGGGAGATAATAATTTGGAATGGCTGTATCGGCTTTATAAAGAACCTTGGCGCTGGCAACGGATGTTGGCTTTGCCTGAGTTTGCCCTGAAAGCTCTTATTTATCGCTTTGTTCAAGTTTTTGGGGTAGGTGTAGCGTCGAATTAGTCACTAGGGGGCACGGCATTACCGTACCCCTAGTGACTAAGAAGGAACTCAGTTGTCACAACTGAGCAATTTTTTAGAATAAACACACAAAAAGCTTATGGTGTTGGCATATGCGCCTCCTGCCTTTTTGTACTAGTTAATAACAGAAACTAAAGTCATCAATGGTGAATTGACCATCAAAAGCACAGAAGGTAACACGGTGAATTTCATCCGCTGATAAGGATAATAAGGTGTTGGGAGGCGTAGCACAGTCAGAATTGGCAAGATTTGCTCCCGGTAGTACCGTTTGGGTCAGTAATTGGCGATCGCGTCCGTATGCTGAAAACACAAGCCGCTGTGAACTGGTCACATAGGCACTGACAAAATGAACAGGACGCAGAAAAGTTGCTTCTAAAGATTCGTTCTTACGCGCTCCCATTAAGACTACCAGACCGGAGTGGGTAGGAAATGCTGGATTTGACGGCTGTATTGCTATACAATTATTAAAAACGACGCCCCATTGCTCGTATTGTCGCTCCACTGCTTCAAAACATCTCAAATCTTCCAGATTCAAATAGATACAGGTTGGTACAGCTACCACTGCGCTGTCAACTTCTTGTTCGGTTTGACCCCGCGAGGCGTAATCTACAATCTTACTGGAAAACTCAAAATTGTGAAGAGAAAATTTTTCGTCTTCAATGGTTTGCTTTGTTTGCGATTGAAGACTAGCCTGTTTTACCACGACACCCCGCTTTGTCATTGTCTAGAGAACATTTAGATCAAAAATTACATAGGTGGTAGTTTTTGTTTTTACCGAACTGCATTGCATCCTAGGTTCAAGAGCTAGTTAATCAGCAAGCAGGACGAAGCACACCTGAATTTACTAGATGATTTTGATGAGCGTTTCTAGTTTTCTTGACGCTCACTAAGTCAGTAATGTTTCTGATAGAATACCATAAAAATTTGCTGTGGGGTTTCACCCCTAAGTTATAGCTGCTACCAGTACAATGATATGCATAATAGTATCTGAGAGCCACAAAAACTTTAAAAGTAGAAAAAAAGTTACCAAATCTTCATTAAGTAGTCTAGGAATTTTACGTCCACTTTATTATTTATTAGAAGTAGAGATCACCAGCCTTTGGATATGATGTATTTGTATCGGTAGGCGGGCGGGTAAACAAAAGTGGGAAACAAAGAAGATCGGGAGGGAGATGGAACAGAGGCGGGTGTAGGGCAAGAAAATTAACGACTAATAACTTGTCAACAACCCAGGTCTAAAGACGCTGGGCTTCTAGCCTAAGTCCAAGGACAGTAGTTGACCCGACTAAGTACCTCGTGTACTACGTTATTGGCAAGTGTTCAAGTTCCTACCTACAGATGCGAA
>JAHHIB010000153.1 GCA_019359075.1 Kalymmatonema hyalinum WJT4-NPBG1
GTGATGAATATTCCTCTTGTGTGAGGTTAACGATGTATTTTTCTGCCATTTGTGAATACCGAGATTTTCAACTAGTTTCTCAGTAACCTGGACACCTGTCAAAATCTCTGTGGTGAACTACTAGTTATTAAAATCCCATATACCTCCTGTCAGCTAACTTTTATTCTTGCATTCATCTACTGAACCTAATCAAAGCCATAGGACTCCATATTCTTTCTAAAGGTAGATATGCATTATTTATAGTGATTGATGTACAAATCTCAAATTTTCTCTCCAGTGAATTTTATCTCTAAAAATTGAAATTTACGGAATCTTTACAAAAGCTAGAACTGGAAAAATCGTAAGTCTTTTCAACTGCGAACTCTAAATAAAATTTCCAAACAACTAGTAAAGGAACTTGCAATTTTTCATAAAAAGTGTAATTCTGCAGAGGAATGATTATTTAAGGTCAAAATTCCTTAAATATAGAAAAATATCAACGATAGACGAATGTCTATTGGTATGGGTTTTACCAATCAATAGGTTTTGCTGTGTAGCACAAACATAACAAGCAGAAATCAACTGCGTGAGCTTGTGAAAATAATTTTCTAAATTGTACGTCTTCAGTAGTACAGTAAAGCGCCCCATTGGGATAAATTGACCAGGAAATATCAATAATATGACTACTTGTTTCACTGACTTGACCGAAACGAAGCGTGAAGTTTCGAGTTTAGTAGACTTGCTAAGACTTAGATCACAAAATCAGTCAGACTTAAAGGCTTATACCTTTTTGCAGGATGGGGAAACAGCAAGCGTCTTCCTGACTTATCAAGAATTAGACCGACAAGCACGGGCGATCGCCGCTGCGCTTCAAAGTATAAACGCCGCCGGTGAGCGTGCCTTGCTACTTTACCCAGCAGGTTTGGACTTTATAGCTGCCTTCTTTGGCTGTCTATATGCCTCTGTTGTGGCTGTCCCTGCTTATCCACCTCGACCTAATCAGAATATGTCTAGGTTGCAGGCAATTGTGTCAGATGCTCAAGCAACGGTAGCACTCACCACAACATCTCTATTGGGCAACATCGAGAGCCGTTTTGCGGAAAATCCAGAATTTCCCAAGCTGCAGTGGTTAGCCACAGATAATATTGTCGGCAACCAGGCACAATCATGGCAGGAACCAGACTTACAAGCAAGCGATCTCGCTTTTCTCCAATACACATCAGGCTCTACAGGAACACCAAAAGGTGTGATGGTAAGCCACGGGAACCTGCTGCACAATTCCGCATTGATTCAGAAAAGTTTCGCTGATACACCCAACAGTCGAGGTGTCACCTGGTTGCCACCCTACCACGACATGGGATTGATTGGGGGAGTGCTGCAACCACTATATGTGGGTGCTCCAACGATTTTGATGCCAGCAGTAGCGTTCCTGCAAAAGCCTTTGCGCTGGCTTAAGGCTATTTCCAGCTTCAAAGCGACTACCAGCGGCGGACCTAATTTTGCTTATGACCTTTGTATTCGTAAGATTACACCTGAACAAAGGGCGAATCTTGACTTGAGTAGCTGGGAAGTCGCTTTCACTGGAGCTGAGCCTATTCGTGCAGAAACACTGGAACAGTTTGCTCGCACTTTCGCTGATTGTGGCTTCCGCAAAGAGGCTTTTCACCCCTGCTACGGAATGGCTGAAACAACTCTGATTGTTTCTGGGAGTATGAAATCAACTCCACCGATTCTTCGCTACATTAACGGCGAAGAACTTGAGCAAAACCGAGTGGTAGCATCTATAGGTGAGCAAGAGGGGATAACACGGGCAATTGTAGGCTGTGGTAAATCTTTAGAAGAGAAAATCCTGATTGTTGACCCAGAATCCTTAACCCCGCGTCCAGATAACCAAGTAGGAGAGATTTGGGTTCATGGTCCAACTGTTGCTGGTGGCTATTGGAATCGATCTGAACTGACACAACAGACTTTCCATGCCTATTTGGCAAACACTACAGAGGGACCATTTCTGCGTACGGGAGACTTAGGATTTTTGCAAGATGGCGAGTTGTTCGTCACGGGGCGTCTCAAAGATGTGATCATCATTCGGGGACAAAACCATTATCCGCAGGATATTGAACTGACCGTAGAAAAAAGCCATCCAGCACTGCGACCTGGTTGTGGTGCAGCGTTCACAGTGGAGGTCAAGGGCGAAGAACGACTGGTGATTGTTCAAGAAGTAGAGCGGACTTACCTGCGAAAGCTGAATGTGAATGAAGTGGTAGGGAATATCTGTCAGGCTGTAGCATCGGAACACAGTCTACAGGTTTATGCCGCAGTCTTGGTTAAGACTGGAAGTATTCCTAAGACATCAAGTGGTAAGATTCAACGTTATGCCTGTCGGTCTGGGTTTTTAAGTGGAAGCTTAAATGTCGTGGAGGATTGGAGTGAAAATCCACAGAACAAAGCTAAGTTCTTGCATCTGCAAGCTGAGGTTGAATCTGTGTTACAGAAACTCACAACTGGCAAACAACTATAAATTCAAATCTTGTTCTTCACTATGAACTAAAGTTCCGAACCAAAGCTTAAGCGTATCGAAATGGTCTTTTACCCTTGCGTAGTCAGCTAATTGCAGGCTTTAGCTACAAGCCAGGAAATGAATTTCCTGGCTTTTCATGAGGCTAGTGCAAGATTTGATCTGAGGTTGAGTTCAAAAGTTCAAAGCGAATTTTCCTATGTTTTTCATCAATTTTTCAGCAGATAAGGGTGCGAATGGAAAGGAAAAACGTGAAAAAAATTTTAGTGATTGAAGCTCAAGCAGAGACTCGAAACCTTTTTCGAGAGGGTCTTGAAGCAAAAGGTTTTTACACTATCGGTGCTGAAAACGGTCGAGTTGGTGTCCATCTGGCACGAGAACTGTTACCAGATTTAATTATTTGCGGTGTTATCTTGCCAGAACTTGATGGCTATGGCGTCCTGACTATGCTGCGTAAGGACCCTGTCACAGCGATTATCCCTTTCATTTTTGTCACTGCCAACGCGACTCAAACTGACCTGCGCAAAGGGATGGAACTAGGGGCGCATGACTATCTCACACAACCCTTTACTTTAGAGGACTTAGTGAGGGCGATCGCCAGCCAATTAGAAAAACATACCATTCTCCGACAGTGGTATGCTGCACAGCAACAGCCAGTTCTAGAAACACCATCGAGTGACGCTGCAACTATAACCGCTACCCCTCACTCTAGCTTTGCATTAGATCGGCACTTGAGTGAAGCCTTCCGTTTTATAGAGGATAATTATCACCGATCCATTAGTCTGAGCGACGTAGCTCAGGCAGTTGGTTACTCCCCAGCTTACTTAACTGACTTAATGCGACGCCAGACGGGGCAACCCGTACAACGCTGGATTATTGAGCGCCGGATGGCAGCAGCACGGTCTTTGCTGTTGGAGACTGACCAAATGATGGAGCAGATTGCTGCTCAGGTGGGGTATAACAATCTTGTTCATTTCTTCCGGCAGTTTCGCCAAATTCATGGCACAACTCCCCAAGCTTGGAGAAGTATGCATCGCTCCCAGATCAGCGCAAAAAAAATCGAAAGAAGTGTTAGTCCTATCAAAAATTAGTTTATTGAAAGCAGCCCTTTAATTCTTTATTATTTCTTAAGAGGTTGTTTTGTGTTTATCTTTTTGATCTTGCCAAAACAAGAACAACAAAGGAGATACAAGTAAAGCAATCTGTTTTGCTCTGTGACACGGTGGCATATGTCTTAGTGAGGAAAGATCGTTGTGTCGAAGAGTTTTTATGAGAAAAATAATTTTCATATGATGTCCAAAAAAAATAACAGCTTTAAAAGCAGAATAAAGAACCATTTTTTTGATTGACTTCAAAAAGTCTCCTTATCTAGACGCGAACCCATGCTTGCTTCTATGACTAGCAAGTACCTATATTTTTTTAAAAAAGTATTTTGAGACAAGTAAATAAAACTAAAAAAAATAGTTTAGTTATGATTTTTTTTTAAGAAAAATAGGTTAATATAATTAACCAAAGCAAGTAAGCTTTAGAAAACTAATACAGATGACTTTTTTTGTTGTCAATCCTAGTTTCCTCCAAAGCAAGTTTATAACAAGTTTTCTTGATGAAATAAGCAGGATTAACCGTTAGAAAAAATAACGCTTATAAAAACTATCAAGGGTTTAAAAAATGGAAATCCAAAATTCTCAAATCACGATGCCTACAGTTTCAGAGAATATCAATGCCGATTCTAATGGTGATATAAGCAAACAACCACCGACAGCAGCAGAGATTCAGGCATGGATAGTATCCTATCTAGCTCAACTACTGGAAATAGACCCAGATGAGGTTAGTGTCACTCTTCCCTTTGATCGCTACGGTCTAGATTCCTCGGTAGCAGTTGGTCTGACTGGTGACTTAGAGGATTGGCTGGAAACAAAACTTGACCCAACCCTACTGTACGATTACCCCACGATAGAAGGTTTATCCCAGCATTTAGCTGATGAATTCAAAGCAAAAGTGTAAACACCTGTACTGAAAGAAAAATCAAAATTTGAACTCATACGCTGCTAGGAGAACATCATGGGAAATACTACCAACGCATTAGCTCCAGAAGACCAAGTTTCGACTCTACAGAACACGAGGGTTTCCATGTCACTCTCAAGTACCACGATCGCCTCTTAACAGATTTGCGGCGGCTTTTCGACCCCATCGATTATCTGTGGCCCGTGAACCGGGAAATGCGCGTGATGGCAAAAGGAGGCTCGCTGAACAAGGCAATCCAAGAGAACACCAAAGCTTTTGAGCAGTTCTCCAGGTCTGTCGCTTAAAAAGGTACTGAGCAAATTTTAGCTAGAGGCTTGGCAGTGGAATCCATAGCAATTATCGGTATTGGTTGTCGTTTTCCCAAAGCAAAAGATCCAGAATCCTTTTGGCAGCTGTTGCGTAACGGTGTGGATGCGATCACTGAAGTGCCAAAAGATCGGTGGGATATTGACGCATTCTATGATCCAGAGCCAGGGAAACCTGCGAAGATGAGTACCCGTTGGGGTGGCTTTCTGGATCAGGTAGATCAGTTCGACCCCAGCTTCTTTGGGATTTCCCCTCGTGAAGTGGAGCGAATGGACCCTCAGCAAAGGCTGGTTTTGGAGGTAGCTTGGGAAGCTTTAGAAAACGCTGGACTAGCACCAGAAAAACTGAGTGGCAGCCAGACAGGCGTTTTCATGGGGATTGGCAACTACGACTATTGCAGGTTACTTACCAAGGATTTAACTCTCGTCAATGCCTACGACGGCACCGGCAACACCCTTTCGATTGCAGCCAATCGCCTGTCGTACATTCTAAATTTGCGCGGACCAAGTGCGCTCATCGAGACTGCCTGCTCTTCATCTCTGGTGGCATTGCACTTTGCCTGCCGGAGTTTGCAGAGTGGGGAGTCCAATTTGTTCTTAGTCGGCGGGGCAAGTCTGATGCTGTCTCCAGAGCCGTTTATGACTTACTCCCACGCTCGGATGATGGCTTCTGATGGTCGCTGTAAAACTTTTGATGCCAGTGCAGATGGTTACGTCCGGGGAGAAGGTTGCGGTGTCGTTGTTCTCAAGCGCCTCTCGGATGCGATTAAGGATGAAGATAACATTCTGGCAGTCATTAGAGGTACGGCGGTTAACCAAGATGGTCTGAGCAATGGACTGACTGCTCCGAATGGACCTTCGCAACAAGCAGTCATCCGTCAAGCTTTGGAAAATGCTGGCGTGACACCAGAGGAAATTAGCTATATAGAAGCTCACGGTACTGGCACCTCTTTAGGAGACCCAATCGAAGTTAAATCCCTAAAAGCCGTGCTGATGCAGAACCGGAAGCCAGAGCTACCCTGTTGGCTTGGCTCGCTCAAAACCAATATTGGTCATTTGGAAGCTGCTTCCGGGATAGCGAGTGTCATCAAGGTGGTTCTAGCGCTGCAACATCAGGAAATTCCACCGCACCTACACCTGAAGCAACTGAATCCATATATATCTTTGGAAGGCACGACTTTTTCCATTCCCACTGAGAGTCAGCCTTGGCATCCTGGAACAGAGCATCGTTTAGCAGGAATAAGCGCGTTTGGCTTCGGCGGCACAAATTGCCACGTCATTTTGGAAGAAGCACCCGTACTGGGGACTGGGGAGCTCGGGGTCCCCTCTGGGGATGAGCGGCAATGGGGACTGGGGACTGGGAAAGAAAAAAAACTAACTTCTTCCTTTTCCCAATCCTCAGTCGTTAGTGATATCGAACGTCCTGTGCATCTTCTGACCTTGTCAGCTAAAACTGAGAAGGCTTTGGGCGAATTGGCACAGCGTTATGCGGATTTCTTAGGAACTCATCCTGAGGTATCCTTGGCGGATGTTTGCTTTACTGCTAATACAGGGCGATCGCATTTTGAACACCGTCTGGCTGTCGTGGCTGAATCTACCTCACAGTTGCAATCAACACTGGAGGCTTTTGCCGCAGGAAAAGAAACTGCCGGACTCGTGCGTAGCCAGGCAAACAGCAAGAAGCGCCCGAAAATAGCCTTTCTTTTCACTGGACAGGGTTCGCAATATGTGGGCATGGGACGCCAACTCTACGAAACCCAACCCGTATTTCGACAAACCCTTGAGCGTTGCGATGAAATTTTGCGTCCTTATTTAAAGCTACCACTGCTTGAGGTGCTTTATCCCAAGCTAGGGGAGAACTCACCCCTGGATGAGACTGCTTACACCCAACCGGCATTATTTGCCCTGGAATATGCGCTCTTCCAGTTATGGAAATCTTGGAGCATAGAACCCACAGCCGTTATGGGTCATAGTGTGGGAGAGTATGTTGCCGCAACTGTTGCCGGAGTCTTCAGCCTGGAAGATGGTTTGAAATTGATTGCTGAACGCGCCCGCCTCATGCAAGCTTTACCCGAAGATGGTGAGATGGTGGCGGTGTTTGCGGATGAGAGCAAAGTGCAAGCAGTTATTGAACCCTATTCTCAAGACGTTGCCATTGCTGCTATTAACGGTCCACAAAGTACTGTTATTTCTGGGAAGCGCGAGGTAGTTGAGGCTGCGATCGCCACCCTAAAAGCTCAAGGAATCAAGGCGAAGAAGTTGACGGTTTCCCATGCCTTCCACTCTCCCTTGATGGAACCGATGCTGGAAGCCTTTAAACACGTTGCATCTGAGATACCATATTCATCGCCAAAAATCAAGTTAATTTCCAACGTCACTGGAGAACTCGCCACAGACGAGGTAGCAAACCCTGATTATTGGTGTCGTCATGTGCGGCAAGCAGTCAGATTTGCTACCGGCATGGAAACCCTTCATCAGCAGAAGTATGAACTGCTTGTGGAGATTGGACCGAAGCCAATCTTGTTGGGAATGGGTCGCCATTGCCTACCAGAAGGAGTGGGAGTTTGGCTCCCCAGCTTGTATCCTAAGCAACAGGATTGGCAACAGATCCTTGAGAGTTTAGGGACATTATACGTGCGTGGGTTATCAGTAGACTGGTCTGCCTTTGACCGAGATTATCCCCGTCGCCGTGTCCAACTGCCAACGTATCCGTTTCAGCGTCAGCGCTATTGGGCGGATATTCCTGAAAATGGGCATGTAAAAGCAGGTAACTTATCCCAAGAAACGGTTCAGACTCCTATCATTAATCTTCTCAGCCAAGGAGATACCCAACAGCTCGTCCAGCATTTAGAAACGACAGCAGAACTTTCAGAAGATGAGCTGAAATTACTGCCCAAGCTGCTGAAACTATTAGTTGAGCAGAACCAACAGCAACTAACGGCAGCATCTATCAAAGATTGGCTCTACGAGGTAGAGTGGCAACCCAAACCGCGTCAAGAAACGATTCAAGAGCAGAACGGTTTCCAGAAAACTGGTAGCTGGCTAATTTTTGCTGACTTAAGGGGTGTGGGGCAAACCCTAGCCAAACTTTTGCACGAACAGGGTCATACCTGTATTTTGGTCTATCCGGGGGATACGTATGAAACCAAAGAAACCGGAACTTGGAGTATTAACCCTTCCAATCCAACAGACTTTGAGCGTTTATTCCAAGATTTGGATCAACCTTGGCAGCGAATCATCCACCTGTGGAGTTTAGAGGCGGGATTAGATTCGGAGTTGACAATTACCTCCCTAGAACAAGCTCAGGCTTTTGGTGTTAATAGCGTACTGCACTTGCTGCAAACTCTAGCCAAGCAAAATTTCGCGTTTTTACCCCGTTTGTGGTTAGTAACACGGGGTGCAGTGCCAGTCAGTTCAGAACTTCCTGGAGTGGCTCAAGCTTCTCTATGGGGATTGGGTAAAGTGGTGGCGCTGGAACATCCGGAATTGTGGGGAGGAATGCTCGATTTAGCGCCTGAATCCACAGAGGATGAAGCAACAAAGCTGTTAGTAGAGATTAGGGATTCACAAGGGGAAGATCATCTCGCTTTTCGGGATGGAAATCGCTATGCCGCCCGCTTGGTGCCCAAGCAACTGCCAGAATCCAAAGGAGTGGCGCTGAGATCAGATGGCACTTACTTGATTACTGGTGGTTTAGGTGCCTTGGGACTGAAGGTTGCCCAGTGGATGGTGGAACAGGGGGCTACACAATTAGTGCTAACTGGGCGTCGCGGGGCATCAAGTGAGGCACAGGAAACCTTGAAGCAACTGGAACAAAAAGGAACTAAGATTTTAGTCGCTCAAGCAGATGTGTGTAATGAAGGTGATATGGTTAGAGTGCTTGAGCAGATTCAGGCATCGATGCCAGCCTTGCGAGGGATTATTCATGCTGCTGGTGTTCCTGGTTATGAAGGTCTCAAGGATATGGAACTGAACACGCTTGAGTCTGTGCTTCGCCCCAAGGTAATTGGAGCATATATAATACATCAATTAACGCAAAAAGTCAAGCTAGACTTTTTCGTGAGCTTCTCCTCAATATCTTCGGTGTGGGGTTCCAAGGGACAAGCGCACTATGCGGCGGCAAACCACTTCCTTGATATGTTGGCTCATTATCGTCAAGGACTTGGACTGCCAGCTTTAAGTGTGAATTGGGGACCGTGGGCTGCCGGTGGTATGGCAGTAGAAGAATTCCAGACATGGATGTCTCGGATGGGCATAGAAGCATTGCAGTCGGAGCAAGCACTTACAGCCTTGGGATACCTGCTTGGAGCAGGCTGTGTTCAGACAACGGTAGCTAATGTCGATTGGAGTTTATTCAAAGGACTTTATGAAGCGAGGGGCAAGCGATCGCTCTTAGAACTGCTGGAGGAGCAACCACAGAAAGCGCAACTTCCTCAGTTGGTGCAATCAGAAATTTTACAACGGTTTCAGGCAGAGAAGGCAAGCGATCGCCAACCTCTCCTTATAAATTATCTTCAAGGTGAAGTTGCAAAAGTACTGAAGCTAGATCAATTGCCAGATACAGAGCAAGGTCTGTTTGATCTAGGCATGGACTCAATCATGGCAGTGGAGTTAGTCAGTTTGATTCGCTCTCAACTCCAGGTGGGATTACCCATCGGCGAGTTTATGCAGGTATCCAATATAGCCAGCCTTGCAACTTTATTGCTCAAGCAACTGTCACCAGATGTTTCCACCCCTGATGTGATAGCGAATTGAGTCATCAACGACGAAGCCGTCCTTGATGACTCAATTCGCCCTGACACGGCAAATACTCAACACACAGAAATCACTTCTATCCTTTTGACTGGTGGCACCGGCTTTTTAGGAGCTTTTTTACTCAAGGAACTCCTTGAGCAAACCGAGGCAGATATCTATTGCCTAGTCCGTGCTGCTGATGCTGAGTTAGGCAGGCGGAAAATTCAAAACAACCTGGAATCGTATGAGTTATGGAACTCAAAGTATGTTTCCAGAATTATTCCGGTCATCGGTGATTTATCTCAGCCTCGCTTACGTCTTTCAGCAGAACAGTTTGAAAAGCTTGCCCGTCAAATCGATGTCATATATCACAATGGGGCAGTTTTGAATTTTGTGTACCCTTATTCAGCATTAAAGTCGGCTAATGTTTTGGGTACACAAGAATTACTGAGATTGGCTTGTCAATTTAAAGTCAAACCGCTTCATTACGTTTCTACGGATGCTGTTTTTGATTCATCTGCTTATTACGGAAAGGAGGTCACAGAATCAGAACCAATTCTTCACACTGACGGCATAGACCTTGGTTATACGCAAACTAAATGGGTGGCAGAAAAGTTAGTGACCATAGCCCGTGAGCGAGGGCTTCCGGTTTCTATCTATAGACCACCTTTAATTGCTGGAGACAGCCGAACAGGTATTTGGAATACAGATGATTTTACTTGCCGATTTCTTAAAGGCTGTATTCAAATGGGCAGTATACCCAATATGAATTGTGGTATTACTCTTGTTCCTGTAGATTATGTTAGTCGAGCGATTGTTTATCTATCCAAACAAAAAGAGTCGCAAGGATTAGCTTTTCACTTAAATAATCCTAATTACTCAAGCTGGAATGAAGTTGCTCATTGGATAGATGAATTGGGCTTTCTAGTTCGGCAGATTTCTTATGAAGAATGGGAAGCAGAGCTAATCAAAACTACCGGTTCTCAAGACAACGCTTTAAGTGGTTTGTTACCTTTCTTTTTGCGGAGGTGGTCTGAAGAACAATTGACCTTCGCGGGATTAGGACAAAGAAGAGTCAAGCTCAACTGTCAAAACACTGTTGCTAGGCTTACAGGTTCTTCTATCGTCTGTCCTCGCGTAGACTTTAAATTGCTGAATACCTATTTCTCGTACTTCGTTCGCAGTGATTTTTTAAATGCTCCAAAAGTACGGGCATGATGAGGACAGGGTGTAGGGTAATAGAGGTGTGGAGGTTTAGGTAAATGATAAAAGAAGAATCAAAATTGAAAATATTACCATACACCCTTACACCCATATTTTTTGAATTTCAACATTTATTAATAAGAGTTTAACCTGATGAAGTCCCCTAGAATTTACACGTTAGCCTTTCTTGTCACGGGTTTTCCTCCAGATGTGAGCGGCGTTTCGCACTTCAATTGGGAGCGTGCCCAATGGTTAGCAAAGCAAGATATGTATCGTGTGGTTGTCTTTGCACCTGATTGGCAAAATGCGCCAGATTCCCCATCAGTACCATCAGATTTAGATGGAAAGTTGTTTATTGAATATTATCCCTCAAAACCCTGGCTTCCTTATAAACTCACTCATGTTCCTAAGTTTTTTGCGGCAGGTCAAATTAACAAAAGCCTAGCCCATTATAAACCTGACCTAATCGTCATGACGGATGTAGAGCGGTTCTTTTTGTTAGGCACATGGCAATTACCAGGTAGGGAGTATGCCAAAACACATAATATTCCATACATAGCCGAATATCATACGGATCTTTACAATTTCTCCGCTGCTTATCCTGGTTGGCAATGGTTACGAAATTTCAGTCGTAGTTCTAATTTACCAAACTACTTATATCGTAACTTTGATATGACAATATGTCCTAGTACTGCCGCTAGTAAAAGCTGTCAAGAAGTGGGAGTGACAAATGTCCATACAATATCGTTCTACGGAATTGATGTTAGCGGATATAGTCCTAATCGTCGGAATCCTCAGTGTTTAAAACCATGGTTAAGCGTTGAGGAAAAAGAGAACAAAATTTTGCTCTTCTTAGGCCGTGTTTGCTTTGAAAAACGAGTCGATTTACTTATCGAAGCATTTGCTAAATTGAAACGTAGAAAACTCAATTATTCTCTAATCATCGCTGGAGATGGTCCTGACGATGCTGTTAAACAGTTGAAACGCCTTGCTGAACAAATTCCTCACATCCACTTTACAGGTTTTGTTTTAGGAGAAACAAAGGCTAATTTAATAGCTTCATGTGATGTATTTTGCAGTCCTTCACCTTACGAAACTTTTGGGCGAACGACTGTGGAGGCAATGGCTTCAGGTATTCCGGTTGTAACTGTCAATAGCGGCGCTGTATCTGAGTACGTAATTGATGGGGTAAATGGGTATCTCGTCCCACCTAATGATGTTGAAGGATTAGCTAATAGCATTCATAAAGTGTTATCAAGCGACAACACAGAAATTATTCAGCACGCATTGCAAGACGCGCAGCAATTCTCTCTTGAGCAAGGATGTCACAATCTTAGCAATTACTATCAGCAAATACTAGTATAAGTAAGGATGATAAAAATTTGACAATAACACGCATAATTATTGGAGAAAAGTCATGTTACGTTTTTCAATACCTATGTTAATTTATGGGGTGCAAATATGATGGATTTTCCCTCAACATCTAACTCTCTGGATACTTCTGCTTCATTCCAATCTCACTTAAAAACAAGCAAACAGCGCCTTGAGTGTTTAATTTGCAACCATCGCATCGATCCGAATGACGAATCCGCATTTGCAACGTTTTCCTGTAACGTAAGAGCCTTTAAGGATGAGAAGTTCAAGGTTTGGCGCTGCCCCGGTTGCAAGACAATTCATTGTTTGGATGTCGTAGATCTCCCACACTATTACGCGAAATACCCTATAGCCCAGGCGGTACTCACATTGCCCTTGAGCATCTCCTATGGGAATATATACCGACAACTGACAAGGCATGGGTTTTCCAAAACTCACTCATTTCTCGATTATGGCTGCGCCAACGGTCTGTTTATAGAGTATCTGCGACAACGCGGTTTTAACAATTGTCACGGATATGACCCTTACGGCTCCCCGCAAGGCTTTGGCAATCCGACGACTCTCGATCAAGGACCATTCGATTACATCTTGCTCCAAGATGTCATCGAACATGATGAAGATCCCAATGCATTATTATCTAAGTTAGACAGCCTTCTCGCCCCTGGTGGTTATATTCTAATTGGCACACCAAACGCAGCCAATATTGACTTAAGCCAGCCTACTGTATCCGATTTTTATAACGAGGTGCATGTACCCTATCACCTTCATCTTTTCACTCGCAAAGCCCTTGAAACCTTAGGGAGTCGCCAAAGATGGAAGGCTGTAGATTACTTCGACCGACCCTATCACGATACACCCTGGTTTGTCGTGAACACCCGTGCTTGGAATGAGTACCAACGCCTCGACGACGGCACGATCAACGTTGTTTACGAACCGATTAAACCCTGGAAAGCACTAACTTCATACAAATTTTGGTTCTACGCGATTTTCGGCTATTGGTTTAGTCACCAAACTGGTATGGCTGTTATGTTCCGCAAAGCTGGAGTTTAGTCTTTGTATTGTTGAGAATACTTAGCAGTTTGTGCCACAGAATTTTTTATGGTTAGCGTTGAATGAAAGCGAGTGGTAGTTACAGGTTTGGGAGCTATTACGCCTCCGGGAAATACAGCCCCAATACTGGCAGGAACTTCTTCAAGGGCAAAGCGGCATTGGATCAATTACTTTGTTTGAGGCAACTCGTCTGGCTTGTCGAATTGCAGCCGAGGTAAAAGGCTTTAACCCTTGTGATTATTTAGACCGCAAGGAAGCTAAGCGCATGGATCGCTTTGCTCAATTTGCAGTCTGCGCTAGTCAGCAGGCGATCGCCGATGCCAGAATTGAGATTAATGACCTCAACGCTAGGCAAGTCGGTGTCGTGATTGGTAGCGGTGTTGGCGGTATTAAGGTTTTGGAAGACCAACAAGAAATCTACCTGACTCGCGGTCCTGATCGATGCAGTCCTTTTATGGTGCCGATGATGATAGCCAATATGGCTGCTGGGCTGACGGCGATACACACAGGAGCTAGGGGACCAAATTTCTGTACTGTTACCGCCTGTGCTGCGGGTGCTAATGCTGTGGGTGAAGCATTTCGTCTCATTCAACGTGGTTCCGCCCAGGCAATGATTTGCGGTGGCACGGAAGCAGCAGTGACCCCTTTATCTATTACTGGATTTGCAGCGGCTAAAGCTTTGTCAACTCGTAACAATGAACCCACTCGTGCCTGTCGCCCCTTTGAGCGCGATCGCGATGGGTTTGTTATGGGGGAAGGTGCTGGAATTCTTATCCTAGAAGAGCTAGAGTTTCCTTTCGTCTCGCTCAGTTTACAGCGAGATGGTTGAGCAAGAAATCCGGATGGCGCACGAAATGGCGCAAGTGCAGGGAGGGCGTCCCGCGATTCTCCCGGTGCGTTTGGGGTATCGCGAACCGTTCCAGTATCCTTGTGGACATCCGTATTTATCACAACGGCTTTGTTCTATTATTAGCCAGCAGGACAAGAAAAGTTGGGCGAAAGCTGATGTTGACAGCTTGGTGAGCAGTACTTTTTTGGGTGCAATGAGTGAGCAAGATAATAACTTGCAGTTTGTGCGTGATATGCTCACCAAACGCGCACCAGATAAAGAAGGTGTTTTGAGTACTTATCGAGAGATTCGCCGGGGTAAGTCGGTTTTGGATGAGGAGCAATCAATACTCAAGTCTCATCTGAAGCTGTCGGGTGTGGTGCGGCGTGAGCAAAATGTTTTGCAGGTGCGGAATCGAATTTATCGGCAAGTGTTTGATTTAAAGTGGGTGAATCAACATTTGCCGTTGAATTTGCGGGATGCTTGGGAGCGTTATAAGCCATTGTTACCCTATCTTGCAGGAGGATTACTATTTTCTGTGGCAATGGGCGCGATGGCGTTGTACGCTAACGAGCAACGTCTGCGTGCTGAAAATCTCCTCAAAAACTCGGAAATTGTCACGCAAAGTCTCACTTCCGAAAACTTGTTTGCCTCACATTTAAATTTTGAGGCTTTGATAGAAGGATTGAAGTTAGGCAAACGAGTCAAACTTCCAGACAAGGATATAGAACCAAGTAACCGCATGAAGGCAGTAGCTACTCTCCAGCAGATTGTTTATGGAATGAGGGAACGGAACCGACTGGAAGGGCATAGCAGTTCTGTCTGGAGTGTGGCATTCACTCCGGATGGCAAAACTCTAGCTACTGGCAGTTATGACAACACGGTACGGTTGTGGAATCTCAAGGGGGAGCTCCTCAAAACCCTGAGTGGGCATAGCAGTACTGTCAGGAGTGTGGCATTCACTCCGGATGGCAAAACTCTAGCTACTGGCAGTTATGACAACACGGTACGGTTGTGGAATCTCAAGGGGGAGCTCCTCAAAACCCTGAGTGGGCATAGCAGTACTGTCAGGAGTGTGGCATTCACTCCGGATGGCAAAACTCTAGCTACTGGCAGTTATGACAACACGGTACGGTTGTGGAATCTCAAGGGGGAGCTCCTCAAAACCCTGAGTGGGCATAGCAGTACTGTCAGTAGTGTGGCATTCACTCCGGATGGCAAAACTCTAGCTACTGGCAGTGATGACAACACGGTACGGTTGTGGAATCTCAAGGGGGAGCTCCTCAAAACCCTGAGTGGGCATAGCAGTACTGTCTGGAGTGTGGCATTCACTCCGGATGGCAAAACTCTAGCTACTGGCAGTTATGACAAGACGGTACGGTTGTGGAATCTGGATTTGGATGATTTACTCGCACGCGGTTGCGCTTGGGCGCATGATTATTTGAAGTACAACAGCAGTGTTCAGGAGGGCGATCGCAAGTTGTGTGATGATGTTGGCAGTCGTCGGTGAGTTGGGTTGATTACACTTGTCCACAATTGTCGTTTTACCCCACCCCGGTTTTGTCTTGCGCCAAAACCTCCCCTCCCCTTACTAAGGCTATGCATTACCCGGATCTTTCTTAACATTGCTGTAAAACAGGCAGGATAAGAATGGTGGCGGTGAGGGTAGTTGTGGGGGTTGACAGGGGGAATCAAAGATGAGTATGAGGAGAAAATTAC
>JAHHIB010000154.1 GCA_019359075.1 Kalymmatonema hyalinum WJT4-NPBG1
GGTAATTTTCTCCTCATACTCATCTTTGATTCCCCCTGTCAACCCCCACAACTACCCTCACCGCCACCATTCTTATCCTGCCTGTTTTACAGCAATGTTAAGAAAGATCCGGGTAATGCATAGCCTTTTAGGAGAGGGAAGCGGAAAAACTTTTTTTGTTGGAAGGGGCTAAGGTAAGAGCCTCTCTCCTATAAGGACAGAGGAATGGAAGGGAGGTCACAAATGTAGTTCATTTACCTAAAAACCGCTATATATACATTCACCTTGCAAAGGCACGGCTAACAAAATACTCTAATGATGGTCATTTTTGATACTGCTTGGTCTATGTTGGTGACTGGAAAAAATCAGACATAGGCTATAATTCCGTTATTTTAATTCCGTTATTTGATTGGTATACACTTCAACTTCTGTACCAGCCCGCAAGTGCCAAATGTTACTTTTCATCATCTCCTGGGTGGCTTGTTGGTTGCGCTGGTTAAGCTGAGGTACGATCACCTTCGTAGCGCCTTCTAAAACTGCAGCCGGGATGTTTCTTTGTTGTCGGTTTTCGTTAAGATAGTAACAGTCACGATCAGTAGTATTACTAGTATCGTCACATATCCTTCTAAGTCTTGTCTCAGGACGGTTAAGTATCTCTCCTACTTGACCCGCACCCCCCAACAGACCCGAAAATGCATCATTGCCTGCTATCTTTCCGGATTTATCAGGATATTTTCTGGCAAGTAACGGTCTTCCTCCAGGTCTGCGGATTTTCATTGCACCCGGAGGTAGGCGAATTTCTGTGATAGTGCCGTTATTTTGGAAATTCACTGAAACTACAGAGAGATCTACCCATCCGCTTTCGTTAATTTGCTTAATTTGAGTCACTAATTCAGTATTTTTAGGAAGTGCGATCGCCCCATCTACTGATTTCAATGGTTCCCTCAAACGCACGACAAATTGACTGTCATTTTTATTATTATTGTTATTATTACTACTACTACTACTACTACTACTATTAGTCCCTGGTCTATTTGCTTCTCCAGATATATCAGCTGCTAGAACGGCTTTAGCTTTGGTTCCTATTGCAATTGATTTACCACCATACTGTTTTGTCTGGTTTGAGGCTAGTGATTGTTGCTGAGGATTAGTTGGTGTGTTTGTTCTATTTGGCACAGTCTGTCTAGCCCTGGGATTCAGTTCAGAAGCTAAAGGAGCTGGAGGAGAACTTGCTACCTGTGGTACGGTTGGTGTTGGAGTTATTGATCTATTTGTTGATAGAGCTTCTCCTACATCTGATGGCATTGGGATTGGGGCGAGTTCTGGTACAGAGGACAGCTCAAATGTTGCGCTTGGAGTAGCAGTGACTGTTGGTTGAGGAGTCGGAGTCGGAGTAGCCCGAGGAGGCTGAGGAGACTGAGTAGGAGTAGGTCGCGCCTGCGCTACAGCTTGAGGAACTCTGACGATTCGTTCCACAACACGAGGTACGTAAACAGTTCGTGCTGGAGTAGGTACCCTTTGTACCACCACGCGTGTTACTGGTTGTGGCTGAGATCTTGTTCGTGTTGGGGTTGGCGTCGCCCTTGGAGGGCGTACAGTTCTCAACTGTAGTTGCGCTTCTTTCACAGCCTTTGCTTGTTCAGCTAATGCCAGTTTTGTTTTTAGGATCTCAATTTCTTGTTCCGGTTTTAATTGTTCTGTTTTGTTCGATTCATTAGTATTCTGGGTTATCGTCGGCGAAATTTTTCGCGGCTGTTGGTTATTTCCACTCATTAATTGAGAGAGAAAAATACCAGCTATCAGAACCCCAAACAGGGTAGCACCACCCACCACAGCTACCTTGGCAAAAGGATTAGATGAGAATCGTTGTTGTGTGCGAAGTGAGGATGGATGAGACGGTGGTACTTCGTCATTACTACTAGCATTACTACTAGCAGTCTCAGAAGCACTGCTTTCTTCTTTGGATGCGGGAATTTCTTCTTCTAAACCAACCAAATTTGCCATCCGCTGATGCCAATCTGATGATTGTTCTTCTTGCTGTTGACGGAATTTTAATTCAGCGTCTGAATTTTCATAATTGGAGGAATTGTTAGAGGGTTTCTTAGGGCTTGGTAGTTGAGTCATTTTTGTACTTCCATCATTTTGTTAGCACATGTTTTATCTTGGATATCACAAATATTGGAAATTTCTAGCCTCGCTTCGTTGAGGCTGTAAATTGCAGAGTCTATAGGATTCTGTGCATTTGGTATGGTAATAGCTTGTGTATCTAATGCTCGAATAAATATTTTTTTATTAAAAGGAATTGCTTCCCCATTTTTGTTATTATAACCTGCGAAAATCAACCGATTAGCAGCTATGTCTACTTGCCATTGACCATCCGCTATTTTCTCTGGCTGAGAAATACTGCGAACTAATAATACACTTTCTGCTCCCACAGGATTAACCAAAACATTTTTAGGAATTGCCTGAGTAATCTCTGCTTGAATTTTTCGCCTAATATCACCTGCTAGAAGTTCTGAAGTCGCTTGCGAAACTGTTTGTGGTGGTTGTTTATCTGACCAAGTAAACATCATGGTCATTGTTTCACCAACGAAACGCCGAATTGTTTCTGGATTGCGTTCTAAATTTTCTTGGGAATCTACTGTTATGGCACGACCATCAACAAGTTGCACTAAACTTTGTGGTAAATTACCACTCAGCCTTTTCAACAGAGAACTATGAAACATCAGCAACAATATGGTAAACACATGCAAGCCAAATGTTGCTACAACGAATATGGAAAGAATATTAGTTTTCTTGTTGTTTTGATTAAATAACATTATTATGTCCTATCTTGTAAAGCTGCTAGAATTGGGAAGGTCGCTACAACGTTTTAACCGACCTTCGGGCGAAGAATCATAGGGATTGGTTAGACATAAATCGCTGACTTCGTAAATTTCTAGCTTTTGGTCACGGACACTATAAATAGCTTTTTGTACTGGACTAATACTGTTTGCTAGGGGATGCTCAAAAGAATCTACTGCCCGTACTAAAAAATCTTTATTAAAAGGAGTTAATAACTTTTTATTATCACTACGTCTCACCTGTACGATATTAGCAACCATACCAACTCGCCACTGACCAGGCGCGATTTTTTCAGGAGGATAAACCCGCTGGATAGCTAACTGCGCTGTTAACGCTTGGTTCTTGTTTTTAGAAAAAACTTCTGGCGGCGTCATATCAGCAATGAGTGCCAATAAACCTTGGCGAAAATCTTCTGAAAGTCCAAAACTTGCTACCCAACTACTTGTAGAAACTCTTTTTGTGAGATTTTGTGACGTACTAATAAGTATTCCTGCATCAGCTTTGGGGTTAGTCACGTCTTCAACCGTTGCAGCTGGAAGTCTTCCAGACCAGTCGAACATAGCAGCCATTGTTTTACTAACGAATTGGCGAATAGCTTCAGGTTCTCGTTCAAGAGTGTTGGTTTGAGGTACTGTTTTACCATCAATAACTTGCACGAACGTAAGGGGTTTTCTTTGACTAACTTCGTAAATACGCAACCCTTGAAATAATAAAAAAATGACGGTCACAAAATGCAAACCAAAAGTAAAAACAGTAAATATCGTTAAAAGATTGACTGCTGATTTTCTTTCTTGTAATAGCTTGGTCATACTTCTAGTCACCTCCGGGTTATTTTATTCTTCCTCTCTTCGTCAAGAACTCAAGTTCCACAAATTATAGCTTACAGCGCTTTTCAAATAATTTAGAACACAAATCGTAGGGTGGAGAGAAGTCCTGCAGGCGGGTTTCCCGCCGTAGGGAACTTCGGGGTATTGCCCATAAAAGCCTATGGATGGACATTTGAGATCTTGGTAGGCAATGCCCACCTTACAGAAAACCGCTGTAAATCGGTTTTAAGCGACTATAATTCTGAGCCTCAGTCCGTTTTAAGTAGGAAGGTGTAAATACACGAAAGTTCGTAGTAAGGGCTTCAGCCCTTAAAATTATTGCTTTGAGCGCTAAAGCGCTTACTACGAAGCAAAAGTGCATTTTATGTTTAATTTCACCCACTGACTTAACAGACTTCGGCTATTCTTACTTTTCACTCTTATGTGGAAAACCTCGCTTCCATTCCTCTCTCCTACAAGGAGAGAGGCTCTTACCTTAGCCCCTTCCCTACTAGGGAACTCGGGGCCCCCACGGAGTGGGGATTAGGGTCAGGGGGCTAGGGGGTTAGGTTTTTCGTGGATTTTTCCACATGGCGTGAAAAGTCAGCGGCTATTAGGCTTTTTGCACTCGTATGATTTAAAGATAGACATAAGCACAGATGAACACAGATTAACATAGATAAGTTATCTGTGTGCATCTGTGTCCATCTGTGGTTTTATTTTCATAAATTTGACTTTTACAAGAAATTTATTAGCCCTACAATTTCTTCCAAAGTGTCGCCCATAAAATGAAATCGCCCTACAATTCACCTCCTGAGATTTTAAACTTTTGTAGAGACGCACCATCCGAGAGTTCTACAGACATCTAAACTCTTTCCTGCACCCACACAGCAGTATTGCTAATAGCATTAAAAACTGCAAATCCTCCAGCAGCAGCCAAACCTAAAGACATAATCGGTGCTAAAATTCCTAACAAAATCATAAACCACATTAAGTCTGGATCAGCATCAAGATTTTGCGCTGGACCATTCACAATCACAGCGGCTGATACTGCAGCAACAATATTGAAAGAAATCTTGGCAATACCAATAGCCAATAATCCAGTCAACCATGCAAAAATCGGTTTCCCAGCGACAGGGAGCAAAGACCCTCCTACCGCTAAAGGTCCTAAAGCTGCTATCAGTAGCATTGTCACTTCTATTAAATTTTGAAAAGCCGATTGTGAAGAAACTAAAATATTTTTGATAATAGTTTGGGTTGTGGAACCCAGCAAAGAGTTAAAAGCTAATTCCGCTGGATTACCACTAATAGTGAGTATTTGGTTGACTTTGAGATCAAGTCTGTCTATCCAAGGTTGTCCACCGTAAGAACCTCTGTATTGCCCTAAGAGAGTGTCAACTTTTTGCTTTGCTTGAATGAAACAATCAAGTTGTTGTTGACCTGTGAGGGACTGACAAGGACGCAGTAAACCACCAACAACATCTTCAGCAATACTCATATTCAGTGCTTGCTGATAAGTTTGATTAACATCGGCTGTTTCTACAACTTGTTGATTGATTGTGTTGACAAAATCTCGTAATCCCAAAGTTAAATTAGATAGTACAGTGCCGTTACCTGGATTGGCTAATAACAACACCACTACGAAGGGCCAAATCAAAGCAGATATGGGACGAGAATATTCATTATCAAGCACATCTCTTAGCCACTGCGCCATGAAAAAAAGCAAGGTTCCTACGGCAAAGAAAATACCCAGCTTTGTAAGCGCACCGTATAAATTAGTGTTAGTGTTATTTTGCAACAAATCTATCCACTGCTGATCCCAGCCATCAGCAATGGTTTGTGCAGTCTGGACACCATTGGTTAAAACATCATTGGTGCCAATTTGAGCAAAAATATTGAAACCAGAAAGCCACATTTTTCTACCATTAATTTATTTTTATTACTCTCCTGGCTCTAGCACAGGAGGAGGACTATTTTCTGAGTCAGGAGGGTTATTTTCCAAATCAGGAGGGCTGCTTTCCACAGAAGGAGGGGGACTTTCCAAGGAAGGAGAGGCACTGCTTTTCCTAAACAAATCTGTTTGAGAAGTGACTCGCAAAAGCCGTGCGACTTCTGCTGATGTGTCTACTCTTCTGGCACGATTTACCTCATTCATTTGCTGGGAGATGTCTGCCAAATTCAAGTTGGAATATTGTATATCATTACGCAATTGAATTGTATTTCCCAGTGTCTCCCCCATTATCCTGGTTTGCTCTCTTTGAATATTGATATTTTGTAATTCCAACTCTGATAACCCCTCCCAAGTTTGCTTCATTATCTTGGCTAGCACCCGTTGACTTTGCAAAGAGGATAGAGCGGATATAAGACTTGAGTCTGATGGTATTTTACTCTCGACTTTTTGTATTAATTCGTCAAAAATATTGTCGGGAACAAGAGTTTCAATCTCTGTTTGTTTTTCCTGCTTCTTTGTTGCAGCGTCCTGAGCAGATTTATTGCTATCCTGAACAGCTTTCTCTGTATCCTCAAACTTAGTTTTTAAGCGAGTTTGTCCATCTCTACCGAGAAGACCCTCAACTGAACTACGGGTAATATAGCGGTTGATTTCATTACTTACCCCTGCGCTGTATACCGCTGGATTACTCTCAAATTTATCTGAGACAGGGTATTGATTAATCTGGTCTCGCACAGACTTAGCAGCATCATTAGGATTAGGAATATTCAGATCGCCTGATGAATTTGTAATTGCTGATTGTGTCTGCAATTCAACAGGGCTGAAACTATCAGAAATATTGTTGGTAATATAATTTCTAAAATCACTTGTGTAAAATTGAAAGTCAGTCCAAACAGTTCCCAATTCTGCTATGGCTGGCAAGGTTCCTAAAAATGCCACAGCAAAAAAAGAAGTCATGATGATTTGAGATTTGCCAAATTTACGCATAATATCAGCTTCGGTTGATGACTTACTATTTCCTCGGAACCCCACCCCGCCTACGGCACCCCTCCCCGCTTGCGGTCCGGGGACGTGAAGCGTAGCTTTACGGGGGTGGGGTTCTTTGCCTCGTTCCCAGCCTCAGGCTGGGAATGCCTACTGGGAGGCAGAGCCTCCCTTAACAGCGGCAGAGCCGCCCCCACCGCATTTCCAGGTTCTACCTGGAAACGAGATTATTAATTTACGAGGCTTGAAAATCCTATTTTTACATGGCTCCTCCCTCTCCTTATAGGAGAGGGAGGCTGGGAGGGAGAGGTTAGAGGTGGGGTCTTGGTATATTATTATCAATTTCTCTAAAATGGTTGTGATAATTTTTTTGGAATTTTACCTCCTTGCTTTAATGTCCACGAATTGAGCCTATCAATTGACGCGCAAAATGAGCAACTGCCTCAAATTTATCGCCATATTGCTGCATTGCTTGATTTCGTGCAGCTTGTTCATCAGGGTTGTTCGCAACGACGGCTAACTGTTCGTAACCTGGATAGTAACGGCAGTAGGTAAAAACGCCGTTGTCATCAAGTAGCCATTGGCTGTAAATGTCTTCTTTACGCGGGAAAAAGCTTTCTGATGCATTGCGAGCGATAATTTCGCGGGGATATTTCAAGATTTCCACAAAACTATCAACCGCAACCGGTTGAATGCGCCCGATTAATCTTGTTGATAAGTTTTGCAAAATCTTAGATGAGGCTCTGGATTTGGCAATGGTATCGGGGTCTTGCGCTGATAAGATAACTCTTACGCCTGCTTTAGCTCCGTTCGCGCAAAGTCTACCCACCAAATCAGAAATTTGGTCGAATTCAAACAGAATTGGTGCTTCATCGATAAAGAATATAGAAGCGGGACTACTCAAAGCACGTCGCAGTGCTGCGGAGTATGCACTCAAGGACAGTAGCGCCGCATCTTCGCTATCTGATAAGTTTCTGAGTGCAAAAACCAAAAGTTGAGCGTCAGTCGGAAAGCTTGAAGGTGCAGAAACAGCTTGCCCTACACGGCTTTCCAGCCAGAAGCGCAAACGCAGATTTATAATTTCGAGTGCATCATCAATTCTGTCACCTGCGCTATACAAGTTCAGCTGCTCTCGCGAACAGAAGTGAAGAAAATCTCTTAAAGTCGGGGTTTTTTGCCACGCTTGGGTACCAAATCCTCCTTCTATAGCTGCTTTGTATCGCTTTTGAATCCCCTCGTCAGCAAAGAAGGCATTCAAAGCCAAGTTGACAACGGAACGCACGGTTTGCGTCAGCAGTTGATTGCCGCTTGAGGAACCGAGTACCATTGTCATCAAGGCAGACTCCAGAAATGCGACGTAATCTTGCAAGCGTTCGCGCTGTTCTTCTACACTTAAAGAACGCAAGTCTGGCTGTTCAAATAAATTATTTGATTGTTTGGAGATATCAAAATAAGCTCCTTTATCCCCAACAAAAGCCGTATAGTCGGTGAAAGTAGAGGTACCATCCGGTTTGGGGAAATCCAGCGCGACTACTGGCATATTATGTGCCAAAGCCTGCGTCAAAATCCCTGATACCAACACTGATTTACCAGCTCGAGTTGTGGCAAATAACGCGAGATTCTTGTGCTGGTTGAATAAATCTAAATGTATTGGTGTTCCCCCTTCGTCAGCAATGAGTTCAAAGCCTCTTTTGTCGCCTGCTCTAGTTGTCACCAAAGGTATCAATCCCCACACTTCATTTGTGAGATACAATTGACGACGGTTAAAGGGTTTCGCTAACAAAACGTCCCAAACAATTGGCAGAGTTTGCAACCAAATTTTCCAGGCATATTCCGTTTCTCTAATAACTTGTGCCGGACGTTGAAAACAGTTTTCTATATATCTGCATGCCTCGTCTAATTTTTCCAAGCTTTGACGATGCACCAAAATAGCGGTTCCTGTATTAATTGGCAACGCACCTTCATAAATTTGTTCTTGCGCTGCTACAGATTTCCTCAATTTTAATTGCGCGGCAACATCAATAGTATTACCCTTTTCTTGTGCTACCTTTGTTGTCACATTCGACTGCTTGAGTACCCGCTGTAAGGTCGTTTTCACTATGGCAGGATTAGCTGCCGTCAGCTGACAAAAAATTTCCGTATCCACAATTGCATCTCTGGCAATGAGTTCCCACAGATAACGCAATTGTGAGGTTTTATTCTGCCAACCTCCCGGTTTTTCTAGAAATGTCATCACGCCAACATAGCGATTTTTAAGATTCACCCATTGACGATCAGCAACAGGTACGTTTGACTCCATCAACAATGTCGTGCTGTGGATATTTTCTAGCAGTAACTTACAACTCGATAAGTCTGAATAAATTTTTTCGTGCAGTCCATTTTCATCTAAAACAAGTAACTGGGGTATCTCTATTGCTTCAGTCTTGTTAAATCGTCCCCAAACTTCCTGCCACAATTCTGTAGCTGTTAATGCTCTAATATCCAAACCCCATTTGTTAGATAAAATTTGTTCCCAGCGCCGAAATCCCTCAGTATAAGCATTAGAAATAATAGTTTCTAGTCGCTGATTTCCCCTTTCTGCTGTTTCTCCCTTAAATTCATGCCACCAAGATTCCCCTCTTGCCAACAATTTCTCAATCCAATCATTAGCCCCTTTCGCATCTGGTTCTACTGTATAAGTCACGTACACGCGCAGAAACTTCGGTTTACGGATACCAGCGCGAGTCAACTGTTGGATTCTAGCTCTCTCAGACGTGAGCAAATATTGTATGCTGGGCGATGCGGTTTTTTGTACAAGGGATGCGAGTTCGTGTTGGCGTTTTGTGTCTGAAGAAAAAGACCCCAAATGAAAAGTCACTCTCTCCTCGCCGGGAAGGTCTTTTAAACCAGATTCTATATTGTTACAAATTGTATCTATTTGCTCGCTTCTTAAAGTCGTATGAATGCCTTTGCAGTCAAATCCAAAAACAAAGCAAAACCTATCTTTTTGACCCCCTTTTGTCAAAATATATGCACCAACATCCCTGCCATCAACTGCAACACGCAGCATTGTGGCAAGATTGAGAGCATCTTCAAAAGGTGTTAACCTATTTACTTGACCTGCGATGCCTACGCTTTGTTTTCCTATTTTGTCTTTCATACCGAAACTCTAAAAAGCTTTTATAACGAGCAGTGCCTCTTGTCCAGGTCGGAACACCCATAAACTTGCTCAAAAATCGCCAACTTCTGCCGCCACTTAATATCCACCAAGTTGCCATTCCCCAGCCAGCAATTAAAATTGTCCACAACCATTTCTGCCATTCATCGGCAAAGAAACTTCCAAAGAAACCATTCACAATGAAGTAGGACGTTAGGGCAATGATTGCCCAAGGAAAGATTTGGTCAGCAGGAATTGGTCCTAGGGAAGGTTGGGCTCCCAGAATTTGATTGACAGGTCGAAATTCTTTGTCTCGGTCTTCAGCCATATGAATTCTCTGACTTAGCCAATGATAAAAGATGTCAACACATCAGCGATGGTAACAGCAATGACTACTAACAAGGGTGTTCTGGCGACGACTTGCCAATCTTCATCTTTACGAACGGCGTTAATAACGCCGATCAGCGCAACAGCGATGTAGAGTAAGTAAAGCGCTCGTAGAACGTTAAACACTAAACTTATTGCGGCAGTAGAGGCAGCCCCTTGTTGCGAACCCTGAGTCAATGTGTTTTTGAAAAAGTTTTCTGCTTTGCCGAAAAATTGAGCTGCTGCTGGATCGCTAAAGTAGTCTAGCCAAAATAAACTGAGAATTGCTGATAATGCCAGTGTTTGCAATAAAATCAGCCACTGTTTAGGTAAACCTATCTGTTGTCCTATTCGCCCAATGATTGCTACACTTGTGCTCCCCACAACCAAGCAAAATAGCAAAGTGGGACTTTTCCAACAAATCACTGTTAAGAAAACAGCACAAGTCAGCAAAAATGACACAGATGCCAACAAATGAGTGAACAGGTCTTTTACTCGATACAGTGCTTCCCTAGATGTAGATTTCACAGGCATGGACTAACTTTCCTAACTTTCCTAACTTTCCTAAGTTCTTTTAAGAGAAACAACTTGCGCTCTTTCACTGCTATAACTCTTTAGATAATGTATCATTTAACTCCAGGAATACTTTTGCCTTGCCACGATTGACTCTTGCACCCTTTTTGCTGTATAATTTTATACCATTATTAAAAATAGGACGAACCAATGGATAATATAACACACCTAAGAATAATTGTGTGTTGATGAATACGATTTTCGTTTCTCAATCTGACATGAAATAATAAACAAAATATAGATATGTAGCAGAAACTAGGGAACGATTTTCATCAATTCACTTTATCATTTTATCAAAAATTACTCTTTTTGTTAAAAACCATACAAAAATACTGTTATTAATTCTTAGATTACCTTGTCTTAACTTAAACGTTATACACTCATCTTTCTCTGTATTATACGAATTTCGCTTTAAGGGTTTTTGAAGCAAAACTCGTATTTACAGCAATTACTTTTTCATTTTATAGGCGGGAAAATTTCAATCAATTTCAGATTTGGAGGGGGTAGGGACAACAGCGGTCATGGTTGCACTTCCTCAGTATTATTTTCCTATTTTATTAAGAAGAACTCAGAACCCAGAAATGAGAATAGGTATAAGAATTTTAAAGATTGAGCAAGGGTTTGATTTAGTTTTTTTCATGACTTTTTTAGCAGATAAATGCGAGCAGATGGTGTGATGAATGCACCTGTCGCCGCTGAATTTTTAGGTTTTATGGAAAAATTGATTAAGCCTATATTAACTATACCTTTGCTAAAAATTAATGTTTGAATGGTAAGTTAAACTCGGCAAAGGAACAGTTAATACCTTCGAGTGGCAAACAAATCTGATAGTTTCCGTACTTTCGACGGTAGACATAAATATGCTCAATACAACTATAACAAAGTAGTTTAGCTGTGGTATTGAATTGCAAGTGCAAGGTTTAGCTATTTGCGTAACACTACATGATTCAGGCTTGAGTTGTGCTATTAGGTATGAGTTATCAAGTTTACCAATTATCACCTTGCGTTTTTTGTGTCGCCTGTTCCTCTGCCTTGATTTGTTAGTTAGTCAGGGAGTAAGGATGTTAGACTACCAGAATTTTGAGCGGTTTTTGTACAGTCGAATCAAGCGACGCAACCTAATTATTGGAGCAGGAGCATTGACTGGTTTGGCGATCGCCAGCCAATTCCAGCAACGAGCGATCGCCCAAGTCCCATTTTCCAGTTATCCTTTTACGCTTGGTGTGGCGTCGGGTGAACCCTATCCAAATAGCGTGGTGCTTTGGACTCGTCTGGCTCCCGAACCCTTAAACGGGGGTGGAATGCCACACGTCAATGTGCCAATTCGCTGGGAAGTAGCAACTGATCCCAACCTGAACAATATAGTAGCAAAAGGCACCGAGATTGCGATTCCAGAATTGGGTCACTCAGTTCGAGTTGTTGTAAATAGGCTCAAGCCCGACACCTGGTACTGGTATCGGTTCACATCAGGCACGGAAGAAAGCCCGATTGGTCGTACTCGTACAGCTCCTCAACCAAATAGCGATGTGAGTAAATTTGCCTTTGCATTTGTCTCCTGCCAGCACTATGAGCAAGGGTACTACACAGCATACAAATACTTGGCGCAGGAAGATATAGACCTAGTGGTGCATACCGGTGACTACATCTATGAGGGAGGAATCACACCAGATCGTCCTAGACAGCACAATGGTCCTGAAATTAAGACTTTAGAAGATTATCGTAACCGTTACGCCCTCTACAAAAGCGATTCCAACCTGCAAGCAACTCATGCGGCGTTTCCTTGGATTGTCACTTGGGATGACCACGAGGTAGAAAACAATTACGCCAACGCTATCTCGCAAATCGATGATGATGACCAAGATCCTGTTGAGTTCCTACAACGGCGGGCGATCGCTTATCAAGTTTACTATGAGCATATGCCGCTCCGACCCTTCTCGAAGCCCGAAGGACCGGATATGCAACTTTTCCGTCGGCTTTCCTTTGGGAACTTGGCGACTTTCCATGTGCTAGATACTCGGCAGTATCGCACAGATCAGCCTTGTGGAGATGGCACTAAGGAACGCTGCCCAGAGAACTTTGATCCAGAAGCAACGATTCTTGGCAAGCGTCAAGAAGAGTGGCTATACCAAGGTTTAGATCGCTCCAAGGCTCGTTGGAATGTTCTTGCACAACAGGTTCCTGTTGCACAGAGAGATTTTACTCCTGGAGAAGGTGCAACTTTCAGCATGGATAAGTGGGATGCGTACCTAGCATCTCGCGATCGCCTACTGGGTTTCTTAGAACAGCGCAAACCGTCTAATCCAGTCGTCTTGACAGGCGATGTGCATTCCAACTGGGCAATGGATTTGAAAGCTGACTTTAACAGACCAGAATCCGCCACAGTTGGGAGCGAATTTGTTTGTACCTCAATTAGTTCCGGTGGAGATGGGGCAGACTCAAGTCCCACAGTTGAAGCCTACTTGCCGGACAACCCACACATTAAGTTTTACAACGGTCAACGCGGATATGTCCGTTGTGTGCTAACTCCCGCAAGTTGGCAAACAGACTATTTAGTCTTGTCAGACGTGACTACCCAATCTGGCACGATTAGTAACCGTGCTTCATTTGTGGTTGAAAACGGTCGTCCAGGAATACAGAAAGTCTAGAAGAATTGCTGCTTTTTGTTAAAATCTGCCGCTATCACATCTCGAAGGGATATGATAGCGGCTTTCTTTCTTGGAGAATTTTGGCAAATTGGCAACCTATTTATTGCAACTGGTGCGATATCTAAATATACCTAATTTGAATAGGTAATCTAAGCTTCAAGCTATAAAAAATTTATTTTTGAAAATCGCAGGAGATTAAGTATGTCCCGGGTGCTGAATCGTCGTCGATTCCTTCAGGGTTCGCTTGCGGCTGCGGCAAGCGTAGGTGTGTCTGCCGTTCGTGCTTCCGCTGTTCGTACTAAGGAAGATTATGTTGAGGCAATAGTTATCGGCAGCGGTTTTGGTGGAGCAGTCGCATCACTGCGCCTTGGTCAGGCAAGAATTGAGACAATCGTATTGGAGCGAGGGCGACGATGGCAAATCACCGACGCTGGTGACACTTTCAGCACATACCAGCAACCAGATGGTCGCTCTACCTGGCTTAGCCCTAGTACGGTTGTATTCAACAAGGTTCCCATTGACATCTATACTGGCGTCCTTGATGTCAAGATAGGCGATGGCATCATTGCCTATCGGGGAGCAGGCGTCGGGGGAGGTTCGCTTGTCTACAACGGTGTCACCTATCAGCCGACTCGAGAACTTTTCTACCAAGTCTTCCCACGCACCATCAACTATGAGCAACTCGATTCTGTCTATTACCCACGGGTACGTTCCATCCTCAAGCCGTCTCCAATCCCGGACGACATTTTACAGACTGACTACTACTTGTCAAGCCGCATCTTCTTGGAACAGGCAGCCAAGGCAGGTCTAAAAGGCCGCAAGCTTGACATCGCTGTTGATTGGGACATCGTACGTCAGGAAATCGCTGGTCAGAAAGTTCCTTCCGCTATTACAGGTCAAGTGTACTACGGTATCAACAGTGGTGCGAAAAACAGCCTAGACCGCAACTACCTGAGCATGGCAGAGGCGACAGGAAAAGTCGAAATCCGACCCTTGCATGTGGTCACTTCAATAGAGGAATGCGATAAAGAGCGTTTCCGAATTACTTGCCATCAAATCAACGAGCAAGGAGCTGTGATTGCCCAAAAGTCCTTTGTTTGTCGCTATCTCTTTTTAGCAGCTGGTTCGATAGGGACCACTGAACTATTGCTGCGTGCCAAGGCAAATGGCACATTGCGCCGTCTGAACAATCAGGTAGGGAAATTTTGGGGGACTAATGGCGATGTAGTGAGCGCTGTCATCACCAATGGTCCGACGAATCCTACGCAGGGTGGTCCCGCAGCGACAGTGATTGAGCATTTCGACAATCCAATTGCCCCAGTGGTCTGCGAGCAACTTCCCTTTCCCATTGTGCCGGAAGGTGTCATTACTTCTATTGGTCAAGCAATTGCCAAGCCAGAGGGCTATCTCACATACAACGCCTCTACCCAGTCAGCTGATCTGTTCTGGCCCAGCGACTCAGCCAACAACCAGAAAAATGCTCAGGCTCTCCAGTATACCTACCAACTGCTCAACTCTGCCAATGGTACAACTCTGGCTCAACCGCTTGACTTTAGTGCCACAGCTCACCCCCTTGGCGGTGCAACAATTGGGCAAGTATGCAACACTTACGGGCAGGTTTACGGCTATCGTAACTTGTTTGTTGTTGATGGTTCGTTCATCCCAGGCTCGACAGCCTGCACTAACCCCTCGTTCACTATTGCTGCTTTAGCGGAACGGAGCATGGAGCGCTTTCTCAACCGCAGTAGTTGAGATTAAAAAAGAACTGAAATTATTGGATTGCCTCTTGATGAAGAAAGCTTCAAGATACAAGTATAATTAAAGACTTTAATGCCTCTGCTCAAAGACTTTGCTTAAGGGACTTCCAACTAAAAAAATCTCCAATTTGTAGTAATCCTGAAAACAATGGTGGGTTACAACGCAATGCAAGTCCTGTATATAAAACCTCAACTGTCATGCGCCTAACCCACCCTACATAATGGATAATTTATTTTTTGGTACTCCCTAAGCTAAAAGAGGCATCAATCTTTTGACACTCTCAGCCCTAAAGGGTCTGAGATTCTGCTAACAGAATCGTAATTCAGTAGAGGATTTTTACTCAAACCGTACTTACAATTTCTATCTTGCTGCGTCCGTCAAGCGACGCCTAAACAA
>JAHHIB010000155.1 GCA_019359075.1 Kalymmatonema hyalinum WJT4-NPBG1
CAATGTCGGCGTTCTTTCCTTGTTCCAGTGGTAGAGCTTTGAATTTCTTGTAGAAGCCATATGCACTTAATTTGGTTCCCAGTGTGGCTTGGCTGTAGCTCTGGTCATTTAGCCACTCGTTGAAGCGATCGCAATGTGGCTTAATTTCCTCTAAACTCATGAGGTCTTTGGTTGCCTCGAATAGCTCGTTAATCTTGTCCTGTAGTGCCTTACTCATCTCATCCCCTCCTTTTACTTAACTAGTTATATTATATCTTAACTAGTTAAATAAAGCCAATAACTAGTTATAAAGTTTTTGTAAATCATTTACAAGCAAAAACCCGCTGTTACGCGGGTTTGTAGGGATGACTCAACATAAGAGTCGGCAATGTTGAATTGCTTGTCAGAACGGCATTTCTGATAAGTAAACGCCCGCTAGTGCTGATGATGAAAGGTTAGCGGGTGATTGGGTGTAGAGAAGTTCCATTCGAGCAACCAATTCAACATAGTCAATTCGTATCGGCTCAATAAGAAGGGGTAGCAAAGGAAAAAAAGTGAAGCGAGGTACACACAGTGTCATAAAATTCTACTTCCTTTGTGATGACAAATCTGCAAGGTAATCTCAAGAAAACTGTAGGTGACTTATATGGATTAAGAACCTGGGTAGAATATGGTTTTCGACAGTGTAAACAGGAACTAGGCTGGACAGATTACCGTTTCACTAATTTTCAACATATTGAGAGGTGGTGGGAGATTATTTTTTGTGTTTACACGATGATTAGTTTAAATTCTCCAGTCTTCTTAAGCTTAAATCAATCTCGTCAACTTGAGATTGAGGCACAAGAAAATAGTGATGCTGATTTTTCTAATCATCCACAATGGAACCATGAATGGGGATGGAAAAATACTTTAAATAACCTGCGTCTCATTATCCAACCACTCTTACTATTTTGGTTGATTTATCCCTGGCTAAATATTTTCCCTAATTCACATTTATTGCTAGGATTCAATAATTTAATTGCTGCAATGAATCAATTTAAACCCGGTTTTGCTTCTGGATAATTTAACTTATTTACTACTTGCTTACTTCGGAAAGTGACAAAAGAGGGGTAAGCCCCAAATAACCAAAACGGCATATAGGAGTGTGAGTTCTGGCAGAGCTAGCTAAAAACTAATTATTTTGAACCAGTTGTAGCTCAGCGGTGACTGAGCCCTGCGAATTAGCACGTTTTTTTAAAGTTTTGGAGCCATTACTCGGTTAACAATTGGTAATATTATTTTCTCGTAAGATTATCCTAAAGGGTACCGTCGGCATAAATCTGTCAAGACTAGATTGGGTTAACAGATGTATTTGAGGTTGTTAATCATGGCAAATCTTAGATTGATATCGATTTTTTGTAACGAGACAGAAGATTTTACTGGTGCTGACGAGCCTAAAATTTTAGTGAACGGTAGGCAGGTTTGGCAAGGTTCGTTGAATGATCGTCAAAGCGCCTCTCTTACCGCATTACCTCTAATAGAATTTACTTCTACTGCAAAGATAGAATTATATGACCGAGATTCGGGAGGTCCTGACGATGATGATTTTCTGGGATCTCATGAGGCAAGGGCAAGTGAGGCTGGGCAAGGGGAAAAACGTCCCGCCTTTACAGGAGATGGAGCAAATTATGTCATTACATATGAGGTTCGGCGCTAGCTCCGCCTTCTCTTGAATACTAAGGGATAACGTGAGGACGCAGGACAAGCGTTATCCCTTATTAACCCAAGTTGCGGGTTATCAAATTCTGAGTGCTTCGTGACTTTTGATTCAGGCGATTGCTCACTCCAAAGTTGGGGTTGTGCATAGCACAACCCCAACTTTAACAAGCGTTAAAAATATTAAAAATATAAGTACTGAACCGTATTGTGTATTAAGGGTTTACCCAGACAGGTGCAAGATATGAGTTAACCGACAGCGGTTCACAGCAGCTATGTTACCTCCAGCCCTAAAATCCAAAATGGTAAGTTGTCGTTTAATCAAGTTTTATTAAATTTCGACTTAAATAAATCAAGGGTTGTAAACCTCAATTTTTAATAAGCAATAATATTTTTAAGCAAGACATAAGCAAGTACGTAACTCTAGGTAAGTGCTCTCTATGGGTAATGAACATGAAAATTACCAAGCCGCTCAGTGGAATCAATTTGAGATCCTGCTCGAGCGTATCAAGCAGGGAGCAAAAATAGAACAGGACGATATACTCCATCAGCTAGGTCAGTATGCCAGAAAAACCAATAATCCAGAGGATTGGAACCTACTGGCATTAGGATTGCAAGCTGCTAGTAGGTTTGAGCAAGCAGTAGAGATATTTGACTGGTTGGTGCAGTCTTTGCCCGAAAACGATGTTTATCGGCTCAGTCTCGCCACAACTTATAGCCAAACTGGACAGTTTGAGTTGTGCCGATATCAATTGCAGAAGTTAATTGAACATGGTTCCACTGAGGAGTTCCGACAGTTAGGACAAGAGCAATTAGAGGGGCTAGAACGATTTCTTAAGCAAACTGAACAGGATAGGCTGCTACGTCAGCTTCAGCTTGACAGCTTACGAGAGAATATCCAGTCTGGTCAAGCTAGTGTAGATAATTTCCAGCAATTGGGACACCTACTTCTCCAGATGCACGTGCGTAATCGTGAGCAATCGTGGTTGGATGAGGCAATCTCCATCCTTGAACAGGGTAGGCAACTTTTTCCTGATGCAGTGGGGATACTGGAGTATCTGGCTAGGTGTTATCTTTCCAAAGATCCATACAACCGTTTAGAAGAGGTGGTAAACAAGCTTGAGAAAGTTGCACCGGACTCCGAGGTTCTGGAAATCTTGATGGGTATTGATGATAACCAGAGTTGCGAATTTCAGGAACAGATGCGGCAGCGCACACACAAACTCTTGGAGTTATCTCAATCCAAAAACCCTAAATTGAGAACAACTGCCCTGCAGGAACTGCAAAAGATAGTGGGGATGTCCCCAGAAAATCCTGAATACCGAGGGATTTACGCATTCGCCCTTGGAGCAACGGGACAGTATGAAGCAGCAATACACCAAGCGGAACTGATAGCGGATATTGCACCCGAAACGCACGAAATGCACTTTAACTTGGGACAGATTTTCTGGATGTGCGGCGATGCTAACCGAAGCAGACACCATCTCGAATTGTCTCTGAGGTATGCAAAGAATGAGCAACAGAGGCAGGAAGTAATGGCTCAAATCGTTGATTTGAGCAGGAGATGTAGGACAAACGCATCTAAATTCTGTAAACCTTATCCACTAAGGGTTTCAATTTTTGCTAACAAAACTAAACAATGGCTCAAGTCCTTGTGCAGTAAGCATTCTAAAAATAAAATGCGTTTGCCCTGGTAGGAGATGAAGGAATGGCACAACAAGCTCCGTTTTACCTAGACTTGATCATGCAACTCCTCTACCTGGAATCTGTTGATGAGATTCAACGTAGCGTTAAGGATACTCCTGGGTTGGATGCTGACAAGTTATACCAAGCACTAAACTCTTTGGTAGAAAAATCCTTAGAGGAAGGGAAGACAGCAAAGTACCAACTCTTGATTTTTGTAAAGAACGCGATCGACAGTGCCCTTCAAGAAAGCGATGCCTATGCCCGCTCAGCAGATGAGATCGCCACTGCTGACGAACTCATCCAGCTAGCATTAACTGCTCCGACTGCAATCCGTGTCCATACGATTTTGCGGAAGCATCGACATCTTTTGAGCGCAAAACTTTACACCGACATCGAACAACACATTAGCTCTAATCAACGTGCCATAATGAATCCAACCTCTCCAGAGATTGCCCGATGGCATAAGTTGCTTTGCGTAATCAGCCTACTACTAGGCGACAAAGTCATCGCTGTGAAGGGATATGTATTCTGGGCTACGTACTGCCGTAAAGCGGGATACCATCGGAACGCTTTACGCCGACTGAATCATGCCGCGCAGCTTTCAGAAGATTTGGACGACGCTTTTCTCAAGATTTTGGTAGTTTCGGCTCAAGCAAGTCTTTACGACCGCATAGGGGAAAATGTTAAAGCGGTCGAGATATATTCAAAAGCACTGGAAATAGCGGAGAGATCTAATCAAGAGTTAGAAGCTTTCAGTATTCGCAAAGAGATGGCTAACTGTTATAGGTCCTTAGGACGCTATTCTGAAGCTCTTGAATTGATTAATGCATACCTCCCTATTGCTCAAAAGTTTCAACGATCGCTTCAAGAAACGCATTATCGTGTGCTTAAGGGGTTGGTGCTCGAGGATCTCGGTCGCTACGAGGAAGGAGTAGTTGAGTACGAGAAGGCAGGGACAATAGCCAAATCACTTGGCGATCAGAAGCATCAGTTTGAAGCAATGAATAACATTGCTGCTTCCTTCTTAAAAAGAGGTAATTACCGCAAAGCCGTTAAACAGTTTAGAAGCATTATCCGGACTGTTGAGGGTTGGGGAAACCCAATTATGGTTGCTTCCAGTCAAAACAATTTAGGAACTGCTCTGCTTCAGGCGGGGCGTGCTGCTGAAGCTCTTACCGCATTCCGCAGTGCGTTAGAAGTAAAACTGAACTCTGGCGAGCGCTACGGTGAAGCAATTAGCTTATGTGGTATGGGAGATTCATTGCTGGAACTAGGAGATCGTAACGGAGCTAAAACTTTTTATCAGTTTATCCTAGTTCCAGCTATCGAAAGCAACAACTTAGAAATCTGCATAATGTATGCCTCCCGTATGCTCCAAAAGGGATTTGATATTGGAGAGAATACCGTTGAGATAATTAGTTCGCTACGAGAGTCATCAAGACAAAGGGGGCTAATGTTTCAAGAGTTGCAATGCAGCTCGCTCCTGATTCAGCATTACCTTCATCAAGGCGATGAGCTGCAAGCCGTAGCTTTATACCAGGAAGCTATCCAGCGTGGCAAAGCTCACGACGAGCGCTCACCTTTAGTTATGAAGTTGCAGGTTAATTATGCCAAACTGCTGTCAAAGAAGCCAGAAGGACGTCAAGAAGCCTACAATCTCCTTACAAATACTTTGGCAGCAGTTGAAAGGCAAATGGATGAAGTGTTGCTAGATCGGCGGCGGGGAGAAATCATTGCGACTTGGTTTGATCTGTACGGTGTTCTGATCAATTTGCTGATTGAAAGCGGTGAAGCACTTCAATTACCCAGATCTATTGCACCGAGTGAACTAGCCTTTAACCTGCACGAGTCGGCTAAGTCTAGATCCTTTGTTGCTAGCTTAGCTAAGACAACAATCTCGCCGCCAGCATCAATCCCCCAGCATCTCCAGGAACGGGAAGCTCATTTACTGAGTTTGGAGCGTAGTCTTCAAGATCATGAAGACCGCCAAGAGGTGAAATCGGAAGCTTACCGACTTCAGCGACTACGCGAAATCAGCAGCGATCTACGGTTATGCTGGGAAGAAATGAGAACTTTCGCACCAGAGTATTTCAAGCTGCGATTGGGAGAACTAACTACCCTGCAAGATTTAAAGCTACTCTTGTCCAATCAATCTGGGTTCCCAATGGCTTTCGTTTCCTTCTTTTGTGAGCCAGACAGGACTACCTGTTTTGTGGTTCGCTCGGACGAACAAGAGATACACATCTTTCACAGCAACCTTGGTCGCGATCATTTAATGAAAGTAGCGAAGAGTTTACAGCGCGAATTCAACGGAGCGCCTACTGAATTTCCTCCTTATGCACCAATTCGACGTGACAAACCCTGGAAGCGAAACCTAAGTTTATTCGAGGAGTTGAGTGGGGAATTGCTGAAGTTTCTGCCTGTCGTTCAGGGGGTTCAACTCTTATGTATTGCACCTCATGGTCCTCTCCATCTCCTGCCACTGCATGCTTTACGAACTCCCGACGGCAAATACCTGCTGGAACATTTCGCCTGCACCTACTGTCCTAGTTTCAGCACTTTGAGCTACTGTCTGTTAAGGGCGCTGCCGCAGTCCAGTGGAAAACCATCTGTTTACGTTGCTGGTGTCGCGTCTAGGGAAGACAAAAAACTAGAATTTTTCGAGCAAGATTGCGAAATATTTGATAATCAAAAGTGGATCATTACGGCAGATATAGGAACAGTAGATGCTGCCAAGGCTCAGGTTTTACAGCAGCTGAGTGATATTGATTATGACGTGGTTCACCTGACGTGTCACGGCTATTTCGACGATAAAGATCCTCTCAATTCTGGATTGCTGTTTTCCAATGGGCTAGAGAAGCCACCTCGCTTTCCCAAGAGTGTTTCCATCTTTGACCGCAAGCATTATCTGATCACTGCTCGCGACTTCCTACGTACCCGTATGAACACGTACTTAATGACCTTAAGAGCATGCTCTACTGGTATCCAAGCAGAACGCAATGCAGGTGATGAATTCGAGGGGATTAGCCGCGCGTTACTCTACGCAGGTAATGCAGCCGTTATTGTTAGTCTATGGAATGTGGATCAGGAGTCATCGCAAAAATTGCTCGCCAATTTTTATCGATATTGGACTGAAGCAGATCCCCCTGTGGAAAAATGGCGCGCTTTTTGGCAGGCTCAGCGGGATTTCCTGGCTGCCACTGAAGAGCTATTCCTCAGCCACCCCTACCATTGGGCACCGTTAATTTTGATTGGTGATTGGAGATAAATTATGTCACGAAAAGTGTTGTTAGACAATCTGAATAATGAGGCGATTCTCCCTGTTCTGAGCGAGCTGACGAGCGAACTTCGTGCGAGTCTTCCCAATGAGGAGGCAACAGCCATTCAGAGCGAGGAAGAAGCAAGGCTCGTAATTGCAACCCTATTGGAAATTTTAACTGTGGAGGAAGGCACTAAGCAAGTCGATCCCGCAGCCATCATTTCGGACGATATTGATGTGGAGACCACAGGTCGAAGAGTTTTGGAGATACTTCTGAATGATGAGGCGATTAGTTCTGAAATTGAGGATTTGATTGCGAATCCGCCTGAGGACTTACAGTTGTCGGGAGTTGAAACAGCGGTAGCTGGAGCAGTCATACTTGGAGCCTTGGTTACGTGGCTCCAAACCAAGATCGAAATACAAGTAAGTAGGAAAAATGGCCAGACTGAGTTCCTCTTCGAGTTCACTAAGCCTGGTACGGACACTTTTTTAGTTAAAGAGGTAGTTAGTGAAGCCTTTGTTGCAACAGGTGTTGTAAAAGGAAGTGTTCGTAAAAAATTATTTACAAATCATCCAAAAACACTTAGAGTTACTTCATCTCAAAGTCCTCTAGAGTCAAGTGCTCAGCCGCAAAAAATATTAATTTTAGCAGCAATCCCCCACGGGTTACGCTTGGATCGAGAAATTAGAGAAATCTCCTCAGCCATACAAAGAGCCGCACGACAGGATTTATTTGAGATTCGTATTAGAACTGCTGTACGTCCTCAAGATATTCGTAGAGCCATTGCAGAAGAACGTCCTGAAATTGTTCATTTCTGTGGACATGGCTTGGAGGATGGCAGTTTATTATTAGAGGATGAAGCACAGAACAACAAACCTGTTCCGCCAGAAGGGTTGGCATTACTGTTTAAGTTACACGCCGATTATGTGAACTGTGTCTTACTCAATGCCTGTTATTCGGCTAAACCCGCCCATGCAATTAGCCAACATATTAATTACGCAATTGGCATGAACCAGCCCATTGGCGATAAAGCTGCAATTATGTTTGCTCAAGGATTTTATGATGGGTTGTGTTACGAAAACCCAGATACTCAAGATGTTATTCAAAGAGCTTTTGACGAAGGTTTGATTGCCCTGAAATTGGAAGACTTTTCACAGGGACAAATACCAGTTTTAAAAAACAAACTTTTTTTATATTGAGAATGCTACATTACGCACCCAATACCAACTACCGCGACTGCAATACCAACTTTGTTTACCTGTAGCCAGCCTAGATAAATATATAAATATACAAATTACATGACTACGTCCTATATACGACTAATCCACGCTTACCTAAAATACTTCTACCCCCATCGTAGCGGGTGGGCGTGCGATAGCCCTCTTAAAAAATCCCTCCACAATCGCCAACAACGCCCCTCTAATTCTCTTCTGGTACAATCCCATCATTCTGAAAGTGTCGCGTCTTCTAGCCCTATTCTGACGCTGGCTACTGCTATAAATACTACAACTGTAATACTGTGAGAGGGCTGGCTACGGGAGACGGATGGCTACCAACGACAGAGGGGTGGCTACCAATTGCAGAGGGCTGGCTACCCGAACGGGGAACTCTAACAACATCTCCGGATCATCCGCATCTACTACCGCCCGTAGCCAGCCCCCAATAACACACGCATGGCTACCAAATATTGACTTTTAAGCGTCCTCATTAGAGTTATTAATTTGGTTGCCACGGTTATCAAAATAGAGTTCAATTTCATCACTACCATTTTCAACTTCTACTTCGTAAAAAATACCAACTGGTGTGATTTCAATTTCTCGTTTTGTAATTGTGTAGCCTGGATATTGTGTTCTTACGCTCTTGAGTACTGCATCTGAAAATTGGTTATCTGATGACACCTCATATTCCGTTTCTAGCCATTGCCCGGAGTCTGAGAATTCGGCTTCGTATTCTCTGCCGTTCTCAAAGAAAACAGCCTCATAACCGTAGGGCTGCGACTCCCATTGGGGAGTTTTACCGGGATACTTAGAAGCAAAAGCGCTTTGGACTATTTGAGGGACTTGGGATTGGGGAATAGTGTGGTCTTGTGGATCGAGACTGGTTCCACAAGCCATGAGTAGAGTAGTGGGTAGGAAAGCTCCGACTACCAACTTATGGAATGGAAAGATAGAAGCTAGTGACATAAACGAGGTTCGCGCACTACATTTTTAGCTACATTGTGAAATCGCTGTATTTCCGATCACAACAAGGCAAGGCATAATCTTCTAAATTAAGTACTTTTACTGAAGAAGAAACAAGACATGATATTGTTGATTCAGTACTTTCCTAATGAATCTGAAAATGGTGCTACGTTCACATAGCTTATGGCTCCTTCCGGTAGTGCTGACAATTATCAGTTTCAGTTCCAATACCGCAAAGGTAAATGCACAAACTAGTTATACATTTAATGCCAGCTATGACGCAGTAGGTAGAAGTAATTTTGATCCGTCAAACCCCACAGCACCAGAACAAGTCATTTTCTCTGGCTCAAGTACTAATGCCCCCTATGGCTTGACCGAGTTTAATGCCCTGATTTATAGCCAGTTTGACCAAACTACAGGCTCGTTCACCGTTAACTCAAATCCAAGAGGAATCGGCTTACAGGACGTATCAGAAGGTTACATCATACTATTTGGAACTAACAATAACCAGTTATTTGGAACGTATAGCGGTAGTGGGAGAGTTGATTTTCAAAACAACACAACAATTGAATCCGGTACTTTTACTATCACTGGTGGAGAAGGCGTATTTACAGGAGCTACTGGTATATTAAGCGCCGACGCTTTCAACATACTTCCTACTGAAGGTCAAGATCCAAGTACTTTCATCTCTCAACGTTCATTTAATGGTTCCTTCCAAACACCCCAAGCAGTTCCCGAATCAAGAGGCGTAGCGGCACTAGTTGGTATAGGTGTGGGAGCAAGTTTCTTGCTATATCAGCGCCGCCATAAAATTGCTGCATAAAATTTGAACCCCTTGCGGGCAGCAGGGCTGTTTCATTCCCAAAGTTTAACCTTGTTTCAACCCAGAAAGGATGCGATCGCGCATAACTTTAAGGTCTGGGTAGTGTTATAAATTTGTTGCTTTTCGTCTAAAAAGCTTATGTATTGCTTTCCAGGAGCCTTAACCCCAAATCTAGAATACTACCTGAATTTACAGCTTGTAAACTTGTCTCTACGTGTGAAAAATTATTACCTGTTTTCATAGATATACGTAGATTGCTATATACTTCCTGTGAATTCGTTGTTTAACAAGTAATACTTACTATTAGAATTGAAACGCAATGATTAAGAGCCTATCTACTACATGGTTATCCTGTGCAGCTCTTACGCTACTCGGTTTTGCAGCCGATGTTCCAGAAGCGATCGCACAGACTACCTACCCATTTGAGGCTGTCTACAATGGTGAAATTACAAATATACCAATTGCCCCAAATATTTTCGAGTCAACGGATGTAGGCAAAAGTGTTGATGCCCCATATGGTTTAACTAACCTGACGAATCTAACCTACGCTGAATTTGACCCTGCGACTAGTGGATTTAGATTCAGTTCAGACCCAGCAGCGCTTAATTTAGAAGGCTTACCAGTTGGCACTTTCTCTTTATTTAGTAGTGGAAGTGATCGAGTTTTTGGAAACATTGTTGGTACTGCTTCGCTTGACTTTGAAAATTTTGTCGGAACAGGTTCTTCTACCATAACTATCACTGGTGGTGAAGGTAGATTCATTGGTGCTACTGGCATACTAAACTTATCAGAGAGTAATACTTTTACTCCAGACCCAACTGCTCCTATAAACTCCAAGTTTACAATCAGTGGTTCGTTCCAAACACCTCAAGCAGTGCCAGAACCGGAAACTAATGCAACACTCATTGGTATAGGTGCAGTCTCTGTTGGTTTTCTGTTAAGCCGACGCAACAAGAAAGCTGCTGCATAAAGAAGCAAAAGTAATCTGCCATTTCATTGCCCCTACTGATTAGCAATCGCATCTTAAATTTTGCCCATCACTTTTTATGCACATATCATTATCTTTGTCAATATGTAAGTCCTAGTATCCATGGATGACTTTTTTTGTCAATGCGTAAGTCCTAAAAATATTGCCGAAAACAGAAGCTGAAGGCTCTTATCAAGGAAGGCATAACCCCTAGTACGCTACTACTGTGCCAATTGACCTTTCATTTGTAGACGTATTGTAGACATTAGTAAACAAGAGAAATCCTATTTAAGCAAATCGCCTACACAAATCTTTGGATTTTCTGGGGGCAAATTCAGTTGCTTGCGTAATTCCGGGTCGTAGCAGACTTGTTCCCAATTCTTAGCAGCTTTTATCTGCTGGGAGGTCAAGTTTTTAACTCCCTTAAGGTCAGTACAGACGAGTTTCTCTGTTGACACTGTGTCACAGCCAAGGTCGGCACCACTGAGGTTGGTATCGCTGAGGTTGGCACTTCTGAACTTGACACCACTGAGCTTGGCACCGCTGAGGTGGGCACCACTGAGGTTGGCATCACTAAAGTTGGCACCTATGAGGTGGGCACCACTGAGGTTGGCATCACTAAGGTTGGCACCTATGAGGTCAGTACCTATGAGGTAGGCACTTGTGAGGTCAGCACTTGTGAGGTCGGCACTTGTGAGGTCGGCGCTGAGGATGGCACTTGTGAGGTTGGCACTAAAGAAGTTGGCACTTGTGAGGTTGGCACTAAAGAGGTTGGCACTTGTGAGGTTGGCGCGACTGAGGTTGGCACGACTGAGGTTGGCATTACTGAGGTCGGCACGAGTGAGGTTGGCACCACTGAGTTTGGCACCACTGAGTTTGGCAAAATAATTGAGGTTAGCACCACTGAGGTTGGCACCACTGAGGTTGGCGCAGTTACCGAACAAGGAAGTTGCCAGGAAATTAGGCATCCAACTCCTTGCCCAACATCCTTGGCTTAGTAACTCAAGCGCTTCACGGACTCCAGAATTTTTAGGATTTTGAATTGTATTCCAAGCCCTCTGTTCGTTTGCTTGTCTTACGAATGGAACAACACCCACAAATGCAATCAGAAGCGAGATTGCCAAAAAGCTAGCTATTTTTAACGCTCTGGGGCGTTCGTATTTGATACTTTTCTTTTTGATACGGGATAACACTAGGTTGTTAACACGGGATAACACTAGGTTGTTAATTAGACCGTAGGTGAGAAAAGAAGTGAAAACATAGATAGGGTCGAAATCAACTGATGGTAGCAGCAAACGAATTAAAGCACTGACAATAATTCCCATCGTTATTCCCCACAGTAGTACTTTCAACCACCAAGTCTTGCCTAGGGGACTGACAAGTTCAGCAGTACTATAGCTGAGACCACCGATAATAGCTCCAGTCATTGCAGTCTCTAGACTAGGAGAGGATAGTATACTGTAGGTATAACCACCAACAGCCCCTGCAACAACTGAAGTAAAATAATGCTTTCGGAGCTTAACCAAGGATGAATCGGGGTGGCTCATAACAAATTACCTCTAATTTGTAAAGCTATTGTGGGTTAGATACAACCCAGCTAGAGTCGATTACGAAAAAACCTTTAATCCCAAAGCCCATTAAAGCGACCGGGGGCGAGTTCAGTGTACTTGACCGTGTGCTGAATATTGACGTGTCCCAAGTAATCCTAAATGGTGCGGGTGTCGGTTCCCTTGGCAGCTAGGGCGTAGCCGCAGGCGTGGCGGAACATATGCAAGTGGACTGGGAAATCAAACTCTGCCACTTCTCCAGCTCGCTTAACCATCTTGCGTACGGTCTCATCATCGAGCGGAGTTCTGCGTTCGCTCATAAAAATCCAAATAGAACCGTCGCTTGAGCGCTCGTAGCTGGCGCAGTGAGTGCCCATCAATTGGTTGATTGGAATCGCCTCCGCGCTTGCCTCAGAACCGACATCTTCTTACGCAATGATGTCACCGGAGAAAACGCCGTTTGGCTGATGAACGGTACAAATATTGCTACTGCGGCTTCCCTGCCGACAGTTTCCACAAACTGGCATTTTCTCATTAGCGATTTCAATAGTGATGGAATAACTGACATCTTCAGCGATTTCAACGATGATGGCAGAACCGACATCTTCTGGCGCAATAATGTAACGGAAGAGAACGCCGCTTGGAAAGTTGGGAAACACAAAAAATCTAATAAACGTTAACTATAGCTTGCTTTAATTGGCGTCATCGATCTGTCCAGATTGCAACGGAATGAAAACGCTAAAACGCCTCTTGAAATCTCTCTAGAAGCGTCAAAGCATTTATTAATTTATAGAGCTTAATTTAGTTATTGTCTGTATATATATATAGCTTAAGCTCCTAAATTTAGATCCAGGTGAAGAATATATAAATATAGACCGGAATTCTATGAAAAGAGTGTTAATAGTAGCGCTTTATGAGGTTTAGCTCGGTTGAGATTCATTTTCTTAAGTAGTGAGTCGTCATAGAAGACGCGCTCTCGTACTTTTGGGTTACAGCGCTTTTCAAGTAAATAAACCCCTACAAAAATCTGTGGTTCAATTAAGTGAAAATAGCTGTCATTCGCGAATTCGCGAATTGCTTACCAACTGCCACCATCGCCACCACCATCGCCACCACCATCGCCACCAAAAGAACCACTTCCCCCATCGCTTGAGTTGTACGAATCACTTAGCATAGGTATGGTTTTGACATTTGCCTGATAATAGTCACAACAATGACATTTTTCAATCACTAGCTTTTGACCTTCTTTTTTTGTAGTGGCTGGTTCCAGAATCGTTGATGTACGCTCCACCGTCAATTCTTGACAGGTGGAGCAAGGCTTAAATTTTGTACTATTTACGATATAGGCACGTATATGAATTTTCTTTTCATTGAAATTAGGGTAACAATTTTGACAATGCCAACCGTCATAGCTGACGCTACCAAGTGTTTGGGCGACTTGTTCTGGTTGACTAAGATAAGATAGGAGAGATTGCGAATCTAATTTCTCCATGGGCTGTCGGCAAAGTGCGCACTTTGCTGCTTTATTTTTTACGCTTGTGTATACGTGTTGACGAGAGCGACCCTCTGGTTGGAGTGAAGGGTTATGTGATGCGCTCACCATCCCCCAACGAATGACTACGACAATCAATCCTATCAGTCCATATAACCCAGCTTCTCGATAGAATCCAGCCAAACTATCATTTGGCAGAGTACCAGAACCTGATAAAGATGAAATCAGCGCTTGCGTACCAAGTACTATCCCCAAGGAAAACTCACCTAGTTTAAAGTGAGGAATTATCTCTGACTGGATGATTTTCTTAACACGTGCATTGGACAAACGCACCATAGCGCTTTTACTGGTCTTGATTTCTACCCTACGTTCAGTTAGGGAAACCAAAAATAATACACCCTTGTTTTGTCCTTTTCCATCAAATCGCCAGTAATTGGTTCTATCAAGTTGCCAATACTTAAATAATGCTTGAGCAAATTCCTTGGGTGTTGAACTAGGTGCTGTATCTGGTACAGTCACTACAGCAATTTCATTACCAGTTTTTCTCTTAAAATCAGAAATAATTTGATTCAGTTGGGCTTCTGTTGCAGGACTAAGTAGATTTGCCATATCAGTCACCCAACCTTGATTATTCAACAGAGGATTAGGGACTTCTCGGATGGTTAAAGCTTTTGCACTTCGAGAAATACTGAAAAGCATCAAACAAAGTAGGATAACCAATAGCGTTCTTTTGAGCATTTGTTTTGCCCACTACATGGGTGACGAAATAGAAGAATTTAGTCGCGCTTATATCCTTTCACTACCCTCCATGACTCCCGCGTATTTTTTTCAAGTATGATTTTGTCATCAAAAGTTACTGCAAAAGTCCATTCAAAGGATGTACACGGGAATAACTTACTTATTGGGTCTGTCGTATGAGAATAGAGGGTTTCAAAGCTAAATCTTATTTGCTTATAGCGATCTTGGTCACTGCAGCAATCCTTCGGTTTTATCAGGTCAATCAACCGTTTCTAGATGCTACAAGCTGGCGACAAACCGACACAGCTACCATAGCAGACAACTTCTACCGTGGAAACTGGAATATCCTCTATCCCGAAATTAGTTGGAATGGACCAGGACATAACTACGTGGGTTATGAATTCCAAACGGTAACTTATATTACATCTTTGTTCTATCGCCTTCTTGGTCAGCATGACTGGGTTGGGCGTTCTGTAGTCGTACTGTTTGGCTTGTGGGGCATCTTTGCGTTTTATCAACTTGTCCGCCGTGTTTGGAGTGAGGAGCATGCTCTTGTTAGTGCCGGACTTATGGCGGTTTTACCAGGACAAGCCTACGTTGATCGGTCTTTTTTGCCTGATCCGGTTATGGGTTCGCTTGTAGTGACCAGCTGTTGGCTACTAGTAGTTCACCACAGAAATTATGACAGGTCAGGAGTAGGATAAAGACTGTTGAGTTTAACTCGTGCATCCTTAGTGGTGAAGCGCCAGTTAACAGTAGCTCGTTGTTGATTGCGTTCTATTT
>JAHHIB010000047.1 GCA_019359075.1 Kalymmatonema hyalinum WJT4-NPBG1
ATCGTACCATCAGGGCGCTGTTGTCCGGGTGGGGTAGCTGGTGGTCGTGGTTGCATCATCGTACCATCAGGGCGCTGTTGTCCGGGTGGGGTAGCTGGTGGTCGTGGTTGCATCATCGTACCATCAGAGCGCTGTTGTCCGGGTGGGGTAGCTGGTGGTCGTGGTTGCATCATCGTACCATCAGAGCGCTGTTGTCCGGGTGGGGTAGCTGGTGGTCGTGGTTGCATCATCGTACCATCGGGGCGCTGTTGTCCGGGTGGGGTAGCTGGTGGTCGTGGTTGCATCATCGTACCATCGGGGCGCTGTTGTCCGGGTGGGGTAGCTGGTGGTCGTGGTTGCGTCATCATGGCATCGTGATCGCCTTGCTCCACCTGGCTCATTGGTCTGGCTATTGTTTCGTTATTGGAACCTAGTGAGTACTGTCTTTGTGGTTGGAGATTTGTATCGGGGGGGTCGCCTTGTTCCACTTGGCTCATTGGTCTGGCTATCGTTTCGTCATTGGAACCTAATGAGTACTGTCTTTGCGGTTGGACAATCATCTGTTCGCCCTGTACACTAGCACTTCCTTGCGGTTTGGTAGCAGCTTGTAATGCCTGATTTAGTTCTTCTACCGTTGCAAAACGGTCATTCGGTTTTTTTTCCAAGCATTTCATCACCACCGCCTCAATTTGTGAAGACAGATGCTCACAACCTAGTTGCGATCGCAGCCGTTTAGGTGGCTCATAGGAATGAGCAAATAACCAGGAGGCTTCGCTGATATTACGAGACTTAATGCTTAAACCAAACGGATCTGCAGCACTAAGCATTTCATAAAGGATAATCCCCAAACTGTAAATATCTGCCCTGGCATCCAAGTTTTTATCATTTTGGATCTGTTCGGGTGCGGCGTAGCGAAATGTGCCCAAAAATGTACTAGTTATGTTTGTTATATTTGTCTGTTCAGAAGAATCATCACGGATTTTGGCAACACCAAAATCCAAAATCTTCACCCACTCTCCCAATTCTGTTGGAATGAGAAAGATATTGTCTGGTTTCAGGTCGCGATGGATGACCTTGATCAGCTCGGTACTTTTTCCTCCATCCTTCTGTAGAGTCACTCCTTGATGGGCAAGCTGTAAACCCTTACAAACCTGAGCCATGATACTTACTGTTCGCTCAACAGATAGCTGCTTTTCGCGCAGCATGAGATGTCGCAGCGTTTGCCCGCGCAGATACTCCATGACATAGAATGGAAAACCTTCAGGGGTAACTCCACAGTCACTAATCTTGACAATGTTGTCACTTTGCAATGCAGCACATACTGACACTTCACGCTCAAAGCGCTTTCTCATCTCTTGTGATGCGACCAGTGTATCTTTGAGCAGTTTCAATGCCACTTGGTTGCCTACACGCATATCCGTTGCCAGAAACACATCTCCCATGCCTCCCCCTCCTAACCGTTGATCTAAACGGTATCGCTGGTTATCACCTATAAAGCGACCAATCCAAGAATTTGCAGAATGAGGGGAGTTCATTTAGGCAGACCAATTTTATTACTTTAAAGTTTTAGATTTCACACAAACAATACTACTATAGGTTTCCTATTTGATTTTTGAAATACATGTAGGTGCGCAATGCTGACTATATCTGGGTTTTCCTGAGCATTGCCCACCCGAAAGATACTTAAATTTTTTCAAAAATCAAACCGGATTCCTATATGACAATTATTACAATTTTATTTTATTATTAACTATAACACAAATTAGTAATTTATTTTATATATCAATTTAGTTTATACACATTTTTTTACGTATTTGCTAACCAAAGCAATACTTGCGCTATATTCTGTTAATTTTATTAGCCGTGAATGATTAATAAGTGAAGACTGCTATGAGGAATGAGGATGAGTAATGCACTCTCTATAGCCACCGTAACAGGAGTAATCAAATACTTGTTAGAGAATGGTCTAGTCAGTGATGCGATCGCATCAAGTGTAGGCGACGTGATTGTAACTGCTCTACCACCAGATCGAATTTCCGTTGGAACTGACGAACGTGCTCAACTTAACCTATTTCTGTATCAGGTTACGCAAAATCGTAATGTTGATTGGGTATCTCAGGAATTTCGCCACCGACATTCAAAAATAAGCGCCACAGCCTATACAAATCCACCGCTGGCTCTGGATCTTCACTACTTACTAACAGCTTACGGACCAAAAGATTTTCAGGCGGAGATTTTACTAGGGTATGCAATGCAAATGTTACATAAATCACCTGTTATTGCATCCGATCTGATTGAAAATGCTTTGAAAAATGCATCCCAAACCAGTACATCCAGTATCTTTTCACAAGCTCTTGCTAGCGTGTCTGTATCTGTTTTAGCAGAGCAAATAGGGCAGATAAAAATTAGCCCAGAATTTTTTAAAATGGAAGAAACTTCTAAAATATGGTCTGCTTTACAAACGCACTATCGACCTTCGGCTACTTATCTAGCATCAATGGTATTGATTGAGAACCGCACTCATCAAGCTGAAGGTTTTGACGCGATCCCCTTGTCTCAACCCCATATTGAGCAAGTTATAGTTCCAGCACAATCAGAACAACCGATTGTTGTGGGCAGTACATTGCTGATTCAGGGTAAGCGGTTACAGGGTGAAGTCACCAAAATTCGATTTGGTAGCAGGGAAAAAATGCTCCCACCAAGAGATGTCAAAGAAACGCAAATTATCCTACTAGTACCGCCAGACTTATACGCAGGTGTGCAGGGTGTTCAAGTCATACACCAGACAATAGGAAATCCAGGGCAAACGCATAATAATATAATGGAATCCAACGTTGTGCCTTTTGTGCTGCATCCAACCATTACAGCGTCAGTGGCTCAAGTGCAAGCAGGCGAGGGTGATTTACGTTCGGCAGAAATCAGCGTTAAATTCAATCCCAAAGTTGGCAACATACAACGGGTAGTTTTGCTACTTAATCAGATGTTAAATAACGAGCCTTTCGCTTACTCTTGGACCGTTGCACCGCGCACTGAAGATACCGACACAATCACCATTCCTGTCAAAAACGTTCAACCAGGAACGTATCTGGTGCGGGTGCAGGTAGATGGAGCGCAAAGTCCGCTGTATAAGAATCAAACTGGGGAATACGATTCACCGCAGGTGACAATTTTATAGCGTTTGTAATTTGCGATCGCTAAAAAAATTTTTAACGCGTTTCCACACCAGCAGGTAGATACTTATTTTGGAGAAGCCATTAAGTACCCATAGCTGAATCTATACACTTTTTAATTACTAAATTATACTTCTAGGCAACGCTTAAACCGTTATTTGCTCTATATTTATTTACTATCAGCTGAAATTACCACCCATGATGCCATATCCAGAAGTTCTATTGCCATTTTCGCGGCTCTAAACTTTTCTTCTGATCGCGACCCTACAATATTGAAAAATAAATATAACATGGAAAAAAGTCTCATAAATGCTAGCCTTTCTACGGAAAACTTAACATTTCGGCGGGGCAGTTCTCCTGTTGCGTTTGAGGTGACTGTCAACAATAACAGCGATCAATTTGCCAATTTTCAACTGGAAGTTTCAGCAGCAGGAGAGAACCGGAGTTCCAGATATAGCTGGTATAAGCTTTCACCAGAAGTGGCAGCCGCTCAGCCCCACGGCAGTAGTACCCAATTCCAAGTCTCAATTTTTGATACACCTATCCCCGGATTTGTAGGTACGTTAAACCTAACGGTAACAATTTTTTCACCTCAGTTACGACAGCAGCGCAGACTTTTGCTGCGTCTAAAAATTGAACCAGACGGTGGGCAAACACTTTTGAGTGTAGAATTGCCTGTGCGAGACTTCCAAGTTTATCCCCGCAATACTATTGATATACCTGTACGGTTGCGAAACTTGAGCCAACAACCTGTTAATACGGTGCTGCGTTTTGCAGGTGTTGATCCCGTGTGGCTGGTTGGCGGTGCAGAACGAAGGTTATTGGTAGATCCTGGGGGTCAAGCAGAAGTAAGATTCCAATGCCAACCCCCATCTGTAGTTCAAGCGCCCAGTCAAAATTACCCTTTTAGCATAGAAGCTATAGGGAATAACACTCTGCTAGCTAAAGGTGAAGGTAATCTTGAAGTCTTACCGATAGGTTTTGTAGAGTTCAACACCACACCAAAACACCAAATAATACCTACCAAAGGCAGATGGCTGCGCTTACCTGACTGGAAGTCTAAATCAGCTACCTTTGAATTGGGGTTTAAAAATGCCAGCAACCTGAAGCAGCAACTGAATGTGCTTGTACAGGGTAGAGACTGGCGAAAATGTACTTTCCAGGTAAATCCCCAAAATGCGAATCTCAATATCGGCGGGATAACTAAAGTTTTGTTAGATGTTAAAACAAAACGTCCTTGGGTTGGAATTGGAAAAACTTTGCTGCTAGAAGCCAAATCTGAATTATTCGACCAACGTTTAGGTAGTACAGATCCGGCTACGCAGACATTAGAGTTAGAGGTTCTGCCCATCATACCTTTATGGTTACAGTTAGCAGTACTAGCATTACTAGCAGCATTACTAGCATTCTTGTCCCAACTTCCATCTGTTTTCCATACCAGATCTGTGCAATCGGTTCGTTTGAGTGATGATGTTTTGTCGGTTGTTAGCGGTTCAAACGATTGCACGCTGCGACGTTGGACAATCAATGCAAACCTGTTAACAGCCAGCTTAAACCCTGAAGGAACGTATAATACTAAGCCGCCTGTTGCTTGTGGTAAACGTCAACAACCAAAAGGTTTATTGGCTATACCTAATGCAAGTGTACAAACCTTGCGATTCATGCCAGTGGGCAATAAACGAGTTGCTGCTGGTTTACTAAATGGTGTGATTCAGATCTGGGATGTACCCGGTGGTAAAAACATACAAGAACTTAAAGACAGTAAAGATTTAACGGGTGATAAGGTATTTGATTTAGTATATACCCTAAACTCAAATTACCTATTTAGTGGTCATGGCAGTGGTAAGGTACGAGTATGGTCTGCACCATCAGCCAACAGTAATTTCAACTCAGATCCAGAAAAAGTTATCGACCTACAAAAGGAACTACAAAAACGTTTTGAAGTTATGGCTTTAACTCTGAGTCCCGATGAAAAAACTCTGGTTATTGCTGGAAAATTCAAGAGTTTCTTATTGTGGAAGTGGAATCAATCTCAATCTAGTAACCAACCTCAGGGGTTTATATTAGCACAACAAACACTAGAAAAACTAGGCGTAAGCGCTGGACAAAACGATTATGTTTACGGATTAGCCTTTGCTCCTTCACAAGAAATACTAGCAACTTCTGATTCTGATGGATGGATTACGATTTGGAATTTAAAGCAATGCCAGAGCATTAATAGTTCTCCAGTCACTGAGCTAAATTGTCAGCCACTAGATCGCTGGGAAGCAGGAAAGGGCGCAGTACGCAGTCTAGCATTTAATAAGGATGGTAGTCTGTTAGTAAGTGGTGGAGATGATCGCAGAGTCATGGCTTGGTTCTTAACTCCTAAATATAAGCTTGACAAAGCAAAAGCAGCAAAAGGTAAAACAATTTACCAAAGCTCCAAGGAAATTAAGAGTATTGACGTGAAAACAACTAAAGAAGGAACCACGATTGTTAGCGGTGGTAATGATTCTCAGGTAAACCTGAACCGCTTGTAGTAAAGGAGATATATGCAACAATTTATACAAAATCCCTTAAAAGTAATTATCGATCCGTCTGGCGTTCAATTTAAAATGCCAGGAGATCCCGTTGCAATCCATGTCACCATTGTGAACCAGGGAGGGCAAAGCGCTGTTATTGACTTATTTCTTGATGAGGGATTGCAAAGTTTAACCCGGAGTAACATTTCTCCTAGACAAAGTGTGGCACTAGATCCCCAACAAAGCCAAGAAGTCACATTTGAGTTTGAAATCCCCATTGATACCCTACCAGGAACTTATGACTATACTCTAGTCGTAGACTCTCCGAATCATTATCCACAATATACTCCGATAAATTTTCCGCGCCAAATCAAAGTTCTGCTCAAAGAACAGACCGTAATTCGGGCTAACGACCCTACTTTTTCACTCCAGCCTGCGACTAACCCAAATAAACCCCTGGTTTTTAAGCTTGGCGAACCTTTGTCAGTGGAGGTGACTGTTGACAATCGCTCTAAGCGTGTAGACCGTTTCCGCTTGAGTTGCCCAGACTTAGATGATGACTGGTTTACAATTATTTATCCCAGAACGGGATCGCCTGGTCAAGGGTTATTGTCTGATGTGACAGCACTAGAACTACTTGATGGCGAGCGCGGTCAAATCAAGTTAGAATTTCATCCACCCAAAGACACATTTGCGGGAAATTATACTCCAACAGTCCGCTTGCATTCGGAAAACTCTCCAAATTTAGTGCTGCTGGAGTTGGTGTACATCCTAGTTCCGACGATTTATCGCCTAGATGTAGAACTTAATACTATCTTGGGACAAGTCAGCCGTAGCCCAGGCAAGTACGAGGTGAAACTGACTAACCAGGGCAACACAGTACGCGAACTGATGCTCAGTGCCAAAACCAGAGATGAAGAAGAACTGTGTATGTACAAATACGAAGCTCAAGAAGTACGATTGCTACCTAATAAAAGAGCTGGGGTTAATCTCACAGTCGAGCCTGCTCCTTGGTGGCGGCGATCGCTTTTTGGCGCAGGACAACTTCTCAACTTTCAAGTAGACATCAAAGACAAGCAAGATTTACCCCTTCCTGACACGTTGCCTCAGGGAACTTTGTTATGGAAAGCGCGCCCTTGGTGGCAATTTTTGTTAATGTTAGTAATTTTGGGGTTACTGGGGCTAGGGGTAGGATTCCTTGTTTGGCGGCTTTTAAACCCCGATCCTTTAAGGTTAGAAAATTTTCAGGTGAACGATCCGCGCATCGTTGAAGGCGATAATGAGGTGCGTTTGAGTTGGGATATTTACAACTATAAGCAGTTGCAAAAGCTGATTGTTATACAAACACAACCACCTACCAAAGATCCAATACTTACTTATAACAACATTAACCAACTGATTGGCAAAAATAATCAGAATAAATCTCCTAAATGTTCAATAGAACGGCAGAAAGAATTACTAAGTTGCCGAAATGTTAGAACTGGAATTAGAAAAAAAGATAAATACACTTTTGGACTAAAAGCAGATTATCGTAAAAATGTCCCACTGCTTCCCCAAACGACCCAAGTAGCGACCCAAAATACCCAAGTAGAAATAGTTGAAAAACCAATAGCAGAAGTGCTTGCTTTTAACACAGATAAATCTGAATATAAAAACGGTGACAAGATACTTTTTAGTTGGAAACTTAAGCTGCCAAGCGAACTAACAAGACTTGAAATTACAGGCAAGGCAGAGGATGGAACATCAGCCATAACACCAGTGCTTTATACCTTTAAAAAAGATGGTGTTCTTCCGGAAAATCTCAAAAAACTCTGTAAAGCCGATAATCAAAATCAACAACAGACTTGTACAAATGTTCCTGTAGTTATATCCAAACCAGGGAACTTCACTTTTGAACTAAAAGCTTTCTCCCAAGGTAGCGATCGAACTAAATCTCAACAAACTCAGAATAAGATTAAAGTATTACCGAAGCCTTTAAGAATTGTTTATTTTAAACTTAACAATAGTGAAGAACCCTCTAGGGTTTTTAAAGAGGGCGAACCGATGATTTTAGAATGGAAAGTCGAGGGAGAGCCAGGTACGGTTGTTGAGCTTTATCCTTTTGGTACATTATTTCAGCCACAAGACACGAAGAAACTTATAGCCAATCAAGGTTTACAATCCCCTCTTGAACTTAAAGTGACCGATCGGTTTGGTTCGCAACCTGTGAAAAAGGGGTTTTCCTTCCAAGTTACCAAACCTGAGCCGACTCCGACGCCAAACAATACTCTAGTTCCTATACCAAACCCAAACAATAGTCTAGTACCGCCGCGTTAACCTTTATAAAAATATCGACAAAAGTCTAATTAACTTCAGAAGGCTGATACAGATAATCTAGATACATCTGGATTATTTACCAGTACAAAAGCTTCATGCTGATTTTCGTTCTTCAAAATATAGCAGAAATTTTAGCAGGAGGAACATCACTCACCAGTACTGAGCAAATTGAGTTTAGTCATCCTAGTAATCGTAGTGAAGAGGGTGGAGGTCCGACTCTCAATCTGTACATTTATGACATTCGTGAGAGTAAGCAATTGCAACATTCGGGAAGGCAAGTGGAACGCAAGCTGACACGGGGTTTGCAACCTGCGACTGTAAGTTGGACACCTCATTGGTTTGATGTCTCGCTGCTATTAACAGCCTGGGATAGAACAGCTTTAGGTGAGCATCACCTTCTAAGCGAAGCATTGACCCTGCTACTGCGCCATCGCTCACTACGGGAGGAGTTTTTGATTCCTGAATTGCGCGGTTATGGCAATTTGACGATGACAGTTGCCGTAGAGCCAACAATAGAAGTAGGGTCTTTATGGAGCGCTCTGACTATACCCTTGCGTCCAGCTTTGTATCTGACAATGACAGTACCCATTGAGGCACAAAGTACTTCAGTACCGTTGGTTTGGGACAGAATTATTCAACTGCAAAATCAATTTGGAAATGGAAGTGTTGAAGCTATCACCAAGCAGATAGCGATCGCCGGAGTCGTCAAAAGTGCGGTAACAAATCTGCCACTTGTCGCAGAAGTTAAAGTCATGGGAACGGAAAAATTAAGCACCAGCAACAAAGAAGGGTTGTTCTTTTTTGACGACCTTCGTCTGGGTAACTATGTTTTGACACTAAATTGTCCTGGCTATTTACTCCAAAACGTCAATGTATTGGTGGATAGCCCAAGTTGCACCTTCAAAGAAATCTTACTAACTCCTGCTTAATTAATTTTTTACATACTTGGAGATATTTGCATGGCTAGACTTGATTACTTTGCCCCTGGTGTATATATCGAAGAGATAGACCGGGGTAGCCGACCGATAGAAGGTGTCAGTACAGCAGTTGCTGGGTTTGTAGGCTTTACAGAAGATATTCGTGACGGGGCTGAACTATTTAAGCCCATGCTAGTAACCAATTGGTCGCAATATCTAAACTACTTTGCCCGTCCCAACTCTAATGGTTTCACTGATTTTAACGCCTATTTGCCATTTGCTGTCTATGGCTACTTTATGAATGGTGGCGGTCGGTGCTGGATTACAAGTATTGGTACTCAGTTACCAACGCCTAGACCCGCAACTCCAGCACCTACCACCCTACGAATTACCGGTCGAGGTAATCGTCCAACCCTGAACTTTATACTGCGCCCAGAGCAAGCAGCAGGTGGAGGGATTGATATCTTGATTACTGATAGCGCACCTCGTCCCTTACCTGAGGGTACTGAAGGAGAAGCCCCACCAAATACAGGTGAATACTTTAAAATCCAACTTCGTCGGGGAGATGAAATTCTTGAAGAATACGATCACTTGACGATGAACCGCGAGCCTGGTGCCCAAGTAGCAACTTATGCGATCGCGGCATTGAGAAATTCCATGTATGTCACACTAGAAGACATTTCTCAAACTGGACAACCTTTAGCACGCCGTCCGGGGAACGGTCAGTACGAACTAACACCGCCAATTGTTGCCGCTCCACCTGATAGATTTTCCAGTGATATAGAAGGGGTACGCGATGACCGCACAGGGGTGCGTGGGATTTTTGAAATTGATGAAATCACGATGTTGGCGTGTCCTGATTTAATGCGGGCTTATGAAGCTCAAGTCATGAACTTGGAGCAAGTCCACGGCATTATAGAACTCATGATCAGTATGTGCGAGGGTTCTGCCAGTGGTGATATTCCCAACCCACCTAACCGCATGGTAGTGATTGACCCGCCTCCAGAATTTGCCAAACCTCAACAAGTGATGGACTGGTTGCAGAATCAATTTAACCGTCGTTCGATGTTTGGTGCCCTTTATTACCCCTGGATCAAAGTTCCTAACCCTCGTGAAAACGGTAAACCAATTCTTGTGCCTCCTTGCGGTCATGTCATGGGTGTTTGGGCACGCACCGACGAAACACGAGGAGTTTACAAAGCCCCGGCAAATGAAGTGCCAAGAGGCGTGATTGGTTTAGGCTATGATACTAACTTCCGCGAACAAGAACTCTTGAACCCTGTGGGAATTAACTGCATTCGCAACTTCCCCAATCGAGGCATCCGCATCTGGGGAGCAAGAACTCTAGTTGAACCAGATAAAACTGAGTGGCGTTATATCAGCGTCCGCAGGCTGATTAGCTACATCGAAAAATCGATTGAATTAGGCACTCAATGGGCAGTTTTTGAACCCAATGATGAAGACCTATGGGCGCGTGTGCGGCGCACGGTCAGTAATTTCCTCGAACGTCTCTGGCGGGAGGGTGCATTATTTGGGGCGACACCAGAACAAGCATTCTATGTCAAGTGCGATGCGGAATTGAACCCCCCCGAAACGATGATTCTCGGTCGCCTTTATGTTGAAGTCGGTGTTTGTCCGGTAAGACCTGCAGAGTTTGTTGTCTTCCGGATCAGCCAATGGAATGGCGTTGACGGTGAGTAATCTTTTTGTCCAATTTTTCCACTTTATTGATTTATTAGGAGTTTGATCGTGGCTGAATTTTTAACTGCTTCTAGGTTTTATTTTGAAGCACAAGGTCTTGAGCAAAAAATCATTAAAGAAATTAGTGGTTTAGGCGTTGAATCAACTCCAGCCCAGGAAATTCATGGTTCATCAAAAGGTGGTATTGCCACTCGTCAAGCCACTCCTACGGTTGCCAAGTTCACTAACATTACCCTCAAGCTAGTTGCCACTAGTAATATTGATCTCTACAGGTGGTTCGAGGATTGCAACAAAAATATGGGTGGTAGGAGTGATTGGAGCAGCAAGCGTAAACTTGGTTCCGTATCCGCTTACGATCAGTCCGGTAATATGCAAGCTCGTTGGGAGATTGAAAACTGCTACCCCTGTAAATATACAGGTCCTACCTTCACTGCTTCTTCAGGTGATATGGCGACAGAGACTATAGAGTTGGTTCACGAAGGCATTAAACGAGTTCAATGAGGCGTTCGGGACACAACGGGCGTTGTGTCCCGAAGAACAACCTGTATTTAAAATCTCGTTAATGATCCTACAAAGTGATAGACATAAACAGTGGCTCAATTTGAAATTCTCACACCTCATCGCTTCTACTTAGAACTGAAGTTAGATAACTCCAGCGAACCTGTAGATGCAATTTTCCTGGAATGTCAGGGATTTAAACGGACACAGGACGTGATTGAAATCTGCGAAGTCACTTCTAACAAGTGGGGTGCAGCCAACAAAGGTTTGGCAGTTAGAACCAAGATTCCTGGCAATGTCAAAAGCGGTAATGTGACGTTGCGTAGAGGTATGACTATCTCTATGACGTTTTGGAATTGGTTCCAAGCCGTTCAAGACGGCAAGTGGGCTTCTCAACGTAAAAATGCTTCTTTAATTATCTATAACCAAGCGGCGCAAGAGCAAGCAAGATTTGACCTCGCTGGTGCTTGGCCCACCAGTTACAAAATTGCTGATGTCAACGCCCGTAGCACTGAAATAGAAATTGAGGAAGTAGAAGTTGCTTTCGAGGAATTTAAACGTGTCAAGTAATTAGGAGAATTATGTTTTCCACAGAGTTTGAAATTACACTGCCTAAGGGATATCTAGACTCTGATGGCAACCTCCATCGCAAGGGTGTGATGCGATTATCAACGGCAATTGATGAAATAGCACCCCTGCGCGATCCGCGTGTCAAATCAAATCCAGCGTATGCCACGATTATTATTTTGTCACGCGTCATTATCCGCTTGGGAGCTTTATCGGAAATAACTCCGGCGATCGTGGAAAACTTTTTTTCCCAGGATTTAAATTATCTCCAAGACTTTTACCGTCAAATCAATGGCTTGGAGAGCGATACAGTAACAGAAGATACGACAACCTCGTCTGAGCCAATCGTTAGTCATTAAAAAAACTAGAAAATAGCTGTCTATGCGCCGCAAGGATAGTCTGTGTACTGAATTTACCTTCACTCTTCCCAGAGGTTTAATTGATGCCCAAAACCGAGTGCATCGTCATGGAGTCATGCGTTTAGCCACCGCACTAGATGAAATTTTGGTGCAAAAAGATCCTAAAGTTCAGGAAAACTCTGCTTACGGGGTTTTAGTGATGCTTTCAAGGGTGATCAATCGCTTAGGCAGTTTGAATCAAGTTAGTGCTGATTTACTTGAGAGACTGGTGTTATCTGATATTTCTTATCTTAGGGAATTGTACAATCGGATTAATCAGCAAGGAAATGCATTAATCCCTACTGAATGTCCTCACTGCAATAGCCAATTTTCAGTGAAACTAGAACTGGCGGGGGAGTCATAAGCTACCCCTCAGATAGATTATATGAGGAGGTAGCTTTTATTGCTTATCATTTTCATTGGTCACAAGATGATATCTTGAATTTAGAACACACTACCCGCCAAAGATGGGTTACAGAAATTAATAAAATTAACGAAAAATTAATATGAAAGTTAAAGTTAGTCATTCACCAACTTTAAGTGAATTCCCAGAACTTGACCTTTCCTTAGCAAATAAAAAAGGGCGAGAATGGACAGTGGGTCGTTCTCCTGATGCTGATTTAGTTCTAGATAGCCCTGATGTAAGCCGGCTACACGGAAAGTTCTTTTTTCAGGGAGGGAATTACTACTTCTGTGACTTTGGTAGTAGAAATGGCTCGATACTTAATGGGAAACTTGCAGTAACAAATCAACCATACATATTGAGAGATGGAGACATTATCCGCATTGGAGATTTCACTCTGATGATGGAAGAAATAATTTCCTTGCCTCAACAAGCAGAGACAGTAGTTAGAATTATAAATCCTTCGCTGTTTTCTCCTCGGCGCTCAACTGAAAATGCAGACAATGCCAGTGTTGACAATCAAACACCAGAGGTAGTCAGTCTTCCAGAAAAAGTTAGTAACGAATCTGGTGATTTGAAAACCCCTGTTGCTGAACAATTTTTTCAAACGACTGGCGAAGTAGAAAACCCGGAAATTGTCAATGCTTCTGCTGATTTGAAAACCCCTGTTGCTGAACAATCTTTTCAAACCACTGGCGAAGTAGAAAACCCGGAAATTGTCAATGCTTCTGCTGATTTGAAAACCCCTGTTGCTGAACAATCTTTTCAAACCACTGGCGAAGTAGAAAACCCGGAAATTGTCAATGCTTCTGCTGATTTGAAAACCCCTGTTGCTGAACAATCGTTTCAAACCACTGGCGAAGTAGAAAACCCGGAAATTGTCAATGCTTCTGCTGATTTGAAAACCCCTGTTGCTGAACAATCGTTTCAAACCACTGGCGAAGTAGAAATTCCGGAAATTGCCAATGCTGCTTCTGTTAAAGTAGAAGAAGTTTCATCGAAAGTGACTGTTATACAGTCTGAGGATACAGCGAACCAGGTTGAGGAAATATCGAGGCTTGAAAGTACAATCCAGCCTTCTCCTGCTGCAAGCCAAGCCCCGTCCGTTCTTAGCAATGAAGCTACAGATATTGCTAATCAAGCAGATGAAGAAGTCAGAGCAGATGTTGGTTCGCAAGCAGCGGAAATTATTACTCCCCCTATTCCAGAAATAGGAGAACACTCAGACTTCACCTATGTTCAACCTCGCAATATTATTGACCAATTTCCTGATGAAATAACCATACCACAAAGCACCAGTAAGCCAGCAGAGGCAGTCAGCATCTCGGAAGCTGCTAGTGATGAAAATGTAGATATTGCTACTCAATTAACTGAAGACAAGGCATCACAACCTGTCAATGCTGTTACTCCAGAAGTAGAAGAGTTATTAAATTATACAATTGTTCAGCGTCGCGATATTACTGGGCTTTCTGAGGAAAAAACTACAACAAAAAGCACCAGTGACTCAGTGGATGCCGTCAGTGAAGCGCCAGAAGTTGTCAGTTCTGTTGCCGCACCAGAAAGCAAAACTGAAGCGCCGGAAGTTGTTAGCTCTGTTACCACACCTGAAAGCGAAACTGAAGCGCCGGAAGTTGTTAGTTCTATTACCACACCTGAAAGCAAAACTGAAGCGCCGGAAGTTGTTAGTTCTATTACCACACCTGAAAGCAAAACTGAAGCGCCGGAAGTTGTTAGTTCTGTTGCCGCACCAGAAAGCCAAGACGTTGCTTTAAATAAAGTGGAATTGGAGACAATAAATGTCTCAACTCAATCAGAAGAACTAGAAGAAGATGAAACTGCATCTGAAGTAACTACTATTTCTGAATCTCAATCAGTTAGTGAAACTCCTGAGTTAAGCAGTCAAACTATTGAAGAGGTTTCCGAAACAGAGTCACAACAGTTGGATGAGATTTCCGAAACGAGTGTAAGTGAATATCCCGATCTTAGTCAAAAACGTATAGTACTCATAGCTCACGAAAGTAAGAAATCAGAGCTTGCCGATTTTGTCGCAGAACATCAGAAGTTTTTCTCGCTGTGCCACACAATTACATGGTCATCTGTGAGTGAACTCTTACATCAAGAAGTGGGTATAACTATCAGCGAACAAATAAGCGCAGGAACATCTGGGGGATATCAAACAATAGCTTCATTAGTCAACTCAGGAGATATTTCAGCAGTTATTTTTCTGAAAGATTTTTTACAACCTCAGCCAGGTCAAGCAAATGAAGATGCAATGTTGAGGCTATGCAATATTAACCAGGTTGTTGTTGCAACTAATGTTGCCACAGCCGAGGCGATCGTGCATTACATTAAACATACATCAGGCAGTAGCAAAAAGTAAATTAGATTACATGATGACTACCTGAAAATTAATGAGATTATCCTGACCAAGTTGCAACGAAGCGCCATTGAATAGGCGGTATTGGACACCTGGAGTCAGAGGATTACCGTTTAAATAAATACCATTTGTACTCATGTCAACAATCATGTAGGCATTTTGCTGCCAGTCCCAATAGACTCGTGCATGGCGACGAGAAATTATCCCTTCGTTGGGAATGCCAGTCAGGTCAATTTCTGGTGGAAGGGTCATACTCTGACTACAGCGACCAATATATCCCGCTTCCCCAGGTAGGCGGTATTCTCTTCCTGAAGCATGAATCAGTTTCAGGAGTGGCAGTCTCGGCGGCGGAGGCGGGGTATAAGAGGGCGTTGCTGGTACATAAGGACGTGACTGTTCGACCGTAAAATTAGCAGGGTTTTGGTAGTTCGGTTGTTCTACTACTAGTGGCGAAGGCTGAGGGGGAGGCGGTGGTGGAGTGGGTTGGACTGGCGCAGACGAAACTACATTACCCACAGGTGTGCCACACATAGGGCAGACCCTAGCATTGTTGGGTAAGACGCGGTTAAAATAATCACAACTTTGATTAGGGCAGCGATTTGCAGACATAATTTTCAGGCATATCAGGCATATATTGTAAAGGTACAAGCCCTACTTTACTAAGTAGACACTGACCCTGACGAGTAGTCAGTATATGGGCAAACGAATAACCAACTGAGGAACGGTTGTTGTCTTTAGGGTACACCACAAACAAAGGATAGCCCAAGAGATAGCGACCTGTTTTAAAAGTGTTAACGTCAAAGTATGTTGTTGATTTATTACATAAGTTATCTGCGGGGGTAACTGGACGACGATCGCGCTTCAAAAACAAAGGCTGACTGGGTTGCTGACCATCAACTTTTATGGCTAGAGGATAGGCGTTACACTGTAGCTGAGTTTCACTGAGGATACCAAAACTGATGATACCAGGATTTCTATTTTCCTCAACCTCACTGCTAATCTGTTGTAAGGTATGTTTTGTTTCTTTATTGTTTACACCGACTGTTTTTTTAAAGTCAGCTATGTTCTGCTCTTCGTTGTTCAGGACTATTTTTTGAAATAATGCGATCGCTTCGGGTTCGATGGGAGCATAGGGTATTATAGAAAGATCAGGACCACCAAGAACCTGCCAATTGGTAATTTTGCCTGTATAAATCTTACGTAAGTTTTCCAAAGAAATTTGCCCCGCTAAAGCAGTGGGAAGATTTCCTTCTTTGTTGGTAGCTCCTACAAAAACAAGTAAACCATCATAAGCGACAGCCTTTTGATTTAAGTCGTCTGTGACATTATCTTCTAAACTAGTCATTGCAAAAGAATAATTATTGTCTGTTAGTACTTTTTCTAGAGGTTTACTGGAATTTGGTGCCTCTGTGGCAACAGCTTGATAATTAAATGTTGCTTTTACGTTTGGGATTGGATTCCTTAATAAATCATTTAAAGGGTTTTGGTTCTCTGGCCTCTGTGCCAAAACCACATTCCATGTGCCATTTTTTTCTCCTGTGTAGATAAAATTTCCCCTAGTCACGCCTGTAACGTCGGAGAAATTTATGGATAGTTTGTTCCAATGTGTGTAGTCTTCTTGCGGTTTGTTCAGTATCCAAAACAATAACCAAATCCCCCCTCCAAGCACCAAGAAAGCAAGGACTACTAGTAAAAATAAAGGTATTTGGAAACGCTTTTTTTGTTTAGGGGTAAGCGACGGTTTTAAACTATTTGACTCGTCTTCTTTCAGAAGTTGCGGCAGCGCCTTGCGAGCCGCTTGTGCGCTCTCAAAAGGAGTTTCTAAGCCGATTAAGCGATAAATAAACTGCTTTAAATTATCGTCGGTATTAGGCCATTGTTGAGCATCCCTGGGATCGAGAGGCTGAGTGTCAGAATAATTTGTTGTCCGTCCCACCCATAAATAAAAAGCCACTAATCCTAATGATTTTAAATCATCTTCTGGTTTCGCTGGTGCAGGTTGAGGAATAGATGGTGGAATAAATAAATTTTCCCACAGAGCCAAATCACAAAGATATATATAAAAGTTGCGATTCAATCCTGGCTTAATTAAAATACTATCTAAATTTATGTTACCGTGAGCTAATCCTTTTTTGACTTGATTTGACGGCAACTGCAGCTTTTGAGTATGGAGAAACTCTAGGGTTTGGAGGGCTTGATTCAGTACTTCGCGTACTGCAGATGCAGCCATCGCCCCATTTTCTATCAGGTATTTACCTAAAGTTTGGGATGGTTCAACATCATTAGTTATTAAATAGCAGCGTTCTGCTTTTTCATCAGCAATTGCATCCTGATAGTTGACAAGACGAAAGTTTTGGTTTCTACCATCAGCTAAATTCACCCCCGCCACCCGTTTGAAAGTCTCTTTGCGTTGAGAAGTCTCGTTATCATTAAAAGAACGATTGGGTAGCAGGTATTCTTTAATTACGACAGGTTGCTTATCTTGGAGTTGCATACCTGAGTACAAGCGCCCTAAACCGCGCACGCCCAAAAAACTCGTTACTTGATAAATACCCCGTCCTTTAATCTCAGCAAGATGAGCTAAAGTAGCAGGAAAACCGCATTCCAAACAAAATTTAGCACCTTTGACTTCCTGCGCTGTCTGTTTGGGGCGATCGCAAATTAAGGGATTGTTGTACGAGCAAGTGTATTCTTTATAAAAAGAGTCAATTGAAGACATATAGAAAGTGTTTGGTGAATTCAGCTGATTGCTTTGGTGATTAAGCCTTAACTAGCCCTAACTTAAGGGCAGCTACAATAGCTTGAGTACGGCTACTAACCTTCAATTTTTCAAAAATACTTGTGAGATGAGCTTTGACAGTTGCGACTGTCACGTATAAACCCTTAGCAATTTCCTCATTAGAAGCACCTTGAGCTAACCAATGTAAAACTTCTTGCTCTCTTTCCGTTAAGTGAAGCTGATGAGAAGCTCTCACAGAAGAGGTTGAATCAGCCTGAAAACGCCGGAAAAAGCCACTTGCAACCTCTGAAGGCAAATAAATTTCCGATTTAATTACAGTGTTAATAGCTTCACATAACTGAGTCACCAAACGATTTTTGAATACGTAACCTGCTGCTCCAGCCTGCATCGCTCGGAAAATCCAGTCATCTTCTTGATGAGCTGACAGTACTAAAACTTTGCCAGTGTAAGAATTTTCTTTGAGCCGTACCAAAGTTGTAATTCCGTCACTCTCTGTTAATTCCAAATCCAGCAAAATTAAATCTGGATTATTTTTAGCCGTAAATTTTAAAACTTGATCTACAGAATTAGCTTCACCTACAACCTCTAAAGGTACTGAAGAATTGATACTATAAAAGTTAAGGAAGGTACGCAGCCCTTGGCGGAAGCGTTCTTCGTCATCTACAAGCAAAACTGAAAGTGCTTGACTGTTAGCCATAAGAATGCACCCCTAAATATTTGTTGGTCGAGGCAAAATTAAAGAAAATTGCGCTCCACCTCCAGATACACTTTGCGCCCATAGATTTCCGTGATGATCTAGAACAATTTTCTTAGCAATAGTTAAACCTAGTCCTGTACCTCCTGAGCGACGAGAATAAAAAGGGGTAAATATTTTTTTGAGTTCCTCCTGAGATAATCCTGGTCCTTGGTCTGATATTTTAATGAGAACTTCACCTTGAAAAATTTGCCAACTACAGGTAATAGTTCCTAAATCTGGACTGAAGTGAACAGCATTACTAAGTATATTGTCAAACACTTGCTTCATTTGCAAGCGGTCGATCGCCAAAGTGGTAGATGTGTCAGGAATAAGTATTTTTACTTGCTTCTGGTCAAGACAAGGTTGTAGACATTTTATACTTTCGGCTACTACACTTCTTAAGTCTTGAAGGGTTATCCTTAATTTAGCGCCTTGACCACAATCAAGAAGCTGGGTCAGGTTAGTATCTAAATCTTGTATGCTGTCGCGAACGATTATTGCTTGCTCTTGCCAAGGGTTATCTTGTAATCTTAAGTATAAATTATGTGCCTGCAATCCAATCAGAGCTAAAGAGTTTCGCAATTGATGACCGACTCGATGAAGTATTTCTTCTAAGAGTTTAATTTCAGATTTTTGTCTGCTATTTTCTAAAAATATATCTGTATATTTGCTTAGTAGCATGGCAGATAACTTTACAGACTCTTGCAAATTAGAGTCAAGAGGTTGATGAGCAATTATCTGAATATATTCAGGTTTTTGATTTTTATACCCTATAGGGCAAATGTAAGATATTGATTGAAAATCCTTAAGTTTTACTTCACTCAATGTAAAAGCAGGAGGATAATCTGTGAGCCATTCTTCAGACCTTAAATAAGCTAAAGTTTTCGGAGAAAAATGTTCTTGCAGAGCGTAATTTCTCACCTCCTCATGAGCATTACGCAATGAATTATGATAGACAATACGAGCGAAGAAAATAGGATACTGACTGGTTAACTGCTGAGATTGCAGTTGACAAAAACTTTGAATATCTAATGAACTAGAATCATGAGTACCATTTTCTAGTCCGGCGAGAGAAAAGCCTGTTACCATTGCTTCACTCACTTTTTTGCAAATGTATAACTATATAGTGCTACTTAGTACAAAATTATGCAAAACCGAAAAGAATTTTTAACAATTTCTAAATGAGTTTGTCATACTAAATGTTCTTTTTTATACAAAAGTTAGAGATTTTACTGAAAGGGTAGGTTGGACTTGCCTTTCATTTTCTTAATAGCTGTAAACGATATTAACTTATGCACTTTAAAGATAAAGGATTTATATATTGAAAAAAGTAAAATAATATGTATTTTGCTTTACCTTGTTAGTGACAGCGCAGAGCAAAATCGAGTGATTTTCAGTTTTAATGACGACTTTACAAATCACAGTGTGTGAAAAGAACCTGATTGATGTTCTTCACAATCTGGTTAGTGTTACCCCCTACGAAAAAATATGCGCTTCTTATATAAGCTTTGTCGGAACCAAAAGCTACACAGTTTTTTTGGTAAAGGTACTTAGTTGAAAAATTCTTGGCTAGCTTTCGATCTGGGCGATTCCCTAGCTCCTTCAAAGCCGCTTCGCTAACGGGATAGCTTCGCTTCACGCATCCTTTGGTAATACATCACCATAAATGACAGACATAATCCCCGGTAGATATTTATCCATCATCGTTACATTGGCGTAAACCACCCGTTTAATCAGTGCTGAGGTGAGTCTGTTGCCTTCGACATCAATAGTGGTTTTGTAGCTAATCTCGCCGTCGGTAAAATCTAGCTCAAAGCTGCCAATCGTCATGCCAGGATGAATCAGCAAGCACTATGATCGAACAATCAACTCATTGGTAACAGTAATGCCCCCAACATCAACGCCTCAACAACAAACTATTGAACTGGGAGAGCAGGGAAATATCGTTCTTCCCGAATCGATTCGTCATCACCTCAATCTGCAACCAGGGGAGAAACTCATTCTCACACTGGAACCAGATGGTAGTCTACGTTTGACTAGTTTGCGGACTCAAATCCAAAACGTGCAAGGAATCTACAAGAACATCGCACCAGGAACCAGCCTGGCTGAGGAATTAATTCAAGAACGTCACAGAGCATCTCAATCATGAGCCTACAAGCCACAAGCGTTCTTGACGCTTCCGCACTCCTTACTTATCTTCAAGGAGAACCCAGAGCCGCGATTGTGGCAACAGCCCTAACCCAAGGTTCAATCATGAGCAGCATCAACTGGGCAGAAACTCTCACGAAATTGGGAGAACGAGGACAAGATCCTGATGTGGTTGCGACTCAACTGACGAATCAAGGCTTGCTCAACAATGCTCTAGAAATTTATCCAACTGACGAATCGTTAGCTCGCTCCATCGCTAAACTGCGAGTTCCCACTCAACCTTGGGAACTGTCACTTGGAGATCGTGCCTGCCTTGCTCTTGCCCTCAGATTGAATTTGCCCGCTTTGACGAGCGATCATATTTGGACAAATCTAAATATCGGCGTATCTGTAACCCTCATTCGATAGTGCATCGCTGCTCTTGTAGGCTGAGTTAGCGCCAGCGTTATCCATCAATCTCCAGTACGATCACGTACATATATGGTTATTTGACAATTTATGATTTTGCTTGATGTTCTTAGCTAAGACTCTATTCTTGCGATCGCATCCTTTGGCAATACATCACCATAAATGACAGACATAATCCCCGGCAGATATTCGTCCATCATCGTTACATTGGCGTAAACCACCCGTTTAATGAGTGCCGAGGAGAGTCTGTCACCTTCGACATCAATACTCGTTTTGTAGCTAATTTCCCCATCGGCAAAGTCTAGTTCAAAATTACCGATAACTATGCCATAATTAGCTCTAGTCAAGTACTCTGCTATAGCCAGCCGTTTATCTTCTGGTGCGTTAACTGGGCAAACTGAGTAAAATACGAATTGCTGCTGTTCAACTCTTGTCCTAGCGTAACAAGTCCATTTGCCATTTTCTCCCTGAAAAGCTATTTGTAAGGCTGGCTGTCCTTGAATTTGGATAAACGGCCAATCGTCTGCTTTAAAGAAATTAACTATTTCCTCAAAAATCTGTCCACCTGTAGGGGAAGGTGGGATACTTGCCTCTATTTCCTGAGTAATTTCATCCATATTAATATCAGCTAATTCTGTCAAGAAATGACTTATTCCTGACAGCATCTCCGAGGTGGCTTTCTGGGTTCTAGCAGACAGATCAGCCTTAGTCCAATCTTTAAAAAAGTTAACTATTGCATCACTAATTCCTTCACTGGAAGTGGTTGCTTGGGCAATATCTGCTGGGCTAATATAAGACCAAAGAGTGCGGTAGCCGATTTCGCCTGACTCCTGTTGTTGCTTAACAGATAACCCCAACCAACTTTCGGTGGATAGCAGTGGATTGTCGGGTTGGTCTTGGCTTAAACTCAGGATATAGCTTGCAGCCTCGTCAATATTGGCGCCATGTTTTGCTAGGTACGGTAGCAAATCAGGTTTGAGGCTAGTTTCAATTGTAATGTCAGGTTTGGGGAGGAATTTTCCCGTACACAGATTGCGGACATCTGGCTTGAGATTGAATAAGGCGCCTGTGTCAATGCGTTTGTAAAGTTGTGGGTTGACACAGAAGGTGAGATGACATTCGATCAATTGGTTGTCTTGTTTAGTTATGGTTAGGTTGACGGCGCAGAGTATAAGGGGGGAGTAAGTGCAATCGTGTAGTGTTAACTCTTGTTCTAACCGGGAACGTTCAATAGTATTACTCATTTTGCTTAAGAGTTTGTGGTTAGAAGTAATTGGCCAATTTGTGAAGATTTTACAAGAGTAATGTCTCGGAAACTTTGAGGTGTTGGGTTTTCTCAACCTAATCTGTACGAGCGGCAAACTCACTCGTAAATAGGCATTCTGACTGTTCTACTAATCGCCTAATGGTCTTTCTCAGCAACTGACTAGCTCTTAAATATAATTTCTATGTTTTTGAAAGCCGAAGACTTTCATAAGTATTAGAGAAATCGTCAAAAGAAAAATTGGAAAAAAGCTGAGGCATAAAGGTTCTAAATCTTTTTTCTTCTGAATTTTCAGTATTTGTCTTTAATGCCTTAATAACGTTTTGCCAATAAAGAAATCCTCTAGCAGCTACGAGTAATTCAATATAACCAGAAATATCTAAATCTAGTCTAAAGGGTTCTGAGTTAAAGTTATACAGGTAAAGCGAATTATCAAAATCTTCTTCTAAGTAGATACCAACGCAAGCTTCATCTACAAAAAAATCAAATGGACGAAAATTTCGGATAGAGTCGTCTAATTCAATATCCTCAAAGTATACAACGTCCTTCCAATCTTGAATTACTTCAGCCAAAGATAAGATTTTAACCCTTCCTAAAACATCTGGATCAGAAGAACTTAGCATTTCCCAATCTAATTCAAATCCATTAGATTCTTCATAAAAAGAAAGGAACTGCTGTGGAACTGGCATCTCCCGCGCTCTATTCCTAATCTTTTTCGGAGCATAAAAGGTTAGCCTACACGTATTAACTTGAATATTATTTAAATCGTCTAGTTCTTTTTTTAATGTCTGAAATTTTTTTCTAGTTTCCATAATGAGATGACAGGAACAATTACTAACTATATTAAATTATTCTCCCAGACATCAGAAGATGATTATGACCCCAAAACAATATCACCATTTTCCCTCAATTTCTTTAACTTTGGAAGAGCTATACCAGTGTCTCTAGCTAGAGTTTCATACTGTCCAAAAGGTCGCTTACGCTTTCCAACAACCTCGTGAATCTTTTCTGCCTCCTGTTGTGTTATTCCTGGAATTTTCTTTAAATCATTTACTGATGCTGAATTAACATTAATCGGTTCAGGTTTTTTATTTGAGCCATTCTGAATAAAATAATCATTTGCATTACGCTTTACTTCATTTATTACCGACCATTCTCTTGGAGTTCCGATGCCTTGAAATTTATTATTAACTTTTTCTAATCTTTGAACGTGGCATGTCAATGCACGTGGTACATGATCCTCAGCATCAATAATTTCTTTTATTTCTGTAGCATCGTTTGGACTTGAAGCATAAAGTTTATCCACTTCTTTTTTTAATGAACTTTGATCGCTTCTGGGTTGATAAATAGGTGTTACGTGGTACTCCATAATAGCACCTGAGTTTACTGCAGCTTTAACTATAGATTCAAATTGAGCTTCATGTTCTCCATTGCCTGTTCTTGAAAGAGGTGTCATGTTTTCCCATTTTCCTTCACCACCAAGTTTTTCGTTTAATAAATGTCCTCTAACATAGTAACTGGCGCTACCCCCTTGGTCTCTGCGCTTATTTAATATATCGTATATATGATGTTTTGCTTGAGTAGGAGCAGAACCAGTTCCTACTTTTACTCTTGTTAAAACTTCAGCTTTCATCCACTTACCAAAACCTGCACTATTCACACCTCCCAATTTTGGTGGTTGCCAGTCTGGCAAATCATTGCCAAAAAGTTTTGCAGTAGGTGTTTTCATGTCTTCTAGAAGTTTTTTGATATTTTCAGCCTTGTCCTTCATTGCTTTTTCTTTTTGTGTACCAGACAGACCTTTTGGCAATAGTCTAGCTTTCTCCTGCTCAATTTTTTGTGCAATCACTTTTGCTTCTTGGAGCGCTTTTATTTTCTCATTATTTAATGTTTCATTTCCTTCAACCCACTCTAAAAATTGCGTGTAAGGTTTTGGGTTCTTACTCGCTACCATTAATGTGGACTTTCTATCAGCACCCTTAAAAAATAGGGTATGGGTTTCGCCATCGACAGCTTTAAATTGCTTCTTGGCTTTCCACCATTCCACGATCTGAGCTACTTTTTCTTTACCTTTGTCTACCGTCTTTTTATACTTATCCTTCGCCGCTCCCTTTTTGTCTTCAAGCCAGTTCTTGGCGGCTTGTTTCTTCTTACTTCCCCAAGCCTTCGCCGAGTCATACTTCTGCCCTAGCTTGCTTTGTTTAAATTTATTCTTGACCGCCCCTTTCTTATCATTAACCCACTGTTCAGCGGCGCCCTTTTTATCCTCAGCCCACTGTTTGCCAGCTTTGTATTTCTCCTTCACTGAATCTGTAACGGCTCCTACTTTCTTGCCTACCTTACTATTCTTAAACTTATTACCAACTTTCTTGGCAGCTTTAGCACTCTTGTCAATCACCCAATTAACTGCCTTCTCCATTGGTCGGCGCAGCTTCTGGAAGATTGCTTGCACCCTCTGAACTATGCCGCCCAAGCCCAAAAGACTTGCGAGGAAACTGATGACTACTGGCAACGACTTGGCGAGGGCATTCTCAACCCCCTTAATTGCTTGATCTATCGAACCACTGGCGATCGCCACCACCGAGTCCAGAATTGCGTTAATCAAATCCGCAATCTGCTGGGCGCGTTCGATGAAAAACTTGACGATCTCGTAAATTGCTTTACAAGCTTTGATAAATGCCGAAGCTGGGGTGAGGAGGCTGAGAATCCACTCTATCCCTGCTGTAATCACATTTTGAATAATGAAGTTCTTGATTGGTTCAAGCACCAATGACTGGAGATCCCCAATTTGTTCCTGGACAAACTGCCACAAACCTGCTATGCCATCGCTTGCCAAGATTTTAAATATCTCGAAGTTTTGTTCGAGATGGCTGACCTTTTCCTCTCCCAATCGGTTCACAGCTTGTGCCCGAATTGCTTCATAGGTGAACCCTAAAACCTGCATCACCAGACTAAAGATACCTTTGAGGTCAAAACTTTCTGGCATCTGAATACCAGTTTCTGCCATCGTACCAGTCAGCCAGCCGATCAGCCCCTGCTGAAGGTGCTGCCCGATATTCTTCATAAAGTTCAGGAAGCCTTGCTTCACCGCCTGGATCAAATTGCCCAGGAAACCAATCGGGTCTTGGATGATTTTCCCGATGACACTAGCAACTCGCGCTAGCACCTCCAGCAGCATTTTTGTCAGTTCGATGATCGTCTTGATCACTCCCACGATAAAATCGAACGCCTTTTGAATCAAACCGCGATTTTCCGCCTTCATCTCCTCAATGCGGTCATCAACAGCTTTGAGATTCTCCTGATATTTCTGCGCTAGAGTGTCAATTAACTCATCCTGCTTATCGTCAACGCTTTGCTGCAATGCCTCAAACTTGCTCTCAATGCCTGCTGCTGTTTCCTGACCAAATGCTTGCAGGTCTTGTGGCAGTTGAGTGACATACTTCTGGATCTGCTGCTTACCTTTGGCAATTTCCGTTTTTGCCTGGGTCAGCCCTTTGCTGATAATGGTGACGACCTTGTTGATCACACCATCCATTTTCTCAATGTAAAGCTGCCGCCCCTCTTGATAAAAGGCGTTAACCTCTGAAGGCATACCGAACAATTTGTCCACCAGCCATTTTCCTGGTCCCCAAAAGCCGCTATAGCGATCGTCTTTATAGGCCTTCATCCGCTGGTCAACGTAATCCTCAAATGCTTTCTTCGCATCAGCTGCACCAGCATCGAACTCTTGCTGAACTTGGGCATCTAGGTCGCCGAGAGTTTTTTCAACTTGGGTTTTGGTCTTTTCGTATATCTTATTAATGTCACCAGCGACCTTAGCCCGTGCCTGCTCGTCCTTACCCTTACCTCCCACCTGCTGATCTGCAACCTGATTGAGGTTTTGGCTGCGGATACCATGCATTCCTTGCAGATGCTGTTGCGCTGTGGTTTCAGCAGTAGCTTGAGCATTTGATATTATGTTTTGCTCTTGCTTGCGATACTGCTGGGGAGCTTGTGCAGCATTAGTCTGGGCATCTTTCTTGGCTGCGACTGCCCCTTGGAACTCCGGTTCGTTAGATTTCTCCAACTGCTCCTCAGTAATATTTTGCTCAGCCATTTGCTGGTCAAGCTTTTTGCTGTCTTCTTGCAAGGGTGCTTCGACTTCACTCTGCCCCTTCGACTTGGGGGAAGCCTTATCTGCACCAATGTCTGAGGGAGGTTTTCCTGGATCTGCCTGTGGCAGAGGTGTCACTTGTTTCGGATCAATGCCACTGGTGTCAGGCGTTTCTTTTGCTTTCTCTTCCAGGGGACTTTGAGAGGATTTCTGCTCCTCTTCCACTTTGCCACTCAAATCGCCCTTAACCGAGTCAAGTTTGTTGTTATTCTTAAATTTGTCAGCCTCTTCCAAGGTCTTGGGAGCCATATCAGCAATTCGCTCCATCAGTTTAGCTTTGAAAGCGGCTGCGTCAAATCCTGGAGTTTCCGCCTGCCCCATCTCACCAACTTGATTGGCTTGCGCCTTGCTATCCACTTCGTTGCCGGGAGGTTCAGCAGCTTCTTGGGCTTCTTGAGCTTTGCTCTTAGCAGGTTCGTGTTCCTTGTGCTTTCCTGCAACTTCTTTAGTTGTGTTGACCACTGCTTGGAATGCCGGGTCATCTTCAGCGGAAGCCGGAGCCTTCTCGCCATCACCAGCTTTTGTTGTCACTGCATCTGCTGCCCCAGGCAACCCTGTCGCCACGCCTGCTGCTCCAGGCAACCCTGCTGCTACGCCTGCTGCCCCAGGCAACCCTGCTGCCGCCTCACCTTTTTCTGCCGGAGCCTGATCCTGCCCTGCCCCTTTGACAGTATCTATCTTTGGTTCTATTGACTTTTGCTGTCCTTTATTATTTGCCTGAGTTTCTTTCTCAGGGTTCTTGCCGTTCTTATTTGCTGATGGATTCCCAGATGCTTCTGCTCCACCCCCATCTACCGGAGGTGGATCTGTTGCCGCTCCGCCCTCATCTGGCGGCGCTACCAACCCGCCTTTTTTTGCCGGAGACTTACCCTGCTGTTCCCCTTGGACAGCATTAGCCTTCGGATTTGCTTTCTCCGGCTCTCCTTTTTGATCTCCCTCAGCAGAATTTTCCTTGGAATTGGTTGCTGATGATTTCCCAGAAGATGGGGTTGAGACGGCTTTAGACTCCCTGCTCTTGGTTATTGGTTTTTCAGAAGATTTAGTTTGAATGGCTTTTGTCTGTATTTTGTTTTCCTTAGCAGCTAGGTGAGAAACCGATTTAGCCTGAACCGCACTACCATTCTGCTGGACAACGTGAGTTAACTCATGGGCTAGTAACTCCTTCCCGCGATGACTTCCGGGAGAGTATTCCCCTTGACGGAAGAATATATCCTGCCCTGTAGTGAAAGCGCGGGCTTGAATAGATTGGTTGAGATCGTGAGAACGGGAATCGGTGTGGATTTTTACCCCGCTGAAGTCAGTCCCAAATGCCTGCTCCATAGGTTGCCGAACATCGTCCCCAAGCGGCTGTCCACTTCCGCGTGCTTGTTTGATTGAAGTTTCCACGTCTGATGTGGCTTTCATCCCATTCCCATTAGACTTACGCTGCACCAACGTGCTACGCGCATGCTCCGCAAACGGCTTCATCTGGGCTTGCTCATCTTCCTCTTGTGGCATTTCCTCACGTTGCACCACTGGAGTGATGAAATTTGCCAAAGATTTAGTTTGTACTTGTTGCTCATCTTCCTCTTGTGGCATTTCCTCACGTTGCACCACCGGAGTGATGAAATTTGCCAAAGATTTAGTTTGTACTTGTTGTTCTTCTTCCTCTTGTGGCACTTGTTCGCGTTGCACCACCGGAGTGATGAAATTTGCCAAAGATTTAGTTTGTACTTGTTGTTCTTCTTCCTCTTGTGGCGCTTCCTCGCGTTGCACCACTGGAGTGATAGAATTTGCCAAAGATTTAGTTTGTACTTGTTGTTCTTCTTCCTCTTGTGGCGCTTCCTCACGTTGCACCACCGGAGTGATGAAATTTGCCAAAGATTTGGTTTGTACTTGTTGTTCTTCTTCCTCTTGTGGCATTGCCTCGCGTTGCACCACCGGAGTGATGGAATTTGCCAGCGATTTGGTTTGTACTTGTTGTTCTTCTTCCTCTTGTGGCGCTTCCTCGCGTTGCACCACCGGAGTGATGGAATTTGCCAGCGATTTAGTTTGTACTTGTTGTTCTTCTTCCTCTTGTGGCACTTCCTCGCGTTGCACCATTGGAGTGATGGAATTTGCCAGCGATTTAGTTTGTACTTGTTGTTCTTCTTCCTCTTGTGGCGCTTCCTCGCGTTGCACAGACTGCTGATTTACAGGCTTGCTCATCACCCGCATTACCTGCTGTGCAACTCTATCCGCTTCCTGCTCGTAAACGTCCCCTGGCTGGCTAACTGTGAGTTTTGCTTGGGGACGCATTGATATTCGACTAAGATCGTGGCTGCGAGCTTTGTTTAACGGTTGCTGCCCAGTAACTGCTTGGGGCACCTCAGATGACTCTAAACCGAAGCCGCGTGTCGGTTGCCTGAGTGTAGATATTGAGAAGGAAGTCGTGGTAGCTTTTTTACCCTGCCCTACGCGTTCTCTCATGAAGGTTCTCCTGATGCCCAAGCAGTAGGTGGATGAATATCTCGCCAGTACAAATCTCTAGGATACAGCAACTGTACTCATAAAACAATTCACCCAAAGTCTAAATTAAGTTAGTTGTAGAAAGGACGATTTTTTTCGGTAGAGATGACCAGGTTTAGGTCGAACTGGTGTTTGATCGAGAGCGCGATCGCTCCTGAAGTTATGAGCCGGATGTTATCATCCTAGACAAGCAAAGCGTCGTTAATAACGAGTTTCGCTAGCAGAAGGAATCAATCATCACACTTTTTTTCTGGGCATTATACGTCCCATTTCTTAACCGCTACAAAACCTGAAACTCTACCCCAGCCTCCACTAATCGCTGCGAAAAGTCAGAAACATCCAGATCATTACACGCAAACAGGACATGAAACGCAGTTGGCTCCTCCTCTTCGTTCACGTAATGAGGTTGATTCAGCCAAGTATCATGAGCATTTAATAATATCTGCATCAAGATATGGAAATCCTTTTGAGCAGCATCCTGTAAAAGCAGATTCGCTTGACTCACCATCAACAGGTAAGCCTCACTATCTAACCAACTTAAGTCTGTAATGCATTCTTCAAAGGCATCCCAGTTTTCCCCAAAGTAGTAAGGAAACTGAAGGGCTGCACCCACCTCATTAAAGAAGTTAGGTACATTTGTACTCTTGTTTCCCCTAACTATCCGAATTGCTGCCTCCCCACAATGCTCTTTCAACTGGAGATACATGTCAGCGAAGGAGGATTCGTCTGTTACCTGAATATAGAACGCTGGCTTCTCTTGTCTAAACAGCTTTTCATAGTCCATAACCGCTCCTCATTCTCTCAACTAAAATTCGGTAAAGTCTGTATAGTGGTTATTTGTGTAGTACTTTTTCCCGTCACTGCCGATGACAATCCTATCTGTACCCCGATTTTTGCCAGTATAGGGATTAACATCGTATTCCGTGTAAGTCACTCCAGCAGGTAGATCCCCAGAACGGTTTCCATAGGGACGATTACCAACATATTGAGTACCACCAATATCAAGACCGGGCAGTAAGGACTTGCCGACCTTGACTTTAATTGATCTGGCACTACCAACTTGACTGGCAACCGTTATAGCAGACGAAGGCACTGTTACACCTTTTGGATCTCCTTTGCCGTAGAGGGTACGCTGTATAATTTTGGTCTGGAGGTCGTGGCTAGTAGTGGACTCGGGTTGAACGGACTGTATTGCGGTTTGCGGCATGACATGCGTCAACTCATGAGCAATCAACTCCTGCCCTGGTTCACTCACCGTGAGTTTTGCCTGTGGACGCAATGATATTCGGCTAATATCGTGTCCAAAAGACGGTTTGAAAGCTTCTTTCTCTGACAACTGCGCTTCAGGCAGATTTGATGATTGCCGATCCACTGCTTTAGGCGAAGCAGTATCTGCCTGTAAACCAAAGCCGCGTGTTGGATTTGCCAGCGTTGGAGACGTTGGTGAGGTCAGTGATGAATTCGTTAAAGTTGATGTTTGTGCTTTCTTGCGCCCAAGCATCATGCGATCGCGATCGCTCATCTCACCGAATCCTCATGTAATGGCTGATGTTGTACTGTTCAATCATTGGTTTTGCCCTGATGTAGCCTCATTAGTTTGGTTGTTTTGAACTTCTCGTATGAGAGATTCAAAATCGCTGTTGTTATTTCCACCTCTACTAAATAAAGCCCGAATTCTAGTTGTGATTGTATTTATATCTTTGTATAACCCTTTTCCAAGGTTATTCACCAAGTTTTTCAGTTTCTCAAACATCCCCAGTTCTGCCGTATGATATTTACTTCCATATGGATACACCACTTTTCCTTTTTCTGTCTCATAGTATTCTTGTTCAGGCATCAGCAATGATTTAACTGGCTGCTCCTGTCTTGCCATATCTGCTTCCGTTTTCTGATGGCTGAGAAATAAAACATCGTAAATTTGTCCGTTCCAAGCTGCCCAATAATGGTTTTGGAAGAACCACCGCTTGCCATCATCACAATTAGGTTCTTTCCCTTGATGTGGTGTTTTTCCAGCTTCACTCAGAAATGGTTTGCGGATACTCTCAACAGTTATACCTTTGATTTCAAAATATTCTTCTGCTACCGCTTTAAAAGCGCGTGCTAATGTCTGACAATCTCCTTCTAGAGTTCCTTTCAAAAGATTTTCATGGCTCTTACTCACCATTGTGTAGTTAAAGCCTATGTTTTTAAAGTTGTTAAAAAGATTTTCTAGAATTTTTTGGGATGGTAATTTTTCGTCTATTCCAGCTACTAATTTATTAGCTACTGGATAGTTTTTTAAAAATTTTTCTTTCTCTGGCGAAGTGACTGGTGCTTTATCTTTATCCTTTGCGGCATCCGTTGGTGCTTTATCCTTTGACTTCACCCGTTGAAGAATGTTAGAGTGAATTGGGTTTGCTACACCAATTGTGGCATTTTGCCCAATAGACTCATGTTCCACTTTCTTGTGCAACACGTCGTTCATCTTCGCCTGCAATACAGTAAGTCGTTCGTGTGCCTCTGGCGTGATGGTGCCGTACTTCGCCTGTATCTTTAGTTTCGTAGCCTCCATCTGATGCTGTTGAAATTCTTGATTCTCTACTTCCGTCTGCGTAACAAGTTTGTGGGAATGACGTTGAGCTTTGTCAGATGAGGGGCGCGACTTGAACTGACTTTGCTCTGATTCTGATTTAAAAGCGAATGAGTCAACTTTTTTGCGGATTTGCAGCGGTTTTTTCATCGCTAATCTCAGAACTCAACAGTGGGTAATTTAAATATTATCTCAATTATCTCACTCACACATTGCCGTCATCTTTTAGACTTTAGTCGAATTTCTGGCGTTGGGTTATTGTGCGCTCGCTCTCAAGCGGGCAATTGTGCGATCGCTCCTTGGGCGGCTCCAAAAGGGAGCATTGCTGATCTCACCTAATTCTCCTACAATAAGTTATTATGTCTTTTTTGACACAACTACTGTGGAGTGAGGCGTTATTCGCTTTGATACTTCTCATCCTTAATTTTACCCACTACTAGCACAGATAATTCTTTACAACTGACAGCAGATTTTTTCGACGTCTTGACAATAAAGGTTGTCATTAGTAATCACAGGTTATGTTTCCATTTCATTGGAACTTCTAACGCCGTCGGAACATCTAAAATTATAAATAGCTGCAAAGAGTACAATCAATGTTTACAAATTTCAGGATTGCTTCTCCCACGCCCTTATGATATTGTCTCAAAACGATACATAACAGGTTTGAGTTTGTTGTTATAACCAATATCAAAACAAAGCAAAATTTAATAAAGCTTTGCACTCGCTGTCAGTAAAATTTTAAGAAAAAATCATAAGGATAGTGTTTGCCAGATGAACTCCCTGCCTACCCCAGATTCTTGGATTGGTCACTCGATTGGCGATAATCAACGCTACCGCCTAGACAAGCGTTTAGGAGTGGGCGGCATGGGGGATGTGTTTTTGGCAATGGATACCAGACTAGGTCAGCTGGTAGCATTGAAGCTACTCAAAGATACGCTGGTAGCCTCAAAGGAGATGAGAAAGCGCTTTGAGCGTGAGGTAGAAGTTTGTGCTGCCCTTCAAAGCGACCACATCGTCAAAGTTACCGACTGTGGTGTTACCAAGGAAGGGTTTCCGTTCTATGTAATGGAGTATCTGCGCGGGCAGACGCTACGACAGTTGCTCCTGCGAGAGAAGCGGCTATCAGTTGAGCGCACGGTGGGCATTCTCTCCCAGGTTTGTAAAGGTTTGCAACTTGCTCATAAAGGTGTGACCCTATGGCGGAATGGGGCAAACCAGAGCGAGCATATTCAGGTTGTTCATCGCGACCTCAAACCGGACAATATCTTTTTGGTATCTACAGATTCAGAAGAGTTGGTCAAAATTGTAGATTTTGGCATTGCCAAAATTCGCAATGAATCTTCAGAACAAACAAATCTCACCAGTACATTTTTAGGGACTTTTCGCTATGCAGCACCGGAACAGTTAAAAGGGGAAATTAACCTAGATGGGCGAGCAGATATTTACAGCTTGGGTATTATTCTCTATGAAATGCTGAGCAGTGCAGACCCTTTTGGGTTTAGTATCAAGGCTCGCAGTATCAGCGAAGCCTCTTGGGTTTTTGCCCATACTGCTGAACCACCAACACCTCTGCGATCGCAACCGGGTTGCGAGCAGTTGTCGCCGGAACTCGAAGCAGTGGTGATGCGGTGTTTACAAAAGGAACCAGATAAACGCTTTGCCATCGTAGAAGAGTTAAATCAAGCATTGCAAGCTGCTGCCAATTCTCTGCTTTCTGGTGTGGGGGAAAGTACTTTGGAAGAAACAATTGCCCAACTTCCTGTTTCCCAAGCAGAAGGGTCTTATGAAGAAACCATTTCTCGACCTTTGCAACCTACAACACAAGCCAAACATGAAGGCACAATTGCCCAAATTCCATCTTCGTTGAATTCTGCTGCACAAGCCAAACGCGAAGAAACAATTGCCCAAATTCCATCTTCGTCGAATTCTACTGCACAAGCCAAACGCGAAGAAACAATTGCCCAAATTCCATCTTCGTTGAATTCTGCTGCACAAGCCAAACATGAAGAAACAATTGCCCAACCTCGAAAAAAACCGCTCTTAACTCGTATACTTCCTTTCAGTATCTTGCTAACCTTTGGAATCATTGCCATTTGGCTTGTTGGGATGGGTGGAATCTATGCATATCGTCAATTTCAAATTAGTAAAGTTTTAGGTGAGATTAGGACTTTGAAGGCAAAGGGAAACTACGAGGAGTGTATTGCTAAATCAGAACAAGATCCAAGTTTTTATCAGGAGGTTCAAGCAATCCTGAACGAATGCCGACTGGAGTACGCAAAGAAGTTAGCAGCAGAGGGTAAAATTGAGGAGGCGATTAATACAGCTAAAAAAATTCCTAAGAATAGTTCTCGCCATATGGAAGCTCAAAAATATGTTAAAGAGTGGTCGGAACTTTAGTAGACTTAAGTCTTATAAAAAATTTTAGAAAATATTGGTAATATCTAGCCACAACAGTTAAGCTTTAACAGAAAAGTTGTAAATTAAAAGCTTTATCTGAAATTTATCATACTCACCAATATGTTGGCTAATAGTGCTTGTTGTTTGTGTACAATACGCGCTCTTAGGCACAACATTTTTGTGCTCGTACGAACAATCTATATTTTATTCAAAAAATAGGAGGGAAGAGTTTGCAATTCAAAAGAACAAACTTCGTTAAGAGTGGGTGTAGAGTTGCAATCCCAAGTGGAATATTTTGGCTGTGGGCAAGTAGCGTACTAGCTGTAATATATAATACATCTAACGTGGTAGCACAAACCTTGCCTGACCCGACAGTTAGTCCTCAATCAGATCCAAACCGCGATCGCTTTTTGCAACCAGCCCCAGTACCATCTCCAGTCCCAGAGAATACTCAGCCTCAGCCGGAACTGACTCCTTCAACTCCTGAAAAGGTAGAGCCATCTCAGCCAGAACAACGTTTCTTTGTGAAGGAAATTAAAGTCACACCTAGTACGGTTTTGAGTCAGGCTGAGATTGATAAAATTACTCAGCCTTTCAAGGATCGTGATAATGTAACACTACAAGAACTGGTAGATGTGGCAGACAAAATCACTCAGTTCTACCTTAACCGTGGTTACATCACATCAAGAGCAGTCCTCGTAGACCAAACATTAACCACTGGTGTGGTGCAAATTCGCATTATTGAAGGGGGCGTGGAAGAGATTAAGGTAGAAGGAACGCAACGGGTGAATCCAGAATATATTACGAGTCGAATTCGACTTGCTGGATTGAACCCTGTGCGTAAAGATAAGTTGGAAGACCAATTGATCTTACTGCGGGCTGATCCTTTATTTAGAAATGTAGAAGGGAGCCTCAGACCTGGAAATAAGTTTGGGCAGAGTATTGTTGTTGTGCGCGTCAGCGAGGCTAATCCTTTCAGGGCTGCCTTTAACGTAGATAACTACTCTCCTCCTAGTGTCGGTTCGGAAAGATTTGGTGTCGGTCTGGCTTATCGTAACATAACAGGCTTTGGCGATCAGATTGCTTTTTCCTACAACCGTTCTACAACAGGCGGCGCAAATTTGTACGATTTCAATTATCGTGTTCCGCTCAATGCCATGAACGGTACTTTACAACTGCGTGCAGCAATCAATGATTACAAAATTACCGATCCGCAGTTTAGCGCTTTTGGCATTCGAGGTAACTCCAATTTATATGAACTTAGTTACAGTCAACCGCTCATTCGATCGCCCCGCGAAGAGTTTGCGCTATCCTTAGGCTTTACTTTCCAGGATGGTCAAACATTTGTATTTAATAACCTACCCTTTGCTTTTGGGATTGGTCCTGATAAAAATGGTGTTAGTCGTACCAGTGTGTTCAAGTTTGGACTGGATTATGTCAAGCGAGATCCTAAGGGGGCTTGGACATTGCGATCGCAATTTAACTTAGGAACAGGCTTGTTTGATGCAACTATAAATTCCGACCCCATTCCTGATAGTCGTTTTTTTAGTTGGTTAGCTCAAGTACAGCGAGTACAAAGACTGAGCAACGATCAGTTGCTCATTGCCGCAATAGATTTGCAGTTGACACCAAATAGTTTACTACCATCTCAACAGTTTATCATTGGTGGAGGTCAATCGGTGCGGGGTTATCGTCAAAATGCTCGTTATGGCGATAACGGAGTGCGGTTCTCTGTAGAAGACCGAATTACGCTACAGCGCAATGAAGCAGGCGCTGCTACTCTGCAAATTGCCCCGTTTATTGATTTGGGTGCAGTATGGAATAAGTCAGATAATCCCAATGATCGCTCCTTACCCGGGCAGAGATTTTTGGCTAGCGGTGGTTTGGGATTGTTATGGGAACCGATTCCTCGCTTGAACGTGCGGCTTGATTACGGTATACCGTTTGTTGATTTGAGCGATCGCGGTAATAACGTTCAAGATTCAGGTTTTTATTTTAGTATTAACTATTTACCCTAATCCTTCAGGCTGTATAGTAATACCAATTTTAAAAAAAGAATGCAACATATGCAGAAAACCCCTCCCTAACCTTCCCCATGAATCGGGAAAGATTAGGGAGGGGTTTTTATGGCAAACATTTTTGTCTGTATAAAGAATAACTATACTGATTTTTATAGGAGCAAGGATAATAAAGAAAAGTCTTGCCTAAATCAAAATTTAGACTTTAGTGGATAATACTGCATCTCGAAAAAATTGTAAAATTTTATACTATAAAGTATCTTTATTAGAGAGGATTGGGTGGATGAGAGACAGCGTTAGGGTTAGCCGTAAAAAAACGGGTTTATCAAATATGACAAATCCCTCTCTCGTCTCACCCAATATTCCAACATTAGCTTCACCGATACGCGGCTTTACCCCAAAAATAAATACTTCCCAGACATAATCTACTGATGAACAGGTTTTAGAACCAGAAGCGTTAAAGCGATCGCCCCTCCGTCATGATATTAGTCGAATATCCTTGCGTCCTCAAGCAAAACTTAATATCAGCCAACCAGGGGATATGTATGAACAAGAAGCAGACATGATGGCAAGTCGAGTTATGTCCATGTCTTCGCCTACACTTCAACGCGATTCCATGCTAGAGGAAGAAGAGGTACAGATGAAACCTCTAGGAGAGGCGATCGCTCCTAGAGTGCAAGGAGAGGCGATACCGGAGGAGGAAGAGGTAGAGGAAGATTCTACTAAATCGTTAAACGCATCCATACCAGGAGAGATTTCGCCAGAAGAAGAGGAAATACAAACTAAGCGATCGCTTCAACGCGCTACTGATGGGAGCTTGCAGGCTGGGGGTAATATTGAGAGTCGGCTGAATAGTAGTAAAGGTGGAGGAAGCCCGTTAGCAAATAATGTGCGAGGGTTCATGGAACCCCGTTTTGGTACAGATTTCAGTCAGGTGCGGGTGCATACGGGTGAAGAAGCGGTGCAGATGAACCGGGAATTGGGCGCACAGGCGTTTGCTCATGGTAGTGATATTTACTTTGGGGCGGGGAAGTCGCCGGGAAATAATGAGTTGACGGCGCATGAGTTGACTCATGTAGTGCAGCAGGGAGGGGATGTTCACAAGAAAGCTAAATCTGACATCCCAACTATTCAATCAAAGTGTTTTGTATGTGAACGTGAGAAACAAATTAATAGAGCGGTGGATTTATCAGCTTACGAGCGAACCCATGTTGTGCAACAAATCAATGGAGTTCAGTTCAATCGTATCTCCAATGAGACATTAGTGCAGATGAAACGGAAAGGTGGGGAGAGCAAAATATGTCATGAAAAACCAGAGTTCAAGGATACGTCTCCAGTGCCAGTGGACATCTTGGCAGATAGCTTTAGCGAGTTCGTAAACAAGATAGTACCGCAACTTGGAGGCGACCCGCATATGCAGCCACATTATACATGGCATTTGGAGCTAGACAATAAAGGGCGTGTAACGGCAGTTAATATGAAGCTTGAGACTACTATACTAAGACCTCGGTGGTCGGGAGGGCGACCAAATCAGAAAGACGCGGATCTGATTAACAAAGCAGTTGAACTCATAAAAGGACACGAGGAGAATCACAGAAGCATTGAAAGGCAGAATGCGGAATCGGCGGTATGCAATGCGATCGGGAAGTCAGAAGCAACAGCTCTAAAGACTATTAATGAAGCTATCAAGAAGTCATGCAAGGAACAGGAGAACTTTGATCTGAAAAATGGATCGATAAAGGGGGTCAAAGGATCTAATGGTGATTATGCGGATGTGATGATAACAAGTCTACCGAAAAAACCAAATTATAGCTGTTAGTAAGTGCGATCGCCGATTTTGTAGGGTGCGTCGCGACGCACCTACTTATTCGCCAATTGCTAGTGCGATCGCATTTTTTGGTTTTTGAGGAGTGCAATAGACGAACGCGAGTGCCGTCCGAGGCGATAACTACTTTCAACTAGGCAACTTGCAATGGCTTTGTAGGAAGCATTCTAGGTTCTGGCAATGGTTTATTTTCTTCAGTAAGCATTTCAACAAAAGCCTCGATGACTTCCTGCCCGTTTTTGGCAGCTTCTTCGTAAGTTTTACCATGTGTATGAAACTGCTGCCAGGGAAACTCAGGCAAGTGAACTAAGAAAAGCTGATCCTCTTGCGACCATTGAATCACCATGCTGTAATGATAGTTCATTCTTCACCTTCCTTGTTTTCCTCATTTTCTAGTTTTTCCATTTCTTCGAGCTTTTTCAGCACCCATTGAATCCTCTTTCTAAATATAGCGGAGCATCATCACCATCTTTACCAGGGATAGTTAAGGGTTCTTCAGGTAGCAAAGGATGTTTCCAATATGTATGACTTCCTTTACCTCGTCCTAGTTGAAGGATATACCCAGCTTTTATCACCATTGCTTTCAATTCTCTTACCTTCTTTGGCATTGCCCTTTTCCACTAACTCCTGATTGATTCTCTAGTGCGATCGCAGATTTTGTAGGCTGCGTCAGAATTTTACCAAGGACTACCAATCATGGTAAATGCTGCCCAATAAAAGGGATGTGTTAAAACCTTTTGTCGTTTTGCATCGGGCGATTCCGGTGGCAGAGAGACTCCTCTTAGGGAAGTACGCAGTTGACCATTTTCTAGACGGACTTGACCTTTAAGCATAGCTATTTGCGCTTGTCGCAATGCCTCTGCCTTGATAGGCGCTGTCCTTAAGTTCTTATAAAACTCTGTCATTAGCCCTAAAGTTCCTGCATCGCTGACTTCCCATAAACTTGCTAGCGCTGTCTTGACTCCAGCCTTAGCTGCAAATCCCCCAAAGCCTAACTCCGCCTCCTCGTATCCCTCTCCTAAAGCTGTTTCGCAAGCACTTAGTACCAACAACTCTACAGTAGGGTTATTCAGTTCCAATTCCCGAAGTTGGCTCAAACTTAGCTTGCTATTCCACAATTGAATAAAGGAGTTGTCAAGGGTTCCTGCTGCAAACTTTCCATGAGTTGCCAAGTGAATGATGCCATAGGGTTGATATTTGCGTAGTGACTTGAGATTATTGAAGGTAAAGTTTTGGTTGAGAAAGAATTTACCCCGCCAAATATCCTGGGCAACAATACTTAATTCTTGAGGAACGGCAGGCAAAGGTCTTAGGTCTTGAAATCTTGACGCTCCCATTGCTAGAACTTGAGAGTTTTTAATGCTAACGTAGCGAGTATCTGTCAAATTCAAACTGGGCGTGAAGCCAACGCTGTATTTCTCCACTAGAAACTGTTTACCGTCATGGAGAACTGCCAATGGCACTGAACGCAAACCTTCATCTGTAATGAAAAGCAAATTATTGATACCTTTAGCCTTTAATTCTGCTTCCAACGGTGCTACCATCCACTTATACAGTTGCTGAGCAGGAGCTAAGTAATCATTATCGTCAGTGGTTGGCTCTTCGTTGACAGCATAGCGAAGTTGTTGAGCAACTTGTAACACCTCGGCTCGTTTGGCTGCTGGTAAGCTTTTGCGAATTGGAGCACCTTTTGCAGTCACAATTAATAGATCCAGTTGGTCAGTATCTTGCTGAGTTTGGAGTGATGTTTCATTACCGACCGAGGGAGCAAAACTGACATAAATAATTGCTGGTTTTACCCCAGTTTCCTTTTCAATTTTAAGAAGAATATCACGAGTTTCCTCCAAGCTGATGCGGCGTTGTCGTTCACTACCTGGTTCCAGCCCCAGATATGACGCAAACTGATTTGTGAATTTCTCATCAATTCCAGCAACAGCGGGATCAAGCGCTACAAGTGGCGTTGGGTTGCCACCAGGTAATGTTGGTGCGACTGTTGGTGGAGTATTTCGCTGTATATTACCAGGATCTTCTGGTCTTGGTAGCGTGACTGGAGCAACTTGAACGTTAATTGGTATCTGTGGTGAGGATAATTCGCCATCATTAGCACTGATGATAAAGGCATTGACGTTACTACCAGTAGCATTTTGTGGCGGTATGTATTCTAACCTATCATTAGGAGAAAGAATGGTTCCGGCAACTACATCATTACCATTTCTTCGTAGCGTTCCGGCTGGGATGGCGTCAATACGTATGAAGGTGCGATCGCCATTTATATCATTGACACGCGGATTTAAATCGGCAAAATTGATGGTCAACGGCTGATTTACTGTAGCACCAGTTAGCTGTGAGTTTGCTTCCAGAGTCGGTGGAGTGTTGACAAAATTTACGCTGATATTGGTGGGAGTAGAGGATGACACGCCGTCGCTGGCACTGATAGTAAAGACATTGACGTTACCAGTAGCGCCTTGTTGAGGTGTATACTCTAACCTGTCCCCAGGAGAAAGAATAGTTCCCGCAACTACATCATTACCATTTCTTCGTAGCGTTCCTGCGGGAATGGAATCTATTCGTATAACCCTATTATCGCCATTTACATCATTGACAACTGGGTTTAAATCTGCATAAGTAATTGTGAATGGTTGATTTTTTTGACCGCTAATTGAGGGTGATGTTGCTGCCAAAGTAGGTGGGCTGTTGACTGAAGTAATATTGATAAGACTTTCGTTAGGAGTCCCTCTGCCGCCATTTGGAAGTACTGGAAATCTGTTGACTGGTGACGCTGAAATCACTGAATCTTCACCAGCATTAATAGCTCCTGCTGTACCGTTAACAGTTGCATCACCCACAGAAAATGGAACGTTCTCTGATCCACCACTATGTTGAATGCTGATATTTCCAGGAGTAGTGCCTTGGGTAAAAATAGTGGTGTTAGCAGGAACAGAACTAAATTCACCAGCAGAAGGAATGATTCCTGTTCCCTGAATAACGCCGTTAGCAGTGATATTTACATTACCACCAGGACTACTTGAAAAATATGTCCCTCGGGTATTGATGCTGTTAAACCTAACATTACCACCAGAATTTACTGTTACAGCACCGCCAGCAGAAAAACCACTGGTATCTATATTGCCTGTGGTAATATTGCTATTAGCATTAAGAGCGATCGCACCACCATCACGACTTGATGATGAAGTCAGATTTCCAACATTAACGGCTCCCGTATTGCTCGTAATGGCGATCGCACCACCGTCGTTACTATCAGTATCATTAATATTGCTTGTAGTAATATTGCTTGTAGTAATGTTGCCATTAGCATTGAGAGTGATCGCACCACCATTCCTAAATGCTGATGATGAGGTCAGATTTCCAACATTAACGGCTCCTGTATTGCTCGTAATGGCGATTACACCACCGCTGTCACCACCACTAGAAGTAATATTACCTGTAGTAATATTGCCGTTGGCATTTAGGGATATTGCACTACCACCATAACCAGTAGAACTGGAGTCTAGAGTGCCTTGACTGACATTAATGTCACCTGCCGTGCTAATCAGCTTAATACCACCATTGCTATAAAAATTACTTGTGCTAATTCCTGTAGTCGTAATATTGTTCCATGCATCAATTGTGACTGAACCACCAGAGGCATTAATTTGCCCTGTGGAAATTGAACCTCTTGGTAATGAGGTGTTAGGATTGTACTGGTTTGTTAAAAAGACGACTCCCCCGTCATTAGTAATACTGCCGATTGTGATATTTGCACTCGTTCCAGTACCACCTGTATTAGGTGCTCCTGGAGAGAAACCACCTGTACTTCCTAAAATGCCAGAAGTACCAAACGCAGTCGTTCCGGCTCGTATGTCGAGGGTTGGTTGCCGACTACCATCAATAGAAATAGGTGTTCCGTCTGATAGCGTGATGTTTTCTCTGATAAAGTTTGCTGGTGTCTTTGAATTCTCGATACCTGTGATTGTGACTCCACCAGGAATATTCACGCTACCCCCTGCTAAAATATGCAGCGAGGCTCCTGTATAACTTTGGAAACTTACATCTCCATTAGCTCGCACAACGGGATCGTAGGGACTAAACAAACCTCCTAAATTTCCGTCCAATTTTTCAATCCGAAAATTACCACCTGTTGTGAAGTGGGCATCGCCTCCTACTGTATTAGAGGAACGCAGTACCGTGTCTCCACTAGAAAATAAGCCACTAGCTGGATGATTCAAGGCAAAGATATCAACGCTTTGATTGCCTTGAAGATAAAGCTTTCCGCCTGCTTGGGCAATAAAGGGATTTGCCACACTATCCCGCACCCGCACTGTATCTTGTGCCAGCAGATTTAAGTCTCCAGTGGTGCGTAGTTGACTTTCCACCAATGACAAATTGCGGTTAGCCCAGAGGGTTGCAGTTTTCGCGGTGACGTTTCCTGCGGTTACATCCCCAGTTCCTACAGCAATACCCGAACCTGATATTTGAACTGTACCATCGGTGTTAACTGTTAACTTATTCGCATTGCCACCACCCCCCGCCGTTAGCAATTGGGGCAAAGATAATATCGGCAAGTTCCAGGTTTGCGGTTGATTACCACTTTGTGGTAGCGGCTGAAACTCCAAACTTAACGGACTTCCTGACTGACTCAAACGTACCAATTTTTCACCAGGTACTGCTGAGATGGTGATTTGCCCGCCTGGTGCTGATGCTGTTCCAGTACTAACAACAGTACCGCCTAATAAAGTTAAATTTTGCCCCTCTCCTACCGTCAAGTTTCCAGCATTGATAATTGCCCCGGGCTGACTCATTGAGAAGCTAAAAGTACTTGGGTTACCTACTAAGGCTGTATAATTATTTGTTCCAGAGGCGCTAAACCAATCAGAACCAAAGCCAATACCATTAGCAGTAGTAGCCGTGAAAGCGCCTGTCACATTCAAGCTGGCGTTTGGTCCGAAAACAATCCCCGCTGGGTTCATTAAGAATAAATTAGAATTACCCCCTGTAACTTGAATTAGACCATTAATTACAGAGGGGTCACCACCAACAATACGACCTAGTATGTTTTGAATACTGGGATTTGTTAAAAAATTAGCAATTTGCTCTGCATTTAGTCCAAACTGAGTAAAGCTGTGGAAAAGATTAGCTTTATCTCCGGATAACTGTCCACCACTAATGTCAATACGGTTACCGTTAGGCGTGACGATAGTACCCGTACCGTCTGGCACTGGTGCAATTTGTGCTTGCGCCCTGTGTGTATTTATAACGCCAATTAAAGGCAGTACTATCACTAACAAAAAAATACTTTTGGCTACCGTTCGAGAGTGCCATAGATTTCTTTGGCAAACCTGAAAGACCCTCCATAAAACGAGTTTACTCTCATGGCTTAGTATTATTGACCTATTCATGGTTCAAACTCTCTTTTACGCTATAAAAATTTTTATACTATGGCTGTTTTACTAACTAACATACTGGATAGCTAATCACATTAGACCTTTGTATAGTATTCAAAATATTGAAATTTTGTTAAATATTGTTTTTCAGAGTCCGGAATCACGAACAAGTCCCGTGTAGTTTCAGTCAAGTATAAAAGATGTTATTAGAGCCTTTAAAGTTTCTTAACATCGTTTAGCTTTTTTCAAAAGCTTAGGAGTTCAAGATGGTCTTCAATCTCAAGGCTAAATTTTTTATGGTTGCTCTGACTGTCTCCAGTACTTTGCTGTTGACAAGCGAATTGGGGCTTTCGCAAACTCAAGGTGCTCCTAAAACTGATGCAACGACGTTTCAATGCGTTCGCCAAGGGAGTGGCTATGCAACGATCGCCCAAAGAGGTAATCGCAGGACGAGTCCAATAATAACTTGGAATAGCACAGCCTTTGGTCCCCAATATACACCCCAGAAACGCTGCGAAGCAGTCAGCCAGCGTTTAACTCAGGCTGTAGCATCCAGTGGTGGGAGGCTGAGTAAATTAAGGATTACTAATGGAACTCTAAATTCTACCCCTGTGATTTGTTACATTACCAACAAAGAAGAACAGTGCAACTCTAAAAATCTTTTACTGACTTTAAATCAATCCGACCGTGGTAAAGAAGAAGAGATTTTGAAACAATTGATGGCTTTTAGTGTCAGTGGTACAACTGCTCCTTTAACACGGGGAACGGACAACCGAACAATCATTGGAATAGGAGACGTAGTTGAGAAAGCTCTCGAGACAGATGGTGCAACCGTGTCTCCAACTTCCACTTTACCTGTAAGTGAACAAAGCCAACCTGCGCTTCCTAAACCGTCCACTCTACCAAAGAGTGATAACAGCATTTAATTTCACTTAATTAAGTAACTGTGAATTTTTCGCCATTCATACTGGCTTCCTTGGGACTGTTGTCAGTAACTATACTTCTGCAAACCTGTTCATCAAAACCAGTGAGCCAGTTATTTTCTAGTGCTGAAAAAGAAGGAACATCCCAGACGAGTATTCCAAGCTTAGGTTTTGAGCAAGATAGCTTACCAGTTACAGAGATTGCTAAGCAAGTTACAGTTCGGATTTTAACCCAAGCTGCGTCTGGTTCTGGGGTGGTGATTGCTCGTCAAGGTCAAACCTATACAGTTCTAACTTGCCAGCATGTAGTGCAAGAGAGCAAAAATGGTCGTTATAGTGTACTGTCTGCTGATGGCAAAACTTACCCTGCTCGTTTAAAATCCATGCGAAGTTTGGAGGATGTAGACCTAGCTTTAGTGCAGTTTGATAGTAAAATTCCCTACCGAGTCGTAGCACTAGGGGATTCTCATTCCTTATCTGCTGGCACTCAAGTATATGCTGCCGGATTCCCTAATTATCACTTTATTAACCAAAATAATATTGAGGATACTCAAGATTGGGGAACGAAAGCGTTTCGGTTAACAACGGGAAAAGTGTCTTTGTTATTAGAGCGATCGCTACCACAAGGATATAGTTTGGGCTATACCAATGAAGTAGAAGTGGGCATGAGTGGTGGTCCGGTTTTGAATCAAAGAGGTGAAGTTGTTGGTATTAACGGTCGATTAAAATACCCTGTACAGGGTATTGAAGTGTTTACGTTTGCTGATGGTACCAAGCCCTCTAAGGAACTTTTTCAGCAGATGGAGGCTCTGAGTTGGGCTGTTCCCATCGTCACATTTCGGCAATTATCTGACGTTAAATAATTTTCAATATGTTCAATATGCTAGCTGAAGACAAGCTTGTACAACCCTATCTAGAAAATTTTGATTCCAATGTGCAAACCGTTTTGCTTGTTGTTGAGCATTTTCGGTAATTTGGGGTAGAAGAGCGATCACATTTAACAAACTTTCCTTTGTGAGTGGTTCGTCAGGTGAAACTGCGACTCCCAAATTTAAGAGAGCTTTTGCCGTATGCCACTTTTCCATATCTTTAGGAAAGACAATTTGGGGTATTCCAGCTAACAAACAAGCCACTGAAGTGATAAAACCTGCATGATGTATGGCAAGAGCTTTTTCCTTTAAAACAATTTTTAAATCCCCAAAAATACATTCAGGCTTAAGCGTATCTACTACTAACGAGTAATGATGCCAATCTTGTGCAAGATAAGCCCAAGCACCTCCACGTTCATTACCAAGGTTTTCGGGGAACGGTGCGGAGTGAATACCCACATATTCTGCTTGAGTCCGTGCAACGTTGTAGGGATCTAGTTCTGGAATAGAGAAAATAAATGAGCGATCGCCATTGAGCAAATAGCCAAGAGGAGCATCAAAGCCAGTAACTTGCTTTACCGATGCTTCTACTTCAGCTTGACGATGAATGGCAGCAATTGGTACGGGTAAAGGGCGAATAGGTGGGAAATCTTTAACGCTCGGTGGTACGCTAAAGCCATTTCCGACTACAATGGTGGGAATTTTCCCTTTTGCGGCTAGCACTAGAGCCGGAGCATAATCAGCAACAATCAACGATGGCTTTACTAAATCAACCAAGTTTTGCCATGCTTTGATATGGAAACTCAATGTCAATGCCGTACTGAAACCAAATATATATAGAATGTCAGTAAATAAATAAGATTTGTTATCGCCTTTGTCATCCAAGGAGCGTATCATTGCCCCAGGAGCCTGTAACACCTTTCCAGGAAGATTAGCACCTTTAATTTGGGCGTTCTGCAAGGCAAAAATCGGTTCAATTCCAGAAGCTTGTAATTTCTGTGCGATCGCTGCTAGCAGATGAAGGTGTCCCTGCCCTCCCCCGATTTCCCAAGCAAGTAAGGCTCTAGTCATTCATTCTGAATCCTAATCTTGACCACTAAGCTGGAGGAAAGGGAAGCATCAAAATATAATCTCAATCATCTGAGTCTTTGTTGCCTTGATTTTATAGACTTTACTGCCATTTTTCTTGGTGCTTGCTGTGATGGAAAATAGCTACTGTAGAAATCAAATCCATCCCCCAATTTCTACCTCTGTCAGGGATTTTTCCAACTTAGCATATTCTGTTCGTGCAGCACGCAACAAGTGTTTCATCTGTACTGGTTCTTCGGCATCAGCAGCTAGGAATGCGGCGTTTAATGCTATGTTGCGAATATTACCACCAGAAACACTGAGCTGTGCCAACTTAGTAGCATCTAAACCAACGGTTGGGGTATTCGGTGGAAAAATACGTCGCCAAATCTCCGCCCGTTGAGCAGTATCTGGGAAGGGAAACTGAACGACAAAGCGGATGCGTCGCTGAAAAGCTGTATCCAGGGAACTCTTGAGATTGGTCGTTAAAATTGCCAAGCCAGGATAGCATTCCATACGTTGCAACAGGTAGCTAACCTCAATGTTGGCATAGCGGTCATGGCTGTCTTTGACATCACTACGCTTGCCAAACAAAGCGTCAGCTTCGTCGAATAGTAGGATGACCCCACCTTCTTCCGCCGCGTCGAACACTAACCGCAGATTTTTCTCTGTCTCACCGATGTATTTACTGACAACCGATGACAAGTCAATACGGTAGACATCGAGGCGCAATTCATGCGCTAGCACCTCCGCCGCCAGTGTCTTACCCGTACCGCTGGCACCTGCAAATAAGGCGCTGATTCCCAGTCCACGCGTGTTCTTGGCAGCAAATCCCCAAGCTTGATACACAGTGGCTCGTTGACGCACATGGGCTGCAATTTCATGCAACATTTGTTCCTGTGCGGTTGGTAACACCAAATCTTGCCAATTAACAGTGGGGGTAATGCGCTGGGCTAGTTCATCCAATCGCGGACGTGCTTGCATTCGGCAAGCATCCCACAAAATATTACCCAAATCTCTTTCCTGACTCTGACTCAAGTTACCTGCAACTTCAGTATAAGCAGAGCGAATCGTCGAGGGGCTAAGGTTAAACTGAGCTACTAGCCTGTTGAGTTGTCCGTTCAATTGGGGTGCAAGTTCAGCCAAGGTGCTTTGCCAGAGTACTGTTTGCTCCTCGGTAGTGGGTTTGTGAACATCAAAACTAACTACTGGGCGTTGCAGTTGGTGCATCCGTTCCCGACTAGTTACAAACAAAAAACTATTGACTCGCTCAATGAAACGCCCAATAGCATTAGCGCGGGCTTGATCGGTCATGTCAATTTTGTCATAATCTAGCAGTAAGGCACCTCGACTTAAAATCGCCTCCCGCTCCCACAGGTTCTTAAGAGTTTCCATCTCGTTAGGTATGGATGGCACAATCTGAGCAGGCATGATACTCAAAGTAACACCCAGCATTTTACAGACCTTTGCGGCGATCGCACGTTTGCTTGTAGGTTCAGAACCACACAACTGCACAACAGGTAACATCCCCGTCTTTTGTGTGTGGTTCCACACTAGTGCTACTTGCTCTGCTAGTTTCTGGTGCGATGTCACCAAATCCCCAACATCTCCTAACGGCTCAACGATTCCGACCAGCCGTTCATCAACATACTCCGTACCGACAAGATAGTGCAAAATCCGTTCGTCAATCCTTAGGGGGCAGAGAGTCAACGCCCTCCCGTCCCCTATCTCAATTAGCCGCCAACGACGTAACGGGGCATGAGGTGCGATCGCGTCCCAATGGGCATCAGGTAATGCTGCTAGGGCTAAACTAAAGGTCGGGTAAGCTCGCTGTGTGTCTCCCTGCGCTGCGGCACACAAACCACCAAAGTCGCCACTAAACTCCATACATGCACACATCAACAGTAGATCGCACTCAAAGTTGGAAAGACCGAAAATTCTACATACTTGATCTAATGCTGATGGCGCTGGCATGGCAGCAATTGCTTCCTGTAAATCTTGCTGCCGTGAATACTCTTGTTCTTCGACTTCAGATTGATTCTGCGAGCTGAAAGTGTATTTTTCTATCGCACCGCGCACCACGGCTAGAGCTGCTGATAGGTAGCGCTGGTTTGCGTCATACCAATTGTGATTAATTGTTGTAGCATTCATAAAGCGTTTACCACTGCGCTGAAGAATCCTCCTGCTGCAAACCAATCAACTGTCGTCGCTTCCAAGCGTAGTGAAGAATATTAACTCCTAGTTCCTGAGCAGTGCGAATCACAAGTCGGGGTAAATTCAATTCTCTATCCAGTCCCCAAGCTGCTGCTAAGTCACCAATCACTAAAATAATTCCTCCCCCGATTAAAACTCGAACCAGGTGTTGATTGATTGTTGGCATTGCAGCAAATAAAAAAGGTCGTGTCCTTAAAGGATGTCTTCGCGATTCTTCTAAGGGTTTCAAGGGGCTTTCCAACTGAATAGCCAAGGCTTGAGTACTTTCAATCAGTCCTGTAGCGTCAGCAGGTGCATCAACGACAAGCACTCCACCGCTGTTTAAGTAACTTTTTAAGGATTCAAATTCAGGATTATTAAGAGATAATGCTTGTCTCCCCGTAAGGTATAAGAGGTCATATTCTTGGATACTTTCCTGTAAACTGACCTGACCTACTTCATCAGCCCCCCGCAAAAATGGGTACAGTGGTTCTACAGATTGTATCAAGTAAGATAAATTAAAAAAATTCCGAGCGCATTCACCATCATCACTATGATTTACTTGCGCCATACGTACAATTGCTTGGGGGCGTGCTTGTGCTGTACGACGGCAGGACAAATCAATATTGTTGTAACCAGGAAAGAAAACATCCGCAGGCTGGGTAATCGTAGTTTGTCCTGGTTGCAGGAGTATCCGACAAAGTTCTATTTCTAAACTTTCTGGTGTAGAGTTTTTTTGGTCAAATCGGTAGGTTTCTTGAACGATATCTTTCTGCTGCTCGTTGCGCAGTTCATTGGGGTCTACGTAACTTACTATTAAGTAGACCATAATCGGCTCAGTCTTTGCGACTTCTAAGTCAACCGGAAAGTCATAAGACTGAGGCACAACAATCAGATTGCCGGCTACATCAATTGCAATACCAGGCTGAATTTGTACCCATCGTCCATCGCGGTATTTAGCTTCTGCTTGACGGGGAGCCGGAATGACTCGGACGCCCAAACCACAGGCAATTCCTGGTTGGTTCAAGCATTGATAGTGAACATTTTGCTTTCTGCGATGATAATCGTGTGCTTTGCTCCAGCGTTTAGCATCTATGAGTAAACCGTCTGTTGCTTTAAGTCGTTCAAAGGGTTGGATTGGGGGTGGTGGAAAAGGATGTGTCATATAATTTTAACTTGTGGCTTCTATCAATAATTCATAAGTGCAATAAGCAGGTTTTTCTTGTTCGATGATTTGTCGTACTAATTCTTCGTGGATGCGATTAAGACGGTCTGGACGCAAGCGTACTACAAAGTGAAATGGTCGCCCACCTGCTAACACTGCTGTGCCGAGTTTTGCTTCCGCCAGTACAAAACTCTGACCAAAAGGTTCTGTGATGCTGATATGTTGCTCATCTAAAGGCAAACCTGTATATAGATGCAAGTAAAGACGCAAACCCTTACGGGTTCCGCGCCAGCGATAAAGTTCTACCGCACGGCGAATTAAACGCCGCTGTTGGTTGAGATTCCAAATCGAATCTACTGGCCAAGCAACCCAATGAGCCAAGAAAGGCAGTAGTGCCTGTGGAGAAGTTAATGGATCTAAGTTTGCCCACATGACATTGAAACTGTCGATCACAGGTTGAAAAGCTTGTTCAAAAATCTTCATGAAGCGACCAATATAGTCTACTTCCCGATACAAAATTGGCAAAAACTCCATGTAGTTACTGTAGGGACGGATGTATAAGCCAAATTCTTCTTGCTGAATTTTTTCAGTATCTGTATCTTGGTCAATGTATACAGATACTATGCAGCGAAAGTTAAGAATTAATTTGTCTGTTGTTCCCGCAACGATTGCTTGCTGATCCTCAAAAAATGTAGCGGGAATTTGAAAATAAAGCACAGCATCCATCTTTGAGCCTAGGGCAATCTCGCTACCTTCTGTACCAATCCGACACCAACTACTGGGAAAATCACCTTCAACTCTCAAACTCATCCGCAAGGGTCGCCTGGACAAGTTTTGCACTTGCACAATCATCTCGCTTGGTTCTCCCGGATGCAAGAGCAAATTAGGTCCAGCCACATCTGTGCTGTCGGAAAGAGGAGATGTCATAGAGACCGGTAAAGCCTCGGGAATTTGCATTGGTGTTAATACAATGCTTACAGCTGGGCTGGAACGACTTTGAACCATAGTATTTTCCCTTAGCTACTGATGATATCGATGACATGACTCGAACGCAGAACCGTATCAGTCCAAGAACATATCAAACCATTTGAACCTGGGTCAATCAAAGGTTCTGGTGCTGATTGTCGCCGCCAAATTCCCCCTTGCTTGCGGATGGGAAACAACAGAACTGCTCCTAAATAACGCACTCCCTGAGTTTGTTGCAGTAACGCCACAATATCTGATTGATAAACGGGTCTTCCAAATGGCCAACCTTTACCGTCTAGTCCTCCAGTTAAGGGATTTAAATATTTATACAGGGCAACCCGAATGTTGCGGAGAATCCCCTCTCGCGCCACGGTATTTTCATAGGCTGGTTCTAGAGAAATTTGGGTCTGAACGGAAACACCAATATATTCTGGTTCTTGCAGTTGTATTTGTACTCCTAGTAACCGTCTTTCATCTAAGTATTGCAAAACTTGCTCTTGGAGTTCGGCGCTGAGGATCAACTCTTCTGGTGCTATGCCTTCCCCTTGAGCAATGGCATCTGTATTTGCCTGAGGGACAATAACTAAACTCACTGTACCTGCAGTACTCTCAGCAGTCACTGGCAAACAGCGAACGCGAGCGATCGCTCCACCGCCCGCCGCCCGCGTCAAAACTTCAAAGTCTTCAGCTGTGACTGCGCGATCGCGGGTACGTAGTATGGACGGTGCCCTGATGACAGCTTGCTCCAATGATTCTCCATCCGTACCATTGATAGCTGCTTTATGGTTGATCACTCTGGCAACAAAAGGAACGCCAGACTTTAAAAACTGAAGTGTGGCAGCTTTGACATTACCCTGTTTACCGCCTCCAATGCGATAAGCAACCATTTTAATCTCTGAACCACTCGCAGGAACCGCCCCGTATTGGTGTTCAAGGGTGTCAATATCAGTCACTTGAACTGATGTGTCTTCTGCTCTTGGTTGCTGTCTTGGTTGCTGTAAATGGGAGCGAACTTGTGTTTGTCGTTTGATTTGACTGGGTTCTTTGATCAACGGTCCAAACTGCACTGTACCAGTTAATGAATCAATGGTATAATGACGGTCTAAAGGTCCAGAATCTGCAAAATCTCTCACCTCAACCCACTTTTGCGGCAAGCCACCAGGGGGAGTTACGGTAATGTATTCCTCGTTTCCTCGGCGTTCTAGAACAGGTGCCGATTGTAGTTGATAAGTCTGACCTGGTTTACCATTACTGATTCCCAAGCGTTCATCTTGAATTAGTGCGCTTTGACTAGCCCGAACCGTACCACCAATTGCCTGCACCCCTAAGCTAGTAATCCGTGGTGAACGATTGTAACCTGATTGATTTCCTTGTGGAGTTGTCAAGACACAGCGCAGCCAGCGACCTCGGTAAGTAGTAAAGTTTGTGACGGGCCAATTTGGAGGTAAATGCAGAACGACATCTGCACCTTGCTCAGGATTGCGACCCTGTTGCGCCATTTCATAAAAACTGAAGCCGCGAGTCAGATCATCTGCTTCGCGCAATAAAACTGGTTGCCATTGCTCTCCATCCCAAGCTTCCCAGGAACGAGGTGGTTGATTGGGGTTAATACCAGTAGGCGTAGCAGCAGGACCTGTGAAAGTGACTGCTAGGACATTACCATCTAAAGGATCATCAGAATTAATCACTAGGTAAAAGCAGTTACCAAACTGAGGTTGCTCCTCAAATACAGATTGTTCGCTACCTTCCCAATAGCCGTCAGGTTGACGAGTCCATTGATTTGTGAGTTTGACTCGGAAAGATTGAGGAATTTCTTCAACAGTTTGTGCCGTTAAAAAGTGCTGTAGCTCTGGTTTGGCGATGATTAAAGGAGAATCTGTGCTAAAGGTAATGGCTTCTGTGGTCTCTGTTCGCAAGGTCGAGACTTCTGTTCCCAATGGAATTGTATAAGCTTCAGGTAGGTCGGAGGTTAAATAAAAACTTAATTCTGTTCGTGCTGGGGCGGGAGGTTGGAGGCGAATACCCAGTAATTCTAAAAAAGCGACATAATTTTTACGTGGTACTTGGTTGAATCTGAGCAACATTTGGTCAGTTAACCAAGCAAATAACTCAATCAGCGTAATTCCTGGATCGCTGAGGTTGTGATCTGTCCATTCTGGACAGTAACGAGGGATACGTGTAATGCATTCTTCCACTAAGTCATCGAAGGAGCGATCGTCTAAGTTGGAAGTTGGCAGTTTAGGCAAAAAGTCAAATTCCACAGTTACTCTCCTTCACTAAGTAAATAGAAAGGATAAACAAAGCTGTTAACGTCAGAATAGTTTTTGAGACGATAATCAATAGTAATGTCTACTTTGCCACGCACTGGGTCAGGTTCAGTCAGAACTTGATTGATAATAATGCGCGGTTCCCAAACCTCCAAAGCCTCTAAAACATAAATACGAATCCGGATCAGGGTATCGCTATTCAAGGGCGCAAACGCCAATTCCGACAAGCGTGACCCAAAATTTGGTCGATAAACCCGCTCACCAACTCCAGTGCGGAGGATGATCCAAATGGATTCTTTAACTTTTTGATCTTCAGAGCTTAGTTGTATCCCACCCTGCAAATTCAAACTGAGTGGGAAAGCCCAACCTGTGCCCAAATAGGGTCTTTGCTGACCGTAAACCGTATCTGGCATGAAGACAATCCTCGCTCGTTCTGGCTGTTACGTCTATATCTTCAAAAATATCCGCAGATAAGTTTTAAACATATTCGCCAAACGTCGATACAATTTTGGAATCATAGATTTTAGATTTTGGATTGTGTCACCCGCCTATTAAAACAGAGTTACAACCACGGGTAATTTTATTAATTGGACCGAGTGCTTCCACAATGGTGTCACCCATGCGACAAGCAGGTAAGCCGTTGATTAGCACTGTTTTGCTACCGTCAATGACAACACCAGAACCGTGGGGAGGGACTGGTAGCGGTGTTGTGCAAACATGAATATCAGCACCAAGAGAGCTACTCTTGATAGTGCTATTCATAGAAGTTGATAGTGATGCCTTAGTACTTTGTTCTGTAGCTATAGCAGCAGGCGCTGCTGGTGTACCCAGAGCAGCTTTTGAGGCTGCTTCAACACTTATGATCGTCGCATCAGTGGCTTGTTTAGCTGCTAGCAATCCAGCGACCGACGCCGCAGGTATACCCCGCCACGCCGGGAGATTGCCAATCAGTACATCCCGGCTCCCTGGACCTCCTGTTAAGACTGGCGGTAAAGGGTGTGCTACAGAATCGCTAATTCTTGCTGCTGGTCTACCCATACAAACCTCCTCGGCACAATTACGTTGATTTACTTAGTTAAGTCGTATTAATTTACCATTGATTGTAATTGTAGCTCTAGCTTTAATGTCTATGCTCGTCTTAGCATTTAATGACATACTACCTGCTGAGTCGATGGAAATGGATTTACTTTTGTCGTCCATCTTGATCGAGTGACCGCCTTTGGTGGTAATTTCTATGCTTTTGTCACTATCATTCAAGTAAATTTTATGACCGTAAACAGTTTCTACGCGAACACCAGTTTTACTTGTACCTTTATCCTTTTCGACAAATTGTAAGGTATGTCCGGTACGAGTTTTAAATGTACGTAATCTTACTCTTTTGACATCTCCTTGTTGATCGATCGCATCATTCACCTTTTCTGGCGCTCCATCCATACCGTTCCAGACCCCTCCAATTATGTAAGGACGGTGTATGTCGCCGTGTTCAAAACCTACCAATACTTCATCACGGATCTCTGGTAAACAATCGAACCCTCTATCTTTTCCCGCTCCGGGAGCGACAACTCTCGCCCAATTACTTGTATGCTCTTCGGTAAGGGTAGGAAACTGCACTTTGACTCGACCTAATCCTTTTGGGTCTTTGTTATCAGTCACAATTCCTACTAAAAATGTCTGACCGGGCTGCAAGTGTACTTGCGGTGTAATGGTTGTAAATAAATTACCACCGCGTAATCCCCGCACGCTAAAATCAGTTGTATAAGTTCTTTGAGTGAAATTGTGGCGCGTTTCGGTAACGTAATATTTGCCGCTAAAGCGATCGCCCATTTTCTCCAGAGTCACAACCCGTCCCGGTCGAATTTTGGGATTACCTTCAGCTTTAGCATCAGCATAGACAAATTCACCGCCGAGTTCATCGCATAAAGCCTGAGCCATGATCTCTGCTTGTTTGTCGCTAAAGGTTGGTTTATCTACCACAGTCATGATCGGAGACTGACTATTGTTAAATTTATTACTAGTACTGCTGCCCGCCCCATTACCAGTATCAGTTATTACCTTTTCTTTCTGGGCTTTTGCAGTTCTTAATTTTTTCTTAGTGTAGTCCCAGTAACGCACTTCTACAGCGCTTACTTGTTCTGCACTGGTAATTCGGGTACTAAAGCTACTGAGATCAATTAGCCATGTCAATTTCAGAGATTCTTGACTCTGTGGCTTGCAAAAATTGATGCGATCACCTTGAATAAAGAGTTCAAAACCAATGCGAGCAGCCCTTGATCGCAAAAACTCCATATTAGTTTGGTTTTCTTGGAATACATACTCATGGGCTTCGCCACTGGGGTCTATTTTACCAGGTTTTATACCTGCTTCTTTTGCAATTTTACGAACTATATCGCTATCAGTTACATTCAAGAAAGAACGATTATAACGACCTCTGTGAAGACGATGGGAAATATCATAGCCGCGCACAACAATCGGTGCTTCAGATTTGTTATTAAAGTGAACCTCAATTGCTGTAATTTCGCCTTCAATCAGATATTCATCTAACTTCTTACCAAAATTTTTATCTTGGGTAGTACTTGAAGTAAAACCCAATTTGATTTTTTTACCAACTTCAAACAGCTTTTCATGACGCCAAGGCTTATGTTCCTCATTCTCTCGCCGCGTGGGAAAATAGCTGTTATGTACTACCAGCGTAAACATTGCTGGTAAATGAAGACTTTCTTCTATAGTAATTTGCAACAAATCTTTGATTAACTCAGGCGAAGCATTTTCCCAGCTTTGCCCTCCGCTAGAAAATTGTATTTTGGGTTTGCATAAATAAAGACTTGTGTCGGACATAAGTAGTAACCTAGAAATATCAATATATCAGTCATTAACGAGAGTTTCGTTGGCTATTTTGCTCTCTAGAAGACGATTGTCTTCCTGCTGGAGAGTTATTGTTATTCATTTGGGAACCGGGAGTAACGCGATTTTGTTCGCTAGAAGCCGATTGTCTTTCTCCAGAACGGTTATTTTGTTGATCCACGCGGGAGTCTTGCTGACGAGCTTCACCTGTAGAAGCCGATTTTTTGGTTCCAGGAAGGTTATTTGGATCTACTTCTTCCAAGGAAATATCTACCATCGCCCTTACTGGTGTACCATCGGAAAGAAACATATTTAAATTGTAGGTTAAGCTTTGGATTACACAATAAAAATATTCTTGATTCCAAGTAAATCTGTAAACAGGTGGACGTGTATCAGGTGCGCCATTAATAGTTTCTACACCTTGCTTGATAATATTTATGTACTTCATGACTGATTCTTTAGTCTCATAAGTATCGAATATCAATTGTTTCAGCGTAAACTTGTAAGGTTCAACACCAGAAAAGTTAATCTTAGGTAGTAAAGTAGTTCCTCTATTACCTTGATGTTTTTCCCAATTAACAGTCCTAGAGAAACTAATTTCTGTAGGATTAAACATCAATTCAATATCCTGTGCTTCACCGTTATAAGCTATGAGTTTGGCTTTCTGTAATGACTGCCCTGCCATTTGATTATTTCTCCTTTTGAAAAACTAAATTTACCAAGGTAAGCGACCTGAATAGACGCCATAACGTTCTCGTTCAATTTCCAACCTTTGTCGCAATCTGCTGTAAATTTCTCGCGCCAGAACTTCAAGGTTTGCATCATCATCTTTTTTAGAAGAAGAGGAGGGCCTTTGTATCGTCTCAGTTATCGGTTGTATATTTGTATTTATATCGGTATTTACTTCTCCCCCATCAGCAAAACCTTTAGGTTCTAGGTGTTTGGCAAAGACTTTTGGCGATTCTGATGGCACTTTTGAAGCATGAGATGTAAACTGAGAAAATTCAGAATGTCGATTAGATTTTACACTACCAAAGTTAAAGTCCGTGACATCACCACTGGCATTCAGTAATTCTTCAACACTCGACCATTGAGAGGGTGTGTCAGTAGAGGGAGGATTTTTTTGTCGAAAAATCAAAGAAGGTGATGAGTAATGAGAGGGTTCACCGACATTAGTTGTTTTGCTTACATTGGTATTAAGTTCTGGAGAACTGAGTATTGAACGCCTCTCCTTCCCAATGGACAATCCCAAAGACGAAGAAATCAGCGAATTAGATACTTGAGATGAGATATTATCAGAGTTTTTTGGTTGTAACGAAGTGTCTTGCAAAGAATCGACTTTAGTCGGAGACTCAACAGAAGTTGTCTCTTTTTGCTCCTTGGGATTGGATGTCTCTGAACGAGTAAGGATTGTATCGTTCGCTGTACCACCAGTGTTGATATGCTGTAGTAAATTGAGATTTTTCTGTGCATCCCTAGCATTGATGACAAACTCCCCAGGTGTAAGCATCGCAGGTACAGTATCAGAGGGTGCTATCGGCTGGTTGGTGTTAACGTAGGTAGTTGTTACATGTCCACCTGTAGCAAAACCCTGAGGTGCTGGCTTGTCGAGGTCAATTTTTGTTCCGGCTTCTCTGGGTGAGGAGTTTTCGTTGTTTTGTGCAGGAGTAGGGCTTTCTAGGGTATTTGAAGTATTAATTTTTGTTGTAGATCCAGTATTGATAACACCAAATGGTATATCCGAGACTACTTGTTGTTCATTGTTAACAAGGCTGGATACATTAGGTGTTTCCGCAATATTAGGTGTTGTCGCTGCTGAGGGGAAAGCTGTATTTTTTAGTACCTCAGAATTACTCTCTTCTACAATCTTAGAAGTGGGTGTTGACAGCAGTTGTGTTTCTGTTGAGGAAGCAGTGTATGGGGAAGCTTCAGGATTGGAACCTGGCTGTGGTTGTGTACTTTTTGCAACTTCAGCAGCGATGACATCAGAAGTTGCAGGTGATGTGAGTGGTGCTAAGTTGGGGATACTTTCTCTAGACTCATTTGGGGTGAGATTTGGATTGATATTGTTTTGCGGCAGTGTCGGTGTATCTTCAGAAGTTGCAGGTGATGTGAGTGGCGCTAAGTTGAGGATACTTTCTCTAGACTCATTTGGGGTGAGATTTGGATTGATATTGTTTTGCGGCAGTGTCGGTGTATCTTCAGAAGTTGCAGGTGATGTGAGTGGCGCTAAGTTGAGGATACTTTCTCTAGACTCAGTTGGGGTGAGATTTGAATTGATATTGTTTTGCGGCAGTGTCGATGTATCTTCAGAAGTTGCAGGTGATGTGAGTGGCGCTAAGTTGAGGATACTTTCTCTAGACTCAGTTGGGGTGAGATTTGAATTGATATTGTTTTGCGGCAGTGTCGGTGTATCTTCAATACTAGGCGAAGAGGGTACTGATAATAAAAGTGCATTTTCTCCCTGTGGGAGCATTGCATCATCAAAGACAGCATCGCTTCTGGTGCTGCTTGATATTAAGTCCGGTGCATTAGCTTTAGCTATACTTGTCTCGATTCCACCCGTATGCGATTCTCGTGCTGCTTGTAGTGGAGGGCTTGAAGTTTGCGGCTCCTTTCCTTGTGGTATTTGAGAGGTTGGGGAGCCAGTGTTGTGTTGAGGCGACTGGGGTGGTAAGGTGCTTTGATGATCAGGTGTAGTATTGTCGAATGTGATGTCGTCGTGTGGCGATCGCACAATGCTTTCCGAAACCTGGGGATCATGAACCGTTGTTAGTAACTCAGCATTGGGCAAAGTAGATGGTGAAGGAATTAGTTGCTCTTCATCATTGGCAAGATTGCTTACCAAAATAGGTTGTTCTTCAAGATTGGGTAATGTGGGTACTACCGGAATAGGCGTACTGGCGACAGAATCACTATCACTTGTAGTACTACTGGCTGAATCCCTATGCTGTTGTACTGATGGGGAATTATCGTTAAATATGTGGATTTGAGATTCAGCATCAAAAGGTTCATCTGCCGTTAATAATCTATCTTCATTAAGATTGATGCGAATGTTACTTTCATCAAATAATTGCTCAACTTTATTGTTAGCAGGTAATTTTACTGATTGCTTATTTCGCGTTTTAGATGGAGATTTTGTTTTTGATTTTGCTTGAGATGGGGATTTAGAAGATTTCGATTTCGATTTGCTTTTTAATTTTGCTTGAGTTTTATTTTGTTCTTTAGATTTAGGTTTTTCTTGAATATTCAGTTCCAGTTCAATCTCACTACTTGTATGACTATCAATTCTACTGGGTAATATATCTGCCATACTACCTTTGTCCTCCTGTTGAGGAGCCACCCCCGTGGGGAAGTCTCCTCCGTTGTAGACGCCATCTCGGCGGCTAAGAGCAAGGTGGGGAGTGGCGTGCGGCTGGAGTGGTAGCGTTTCCCCAATATTAGGCGGCATAGGGACTATAGACGCACTTTTTGCTTCGCTTGTGGTATTGTCAAATGTGATGTCGTGTGGCCATCGCTCAACGCTTTCCGAAACCTGCGGATTGTTAACGGTTGTTAGTAACTCACCACTGGGCAAAGTAGATGATAAAGGAATTACTTGCCCTTCATCATTGGCAAGGTTGCTTACCAAAATAGGTTGTTCTTCATTGGGCAATGTGGGTACAGCTGCTATCGTCTCCCTGGCGACATCGCTATCACTGGTAGTGCTGCCTAAATCCCTATGGTGTTGTAGTGATGGGGAATTATCGTTAAATGTGTGAATTTCCGATTCAGCACGAAAAGCTTTATCTGCCGTTAATAATCCATCTTGAGCAAGATTAATGTGAGTGTTACTTTCATCAAATAATTGCTCAACTTTATTGTTAGCAGGTGATTTTACTGATTGCTTATTTGTCGATTTAGATTGAGATTGGTGTTGAGACTTCGATAAAGATTGGGTTTTTGATTTGGCTGGAGATAGGGATTTAGTAGATTTCGTAGATGGAGATTTAGTTTTTGATTTGGCTTGACTTTTATTTTGTTTAAATTTAGAAATTTCTTGAATATTCCGTTCATTTTCATTATTAATATTACTATTAATTGTCTTAGGTAAGATATCTGGAGTACTACCTTTTATTTCTTCATCTGTATTATCAAAATTACTGTGTTTCTCCAAACTTGAATGAATTTCAAATTCAATTGATGCTGACTCAGCATCAAAATTATGATTCTCCCAAGTATCCGATTCTATTAATGGTTCTAGAAATGGTTTAGGTCTTTTAGATAATAAAATTTTAGAGTAATTAACTAATGGGGATCGCGTTGCTATCTTCCTGATCAAACCGTTTTGCCCATCCAGGAGGTTAGACTCTTTTTTCAATAAAAGTCTGTTAGGCTCGCACAAAGGCGCTCTTGCCCCAAGGGGAGGGGCTTTTGTTCCCAGTAAAGGTTGAATGATTTGCATAGTTATGGTGGAATAGCAAATTACTTAGACTCAAAGAATCCCGACTTCATCCTTTTTGTGGTATTACCTCCTCCTTTATCTTTTCCTACTTGTAAGCCTTCATAAGCCAGAGTTAATTCTTCAATGCCAACTGCATTTCCATCGGCTTGCAGCGTAGGTGTTTTCCATGCTATTGGAATCGCACCAATCAAAGTCCAACTCATCATTGTTTCGCCAGCTTGATTGAAGACAAGAATATTGACATTGCGTCGAGATGTTGCACCGTTCTCACTAAATACTTGATTAATCCAGTTCCAAAAACCTGAGTGATCTGTAACTCCACGTTTGAGAGTTACGTCCCCAAACTCTGCATGACCCAAGAAAACACGTTGCTGGTCGTTAACGCCTCCTTCGTGGAAGACATTTTTCTTGATTTGAACACTTAATCCTGTACACTCAGTAAAAGATGCAGCAATAGATTTATCTATCTCTACATAAAAACGATTGCTAGTAACGTAGTTTAGTTCATGGGCAATGCTGCTATTACCGTTAGAAGCCACTACAACCACCTCTCAGTACCATAGTTATTTACCCTCTCACGCTGATATCGCAGGTCTTCTTGTAACAACTCATACACACGTTCTGTGAGCTTGTTTATTAACAATGAGTCGTTGAGGTACTTATGTGCTTCTTGAGCAGCTGTGCTGGCATCAGCTGCCGCTGAAACATCGGCGTATCCGGCAGTACCACCAACGTCTCCTATGGGCGCTAAAAAAGTTTCTTTGCCTGTCTTGTCCATAACCAAAAAATCTGTCCTAACATTAAGGCTAAAGGTACTGCATCAGAATCAGAACTAGCCAAAAGTCGAACTTACTTTCCGCAGCCTTTATTTATTAGACCTTTGATCAATTGTTTTATCAATGCGATCTACTTAGCCTATTGGTTTTCCACATTAACGAATGCGGTGTCATAAAAGAGAGGAGAAATTATCGCACGTTAGAGATTCGACCCTCACAGCATCCGTTGTTACTAGTGCGCCATACAGTTATTAGATTTGTAAAGCAGGCGAAAAACTCCCTCTCTACTTGCACATAGGAGTTGGGGAATTATTAAGTTGTATATGGCAAAATTGAAGAGAATTCATATTGTTATTGGTTAAATCAGTAATGCTCGTCGGTCAAATTCTCCGCCAGCGCTATAAAATTGTCAGACTCTTAGGAAGCGGTAGCTTTGGAGTTACCTATTTAGCTGAAGATTTAGATTTACCCGATCATCCTGTGTGTGTTGTAAAAAACCTCAAGCAAAACCAAAACCCAGAATATTTACAACTTGCCCGAGGGTTATTTGACAGGGAAGCAAAGGTTTTATATCACTTAGGCAATGAGTGCAGTCAAATTCCCAGACTTTTCGCCCACTTTGAAGAAAACAGCGAATTTTATCTAGTACAGCAATTTATAGATGGGCACGATTTGAGTGAGGAAATTTTTCCTGGCAAGAAGTGGAGTGAAGCTCAAGTAATACAACTGTTACAGGAAGTTTTAGAACTTCTTACATTTATTCACAATAAGAATATCATTCACCGAGACATTAAGCCACAAAACTTAATGCGTCGCAAGACAGACGGCAAGATAGTGTTGATAGACTTTGGCGCTGTCAAGCAAATTAGCGGATTAGTAGTCAATGCTCAAGGGCAAACAAACGTCTCCATTATTGTTGGTACTTCTGGCTATATGCCCAGCGAACAATTAAATGGGTTTCCCAAGTTAAGCAGCGATGTTTATGCAGTGGGGATGCTGGGGATTTATGCTTTAACTGGGATCAAACCTCAGGAATTGCCAAGAGACAGTGGCAGTTGTGAAGTCTTTTGGCGAAATTTGGCTTTGGTTAGCCCTAGACTGGCAAATGTGTTAGATAAAATGGTGCGTTATCACTTCAATGAACGTTATCAAACAGCATCCGAGGCGTTGCAAGCGCTAACACCACTATCGCGATCAACCTTCATATCGCCATCACCGCCATCACCACCACAGTCATTACTAACCTCCATACTACAACAAGTGGGAGCGAACCAGAAAGTTTTAATTGGTGCTGGAGTCGGGGCAGGAGTGCTACTTGGAGTGGGATTGCTATTTTTGAGTTTTTGGAGACAACCCACACCTGATTCGGGACAAGCTACATATGATTCGGGACAAGTCAAACCTGGTTCGATACAACCCACACCTGATTCGGGACAAACTACAGATGATTCGGGGCAAGTCAAACCTGATGCGACACAACCCACACCTGATTCGGGACAAACTACATATGATTCGGGACAAGTCAAACCTGATTCGATACAACCCACACTTGCTGATGTGCAATCGGCTTGCCCGGATATACCTCTACCACCTCTACCACCTCTACCACCTCTACTACCTCTACCACCTCTACCACCTCTACCTAGTAAACCCGACTGGGAAAATAACCAAAACAAATATTACGGTTTTGCAAAATATAACCCAACGACAGGTAGAGGAATCATGATCTATCCCGATCGTAACGGTGAATATGTTCGGTATGATGGGGAAGTAAAAAATGATAAGTTGAGCGGTTGTGGAATTTTGACATATGCCAATAAATCCCGCTACATAGGTCAGTTTGAGAATCATACTCTTCAAGGCAAAGGTATATATATTGATAACAAAGGTTGTGTATATATAGGGTTATTTAAAAAGCACTTTGAAGGTCCAGGTACGTGGATATCTAAAGACGGCAAACGCTGGAGAAGTAGGGACGGAAAAGTGAATAATAATACTTTTAGTTGCGAGTGATTTTTAAGAGAGACTCTTTCTAAATACCGAGAACTATCTAGTATTTAAATAATTTTACTGCTTCTAAAAAATTTTTGATCAATTAGGAAAAGCATAGAAATAAAGAAACATTCTATATCTATAGATATGTATTATTAAATCAATTTCTGATATAGTTTTGCTATCTATGTTGTACTTATTATATCATTTTTTTGCGTAATTTTACTTAAAAAAGTAAAAATAAATAGTTCAAGCTAAAAAACATGAGATTATGTAAAGTGTGTTAAGCACTGGCGTAATGCATAAAAATTAAAAGCACGTGATAACTGATTAACTTCAGTTATCTTGGCTTTTAAGCGATAAGAACAACAAATTGTTGTGTCATACTTAGTTCTTCGCAACCGGAGGAACACAAGCGTGATGCAGATCAGAAATTTTACCAATTTTACCTACTCTGTCCCACATCATATGGGCAGAGCGCATTCCTAATCGCCCTGTTGTAGGCTATAAAGCCCTAATAGCTGTCTTCCTCATACCGTCAAGTACTATCCTGCGATTAAGGTGATTTTTGTTTTCGCTGTGTGTGGATATTTAGAGGAGTGAGAAATGAATCAAAAGTTACTTATAAAGCTGATATTAGTTTTCTCTAAAACTTCTTTACTCGCTGTTACAAGTTTAGTTATTTTTCTACAACCATCCCTAGCACAATTTCCACCAACTACACCGGACACAACCACGCCACCAACCACACCACCAACCACGCCACCAACTACACCGGACACAACCACACCACCAACCACACCACCAACCACACCACCAACCACACCACCAACAACACCACCAACCACACCACCAACCACACCACCAACCACACCACCAACCACACCACCAACAACCACACCACCAACAACCACACCACCAACAACCACACCACCAACAACCACACCACCAACAACCACACCACCAACAACCACACCACCAACAACCACACCACCAACAACCACACCGCCAACTACAACACCGCCAACTACAACACCGCCAACTACAACACCGCCAACTACAACACCGCCAACTACAACACCGCCAACTACAACACCACCAACTACAACACCGCCAACTACAACACCGC
>JAHHIB010000015.1 GCA_019359075.1 Kalymmatonema hyalinum WJT4-NPBG1
CAACACCGCCAACTACAACACCGCCAACTACAACACCGCCAACTACAACACCGCCAACTACAACACCGCCAACTACAACACCACCAACTACAACACCGCCAACTACAACACCGCCAACTACAACACCGCCAACTACAACACCGCCAACTACAACACCGCCAACTACAACACCGCCAACTACAACACCGCCAACTACAACACCGCCAACTACAACACCAGACACGCAAATACAGCCAGTAACACCAACAACACCAAACCAAGTGCAAGAACTGTCACCCGTTAGAGCAACTCCTAACTATGTCGGGATCGGTGGAAATATTGGATTCGGTGGCGATACTACTTTGGGTGAAAGTGCCTTCACTGTCTTTAGTAAAATTGGTTTAACAAATAACTTCTCTTTTCGCCCTGCTGTTTTACTGAAGGACGATGCTGTGTTTCTTCTGCCTGTAACATTTGACTATCCAGTGCAATCAGTCACAGACTTTGGAGAACAACGAATAAGTTTTGTTCCTTATGTTGGCGTAGGAGCGGCAATTTCCACAAGTGGAGATAGCACCGTCGGCTTTCTTCTCACTGGCGGTGTCGATGTGCCCATATCACCTGAATTTACTGCCACTGCAGGTCTAAACGTTGGTTTCCTTGATGGAACTGATGTCGGGCTACGGTTTGGTATTGGTTATAATTTCTAAGCAATTCCCAATGGGAACAACTCTCAAAAGTGGAATGCCAAAAATAAGTAACACAAGTGACGTTTTTAATCGGCGATCGCTTGTCCCCACAGAATTAATAGCTAAAAAAATTTTGTGACTCCTGCAAACACTTTTGGGAAATCTATTTTATTCGTCCACAGCCTTTAAGCGATCGCACCACCCAAAACATTCTCCGCTAAAAAGAGGAAACTGACAAAGTACGCGAGCGCGACCTGCAAACGACCATTGCGATGGTGGGTGTTGGTTTAGGTGCAGCGGGAATGAGCGCCCTCTGGCAGCAGATCGGGGTAGTTCAAGACTGTTATTGCACCAAAATCTGTCGGGTCATACATAATGCTTATAACCTCTCCTGAATTAGGGGTTGGTACTGGGGGACTCCACGCCGCAGCATCTGCATATCCAATCACTTGCAAGTAGTGAATTGTGCTTTTCACAGCTTTGGGTGAACCAATCAGCGTATGTTTGATGGGTTCCCTGTTTGGGGGTATGTTTTTACCAGTTTGGTTGGGGACGGGTGTATTGGGGTTGTCAGCATCGGATAGAAAGCTTGTGGTCATCATGATTCACCTTTTGCGAACGGTTTGTAAATCACAATAAAATTCGCGCCTGCACAGGATCAAGTCATTTAGTCTAATCATTAGACTTGTTATCTAAGTGAAATAGCGATTCTAAATGGGGGGGAATTTTCTCATCGATGACTTTTTTGATTTCCAAAAGGGCATCAATCTCAGCCAATCGGTCTAAGTACTTCTGTTCTAGTTCTCGTGGGTTCTCTCGCCCAAACGAAGTTTTGACAAGCTGTATAGACACGCCTAGTAGTTCGGCGAGTTGAGCTTGGGTTAGTTCGTATTTTTCAACAAAGTCGCGGGGATGCAAGGCTAATCGACGTATGGAGCGCATAAATTTTAGCAGCTGTATCACCCGATGCGCGTTATACTCTGCCTCCTCTCTAACCATTGCCTTTAGTCCAATAATTAGACTAATTTTACACTGGATTAACTGGAGTAGTTGGGTCAGGAGGTGAAACTACTTGGGGCGATTGCTCCCGGAGTGCCAGTGCCCTTGGACGCATCCCAATACGGTTCGGTTAAGGTCGAATACCAGGTAAACTGAACATTGTCATCAGGGTGCGAACGGCAAAAATGCAACTCAAAGAATTCTCCTTGTTTGTGCCAATCATCGAATCAGGTACAGTACTTAAAGCTTTAGAAACAGCTATTCCATCGTCAGCGATAGAACAAGCGAGTGCGCGAAGGCGCACGCTGCGCGAACGGTGATGCAGAAGCTAAAGAAGAACGTAAACGAGCTTTACCATCACATTTGATGGTCTGTGTAATTATCGCCATGAGTTTATGGTCAAAAGCTTCAATGAGAACGGTACTGAAAAATCTAGTTGATGGTTTAAGTGAAACTTGGGTGAGAGTAGGGAAGTATTGGCGAGTACCTTGCAAATCATCAATTACCGAAGCACGACAACGCATTGGCTCTCAAGTGATGAGTCGTCTGTTTCATTTAGTAGTAAGTCCTCAAGCTACAGTTCAAACTCCGGGAGCTTTTCTCAAAGGACTACGAATAATGGCAGTGGATGGAACATTATTCGATGTACCTGATACGGAGGCGAACGCAAGGGTATTTGGATATCCCGGCAGTCGTCCTGGTAGTCAAGCCGCGTTCCCCAAAGTCCGCTTGGTCTTATTGATTGAAGCCGGAACACATTTGATTGTTGATGCACTGATGTGTCCTTACCGTATTGGCGAGCGAGTCAGGGTAAAAAAGTTGCTCCGCTCAGTAACACAAGGAATGTTATTGATGTGGGATAGAGGACTACATTCTTATGCAATGGTACGAGCGACTCTCGTACAAAAATGTGATTACTTGGGACGAGTACCAAAAAACGTTAAATTCCTGGTGGAGAAAGTCTTGGAAGATGGCTCCTACCTATCGTGGATTGCCCCTGATGGTAAATCAAAGAAAAAAGGTGGCACGAAAATTATGGTACGAGTCATTGAATACACTATTGATACTGATGGAGAGCCACAAATTTACCGTCTGATTACCAGTTTGACAGATGTTGTCCTGTTTCCTGCTTTATTGTTGGCGATGGAATATCACCAACGTTGGGAAGTAGAAAATACCATAGATGAACTGAAAGTCCATCTATTGGGGCGCAAAACTCCAATTCGTTCTCTCAATCCCCGTGAAGTAGTTCAGGAAGTTTATGGCTGGCTTCTTGGACATTGGTCTGTGCGCTTACTTATGTTTCAAGTTGCCTCGCACGCTCAAATATCCCCTCTACGATTAAGCTTTACCGGAACGCTTAACGTAGTGCGTCGAGCTGTTCCCAAATTTCAACGTCTTGAGCCAGAAGAAATGCCCTTTTTTTTTCCTGGCTTGTGAGAGAAATTCTTGATGAACAGATACCAGAGCGCGAAGGAAGAAGTAACCCGCGAGTAGTAAAAAAAACTAGAGCTAAATTTCCTTCCAAGAAACCGATACACAAAGGAGCAGGAGCAAAAATTGAAACACTCACCTTCTCTGTACTCAATACTGCTTAGAGCTTAACCGAACCGTATTGGGACGCATCCTCTTTGGTCAAAATTGTCACTCTCTGCATTTCTTTAACGAAAGGTGTAAAAACTCTTGGTGCCACGGTTTTGGTAATAGTGAAAGCAAAACAGCCATAATTTTCGCTTGCACTTTCACAGGAGTTGCTTCTATAGTATGCTCCGAGTACTGACGGTTTAAATACTTGTGCCAAGAAAATATTTCTGATAACAACTTAGTATTTGATTCGTACTGTGCCAAGGACAGCATCATATTCCGTTCAATCAAATGAGTTTCTTGTTGTAGCTGACACAACTCCGAGTCCGAATTATTCCTATTACTATAATTCGCATTTAAGAACGATAGGAATATTTTTAGCCACTGTTTCCAACTCCCACCAAATTCAGTTGCTAGCTTAGAGATGTAACCTTGGCTAATTCCAGAAACTGCCTCTACAGCTGACTGGGTAATTTTCTGTCCTTGTTCCCAAAGTTCTTTAACAGTCTGCTTGACTTCCCACCAAGATTTCTCATCTAGTGAACCCGCTTCAATAGTGATATCACCAGCATTAATGCACTCTAGTTCCTGTTCCAAAAAGCTTAGGTCATAATCCGCACAGAAATAGAAGTAAAGTTGTTGTTTGAGGCGGTTGTGCGCTCGCAACCGTCCAATGGCTTGTTTAATTTCTCCCTGTGTTGCCCAATCCACGAAGTCCTGGAATTCTTCATGTACAGTCCCCTTTGAATTAGAATTACTATCACCCAATGTTAAGTACAACGCCTCTAGGGAACCGATGTTCTGGTAGGGAATGCCAAAAGTGGCTAACGCAGTCACATTTTGGAAATCGTTTGACCCCCGACTATCCCTGAACCACCCTCCATCACCGTCAGTACAAAACTTCACAAAATCAATGAATTTGATGTCGGGGTGACGTATGTTAAACTCCTGTCGGAGTGCATCTACCCTACCTTGACAATAAGAACTGCGATTTTTGGAAACTTGTCCTAGTCCTGTTACTTGAATGATTTTCAGATTCTTACTAAAAGATACCTCTTGCTCAATAGTTAGAATGTCTTTTTCGTCAATATCCATCCACCAAGACAAATACTTAGGAGTGGCTGTCGCATCCAGGTAAATGTTGCACAAAGATGCTCGTGCTATCAATGCGTGTCGTTCGGAACGGGTGGTCACTAGAAGCTGACTTTGGTCTAGACGCAAAGCACCTTTAATTCGTCGTCCCCAGACTTGCAGAAATGGCACAAACCAATTGAGAATAATATCGTGCTGAATTTTTTGTGTCATCTCAAGGTTTTGGGAGCCAAAACGTTTTCTTCGTTTCCCTGGCAAATCATTAAGGTTTACAAGGTTTACCCCATACTCCCAAGTTGTATCGAGTAGCGATTCTAGGTTGGGGTGTAAAATCTCCATTACTAAGGCAATGATTTCATCCAAATTACCCGGTGCTACGCCAAGCATATCTCTCAGTGCCGCATCATTCCACCCGTGGTGAGGTTGCTTGATTTCTCCTGTCAAGCACTGGCGTAGAACCTTCCACACTGACTGTAATTGAATGTTGATATCCGGATAATAGATAGTCAACTGTGCCATCACTTGGTCGAGGTCTGTGGTACGTGCGGTAACGGAACTAATTGGTTGCACTGTCCGCATCGCTTCATCCCAAAAGTTGACACAATTAAACCAGTCATAGTTCTTAGTATCTGGTGCGCTGTCAGGATGTGCAAGAATGCGACCGTTTTTCAAAGTCTCCCGTCGCTTGTATCGGTATCCAAACCCTGATCCACAAGAGGAACGACAGGCTTCTAGTAAATGACAAGTCTTGCAAACGGGATTTTCTATACCTTCATTTATCGAGATATTTTTCTGACGCAACGCTGCAAAGACAGAACTGCGATCGCAGTTACCACTTGTGTCAGGGGTTTCTCCATTTTTGGGCCATCTTAAATATGCTTTGCCGTTTGGGGTATTATCCCATACCATCCCCGAGTTACGAACGTCCAGATAATTGTAATTGTGCTCAACGGTTTGTGTAGTCACATTTCTGGCATGAGATGTAAAGTACCACAGCTTGTCCACTCCAAAAGCGTTAGGTTGTGCAATCCCCGCATCATGGCTTTTGAATGTCCCAGTAGAACTGTTGTCTAAAATGTGTTTCCACCCAGCGGCGATCGCTTCAGAGTAAACTTGCAACCGCTGCCCTTTCTTAAACAGAATTCTAGGTAGACGTTCAAAATTACCCCATCTGGGTAATTTACCTGGTTTATACTCAATTGTATTGACATTTTCTCCCTTATCCAAACTTTTCTCAACTGTTTGTCGTATGGGATTTTGTCTGCCAAAACCATTCTTGGGTCGATATCGCTCTACCATCCGCCGGAACCACAGCTTGAGTTTATAGAGTATTCCCCACTCTCTATCTACGTCAGCAAAAGCTTTCTGGATTGTTTCCGGACACAGGGCAAAGAAATCTTCTGGTGTGATGGTTGCATTGTTCCAGGCTACGACTACCCGATATCCACCTTTGCGGCAGTACTCAATACCTGTTGCATACTGGCGAATTAAATCCAGATTGTCTGTGGAGTCTCCCAGGGGTCGCAACTCAATCAGCTTGTCCTCTATTTGATGGAATGAACTGTGTTTGAGTAGCTTTCTGATTTGGTGATGAATGTGGCAGCTCTTGAGGTAAGCAGCACTGGTAATCAGTTTAATTTCATTTTGACGATTAGCTGCTAGCAATTCGTCGATATCCAGATGTTGTTTGGTCTCCAGTTGTCCCCAATCACCCACACTCAATCGATATCTCCATAGAAGGCAGCGTTGTAGGGTTTCGGAGTTAGCTAATGCAATATGGGGATTTCGTATTGCCCCCGCATCCGGCATAAGTCGAATTTCTTTAGGGCGTAATCGTTTAAGATAATCTTTCAGGGTTTTCTCACCATATCGAGCAGCACTTGCTGTACCGATGACGGTGATATCAGTTTGCCCAGAACGCCATAGCAATACAGCTGTCAGTAGTGACTTGAGCGCTCCTTCGCAGAGAATCACCACTTTCACCCTTTTGGCATCAGGGTGTTTCCAGCAAAATAGCGGCAGTTCTCCATTTGGTAATTGTGGTCCAATTCCCCCTTGATTGCTACCACTTAGCCAAATGTATTTGGGGTTAGTACGTAAAGTAGCAATTTGGAAGCCTGTGATCTGAAAATCGGGGTCAAGGGCTGCTACAGCTATCCCCTCTCTTCCTAGAAGTTTACCAACAGGAGATATGCCAGGGAGGTTAGTGGTTATTCCAAGAGGGGCATAAACACCTGGTTCCCAAGTTCTGATCCAACCTAATGCCTCAAGCCAGTTAATTTCGTCAGTACTCAATTGCCTTCTTTGCTGTAGGTGTGAGGAGTGTTGAGTACTCAGCTTTGTCACAGTTGTTTGCAACAACAAAAGGAATTGGCGATGCCGCTCGGCGATAAGCCGTTGGGCATCTACGCGTCCCTCTACACTCAAACGCTTTTTGGCTTTACTACTAAGAGAATACCGCTGCTGTTGAGAGTACAGAGGTTCTTCCTGTTGGTGGTTACTGCTGTCCTCCTCCACAAACAGACCGCCCATGTCGTTACCCAATAGCTTGATGAAGCGATAGCCAGCGGGTGCATCCTGTTGACTAAAACTTCGTAGGCACTCAATTAAGTTGTCGTCTCTAATGGCACAGCCATGGTGATTGCCGCAGATGGGACAGGGATTGCGTTTGCTAGTGTACAGGCGTTTCATGGACTTTTCCTGTGTGGAGTTCGATGCCGCCACACCCGAAATTAGTTTGCTTAGTTACACTAGCACCTCGGTTTTTTTGACTAAAAAAACGCGTGCAGATCAAAAGTGATCAAAAATGATCAGGGCTGTAACCATCGCTGAAACCATTGCTGCGTCTATGTTTAAAAAAAAAATTGTCGCACCATTCGGGTGATAACGTCGCACCATTCGGGTGATAACGTCGCACCATTCGGGTGGTAAATTTTCTTCCAAATAGCCTCAAACCTAGTCGTAACAATGGTTACAATTAATTAGCTTGATGGTTACAAGCTTGGTTTTCAAAGGAAATTTTTCAGGAATTGCGAATCTCAAGTGCTTACAACGACAGGATTGCAGCAAAAATTAGTCCACGGCGTTGCTGCTGTAGATTACTTGTGAAGTTTTAAGGTTGTTGGTTACAGATTCAAAATCTTTCGCAATGCTTCCCCGTCTTGTGTTTGGATTTTTCGTCGTCCACTTTCAATGAGTTTCACCCAACTCACGCTCTTGCCTACTAAGGAAGCGACACGCGCTTGGGTAAAACCTAACGCTTGGCGAGCTTGTTGTACCATACTCCCGGTTATTTCGACTTGTGGAGGGAAAGGTGCTGCTACGGGTTGTGAGGGTATTTCAGGTTGGCTAATGGTTACTTTAGGATTGGACTGGCTTAATTTTTGAGAACGACTTTTACTATATGCCTTAGCTTTTTTGGTTTTCTTGTTTTCCAACCCTATAATCCTAGCTTCTATGGTTGGTGCCAGGGTAATGCTAACAACACTATTCAACCAAGCTTCAAAGCCGTTAGGTGCAGCTCGACAGTCTAAAAGAGCTATTTCTTCTAAGTCCTCCTCTAAAGCTTCGTTGGGAAGTACTACCCAAGCAGGGGGAATTTCTGGTGGATAGGAACTACCAAACGCAACTTGAAATTCCGCATCGACCAACGCCAGCAGCAATTTATGGAACTGCTTGATGAAGCGCGATCGCTTCCTTCTATCGCCACGGATGCTTTCTATTTCTTTAGGGGAAAGTATAGCTTCCAGTAAGGTAAGAATGCGGTATTTGCCGTTGGAATGGGCACGTCGGTTTTGCAAAATATACAGTGCTAGTGCGACAGCCTGTTTTTGACTGTAGGGGTTTAAATCAAAAAACTTTTCATGTATAAATCCAAACTGGTGTAGTGCTACTCCTGCTTGCTTGCCAGTTCTGTTAAGAAATTTTTCAGTCCAAGCTCCAGGTTGGACGCGTATAACCACCTCGTACAGTTCATTATCCTCATCAAGACCTGGTATTTTGGGCTGGTAGTACTCCTCAATGTAGAGAATCGTCCAAACAGGACTTGTGCGCTTGATGTGTAAATCTAGGTGACCTTCGCGCCAATGAACTGCTACGCCTAATGTGCCTACAATCCAAGCTAGATCGCTAATCCTTTTTAGTTTCTCTGGCTTGGTGATGTCTTTTCGACTGTTTAAACGCAAAATCTTAATCAAATCGCTACCAAGCAACGAAAACGGCTCGTCCCAGGGACGTTGTTGACGAGATGCATAAGTAGCAAATACTGCATGGAGCCGTGCTGCCATTACTCCGTACCGCTCCAAAATTTCCTGCTCGGCGCGAGCGGTAATAGATTCTGGCTGCTGCTCTTGTTTGTTTAGAATAACAAACTCAATGTAGCGTCCCTTGCCAAATCGTTTTTGAAAGTAAAGTTTGTCAGAGCTATACTCATGCCATTCGGGCTGTTTGATATAGGCTTGAGTGGCACTAATTACGGGCGCTCCAGTTGCCATCATTTCGTATGGTTTGTTCGTGAACAATGGCGGTTCAGTTTGTGCTAAAACCTTGGATTTTCTAATCGGTTGATTTGCACAAACCACTTGCCTTAAGTCTAACCCAGGAATTACTACTTCGTCATATACTACTTCAGGGCTAGTAGCCACTCGTGTATTTTTCCTTACTGACATTAAGACTTACCTATATAAAATTACATTCGCCGAGTTTGCAGTGTTTTCCTGAGTTTCTGTTGGCTGTGTTGCTGCATATTGGTCAGAATTTTGACCTTTTAGATTGGGAAATAGGCAAGTGCTGATTAAATTAGTTATCCAAGTTGCTGCGTCTGTATCTAGTGATGCAGCTGTTTCTTCGAGTTTTGCTTGCCACTCAAGCGGCAGCAATAATTGGAGTGTGAACATTTGGTTTTTTAATTGTTCTGGCGCTAAATTTTGGTCTCTCCACTCCGAGCACTCTTTACCACGTGCTTCCCCAGATTTGTAGATGAGGTTGAGGATACCAAATTTATTGCAGTAAATACTTTGGTTGTCTGTAGACTCTAGCCGATGCTGGCAGTTCCAGCAGCTTCTAACTGTTTCCTGGCTAGAGTGGGAATCTGTAATTCTTTGATTGGAGTGCGAACTTTTTGAGGCAAGCTTGAGGAGTTGATAAGCTGCATCGACGCTTTTGGTATTTAGCAGTTGGCGGAGTTCCTCTGCTTTTTCTAAATTTCCCAAACTGGTCTGTTGGTCGATGAATTCCACTACCTTCGTAGCTTTGGCGTATGTCCGTCCTGAACCAATACCTACTCTTTGGGCTAAGCGATCGCGGGTAGTTCCCTTTGTCGAACTCAAACAAAGGTATGGAAAATTTTCCATACCTTTGTTTTCCGAAGCCGATTTCTTGCCACCTTCACTCATCCGCTGTTTTGCAGCTTTTGATTCTATCTCAAACCAGGCTTTCCCTTCACGTACTTTCTGTTCGGTTGTTTTCGAGCGGTTGGCGTTTTCCAGTAACAGTGTCTGTAGTTCGGTTATTTCATCAGGAAACTCCCTCACCTCAACAGGCACCGTTTTCCATTCCAATTGAAGTACAGCCTTCCATCGCCTGTGACCAGAAATTATCGTACCCTCTTTGGTGATCACCAACGGTCTCACCCATTGCGAATAGCGTATTAGCTTCACCAGCTCAGTTACATCCTCGTTCTCGCCATAAATTGAGGAATTGCGTGAATGCGGTTGTAGTACACGAGGGTCTATTTCAGAAAAAATAGATGTTAAATTATGAGCAGTAGTCCTTGATGAATCTAAAAGTATATCCATAACTTGACCAACATACTGTTGCCATGAGGGATTCATTTACTGAAATTGGTGAAATGGTAAGCAATCGGGTGTCGAGTGCTTTGACAGGTTGGCTTGTTGTGTTCCTGTAATGCTGCGTTGGGTGCTCCGCTATATGTCTGCTAGTTTGTTTGGCTATGTAAACCTCGATTTCCAACTCCGTACATTGAGTTCAGAGCAATCAAGCAAATTCACTGTTGCCCCCTTGATTTGCGATCACCCTGAAATCAATGTTGACAGTTTTCGGTTAACATATTAACCGAAATTTGGTTAACATGTTAACCAGATTTTTATAATTTACCCCATAATCTTGGTTTCTTGTCAGCACTCAATTAAAATATGTATATGAACTCAAAAGTAGAACGATTAGCCAAATTAGTAAAAGAGTTAAGAAACTCTCAAAGTCAACACCAGTTTGCAAAGAAACTAGGTGTCAGTCGTTCTTCGGTAACATTTTGGGAATCTGGTCAAGCTTGGCCAGACATGGAAAATTTGGAGAAACTAGCAGCATTGAAAGGGTGGAGCCTCTCTGAATTACAGGTATACCTGGTTAACGGAGATACTGTACCGACCAGGGAACCATTATATGCACTAGAGCAGATATTAAATGCTATGCGATTCCTTCCGTCTGAAGCAGTGGCAGAAGTAGTCAATGCAGGGGTACAGACTTTAATCAGCCGAAGCGCTGCTACACAAAATTCTGTTAAGTAGGGTTAGCTCTTCTGTCAGAGCATCAAAACTGTGTAATTGATTTTGGAGGTGGACATTCCTGACTTTTCACGGGAAGTCCTCAACCACAAAACAGCGTGGCTTTTTCCACAGCTTTATTTTCAATACTCCCCTCCCGGTTCGCCCATTTTTTTCGGAGTTAGACAAATCGCTAAAAACAGAAAAATCAGGATTTCATAAAGGTTTGAGCTATTTCATATAATTCTCGTCAAATCAGTACCTCACTCTTAAAGCCGTTCTTTAATGCGATCGCCCAAAGGGCGATCGCTTTCATCCCCACACTCCAATTCCTTACGTGTGGGGGTCTGACTGGTAATTACAAATAAAGTTTGATGACCAGAAGAAGCAAGAAGCAAGGGGGCAGGGAGAAAGGGAGAAAAAGAGGATTACTGGTATTGACGGAGGTCCCTGTTCCCTTGCAATTTGGTCTTGAGCAAGCAAATTTATTTGTGGAAACTCTCCTCATCTCCTCATCTCCCCCCCCCCAAGCCCCTATCTTTTAGATATGGGGTATCTCCTCTGCTCCCCGCTAGAAAGCTCCTCCGCTTCTTTTTTGACCAAAAATCAAACAATTTTTGGTGTAACTCTTTGATCTAAGTTTTAATGTTTATCTTACTTTAGTTAGATATTAAATTTCTGTGTTTTTCTTTCATGACTTGTAGTACTTTAACAACGTTTTCTTAGTAAAAACACGTATATATATCTCAGTCGATTACTATTAAACTGTAACATTGCGGCTATAAAAAGCTTAAAAGCCCAAGATTTCATATTGTAAATTTAATGACTATCAATAGTCTGGCTCATCAAAATCCTCCTTATAAATTTAATTAAAGATTAATAATCATCCTTTAGTCAGAAACAAATTTTTTTCTTGCTCTTGAGGGGTAGCTGCTTTTTTCATGCATCCGTTATCAAGTAGTAATTAAGGAGTAAAACATTGAAAATCAGGAGCTTTAAGTATGAAAATAAGAAAAGTTTTATCCGGAAAGCCTGAAGTTTATACTTGGCAGTATTTTCGTTATCAAACCCGTCAGCAAAAGTTGACAACTGACATATATCCCTTAATGATTGGAGCAACAGCCGTGATGTTGCTGGACATAAGATTAAATGCAAACTTAGGGAATGTTGCAACTTTATTTTTCTGTGTTTTAGGTTTTGGTGCGCTACTATGGCGTTCTAAATTTGAACTGCTATTCAAGTGGATTTCAAGGTTTAATCGTCGCTATAAATTAGCGACTGTTTTATTTGTTTTCGTCGAAAGTTTTTTTCTAATCGGTGCCCTATCACAACCTGCTTCTGCTCAATTTTTCCAGGGAGCAGAAGACTGGATGACTGAGCAATTTTCAGGTACAGGGGAAGCAATTCCTTTAGTCTTCAACGTACTGCGAGGATTGTTTTTGCTGTATTTGGGAATTTCTTTGGTAAAAGTCATCCAAGCTGCACGCCAGGATGAGGACTGGCAGAATTTAGCCCGTACACCAATGATTATTTTGATTGCAATGACGGTGGGCGATATCCTGGCGGGTTTGATTATTGGTACTGGTGCGGGAACTGGCGGTTAAGAATTTGTGCGCTTGTGTAGTTTCTAGTCAAGAAGAATCACTACTGTCTTCAACTCTAATTGTGAACCACAATGAGTGAATCTAAATCAAAATTTCGCCCTGTTAATGGCACCCTAGGAAAACAACCTAATATCGGACCGTTCCCCGCCGATCAACTTGTACCATGGACAATCATTGCTGGCTTTTCTTACTACTTGTGTCACCGTTTGTTTAGACTCAATTGGATTTGGACTGGCGCGATCGCTATCTGGTTAATTTCTACCTGGTGGGTGCTAACTGCAAATGGACATTGGCGCATTTTATCCAAGTTTATTATTACCCCCAATTGGACACGGGTACGAGTACTTTACCAACGAATTTATACTTCCCCATCTAAATCAAGGAGGCGCAAATTATGACTGGCACTCGCCAACCCAACAAACAAGGTAAGCGGATAGTTGATAATGGAGAGCGCAAAGTACGGCTTTCTCCTTTGGAAGATGCCTTTAGTTTGGTGTCGATGTTGCAAATTAAGCTGCAAGGACGATTGGTAGGTGCCTATGTCCTTCGTAAAGGTACTAATAACTACCTAATTCACTTTGGGTTTGAGTGCCGAGGAATTCATTCAACTTTACAAAGTCAGCAGATTGACCCCGTGTTCGATGCTATTGAGTCGGGGCTAAAAGATTTACCTCAAGGAGAGCGTCTCACGATCCATTTAAGCTCCTTTACTGACGATGCACTACGGCAGGAAGAGTTGAAGGAACTCATAAAACAAGCGCCTAACAAAGAATTGCAATATCTGATTATGGGCGATCGCTCACGTATCAGGCAATTAACGCTTCAAGGTCTTCGCAAACCCAAACAATTGAGGCTTTACTGCTCGTACACACTAGAACCAGAAAGTCAAGGGACAACCGACACAATAGAAAAGCTTATCGCCAAGCTCGAACGCACTTGGAAGTCTTTTACAGGCGAACTCGATGAAATTCAATTTACCCAGATTGAACGCCTACTTTATACATCTTTTACCGATGGTTACCAGTTGTGGGAACAGTTACTCGTTAACAAAATGGGCTTGGACATCCGCCCCTTAACAACTGAGGAACTATGGGCAATCCTCTGGCAGCGGTTTAACGACACGCCGCCACGCCCAGTCCCCCAGCTGCTGGTTCTAGATGAAGATGGGTTGCGTGAGGAAGTGTACTCAGAAGTCCATCCTACCTCTTTGCTGATGGAGAGCGAGTCATCAATTCCCGTTGCTGACAGGCGTTGGGTACACATCAAAGGGAAATATATTGGAGCACTCACCTTTGCGGACAAGCCTAGTGGTTGGGTAGACAAAGAACGCCAGTTACGTTACCTCTGGGAAGTCATTAGCAGAGAGCGGATTTATGACACCGAGATTTACGCACAACTAATGCGGGCAAACGAGACACTGGTTAAAACCAATATGCAGCGCCTCACCAAACAATCGCAAACGGCATCCCAAATTGCAGCGGAAGGGAACTCGATTGATGTCAAAGCAATGCTCAACATCAAGAAAAGTGTTGCCGCTCAGGAGCAATTGTACGAAGGAGCTGTTCCCATCCACACATCTGTTGTGTTTTTGGTGTATCGCTGTAGTCGGGAACAACTCGATGAAGCCTGTCGCTACCTACAATCTTGTTTTTTGCGTCCTGCTTGGGTGGTGCGCGAGACTGAATACCCGTGGCGGATGTGGTTACAGACATTCCCCATCACCTGGGAACGTCTGATGGCAGTTCCCTATAATCGACGCATGGTTTACCTTAGTTCTGAGGCACCCGGACTGATGCCCCTGGTACGCACCAAAAGCGGTGACGATACGGGTTTTGAACTCATTGCCTCAGAAGGAGGGACACCGACATTTCTCAATCTTTACACCCAGCACAAGAATTTGGGTTTGTTCGGCACGACTCGCAGTGGTAAGTCAGTAGCAGCAGCAGGAATTCTGACTCATGCCCTAGCTCATGGAATGCCCGTTGTGGCAATGGATTATCCTAAACCTGATGGCAGTAGCACTTTCACAGACTACACTCAATTTATGGGTAGTGATGGTGCTTATTTTGACATTGGACGGGAAAGTTCAAACTTGTTTGAGCTACCGAACCTTGCACGCCTAGACCCGAAATTACAGCAAGAACGCTTTGAAGATTATAAAGATTTCTTGCAAACTGCCCTGTTGGCGATGATTGTCGGCTCCAAACGTGGGGAGTCGGGAGCGCAAGAAAGGATGATGACCGATACCGTGCGGTCAATCTTGGCATTGGCAATTAAAGCATTTTTCAGTGACGACCAAATACGCGATCGCTATGCCGCAGCATTCACCTGTGGCTTTGGCTCGCCAGAATGGCAGAATATGCCTACCCTCACAGATTTCTTGAGCTATTGCTCTCATGAAAGACTCAGACTTGAAGCACTGACCGGAGAAACTAAAGCTTGCTTGGAGCAAGTGAAGTTGCGCTTGCGCTTCTGGCTTTCTAGTCGGGTGGGGAAGGCAATTTCCCAACCCTCAACTTTTAACAGCGATGCCAGGTTACTTATTTTTGCACTGCGTAACCTATCCAATGATGAAGATGCGGCAATCTTAAGTTTGAGTGCCTACAGTGCAGCACTTCGTCGAGCGCTAGCTGCAAGGGCGAGTGTATTTTTTATTGATGAAAGTCCAATTCTTTTTGAATACGATTCGATTGCAGTGCTCGTCGGTAGGTTGTGTGCCAACGGTGCTAAAGCTGGGATACGAGTGATTTTATCAGCCCAAGATCCTGACACCATTGCGGCTTCTCCAAGTGGGGCAAAGATTTTTCAAAACTTAACGACTCGCCTCATTGGTCGCATTCAACCCTCGGCGGTTGATAGTTTTGTGCAAATTCTCAAGTACCCTAGAGAAATTATTAGTCGTAATGCGACTGAAAGCTTCTTTCCCAAAAAGTCAGGTTTTTACTCTCAGTGGCTTCTGGATGACAACGGCATATTCACCTTTTGTCGGTATTATCCCGCCTTTAATTTGTTGGCAGCTGTAGCAAATAATCCGGACGAACAAGCACAGCGTACAGCAGCAATGCAACAACACCGCGATAAGTTTGTGGGGTTAACTGAGTTTTCTAAACAACTTGTCGCTAATGCAACGAGGTAATTTTTGAACGGTGAACAGGACTGATTTATGAAGAAGTTTAAACAGATTGTTGCTGGAGGTTTGGGTGCAATTGCTGTCGCTGCAATTGGACTGGCGCAAGCTGGTGCGGTGGAATTGCCAATTATTGGGGATAGCCCTCTGGCAAAAGTTTTCGAGCCATTGCAACAGCAACTGAACTCTTGGAATGCTTACATATCATCGATTTTGTCTGATAAGCTCGAACCACTTACAGAATCTTTGGGAGGAGATTTACAAGCTGCCATTGATGAGGCAATAGGCGCATTGGGTTTACCCGACCCCACTCAGACGAGGAAAGAAGTTGAAAAGATTGCAGCTGGTTCTACTACGCCCATTAATGGTGCTGAAAGAGCGACAAACGAGGTTGACCGACAAATTACTCGTGCAGTGGCTGATGCAACACTCGGGAAAGCAGGTCAGCAGCGTACCAAAGAGCAAGTGGAGAAGACACAAAATTCCATTCAACAAATCCTGGCAAGTGCTGAAGCTGCTCAAGGGGAAGTGGTGACGCAAAATGTCATGAAGCTCATTGCTGCCCAGAACGGCCAAATTGGTGCCATTTTAGGGACGATACGGACGGATGGTTTGCGACTACTACAATCGCAGGATTTAGCAAACACTAACCTAACCAATATTTCTCGTGCTGTTGACGGGCAAAACCAAGCTCAAGTCCGCGAAACAGTAGGTCAAGGTTTTGAGAATTATCGCACTGCTGCTAAAGCTAAGTTGTTCTGAGGAAAATAGGAGTGCGCCATGATGTATCTTGCACCGCTTTCTACAAAATTAATCCTTGCCGAAACTCAAAAAGTTGGTGAAGCGGCTTCCAAGATAACAGAAGATGGCGCAGCTGCAAGCTCAGCTATTGCATCTGCAGTGGATGGACTTTGGAATGACGTACTTAGTAGTGGTCTATATGCTGCCATTGCACGGCTAGGGGTGTTTTTTGCCGTTGGCACCTTACTGATCTTCATGGTGCAGTGGACGAAAGACATAGTGGATGGTGACACTTCCAAAGCTTTCAATGAACTGATTTGGCCCATTGTCGTGATTGTCCTCTTAACCAACAACGCAACTGTTTTAGCTGGGTGTACCAGGGGACTTAGGGAAATTATCAACCAAACGAATCAAACCTTGCTGACTTCTACATCAAATTCTATTCGCTTGCAAGAAGCGTATCAACAAGTGATGCAGCAAAGTGGTGCTGAAAGTGCAGTGCGTGGTTTGATGACTCAATGCAATGCGATCGCAGACCCTCAACAACAAACCCAATGTCTCAAAAACGCCGCAGACCAAGCCCAAGAAATTGCAGCTCAAACCAATGGTGACAAAAAAGGTGGGTGGCTTCCTGACTTTGGGTTGAGTGAATTTTTCAGTACAAACCCTCTTCAGTTGGCGGTAAGAGGTTGGTTATTTGCCTTTAGCATCGCCTTTCAATGGCTGATTGAAATTTCATTGTTGCTCACAGGTTTACTTGGTCCTTTAGCAGTAGGTGGGTCACTGCTGCCTGTTGGTCAAAAAGCGATATTTGCGTGGGTAACGGGCTTTTTTAGTGTAGGTATGGTCAAGCTTTGTTTCAACATTATTTGCGGTTTGGTGGCAACGCTTGTCTTGAATGCTGAAGCATATGACCCGTTGATTTTTGCCTTCGCCACCGGATTACTCGCCCCAATTTTGTCGATAGCTTTAGCTGCTGGTGGAGGAATGGCAGTTTTTAATAGCTTGACTAGGGTTGCCACATTTGGATTATCTAACCTCTTTATAAGCAGGAGTTGATAAGGATGAATTGCTGAATGAAATCACGAAAAACTGAGAAGAATTCATCACCAATCAATAAACACAAACTTAGTTTATGACAGATTCAGCTACTCAAAAAAGGTTAAACTTTCTCAATAGACAGCAACCTAAATTTTCTACACCTGATGCTTTAGCTTTATTTGCACTCGGGACATTTGGTTTGCATCTTCTCACCTTTTTTCTGTTGGTGTTGTTGTATGGTGCCTACTCTACGTTGAGTAAAAAAGCACCTCCCTCATTAGTGCAATTACAAGATGGTAAATCAATTAAAGCGATACCCTTGGGAAGTCGAGAGCGTACCCCTCAAGTTGTAACGCGCTTTGTCAATGACACAATAACTTTAATGATGAATGCAAGTGGAACCTTCCCAGCAACTACACCAGAAGAAGCGCGTGAACCCAAGAGAGATCCTGGTATTGATATCCGTGCTGTAGGAAACGGACGGGGTAAAGTTACGACTGCTGCGTGGCAAGCTTCTACCGCCTTATCTGAAGACTTTAGGAAAGAGTTTTTGAAACTGCTTGCTGATACGACTCCTCAAGGGGTGTTCAAGGGTACGACTCAAATAGTGTTAACTCCTCTTTCCATTCAACCTCCTGTCAAGATTGCCGAAGGCAAGTGGAAGGTCAAAATGGTTGCAAATTTAACTGTGTTTGACCGGGGAAATAATTTAGGTGAAGTTATTCCATTCAATAAAGAAATTTTTGTTCAGGCAGTAGAAGTTCCTGACCCACCAGTGCAAATGACAGGATTGACAGCAGTGATTTATGGAGTGCGAAGTTCTGGTCTAGAAATTTATGCCATTCGGGATATGAGCGAGGATAATTTGTCATGAGTCAACAACTGAATGGTGCAGTAAAAAACACAACAGTCGCTGCTGAATCAGAATCGAATGATGAGGTTTGGCGCAGATTTAGCCAAGATGATGGCGAATCCGATATTGACTGGGATGAAGCAACACTCGCCAAGTTATTGGAATTTGACGATGATGATAGTGTTGCGGGTTCGACGGTTGTTACTCCTGAAGTAACTCAGTCCGAGCAAATCCAAACGGCGAATGGGAACTCCAACGTCATCACGCAATCTGAGCTGTTTGATGATCCTCACACTGGAAAAACTCAGCCTACTTTGGCGGGTAATCCATATGCCAAGTTTGGTACGGTGGGTTTGGGTTTGGGAGGGGTATTTATCACATCTGCATTCTTCCTCAATACAGTCATGAGAGGAAAGCCCAAGGTCGCACCAGAAATGGTCAAGACTACGTCGAAACCAGAAGTCTTTGCGGTAGACAAAGAACAAGAGGAAGTAGAAACAGGGAAACTAAAGGCAGAACTGGCTCTAGGCAAGCAGGCTGAACAAATCAAATCAGTGGAGGCAGCAAAGTCACCCAAGCCCGTAACAAGCACTCGCTCTAAAAGCAGTAGTAAACCGAGTTCAACTCCAGAACCTCCTAGTACTGTGCGAGAAGTTGAATTCACTCCCCCTCGGAATTATCCAAGACAATCAAAACTCAGTGTAGCGCCGCGTAGATTTCCAGTCCGCCAAAGGGCGGTTGTGACAGTTAAAAATGCACCCAGAGTACAGGGTCAACAATTGCCTAGTGTTCAACCAGCTGACCCAATGGAAGAGTGGCTGGCAATGAATCGCTTGGGAAGTTATGGCAGTGGTGAGGTAGTACCAAATGCAGAAACTGATCCTTCTTTTGTGACTAATGTGACAGTCCGTCAGAGTGACCAGAAGAAGGCATCCTCATCTTCTGCACCAACGAATGCCCAAAATCCTAATGTGGTGGTTGCTCCTAAAGCGACTCCTGTTGTATTTAGTCATGAAGATTCAAGTAACGCCATTGCCCTCTCCAATAGTGAGAAAGCTCCTCAACCAGACCCGAATCTAGAAAAAAATATTTTGATAGGTACCCCTGTCCTCTCCAATAGTGAGAAAGCTCTTCAACCAGACCCGAATCTGGAAAAAAACATTTTGACAGGTACCCCAGTACAGCAGTTAAGAGTAGGGATGACCGCTATCGGGAAAATTGCTATCCCAATGGTGTGGGCTAATTCTGGTACTGCTCAAACTAAATCGGATGAACGCAGCCCAGGAGAAGAAAACTTCGTAGTGCGCTTAACCCAACCTATCGTTGATGATCAGGGTTACGAAGTTATGCCAGCAGGTAGCGAGATTGTTTGCACGGTGCAAGGTGTTCACAAATCGGGTGCAAGCACAGTGCAAGCAACACGCTTAGTGGTGGATGGTCGAGAGTATGTGCTGCCAAAGGGAGCGATCGCTATTACTGGAAAAGGTGGTCATCCCCTGATGGCATCTCGTTACATTGATAAAGGTGGGGAGATTGCTTCTAGAGATGCTACCACGTTTATCTTTGGTTCTCTTGCCAAAGTTGGTAAAGTCCTCAATGAACCTGATGAAACGTCCTCTTTTGCGAGCGTAGGAATTGGCGGGTCTACCAGCACAACTTCAATCAAGCGCAGAAAACCTAACTTGCTAGGTGCAGTGTTAGAAGGTGGGTTTACACCACTGACACAGCAGATATTAGCTCGTAATCAGGCAGCACTGGCAGAGATTAGCAAGCGGGAAGATGTTTGGTATGTTCGCGCAGGGACTGATGTTCAAGTTGTGGTGAACCAATCATTTGAGTTATGAGGAACCTCTGTGTTTTTACGTAGACAAAGGAGGTAAAAATTTGTGGAAAATTTCTTTCGACAATTAACTTTTAGTGCTTTTGTTCTTACCACTTTCATTTCTGCTGGGGCGATGAGTCTACCTTCTTTTGCAGCTGAAACCCAAGAACAGGCAATGGTGCGGCGAGTACCGATATCGGTAGCAACGGGTCAAAGAGGTGAAAAGCTTACGACAATTTACCTGCTACCAGGGTATGGCGTGAACTTATCGTTCATCCCCACTGGAGAAACGGTCCAGAAGGTGTGGTTTGATAACCCGGCGATCGCCTCACTTGATGTTGATGGTTGTCTTGAGGGGTTAGGACGTAAGTGCGAACAAGAAGGAGCAAGCGTGCTACACCTGCGCTCGATTAAACCTATGAAGATTCCAGGTTTACCTAAAACAAATAGCTCTCTGCTTACGGTAATTACCAATGGTTCAAATGGGCGCAGGGTCTATTTGTTTCGAGTGGTCGCGGTTCACTCTGCCTCTGCAAAAAATCATGTCCACATGGTTGAAGTTTTTCCAGATGCTGCATCTTCTCCATCAATACCAACGCCATTGTCTTCACCAATTGGTGCCCAAGGAGATTTTCATCAGATCCGTCGTGGGCTAATGGTTGCTTTAAACCGACGTCTAATCACTGAGAACTCGGTGCTGTGGAATCGCATTGTTAGTTTTTTGGGAAAGGTGCGTTTAGGCGAACCACTTTCTCAAGCAGCACAAACAAGTGGAATTTCTCTGCAGCTGGTAGCGAAGTTGCAAGAATTCGGTAATATCTCTAACTCTAACCTTAATTCAACTGTTAACAATACCTCAATACAAAAAACAAAGATTTTGTTAAGATGAAGCGCTTAAAATTTCTCAATAAAATTGGTCTTTGTCTACCGATTTCAATCCTTGTTTTGATGGGGATAATACCAGAAAACGTCCTATCTCAATCGAATACTGCACCCATTCTCAACCGCTCAAGTCAAACAACCCGTTTAGATCCTATTCCTACTACGATTTGGAACAGCGCAAAACTACCAAATTGGACAAACATTACTTTCAGCGATATGCCAGGAATTAGTGAAAGTGGTAATTTTATTGCACCAGAGGGAGTGCGAGAGCAGCTGGGTTACAATCCCTCACGGAGTTGGAATGCGGGTCAAACTCCAGACCAGTACATGATGTTAGGTGATTTTCAAGATAGTTTTCAGCTTCAAAATTTGACTTTAAGTGAGATTTCCAGTGTGACTGGATTGGATATAGGAAAAGTCAATTTAGATAGTTTTGGAGTCATGAAATTGCAGACTTTAGGTAGTTTAGTCAAAGCAATTCCATCACTTGAGCAATTGCTTATTACTGATGTTCAACCCGTATTAGACCTGCTCCAATCTCAATTATCAACACCTATTGAACCAGAGATAACGATTGGTCAATTACTAAATCAATCTCCACATTTACAAAACTTAGAGTTTAAGTCTCTACCAATGGATAAGTATGGACTTGATGCAATACCAGGTTTAGAACAAACTCCGATGAGTGCGTTTAAAGATTGGCAAGGGGTAAGGATTTCAAATATTCCTGGATTGAATAAAGTGCCATTTAATGAATTTCCCAACCCCATTAACGCTGTTGGAGGAACGGTTGGTAAAGTAGATGTTGCTTTTGGAACTGACGAACAGCAACGCGAAAAAACTATTTCAGGAAGTGATAAACAAGGCTTTGCTGTGCCCTGTCAAAAAGATTGTGCTCACGTCGAATTATCTGGTGGCACGAATGTTTTGGGTAAAGCATGGGTTAGCGGTAAGTATCAGTTGGTGAAGGGTGGTAAAGGGATTCTCGGTTCAGTGAATGGTGGTAAAGAACCTACAGGTCGTCATCCTTTTGGTTCAGCTTTTAAAGTTGTGGTTTGGGATGTCTCGGAAGTGGATGGCATAATGTCTCAAGCTTTGTTTTTCCGAATTTGTATGCGTAACAACTTTGTTAATTTGGGGTGTACACCCTATTTTATTGGTCCCGTTCCCTTCATGACTTACAAAGAAAAAGAACCTATCTTTTTAGGGTTAATAACCGGAGGTGGTTCTACTTCAGTTTCCAAACCTACAGGGTTGAAAAGTAGCGGATTTAGATTTAAAAATACCACGAATCCATTGGCAAATAAATTATCTAATTTATTACCAGCAATTCAAGGAGATTGTAAGAAGCTGCATTCATCAGGTACAAACATCGATGCTTTGAGTGCTGCTTTCTCAAATATTCAGGGAAACTACGATTCGGTGGGGAATTACGTGTGTGACTCCTTTGATAATTGTGGTCGGGGATTCGGTGCAATGCAGTTTATGTCGTACCGTCCGGATGTACGAAGTATTATCACCTCTAAAAATGGTGGTGCAGAATTTTTAGCTCGTGTGGATAGAGGTGAGTTAGTAACGGGTGAAGAAATGATGCAGTATTTCTCTGCCCGTGACCAAGAGGTGCTGTTAGCAAAAGATGCTACTGCTTTGCTCTCCTTTGCTGCTTCTCAAATTGACCCGACAACAGGACAACCCTTTACTGGAGAGCGATTAATTCAACGCGCCGCACAAATGCACTTTGGAGGTGCTGCAATACCCATTGACGGAGGAATGAGTGACATTCAAGGTAAGCTCAATGTCAAAGGTTACGGGGAAAAGGCGGCTGCATCCTACCAAAGTGCAATGCAATTGATGGGGTGCAATTAAGAGTATGCAGTCAATAATCAATCGTTTTCCTGTTGTTAAATCACCCTACCGTCAAGCATTACTGGCGATGGGATGTATGGGATTGTTTGTGGTTCCTGCCTTGTTCGTTCGGGTGACTTCTCATTCACGCAAAGGCAGTGAACAGGTTTGGATGCCTGCCAGTGCGATAGCGAAGCGCTGCTGCGTTCGCCCTTGGCGTCTCCCCTTGGGAGAAGCGCAGATCGCTCCCGCATCACTCATCCAAACAGCTATCACTCAGAACTCAACTGGCGGTGTTGATGCAGATAAGGTGAAAGTTTTACAAGTTCCCAACCAGGGCAAAGGAAGACTATTCATCTTTGATTTCCAATCGGTGCAGCTGTGTGGTGCGGGTGGTTGCTTGTATGCAATTTATCAAGAGTCGGGCAACCTGTTACTAACCGTACTTGCCGACCCCAAATTGCCTAAAGGGGAAGCATTGTTTAAGGTGGACGATGTTGTACGGAATGGTTTTTCCTGTCTAGTCATCACACAAACGACAACGTCCGTGCAGACGGTTTTGCGTACCCAATACTGCTACCAAGGTACAGGTTTTGTGCGTGTTAATGAGGTGCTGACTCAGGTGGGGCAAGGTTTCAATTGAGGAGTAGTGAGTTATGAATGGCACATCACCATATCGATACGTAGCAGTTACGTCAGCATCCCCACAGTCTTCTGTATCTCGTATTGCTGACCAGTTAGGAAACTTACTCAAAACCCAGTCTGGGCTGACGCTACTGGGTTGTTTAATAGTGGTAGGAGTTTTTTCTGCCATAAGTGGTGCCAGGAAAAAAGGCAAGATTGCCACGAGTTACTGGGGTGGTGCAAAAGAACGGGCGATAGCTCAAAAAAAAGCTAAAAAGCAGATGAAAAAGACGACCCGCAACAACGTGGCGTTATATGTAGGTATGCCTCAACAAATGCGCTCAAAGTTACAGGCAGAGTGGCGTTCTCAAGGGTTGCTTAAAACCTCCTCTGGGCGAGAGTGGACTCAAGTATTGCCGTCACTCAATCCTAGCCCTACACTTTATGTCCCCGATGCCCAAAGAGGAATTGCTGCCATCGGTGCAGCGGGTTCAGGTAAGACTTTCAGCGTCATTGACCCTTTAATTAGAAGTGCTTTTGACCAGGGTTTCCCAGTTTGTCTTTACGATTTTAAGTTTCCTGCCCAAACGAAACGAGCCGTCGCGTATGCAATGAAGCGTGGCTACACGGTACGGGTGTTTGCGCCAGGATTCCTAGAGTCAGAAGTATGCAATCCCCTGGACTTAATCAAAGATGAAGAGGATGCAATTTCGGCTGCTCAATTAGCGCAGGTGGTATCTAAAAACTTTAACAAGGGTGGCGCAGACGGCGGCGACAAGTTCTTTGAGGAAGCAGGCGATTCTCTTGTAGAGGGTATTTTGCTGGTGACGAAGGCAATTGCCACCCTTACCGGAGATGACAAATACTGCGACCTGATGACAGCCCAAGCCATTCTCAGCTTACCGAAATTGCCAGCTCGCTTGGAAGCGGCATCAAAGTCTAAACTGAAAGTCTGGACGACTCGCCCGCTGTCTCAGCTTATCAGCGTAAAGGATTCGGAAAAAACGACTGCGTCGATCATCGGTACTGCCCAACGGATGTTTCAGCGGTTCCTCAAACGTGACTTTGTAGGAGCATTCTGCGGTAAGACGACATTACCTTTAGACTTGGATGGCAAGCAACTGATTGTATTTGGGCTAGACCGGAATAACCGCGACATTGTAGGACCACTGTTAGCAGCAATTTTGCACATGATAGTATCGCACAACGTGTCGCGCACCATACCTAGAAAAGACCCTCTCGTGGTGTCACTCGATGAATTACCGACCCTTTACTTGCCAGCGTTAGTAAATTGGCTCAACGAGAACCGTGAGGACGGATTTGTCGGGATTTTGGGCTACCAAAATATTTCACAATTAGAAAAAGCCTACGGCAAGGAGTTGTCGCGGGCAATTTTGGGGGGTACGGCGACGAAGTTTATATTTAACCCACAAGACCCGGAGAGTGCCAAATTGTTCTCAGATTACTTAGGCGAGATGGAAGTGAACTTTAAATCCAAATCTCGGAGTACGGGTAAAGGTGGGGTATCTACTTCACTTGCGGAGCAAAACCAGAAACGGCATTTGTTCGAGGCGGCGGAGTTTGCGAAGTTAGGAACTGGTCGTGCTGTCATTATCAACCCAGCCTATACTCGCGGTAACGAAGCTTACGTACCGTTGTTGCAAGCGGTTAAGGTTCCAAAAGCGGACATTGAGGAAATGAACTGGGCAGAGAGTAAGTGGGATGTGATTCGGGAGCGGCTCGTTGCTCAAAACTCTGGAGGCATTGTCACTGATACAGAGCGCTCTCGTCAATTCAGCGAACGATTGGCATTAGTGGAAGAATTATTCCCGATACCAACTCAACCTCTAGAGGTATCAGCGGAAGAATTAGCAGGTGTTTTTTAAGGGAGATTTATGCCTTTACAAGAATCAATAAGTGAACGTTGTCAACAAGTGTTGCAAAAATACCCCCAGTGGTCAATTCGAGTGCATGAAGCACTGCAAAAATCCCCCGTGCGCTTGGACTTTGCTCCTTCATCAGTGGAGATTTTTGACCAATCAGGATTATTGCTTGGCGTTTTGTTGGGAGAAACGGTGTATTCAGGCGCTAGAAACTTTGGGATAAGCAGTGAGTTTATGGCTTGGCTATATGATGGTGAGTTGGTCGTGTTTGCTGTCGAAGATGAAGTCATTGTCAATCGCATAACAAAGTTTTAAGAAAAATTAGGTGATCCCAATGTCTATTTTCGGTGTTTCGCCTGGAGATTCATCTTCGTTTACCGAGCAGTATCTCCAAGTAATTGAAGCTTGGCTGCGGAAGTTTTTGGATAAACAAAGGGAGCCAAATAACGTTAACAAAGATAATAATTTGCAAGTTGAGATTAGAGTGGATAATAAGCTTGTTTATGGGAGGGTTGATAACCAACTTGTTGCTTCCTTGACTCCAGATATTGTCAAACAGTTAGGACAAATTCAAAAGACATCTGTGGGTGACAAGGTTGATGGAGTGCAAAGTTCAACATTAAAAGTGGATGGAAAAGTTGTTTTGCAGTCTGAGGCTGATGGCAGTGTGGTAGTTAATCAATATTTTAATAAAGATTTGGAATTCGCAGGAGAGCCATTTTTGAACAGCGAAGAAAATTTTGATAACTCTAAGCTAGAAAAGTTAGTTGAGCAACTAGGAGAACAAGCTGAATTACCGATTAAAATTGTGCTTCCTCATCAAGTTTCACAGCAGATTCAACAAGATCAAGAGTCAAATTTGATTCCTACCGAGGATAGCACAAATTCAGGTATTCAACGTGCAACTGAAGCAGTTGATGTATTGCCTGAAGGTGAATTAAAAGCGTATCTCATGGCTCAAATTTCTGAAATGCGACAGTTGCATCAACAACAGTTAGCTTTGCAACAGCGGCAATTTGAAGAGTTGATTCAACAAAGATTGCAAGAACCGAATAACCCAAGTTGGTGGCAATCATGTAGGGATGCTGTTAGTCAGATGTGGAGTGAATTTAGAGAGCAATTGCGTATTCGTGAAGCAGCAGCGGCACTTAAACAAGTATTTACCAGTTATACTGTTCCAGGCTCAAACGTTTATCATGCTGTCGGATATACTATTACTCGTTCTGGTAAATCTTATGAGCTGCAAGATACAAATGGTCAATCTATCTTGCAATTTCAGGATACACCTTTTGGGGTGAAGCTGCTAAAAGATAGCCCAGTGGTTGATGAGCCTCACAAAAAAGAATTAACTGCACTATGCGAGCAAGTTCGTTCAGGGGAACGTTTAAGAGGAGCATTTAGCCCTGTTGGCGCTAGAGAAAGCGAGGAGTTTTCCAGAGTTCAAAAAATCTCTCAAGCATTAAGTGATTATGCCAAAAGGCAAGGAAAAACTGTTAGTATTGATGGTCAATTTTCTTATAAATGGAAAGCTACTCCTGACGGGAGAGTATTGATAGCAGCAAAAGATGGGCGCGGCGCTTTGTTGGCGGTGGGTAAAGGCTTGCAACAATGCCGAATGAGCGAGCGGGATTTAGCGTATTTCGAGCAGATGTTACCCAAATTAGAAGCAGTTCAGCCATCGATTCAATCATCGCAAGAAACAAACAAAGCTAGTGCTATACCCCAATTGAGTGTTGTTCAAAGTAAAAACTCATCTCAATCGGAAAGATGAATCATTTATCAAAATTGAACAAGCTGCTTGGCTCTGGGGAAGCAGTTATTTCTATTGTTGCCCCTGTGCGAGAACGTCAAAACGTTTTTAGGTTGTTGTACGATACATTGACTTCTCATTTAAGATTACCACTCTACTTGTGGAATTTAGGTGAACCTGAACATTTTAAAAGGATTGAGTGTAGAGCGAGTGCCAGGGAACAAGTTATTCTACTGGATGATTTTGAAATAGGAGCAGCAGAAGAAGTTACTCCTGGTAGTTGTGCCCTTGCAGCTTTAAAATCTTTTCAAAACTCTGACACTAATGGTGTCTTCGTTTTAGAGAATCTACCTTCTTGTATACAGGAACGAGAGGGCGCAATTCTTAGACAGTTATTGATTAATATTTCTTCAGATTTTACGGCGCGAAAAACTTCTAAATTTCTAGTTCTACTGATTACTGATGAAGTTGAGTTACCTACAACTCTGAGTGGGTTAATTGAAAGTTTAGAATTGCCTTACCCTGATGTCAGTGAGATAGAAAATCTCATTTCCACATACTTGCCTACCTTAATTAATGCTGCGGTGAATGTTGATCAGGTGCAAAGTCTTGCAACCGCCGCAGCTGGATTACACACTGAGGATATCAAAGCAGGGTTGCGGCAGGCGGTATTGAACAGTGACGATGTTTCTGGAAGTGATGTCTCCTGGGTGCGTTTTCTTCTTGATTACAAAATCAATCGGTTTCGTTCTTTCAATCTCAACTTTGTCCCAGAACCGAACGTGCATGACTTCGGGGGACTGGATAACCTCAGACGTTTTATTCAAGATGCCAAACGAGATTTCCAACCCGATGCACGCCCTGCAAATATCCCACTGCCAAAAGGATGCTTGCTTGTGGGACCACCAGGGACAGGTAAAACCTTGGCAGCTAACGTCTCGGCGCGGGAGTTGGGATTTCCCCTTGTTAGTATTGATACAGGTGCAGTCGTTGCTGGTGGTACGGTGTACCTGAAGCGCCTCTTAAGCAGGGTAGAAGCTTGCGCTCCTGTGGTGCTTTACTTTGACGAATTGGATAAGCTTTTTATAGCAGCAGGCGTTTCAGGGGAAGATAGCGGTAGCAGGCAGATTCTGGGAATCCTGCTTACTTGGTTGCAAGATAAGCGCAGCAGTGTGTTTGTCGTCGCCACCCTTAACAGGTTAGATGTACTACCACCTGAACTGACCAGAGTGGGAAGATTTGACGAAATCTTTTATGTGGGTTTTCCCAATGCTTTTGAGCGCAAGCAGATTATTTCCCTTCATGCAGCACGATTTGACGAGCGTTACAGAGATGGTGGTGATCGCCTCACTCAACAAGAGTGGAAGATTCTTCTCAATAAAACAGTGAATTGCACTGGTGCAGAGTTGGCGCGGATGGTGGAGAAAGCAGCGCGATCACTTTTCCATTCAGGTAAACCGATGACGATAGATTTACCCATATTGTTGCAACAGCGAGAAGCAATCGTTCCTTTGTACGTGCGAGATACTGACCGGATATTAGCAATTGAAAATCGCGCACGGGGATTTGCACAACCAGCCAGTTCTCCCGATTGTAGCGAGTATGCTCCACCAATTAGAAGTTATTGGGGTGAAGACATCGGTACATAGCTTTTGCTGGCTGTTAGGGTTACCGTGCCAAAACAAACGCGAATTTTGTATTTTAATGCTGAAAGTTTCTTTTGGTAAGATTTGCGGTAGTGCATCCGACTTTTGTCTACATTGAGGTTACTTACTATTCACTTACTTAAGCAAAGTATTAGGCTTAGGGTTGTGGAAAGGCTCCTGTTGAGGAGATTTGCTTGTTGGAGCATTGATGATAGCTGTTATTACATAAACTATAACAACACCTATAAGGGGTGCAATTATATACTGTATCCACCACTTAAGTCCTAAACTTTTTTTATTTTGAGCATTTGTCACTTCTGTTCTATTCTGATTGGAATGACTTAGAGGTGTGTCACTTAAATTAGTATCATTTGAATCAGTTTTGGGGATTTCAGCACTAGGCTTGTCGGCTAGTGGGGAATACTTGAAGCGTCCCTCAGGATCAGCATAGAGTGCATATGCCAGCCAAGTTGAGTTGTAGGGTGCAAGCTGGCGGATTTCTTCTCGCGCCTGGCGAAATGCCTCAGCAATAGTCTGGTTTTCCTTTAACAATCCTGTATAAAAGCGCCGAGCAAACTGCAGCGCCAGCCCATCATTTACTTCCCACATAGCACCTACAAATGCCCCTACACGGGCTTCAACCAGTCGCTCTGCCCAACCGCCCAAACCAGTGAAGCTGAACCCTGTTCTTGCACCATGACAGGCATTAATAAACAGTAGCGGTCTTGGTCGTCGTCCGCCAAATCTGACTCGAATGTCAGAAGGACGCAGAGAGCTACCCGACAACATGATAGCCGAGTTATCAGGCGTAGTAGCATCGAACATACCGTGGCAAGCAAAGTGTAACATCGAAAACTCACCTTTTTCCAGCCATTGCAAAACTTCCATGCAATCACTGAACGGTTCTAGTGATACGATCTGGGGATGCAAATCGCTCAGATGCTTAATGAACGAAACCTCTTCCTGCACTGAGCGCAAGTTGACGTGAATAGGTGCTACTGGTCTTGCAGCACCCACTAACAGCTCATCTGCTGTACCTGGACCCGATAACCAACGAGATATAGCGAATTGCTGACACCAAAATGGGTCGTCTTCTCGTTCATCATTATCGTTATAACGATATGGTTTCATTAGCTCCCACGGTACCCACGGTTCATCTGAGGTTATAAGAATTGTTTTAACTAGCGATTTGAAGCGCCAATACTCTTGTTTTAACTTGTCAGGAATTAGCTCATCCCACAGTTCGTTACCTAAACTTGCCATCCGACGCTCAGCAAGGTCTTTTTCTGCTTGTTTCATTGGAGCTGCTAGACGGCTCATCTCTTGGTAGACTAGCTGCTGCATTTGTTCCAATGGTGAACCCTTCAATGTTACTTGTCCAAATTTAGCCTGGTGATACCCTACCGTCTCCAATGTAGAATGCAGTGTAAAGTACAAGATACGACCATCGTGCTGATCTAGCTCTATGCACAGTTCTAAATCAGGTGGAGGAACAGTAGCCTTTGTTTTCAACTCAATGCTTGGGGGCGTTTTGGGCTGGGGCACATCTATGTTTGCCAGCTTCTCCATCACCATCAGGTTATGTCGTGCTGTGCCAATTCGCCGTCCGTGCTGATAGAAATCTATCCGGATCTGCTCTTCACCTAAACAGCGAGGAATAAGTATAAATCGCTCTTCAGAGTCATCGTTGCGCTCAACTTGTAAGACCTTGGTATTGCCGTCTACAATGTCAAAGTTACGACCACGTAATACTACTTCTACCTCTGGCAGTTGCTCCAGTATACCTGTGTCCTTCACTTCAATAGCTTCGGCTCCTGGTTCAAGAGGTTTAATTAGAAGTTGGACAAACAGGCTGAATTTTTGGTTGACTATGACGTGGTTTGGACAGTCTATATTGGGATAACGTAGAAGCTGTGGTAATTGGGTAATAGATTTCCGCTCAACACGCTCAAAGCTTTGCTCTTGCTCTGCACCAAAAAATATAGGAGGATTAGCGTGTTCTAATTTAAGCGCAACGAATTGGAAGACTTCTGCCACGACAACAATACCGCCTAGTATAGCCAGCACTGGTGTCAGCGTGCGTAGCTCCTCAAGCGATTCTTTGATATTGAATTCTTGTACCCATAGTTGCTCCTCGTTAACAGGAATATGCCTCGCCTCTAGTCTCGCCTTTAGTAGATCGAGTATCTCTTGCCAAAGACGGTTACGAGTAGTAGGAGGAAGTTCAGCTAACCAAGGTATCAGTGATTCTAGCGCCTTTTCTCGCAAATCTGTTGACTTAATTTGCAGAGCCAGGTCGAGTGCCTCCTCTACTTGACCAGATTCAGCAAGTTTAGGTACGAGTATTGCTTGAGCATCTGCTTGTCCATCTCCAGGTGCAAATCCCTGTGCTGCTGCTAACGCTTCTTCCAGCCGTCCCAACTCTGCCAGCCCCTGTACTACAGCTAGCAAAGCTTCTTTTCGCCAATAGTTAAGACTTTGAGCTGTAGTCAAAGCCTTTTTTACGCGACTAAACTTAACCAACCAAGGAACTAGGTAAATCCAAGCTTTAGCCTGTCGAAGCTCAGCTTTTATCTTCCGCGCTGTCGAAAGAGCTATCTCAAACACTTCTCCCTTTTCTGGATTCGGCAAGTATGGAAGCAGATTTGTTAATGCTTTAACTCGCCAACTTTCAATTTCGATACTCTGCGCCAAAATTAGCGCTTCCTTTAGTTGTCCCAATTCAGCTAGCCGAGAAGCCAGTAACGCTTGCGCTTTACCTTGTCGATCCTTATCCTTGACTTTCTTGGCTGCTACTAGTGTTTTTTCTAACAAATACTGGGGCAAATAAGGGATTAATCCTACTAATGCATCGTTTTGCCAACTTTCAGTCTTAATGTTAAGCCCTACAGTTAACGCTTTATTTAACAATTGTTCTGGCAAGTAAGGAGCCAAAACCAAAAGTGCCCTTACCCGTTGCTCCTCTGTTTTAATATTGCACGCTAAAGAAAAGGCTTCTTCTAACAAATGTGGCGGCAAGTGAGCAGCCAGCACTGCGATCGCTTCTGTTTGCCAAGTATCAGACTTGATCTTCCTTGCCACAGCCAGCCCTTCAGATAACTGACCTAAGTTAGCTAGCCGAGAAACTACTGCTGCTAGCGCTTTAACTTGCCAATCATTAGATTTAATCTCATCTATTACGACCAACGCTTTCTCTAGTTGACCTAACTCAGTTAATCGAGCAACCAGTGCTGCCAGCGCCACTCCTTGCCCAATTGCTACTTCCATTTTGCGTGCTATTACCAGTGCTTTTTCAAGCAGTTCTTCTGATAAGTAAGGTGCTAGTGCAGCAATTGCCTTATCACGCTTATCTCGAGCTTTAATTTTCCGTACAATGAACAGTGCTTCTTCTAAAAGTGTCTGTGGCAAGTAAGGTGCCAGTAATGCTAGTACCTGTGCCCGCCAGTACTCCGCTTGAATCTGCTGTATCGCTCTCAGTGCTGCCTCTAGTAACAGCTCTGGTGTTTCATCTTTCTCTGTCATGGTAAACCTCTACCATGCTTTGTAAGCAACTAAGTAGGTAGACACAAATTAACACACTTATAAAGCCGTGGTTAGTAACGTTTAATTATGTTCACCTACCTAGATAAAATTATTGTTCTGTACAACTTAATCTTTTGTCATCTCATCCTAACTCTGCCCGTTTGAACTTAAGTGTTATTGCCCCTTTGCCACTAGCTTTGGCGCTGCTCCCGATTAAACTTACCTTCCCCTCACCGTTGATTTCTACCGATAGCACAATTTCATCCAGCCGCATTCCTGGTTTTTTGTCAGCTTCCTGCTCAGCACGGTTGAATAAGCGATGTACTACGTGCAGAAAACGAGCCATTTCCTGCTCTAACTTATTGACACTAATCTCTACTTTCTGCCTTGTAGCATCTTCATCCTCCGGAGCTTCCCAACTCCTTGTCTGTGTTGTAGGTATTAGAGGAATATCATCGGTAATAATCGAGATAGTTTCTTCTTGCATAAAACTTTAAGGCACCAAACGTCTTACTTAAGTGATTACAACCTATAGACTTAGTTTTCCGAATGAAAGTTCTGTTCGACACACTATCATTAGGAGGAACTGGTGAGGTGATTGCCCAATAGGCACTGCGCTCTGCACGCTCGCCTAACCGCTACTTAATTGGGGAAGATAATTTTCCGGACATAGTTTCTACCCGTTCTGACCAAGCACCAGCAATTTGAGCAACATTCATTCTTGTGGTAGCATCAGACCAAATTTTGTCCCAGTTAAATTTCCACCTAGATAAAGTGCGCCCTAAATCCACCAACTCTGCAGCGGTGTCAATATCCATTTCTGGGGCTGTCCATTCGATAAAATACTGACTTTCTCTAATAGACATCTCCGAAAACAGGCAAAGCCAGTTGTAAACTAACTTTAAGTAGGCGATCGCGTGATTGTAAGAGAACGCCAGTTTAACGTCAGAATAATATTTTGAGATGTATTTTATTAAGAACAGGACAAAATATAGATTTCTGCGTACCTAATTTCAGTACCGTTAAACAGATAATTCTAAACTTATAACACTACTCTTCCAATTCTTAACCTTACTATAGCAATCCTAAATCATTTGTGAGAGAATACTGAAAAAAGTATAAAGTAGTATTTGCAACTAAAGTGCCAGGTGTAGCAATGTGGATGCGATCGCTAACAGAGTTTATCGAAAACAGCCAAGACAAGCGTGAAGTCAAACGAGCCGTCGCGGTCAAAATGTTGCTTTCAGGATATAAACATGAGGCGATTATGCCGATACTGGGAGTTTCATCTGGTTTCATCAGTAAGTGGAAAAAAGCGTTTTTTCAAAATGGAATTGAGGGTTTAAAACTGGCGCACAAAGGAAGTAAAGGATTTCTAAATTTGCAGCAACGTTCAGAACTCATCGAGTGGCTGAAAACAAAGGATAGATGGACTTTAAACGAGCTAGAGTACCAGATTGCGTCTAAGTATGGGGTCGTGTTCGAGTCGAAACAAAGCTATTATGATTTCTTTAATGAAGCACGTATAAGTTGGAAGAAAACTCAAGCTGATAACCCAAAGCACGACCCAGAATTAGTTGCATCAAAAAAAAAGAAATTTGTACACTCTTGGAAGCACGACGAGACGAAATTGAGTCTGGAGAGTTAGCCGTATTCATGGTCGATGAGTGTCATTTGTTATGGGGGGATGTATGCGGTTATGTTTGGGGTAAAACAAGTGAAAGGGTATCAGTTCCAGTTGTAAATACTCGTTGCAAGCAAACCTCTGCATGGCGGACTAGACTATAAAACGAAGGAGTTTTTAACCTACACAGCAAAGACTGCAAACTCTGAAAGTACGATTAGTTTCTTAGAATACCTTCAGCTCCCTTCGCCCTGGAAGAAAACTTTTAGTTATTTGGGATGGTGCGAGCTACCACCGTTCTGGTGCAATTAAAGATTATTTAGACTCGTTAAATAGTGAGAAAGAAAAAGAACAATGGTTGATAACTTGCGAGCGCTTCGCTCCAAATGCTCCACAACAGAATCCTGTGGAAGACATCTGGTTGCAAGCGAAAAGATTAATTAGAGAGTTTTATTTTTTCTGCCATTCTTTCTCTGTCATCAAAGGGTTATTTGAATTATCAATACATTGTCAAATTTTTGACTTTCCTAAGCTCCATGAATATGGTGTTTTCTCATGAATCATTTAGGATTGCTATAGCAATTGAAACGTAGTTAAATGCCTCAGATAAATTAAAGTTAATATTATTTGCTCTTCTTGTGAAAGCTTCACTTTACGACCTCCACCTCCCTTTATAATTCTAATTTTTTGCTTCTCGGCTTCTGCCAACTTTTGATTATGTATAATGACTGCGTTTTGAATTAGGTGCTGTAATTGGTCATATTTGAGACCTACTAAGCGCTGTACTTCCTCTGGATTTTTCTCAATATATCCTGGTATGTTTGCCATTTTTGTGTAGTAAAAAGCTCATTTAATATTCTTTTACCACAAAAAACATATATTTCGGAGATGTCTAATAAGGTTGATGACTAAATTATAATCTGTCGAATCAATAGAAAATGACTGAATTCTGGCAAGGTGAGTTGCTAAAGTCCTTAAGCGAGTAGGGATATCATCTTGCACAAAGTGCGTTTGCTGTACACTCCAGTTTGTCATACTCCTCTAATTGTTAGATGAAATTACCTTTAACAATAGCAATTGTGTTGTTCCAATTGACAGTTTGATTGAGCAAATAGCGATGAAACAAATTTTTGACAATTTCCACTTCCTCTTGTTTCAAATTCTCGGCTAACCGAGTAGCATAACTGGGGCGAGCAGTCGTCTGCGAAGTTGTAAACCAACGGTTTAGTAAATTAGGTGTGATGTACAGCCCAGTTTGGGTTCGCTCCTGTGTTATCTCCACTGCTAAACCTGCTTTCTCAAAAGCTGTCCTCAAATCCTCAACATCCCAATTGACCATAGAGTCGGAAGCAACGGAGTAAATTGCTTCTTCTGCTGCGACTAACTTGGAGTATAAATTTTGTTCAACCCAAGCTCTATTAAGCAAATCATAAAGTCTAGTACTGTGGCGAGAGACAGTTTCTGCCAACAGAATCATTCCCTCCTGATTGAGCCATTTAACTAAGGCTTGAACAAGGCTAGATTTTTCTGCTTCTTTCATCAGGACATTGCGTCCAATAATCCGGTCAAATTTTACTTTTTCTGTAAGGTTTGCTAAACAGTTGGGTAATTCGCTTAAAGAAGTGTTCAGAATAATTGGACGTACCAGTTCGGGGAGCGTAGCAGCTTGTTGTGCTAAAGCTTGAGCATCAGCTTGATTATGCACGCAAGCATAAACACTTCCTTCCGGGACTCGACGCACTGCTTCCCAGGTTAATAAGCCGCTTGCTGCATTCAAATCTAGAATTATATGATGACGCGCTGGTGCAGCAATATGAAATACTGTATCGCGTAATTCGGCAAGATGCTGCCCGACTTGTCCCAAAGTTCTTTGCAACCATCGGTCTGTACTTTGATTGGTTTCGCCGTAAGTTAGCACTTCAGTTGGAGCAACTTCTAATCCTTCGACTGCGGCTGCGAGTTGTGCTTCGCGGCGACGAGCCACAGCCGTTTTGATTTCTGCTTCTTTGCCTATCTCTGAGGGTTGGTAAAAGACTTGTCCTTGCAAACTTTTGGGTAAGTATTGCTGCTCTACCCAATGCTCCCGGTAGGCGTGGGGATACAAGTAGCCTGCGCCGTGTCCAAAGCCTTGTTTATCGCGGTTAGCATCTTATTGTCGCTTGAGGAGTGTTTGTCTGAATTAAAAATCAATCCCGTGCTACAGCCGTGATAAGTATGATTTGTGGCAAGAAGTGCAGCAAGAGCGTATTGTCCTGAGAAGACGATTGAATTGCTTCACTCCTTCCCCACAGGAGCATTACGCTCTTGACTTAATTGCCTGTCTCAGAGTATTGCAAATATTTAAAAGTTAAGTTGCATTACTCAAGCCAGTTTCATCTTTTCCACACGAGTTGGAATATTTTCTTCAGCACAAGCTCTTAAAATAGCAGCAGCTTTGCTGTTACCGCGACAAGCGAAAAATTCCCAGATAATCAGCCAATCTTTTATGCTAAGGGTGTCTACCGTTTGTACTCCTTCTTGAGTTTGAATTTTGCACTGTTTAGTTGTTCCAGAAAAGCCTTGTTTTTCTAACTTTTTCAGTTTTCTTGGACACCAAGGAAGTTGCAACAACCAGTTTATTGGTAGTCCGATCAAACTCAGTCCTGATTCCATCCTAATACGGTACTCTGAGTTAGGAAGCGTAAGCACTTCTAGAAATACCTTGTTCTCTAGCTTGAAAACTACAGGGTTAGCTGTTGGATTGTTTGGTGGAAACTTAGTTTCTGACGTTGTTTTGGTTGGTTTTACATCAAAAGTCAGTGGTTTTGAGTTTTTGTCTGTTAGGGATGTGAGTAGGTCGTGCCAATTTATTGAAAACTGAAAGTGGGGTGGAATCAAATTATATTTCACAAGGTGTTGCCAGTAAACCGCAACACTCGATAGCGGATATGCAACAATAACCTGGCGGTTGGCTACTTGGATACTGATACTGGGTAACTGGTGTAATTCGAGAAATATGCGCGCCTTTTTTCTAGTTTGTCCCATTGGGAGTGCCATTTGGCGATCGCTCATCACAAACTCCCCATTTGGAAGTAGGTAAGCAGCGCAAGAGAAGTGCTTCCACTTCCAACGGGTTAGTAAAGCTTTTGGCGTTTCAGTTTCATTTGGATTTTGCAGAAATGCTTGTTTCATAGGATGTCTGCATGTAGAAATCTTAGTCGTATGCGATGCGAGCAAACGCACCCTCCATCACACAAAAGACTATAATTGACTAATTTTTGGCATTTGCATCCTGGGGAACAGCAGCCACTTACAATGGCTTATTTGTAGTTAAAGTGCTTGCACTAAGCTTTTGATTCTCTAAAGAAAATCATTGTTGATCAGAATTTTTTCAGTGATAAACACAAACAAAAAATGATGTTATGACTTCCGAATGTTTGCATTTGTGTGCTTGGTGCATGACGTTGCATTGCTCCAATAAACTAAATACTTGATTGGAATAAATACTTGCTCTAAACCTTAGGAGACTACTTAAAACTAGGACGCCAATTGCTCTAATTTAGATTTATCTACAGCCATTGGGCTTACTTCTAATTATCTGCGTCTAACCTAGATTTTGGTAGATTGACATCCCTTTTAATACGCCTTGTCATCTGAAATGTTTAACCCATTTTTGGGCTTAATTTTTATTAGCATAAAGCTTTTGAGAGACATTGCTTACCTTAAATACAAAATTTCATTTATCTCAAGTGTTAGAAAATTTCTTAAAAAAATGATTTAAGTACTGATAAGTACTGTGAAATTTTATTACATAGTAGTTATTTTTTATACATAAAACCAATGATAGAGGATATGACTATTGAGCAAATTAAATGTAATTTTATTTACTTGTGATTAGCGAAAAATTAAGAGTTATTATTTAGTGAACTAAAAGATTAATATCATACATATTAGCACGAAAAAATTCAGTAAGTATTGTTTTTTAGTACTTTGTCAATTCCTTAAAAACAACAAAGAATAAGGTTTCAGCCGTACAATGCTGTCAATGAAATTTGTGGTAATATTTATAACTCATTTTAAGTGTGAGCTATTACAAGTAGTTGTAAAGTAAAATACTGGAAAACATTTAGAGAAAGAGCGCATTTAACATAACTGTCACTGGCGCTCTCGTCTGAAATATCAACCAACAGGTAGCAACAGCCATCGAAGTGTCGGTCGCAAGTAACTCCACCTCTATTCGTTACAGGAATAAACAAAGTGCAAATTTTGGGCGATGGCACTCTGTGCCCGCCTTCGCAGCGATCACCCGTATGTTGCGAGGGGTTATCTGGAAGATCACCCCTCCCCTGTCACCTCTGGTAACAGGGGAACCGTTCTGAAAGAACGGTTGGGCAACAGGGCGCGCTAAGGCGGAGCCTGCGCTTTGCGCTTACGGAGCATCGCCTCCGGCAGTGAGTGAGCTTTGCTCAATCGCTCGTCAGATGATTGCTTTGCAAGTGCACTTACCCAAACATCAAAGTCAAATACTGAAGGGTGTTATACTCAAGAGCGGTTTAACTTGCTTATCAAAGGTTTAGCGCGAATCCTCAAGCAATTGGGAGAAAATCAATTTAAAGTGATTTGGCGTGAGGTGACGGGTGAAGATTGCACGGGTAAATTGCATGAGGCGATTTGGGCTGTGCGGGATAGGCTAGAAACAGAGTAATAGGGAAAATATTATGCAAGCGTACAAACTCAAGGGAAAAATTGACAACGCAGGTAACTTAGTGATTACCGAACCTATACAAATACCACCCGGTGAGGTGGAAGTGATTGTCTTACAGATTGAAACTTCCACAGAAAAAGCCACCGAGTCACAACCGGAAACACCCAAAAGACCTACCAAAATTAAAGCTTTACAAGGCTGGTTTGAAAAGACACAGCCTGCTTTTCCTGATTTTGACCCAGATCAAGCAAGATGGGAAGCTTTAAAGGAGAAACATAACCTGTGAAAGTTCTCCTCGACACTAACATTATTGTGGATGTAGCCCTTGAGCGACAGCCCTTTTTTGGCAATAGTGAGACAGTTTTATCACTTGTTGAGCAAGGGCAAATCGAAGGTTACATTTCAGCATCTTCTTTTGGTGACCTTTTTTACATTATCCGTAAACAAAAGGGCCGAGATTTAGCCCTTGAGTTTTTGAGAGAAATAGTCGCCTTCTGTCAAGTCGCCACAGTAGACAGTATCACAATCAACATGGCGCTAACTGTTAACTTCAAAGATTTTGAAGACGCTATTCAATACAGCACTGCGGTTCTTAATCACTTAGATGTAATTATTACTCGCAACCCGGTCGATTTTCCGGTAACTACTCCACGAATAATTCTCCCTGAACAGTTAATTCAAGAATTAAGCAATCCTGGATAGATTATTTTGCTAATGTAGCCGTTCAAAATACCAGCGAGACCTTGTGTTGTTTCGCTTTAAGGGAAAGCGTTTTTATGGACAAGTTTGTGTTAACGTTCAGCTTGATTTTGTTGCAATTCTCTATTGAAAAACCCATACTGAGTTAACTGTTCATTCCAATCTTTAGCCTTTGGTTTGAGTCGAGTTGTGTGGGGTAAAATTTCTTTGATTGCTTCTGAAGTAGAGTTACCAGCAGTGTCGTTATCGTAAGCAGCTATGACTCTGGGAATTTTACTCAAAAATTCCACAGGCAAACACCGGGGACTATCTACTGCTAGGTACAGCGTTCTTTCTGGTTGTGGCTGGTCTAACACTGCTAAGGAGAGTGCATCAATAGGTGACTTAACCAGTACTGCTTTTTGGATTGGGTCAGTTATACTTCCACCCATAGTCAAGTGAAACCAACCTTTCGTACGCTTAGTGCCTTTAGCAAGTCCAATGAAGGAGTTATCTTCACCATGCGTTCCACGTAAAAAAGCACCTGTCGTCTCGCCATTAAGAGAGCGCATGAGAAACACTGCATTTTGTCGCTTGTCAGCATAAACCAATCCCAATGAGTGCAGAGTATTAACCAAATTCTCAGGCAGTTTCCGCTTTACTGTTAAGTATTGCCGTACAGCCAACCATCGACTTTCATCGCTTGGTGGCGGCACAAACTGAGGTGCTCCTTCTGCAAGTACAATCTCTTGTGCTTGAGTGCGAGCATTATGGGTCACGGCTCTTTGCATTCCCGATTCCCCAACTTGGTCATGTAGCCAAACTACAGCTTGTCGAAAGTTACAGTCCAATACGTGCATCACTAAATCAATTGCACCACCGCCTCCGCGCTGCTCACCTGCAAAGTCGTAGAATTTAGAACCTTGGATGTTGATGATGTGACCGTGACCAAACCACCTGTGCTTGCCTTTATCGTCTAGATGGAGTCCCAGATGGTAAGCCACTTCTTCCAAAGGCAAGTCCCGCAGTAGGTTCGCCTCTGCTTTCCACAACTCTACTGTCCATTGCAGGTTTTGCACGCGCTGCTCTAGCTTCTGTCTTTCTCGTTCACTCGCTAGAGCCTTTTGCTCCATCTGCTGCTTTTCCTGAATTGCCCGTTGGCGATCGCTCAACTGATGGTTAATGATATTCAGTGTGGGTTGAAGAGTTTCTTTAACCTGTTCCCGGTAAGCATACGCATCTTGACTTTCTGCTGGTTGAGGTAAAACCTGGTCAAGATTGAGATTGAGTGAGTTGCTTAACACCGAGGCGTAGTATTCTTTAACGGCTGTGTGAGTCGCTCTACTACCTTTGATGCCTCGTTCTATGCCAAGATGTTTGACCGCAGCTGCGAAACTGTCTTGAAGTTCCGATATCTTTTTCCTGCCATTGATTAACGCCCTAGCGTTTAGTTTGCCTTTGTGGTCAAGCGGTACGATATATGCATGAATATGTGGGGTCGCTTCATCTAGGTGCAACTCAGCTCCGACGACTCGGTCAGAGTACTTCTGTAGTAACCATTTCGTGGATGCAGCAGCAAAGTCATCCACCCGTTCTTGTTCATAGACCCCAGCAAGTGATGGGTTGTCGGGACGGAAGTATTGGGGACTAGCACTCAAGAGCATTTCTATTCCCAGGACTGCGTTGGAGCGAATCTTTTGGTTGCCGATTTTTTCTTTAAATAGTGCTTGTAGTTCTTTGTTGTCAACGCTGCCTATTAGCCGAACATTCTTTACTGATGGGTTAGCATTGGGAGTTTCGCGCTCTCTGGCGGTGTGCAGAGCGCTCATGCCTAGTTCTGCCCAGGTTTTAATTTTCTCAATTCTGCAAATCGCGTAAGTTGCCATATTTGTATCTTTGCATGGAAGTGATGGTTCCTTGGAGCGATCGCTAGTCTCATATACCAATATTTTCAATCTAGAGACTAACAGCATTCACTTGGTTGAATGAGTGCAATGTTTAGATAACTTTTCTTAATCCTCAAATTGTGATTGTTCAAGAGCGCCTCAACCGCCTGTCCCTTAAGGGCGAACGTAGCAATTTTTAGGCATCAGCCGACCCGTCAGGGGAAAAATTGCGTAGTGAGTCTACGCATGTTCTACACGAAAAATCTTGCAACAAATATTTGGAGTAGAAAGGAGAATGGCTCAAAAATATACCAAAAGTTAGAGTTAAAAGCAGTTACGACGTTGGGTAAAAGACAAAAGTAGTAGGAGTGCAGATAAGCTGAAATAGAGTTTGGATGGATTTTACAGGAATTCAGCAGGATTTAAAAACCAGAAAAATTATGTAAGCCATTAAAAGCCAAGACTAGACAAGAATACTAATAAAACGAGCTTATAAAAAGGCTTGATTTGGCTGATAAAGTCTTAATTTGACTTATATTTTCTCGCACAACTTATGAGTAAAAATACCCAAAAAAATCAAGCAGTCATCACAATAGGAATAGATTTTGGTGGAAGCAGTACCAAAGTCATGTATGGAAATAGTCATGGCAAACTTACATCACTAGTCATGGAACCAGAGGTAGGAACAATACCATTAGAGTCAATGAGAAATTGGGGGAAAGGTTTACTAGGTTCAACAGAAGCAGAAAATCAGGCTTGGGTACACCTGCCTAATGCATCAGTAGTGCAAGCAGTAGGGTATTTAGCAAGAAACAGGTATTACGCCAATGCAGGACTCACAGAACTGAAGTACGAGAGAGGAGTGTATAAGACGTTAGCAGCAGTATGGGCAATTAAAGAGAAGTTACATCTGCCATCAAAATTACGAGTAGCAATAGCTGTATTACTACCACCAGGCGAATTTGAGGACAAAGAGCAGTTTGAGAGAGTATTGCGAAAAGCACTGTTGAAATACCTCACACCAACAGGAGAGATGAGTGTGGAGTTAGCTATGTTCAAGTGCTTACCAGAAGGAGCGGGAATATATCTCATGCACGAAAAGAAAGCGGGAGCAGTCCTCAAACAAAGAGTGTGCGGGGTAGCAATGATTGGATATAGAAACGCTTCAGTCTTAATTGCCAACCGAGGAATTGTTGAAACAGGAAAAACCGCAGATTTAGGAATGGTGCGAATGGTGGAGAAAGTGGTTGCTTCTACATCAGGTCAGACGTTAGAACGATTAACTCCTGTCATTGCTGCTGCTGGAACCGATATTGATGAAAGGGTGTTGCAGCAAGTGACGCGCTCAAAAACTCGGGAAGGTCGAGCAACAGAAATACAGAAGCTAAAGAATGCAATTTGTCATGCACGAGCAGAATACACAGCCATGTTGACTTCATGGTTGGACAATGTTCTTCCCGACTATGTGGATGAAATTGTGTTCTGCGGAGGGACGGCAGATTACTTGATGAAAGAATTGAACGAGCATTATCCCAGAACACCTTTATCGTGGAACGCCTCAATAGAAATTCCTGCAAACATAGATATTTCAGGTTTAGGAAACAGGCTTTGCGATGTATACAGTTTGTTTTTGTACTTTCACGGAGTTGTAGAAGCACAGTTGAAAAAGTTGTCAAAGCCTGGTGAGGAGAGAATTGGCTATGCGGTCTAAAACTCAGGTAAATTTCCGTTGGCGGTATCAGCCAACTAATGAGTTGGATAAAGCGTTGCTGAAGTACATCAAGGGGCATCCAGCTTTATCGGTAACAGAAGTGATGCTCACGGCACTACGTTCGTTTTGGTTGCCAATGGCGATCGCAGATTCTCCCAATCACGATGAAGCGAACAAACAAAAGATAGCGCGCTTTTGTGTAGATGCCCTGTTGCGACAGGCAGACAATTTATCTGTGGCAGTGGGTTTGGAGTTACCGAGTAAAGCCATTGCACATTCAGTATCGTCAGCAGCGTCCAACTCGTCAGCGGAAACTTTTTCTAAAGTTGGGCTATCAGCGTCTGAACTAGCAGCAGCTGCCGGAGGTGGGGATTTTGACGACTCAGGATTAGCTCGGTGGTAGCAGCAGACTTTGAAATTCAGTTTATAGAGGTTTTATGGCAGCAACGGACAAGCAAGGTGTGAAGACGGAAACGCCAACTCAAGCACCAAAGCAGGAAGCAGGAAGACCACGCAAATCAGCCAAACTCCCAACCGAATCATCGGTTGAAAGTGAATCAATAGTGACAGCACATATTGATACTAATTATGCCGACAAGGAGTCTTTGAAACCAGATGGTTTAACTACTAATGCTAAAAGTTTAGATGCAGAAGGAGAAAGTAGCTATGAACAAAAGATAAATGTAGATGTCGAAAAAGAAAATCCTTCATTCTCCAAAAAAGATGATAAAGCTAAGGATGAAAATGCAACTGATAATAAAGCTGGCAGTACTTCTGTAGCAGGAAAATCAACCTCTAAAGCTGTAGAGACACACACAATTCACTTAGTTGATGGAGAAAAAGGAGGCGCAGGAAAAAGTTTTCTATCGCGGGCATTTATTGAGTATTGTCAATACAAAGGTTTGGATTTTGCAATTGTGGATGCTGACACATCTAACCAGGATATTTTGAAGATTTATCCAGGGTGCATTGAAGCATTCTTTAGTGACGACGAGAAGCAACAAAAAGAAGCGGATCAGATTTTTGAGTTGGCATTAAAGAAATCAGTATTAGTCAATTTACCTGCTCAAGTTTACAAAAAAGTAACGGAGTGGATTGATAACAATGGTTTGATTGAATTGGGGAAGGAGAAATCAATTCGATTTGTGAAGTGGTTTGTTTGTACAGGAGGACACGATTCGGTTGAGTTTTTTGTCGAATCGCAGCAACACTTTGAGAATCGTCTAACTCATGTTTTTGTGAGAAATAAGGGCTTATGTGATGAGTGGAGTTATGTGTCTAATCTAGACAAGTACAAAGATGTCCAAAAAAAGTATAGCTTTGTGGTGATGGACTTTCCCAAGTTGGCACACTGGGAGAAGAATATGGTGGATCGGCTACAAATCAAGTTTGAATCAGCTTGTACTCACCCAGATTTTGGCGTTGTTTCACAACAGAAGGTGAAAAACTTTTTGAAGGGGGCGTTTAAGGCATTTGAAGGCACGGGGTTAGTCCAATGAATGGCACAAGTAAGTTGGTTGATGAAGACAACACAACCAGCATTGATGAGTTACTAACTGCTGCCTTGGTGGGGAAGAGTGAAGAATTTAAAAAACGAGTTTGGGATTACGTGGGAAAATCTGGACTAGTACCGGGAGATCCATTGTTGTTAGTTCTCCTAGCAACGGGCAGATTGGAAGTTCTGCTAGAAGATGCGCCGGATACTCTAGAGCAATTGTTCAAAAACTGGAGTAAAGAAATCTCACGAAATTTGGAGTTGGTGGAATCTGCAACACTTGAACGCCAAAAGTTAGCGATCGCTCGTGCAGCTGCTGATTTGATTAAAAAGGTAGAACAACAAGAAGCCCGTCGCTTGTCCACTATGATTCTACCCGCTGCTGGACTTGTGACAGCCATCTTGAGTTTAGGATTTATCCTTGGCATGAGTATTCCTCCTTGGTTGGAGGGTGGACTTTCCCAACCGCAGCGTCTCACTATGAACCAGCTTGAGGCGTTGCGTTGGGCAGAGTCAAATGAAGGTAAGTTTGCCCGTAACCTAATGAAATGGAATGCCGGATATTTGGATAACAAAGAGTGTCAGAAGGACGCTCAAAGTTTAAAAGTGACACTGACTCAAGGAAATAGGAAAGCATCTTCAGGGTTTTGCATCCTATGGACAGTTCCCCCAAACGAGCGCAAGTTTGAAAATTCACCCAAATGAGTAGCTATCCCTATATTTTAATTCCCAAGCTTTTGCTTGATTTTATGTCAAAGCAAGGAGATATGTCTGACTTCTATGTAAGGGATAAGATGGGATTTAAAGAGCAATCTTTAGAAGCAGTTTGCGAAGCAAATTTACAACTTTTGTGGAAGCGATTGTATCAATTGGTTGGAGGACTTGTCACTATTCCTGCATGGACTACACTGTGTCACGTCCTAGTATTGCTTCCAGGCATTATTTTATCACTTGCCGCCATTAAAGGGTTTCTGATTTTAGGAGTGTTTGGCGATTTGGGATGGCTCATGCTAACGACTTGTGGGTTGGGAGGAATGGCGCTGCTGTGGTTCATTGTTCACTTTCAAGGGAGTCAGTCGCTTGACAGTAATTTGGAACACAAGAAATCAATTCACAACCCATTACCTGAACACCTCAGTAATGTTCAAAAAAACGAAGCTTCGCCGCTGAATTCAAATAGTCAGAAACTGCACCGCCTCAAACAACTTAAACTCACACTTTACCAACAAGTCAGGCAACCTGTGGGAAAAAGTGATGCTCCTGTTGGTGCAAGCGAACGGACATTTAGGGAGGTTATAGAGCAGCATTTTGATTCTTTGTGCGTACAAACGCAACTTAATTTTCCTGTCACAATTAACGCTAAAGAATACGCCTACAGCACAGACTTTGCAATCGTCTTTGCAGAGATTGGGTTATCGATTGATGTTGAAGTTGATGAGCCTTATGATTACAAATCTAAACAACCAACTCATTGTATTGACAAGTCCAACGATGCAATTCGTAATCAGTATTTTATTGAGGTGAATTGGATAGTTATTCGCTTTAGTGAAGCGCAGGTTGTTCTGTATCCTCATTCTTGCTGTAAAACGATTGCTAAAGTCATTAGTAGGATAACAGGATTAAAGCGGTTTGATAAACAGTTTGTTGATATTCCCGACCTCAAGCCTACACCTATGTGGACTTATCGGCAAGCCAAAAGAATGGCGAAGGCTCGTGTCCGCGCTCGCTATTTGTCATGTCGAAGTTTTTGAATGGTTAATACGTAAAAAGATAAATGTTAATTTGTTTTATGACCTAAGGCAGTTTTGTATGTTTGCTTCGGCTTATTGTTTTGATATTCATAACATACAACATCAGTCGCTTTAGAGGACAAATTATTAGATATAAGGAATTTGAATGTAAATTAAGAGTGAGAGAAGATTTGTAAGTCGAACCATTAGTTACAGGTAGTTAAATAATGAATACTAATCTAGCTACGAACGCAGAGTACCTAATTTCTGAAATTGTGCAGGAAGTTTTAAAAGACTATCCATCAATAAGAGAGTCGGTTGAAACTTACCGGGAATTTTCTGATTTTGATAGTGAGTACCATCCTCAACAAGTCAATGTTTACTTGGATGATTGCTGGGCTGCTGGTTGGAAATCTAATGGTCAAGTTGATGCAATGCCCAGTTTGTTATTAACAACTACTGCACGTCCAGAAGTAGTGGAAATTGAGGTAGATGGTGAACCAGGGCTAATTTTAGTGCAAGGTGTAGAAGTCCTCAATCGCATTGAAAATATTTCTGGTCACGAATTATGGCTGGTTAATAAAGAAGCAGCTGCCTAAGCACCAATAGAATTTACAGTTCATAAAAATGTTTTTTGCAGGAGTGACATATGGCTGCAACAAGAGCGCTTTTATCGATAGAGCAAACCCAGGAATTTATCCAAGAATTGGCAAACCGAATGGATGCTAAATCTGGGGATAAGATTAATATCCAGATGGGGAAAAACTCAGTTTATGAGGGTGTTGTTGGACAGGAACCAGAGATGAGTAAGCTCACAGAAACTCGTGTAGGAGTGTTGCGAGCAGCGATTGATATGGATACTCCTGCACTTGGACAAAAGGGTGAGCCTTCCAACATTAAACAGGCGCTTGTGATTGAAAAGAACGACGAAGAGGTGTTTCGATTTGAGAAAGGTCAAGTCATTGAGAGTCAATTAATTGAACCAGAAATCACAAATTCACAATCAGCCCAAATAGAGGGAGTAGAAGTTGTTTCCCAAGATAAAGTGGCATTTGAGTCTGTAACTCCTTTTGAGGTAATTCATAAGGAAGTAGACGCATCTCAATTAAGAGAAGAAAGTCATGTTCGCGCCTCCACCAAACAATTTATCGAAGAGAAAGAGCAGCAAGCTCAACTTCAACGAGAGGAGAACTCGAAAAACTGGCAGTGGTTCCAAATGTCCAAAATTGAGGAGAGGCAGGGCGCTTACTCTGGTTCAGTCTCCATTGAAGCAATTCAGGAATTAGCGGTGAGTAAAGCTCCGGTGCCAGAGAATCTGCGTTCAGAACGGGATGGTGCAGTTCAAAAAGCCCAGCAGTTTGTCCTCCAAGTTGCTCATAAGGCACTCCAACAAGAAGGTAAAGAACTTGTCCCTAGTGTCAGAACAGCGACAGTAAGTGGCTATACCATTACCCAAAATCAGGCAACAGGTGATTTATCAATTGACAAATCGAATCAAACGTTTTTGCGGCATGATACAGGAAAGATTGAGCAGAGTTACCGTCCTGATGGAGTTCTCAAGGCTAAAGGAGACGAAGTGACTCATAACCGTTTGTTGACCAAAGATTTGGACAACTTTGATTACATCGAGCGCAAGCAACTGACGCGGGATAGTCTTGCTCCGTTACGTGACATGGTAAATGTGTACGGCAAAGAAGGGAAGGTACCAATTGAGACGTGGGTAGGTGGCACTAGAGAGAATGCAAAGATTGAGAAAATGCAAGGTCGTGCCTTTGTTTCCGAAAAGGCAGGGATGCAAATTATTGATTCTGGCAAACATTTGCAAGTTCGAGATATGGAAGGTAACCTCCAGATGAAGGCTTATGGTGACAAGGTGGAAAAGCCATTTACAAGGGAGCAGGTTAAAGACTTTCAAGCACGTTATGCGGTTGTCCAGCAGCTAAGAGCAGAGCGCACTGGGCAATTGCAGAAACAATCGGCGGGCATGGAAATAGGAGGATAGAGGTGGTGAGCGATACGCCTGAAGGCGTCTGCGCTCTCGTCCCGAACGCTCTTTGCGTGTCCCTATGTCCTCCGGACATGCAAAGAGCGTTCGCGCAATCGCACGGAGTACCCGCTAAAGGCGAACGCTCCTCTTAGGAGGTTATCCCTTCTGAAAACTCCTGTCAATTCGCTACGAATTTGTAAAATTCTGTACTTAATTGCAAATAATCCTGGTTTGAAAATGCCTTGATTGCGGGTCACTACAGGTAGCGATGAGCTGGCTATAGTAGAGCACAAATGACACAAAAGTGGATACAAGTTGCACTACTTGTAAGTGATGAAATTTTTCACTCTACCTTCATAGTATATAAATCATGTCACAAGAGCAAAAAACTACCATACCAAGTACAAGCCAGGATTTTACAGTTTCGGAAGTTTAATTTTTGATTGTTAATTCCAGTGACAATTGACCAGGAGAGATATTTCCTCGTCCAAATCGGTGGTAATGGAGATGACAGCTACTGCACAAAGGGGCAAGATTTTCTAATCGATTATCTTCTGGATTAAAGTTCCAATGATGAACTTGAAGAGTATAAGCTCTACGTTCAGATAAAGTCCAACTTTGAGTTTTTTCACCCGGTTTCAAACAAACCCTACCACACTTTTGGCAACACCACCCTACTGATTCTTTCACAGCGGTGGCTATTTCTTTCCAGTTTGATGCATAGCGACTTTTGCTCATTATTATGTCAATTTTTATACAAAAAATGTGTAAAAGACATGAATGACATCTGATTCGTTGGCAATTGTAACTCATGAAATGGGATTTGCCAGAGTTGCTGCTAGTCGAATTATGTTCCTCGAGCAAGGGTGTTTGATAGAGGACACTACACCAAGTGAATTTTTGAACACTCCTCAGTGGGAGCGCAAAGCAGTTTCTAGAAAAAATGCTGTAGCTCAGAGTATTCTTCAGATAAATAGACTGCAGTGATGAAATCAGACTTGTGATCTATGGTAAGTTCAACCGCTTGCAAGGCTTTAAAAATTCAGTACTTTTCCATGATTTACACCAACTTCTTGATATCTCCATAAGCTCTGTAGAAGCCTCCCTGGCTAGCTTCTCGAATTTCCTGCACGAGGTAACGGCTGCCCTCGTGCCGAATATCTCTGGGAAACTGCACCATCCACTCTGGGTTGTACCCAACAGAGACAACCCGCACTCGCAGTTTGCCCTCCTGACGGAAACATTCGACTATCACCCCCGCAGAGGAATCAGATACAGTTTCTAGGGTGGTCGCAACAGTTGCTGCAGGGGCTTCTTGAGCTTGGATAGAGACGACTTTCGGGAGTTGTCCAGCTTGGGCAGCTTCAATTGCCTTCGTGCTGGCATCAATGCAGGACAGCACACCATCGGTTGTGACGATGTAGAGGCGCTCTCCCCAGAACTGCATTGAAAGTGCTGAACCACAACCCGTTCCTAATTTCCACAGTCGCTTGCCCTTCTGGTCAAAACAGTAGATGGAAGACGAGCTATCTCCTGCAAAAACATACTGACCTCTAGCAGCTGTAGCGCAGGAGTATACCGAAGCATCACAAGTATAGATGCTTTGAGGCTCGCCACTCGCTTTGCTGAAACTGTAAATTTTCTTGCTGCTGGTTCCTGCGTAAACTGTATCCGCTTCTTGCCAGCCAAATAGCACACTACCCTCTGTGGCTTGGTGCCAGAGTTGCCGTCCCTGTTCGCGTTCATACAGGGTCACACCTCTGGTGTGACCCTGATAAAACCCTTGGGTATCACATCGTACCATCCAACCCAACTTACCTGAACTGAGGCGCGTCCACTGCACCTCTCCTTCGGGATCAATCTTGGCTAACCCCCCGTTGGCATCAGACACGCCAAGAATGCCATCGTGGATATCCAGCCAAAAAATATCAACATGCTCGTCAATCTCATAAGCTAGCCGAGGCAGCTTGCCAGTGAGATCATAAACGTTGCCATCGTCACATCCGACATAAATCCAGACATCATCCGCCACAATGCATTTAACTCCCTCTGGCAACTGGTACTGATTTAACACTTGCCCTTGGTGATCGAGCTTAAAGACTTGCCCCTGTTGATTGCCCAGCCAGCAGTGCTCACCATCGATGAAAATACCAAAAGCCGGAGAGCCAGAGTCAAAGCGCCATAGAATCGGCGCTCGCAGACCTGTTGATGGGGTGCTGGTAACCTGACGACGGGTACTAGGACGCTTCTGTCGCCCACCCATGACTGCATACTCATAGCCTTTTTTCAGTTTTTCTTTAATCTTCTTGTCTGCTTCTGCCTTGGCTTTTTCAGGAGTTGCATAGGTTTTGGTCTGGATTTGTCCCGATTCACTAATTCGACCAAAACGGATGCGAACTTCAGCCCCATCAACCGTGACTTCATAAAACTTGTGGGAACTTCCAGAGGCCTCAGACAGTTCTAGATAAGTTATCTGTGCTGACATGGTGCATACTTTTTAAGGGTGCAGGAGGATTAATCAAAATAATGCCCTAAACTGTTCTAAATTTTACCAATTCACCTGACTACTTTGGTAGAGTTAAGACTAGTAAAGTCGAAAAAATCATACAGATAGAGGTCGCGCAACTGGGTGAGCACATACACAAAGTTCGGGAAACTGATACCGTTCGCTTGCTGAGGTTTGCCGTCAAGTACCTAGGACTTTAATGGATTGGTACAGATTCAGCTGGCTAATTTTAGTAGGGCACGCTTGCACAACCTAAGCGACTGACGGAGCCGTATTACCAATTTTCGGAGATGTCTAATGGCTTTTGGGGTTGGCGTATATCTGGGTTGGCGATAGTAACGGAGTCCAAATCCAAATTCTTGCCACAAGGCACGAAATTCATACTGGGTTAGACTTTGGTAGAACACTCCTGCTTTGGTGCGATTGCGCAAAGCCCAGACGCCAGAGGCGTATCGCCGTTTACCACGAAAAAATGAGGGTTTTACAAACATAATTTTCAATTAGTCCGCGAATATTTTCACATAGTCTGCGACAATTTTCACGCTGGGCCGCGAACCGACAGCTTTCACGCTGGGCCGCGAACCGACAGCTTTCACGCTGGGCCGCGAACCGACAGCTTTCACGCTCCCGTTGTCTCTTGTAAACTGTCTATCCAGTGGTGTATAAACTGGTGTAGAAATGGCAAAAGTTGAACGAGAATCAATTAACTTTAAGCTTCCCAAGTCCTTGATCAAAGAGCTTAGGGCAAAAGCTCGCGAGCTGAACACCACAGCTACAGATTTGGTCACCCAAGGTTTACACCACGTTCTTGGTTCTTCAGATAGTACAGATAATAATGTAGAAACTCGTCTACACCAACTAGAAGAAGAATTGCAGCATTTGGCTCCTCGTATAGAAAAGCGTGCAGAAAGTAGTACAGAAACTCAGCAACAACAACGCTTTAGTGATTTGGAACAACAGATAAAAGTACTCGCCAATCGATTAGCACTCATTGAGTCAGCCTTGGTGCAACTACAACGCAACCCAAGTACTCAAAGGGGGCGCAAATCATCTGGCTACCCGTACTATCAACAAGCCAGTATAGAATTACAACCAATGCCAGAAGAAAACCTTGCTAAAAGACTCGCGGTTGATGTAGCCAATCTGAGCAATCAACGCCAAACCCTAAGTCCAAAGGAATTTCTGTCATGGTCCCGGTCACGCGACCCAGGCAGTGTGGGCTGGCGCTACCAGGAGCAGGAGGCTATTTATTTTCCGGTGAAATGAAAATAGGTGCGCGGTGTGGCTCAAGTTTAGTTTGTCCCGTACTCAGTTAGTGATTTTGATGGCGATTGCGCGGAGCGTACTGCCCTTACGGGCGATCGCCTAATTGTCAAACAAGTTTAGATCAAAGGAGTGTCCACCAAAACACTCCTTTACAGAAGTTGGGTCTAGATCTGTGCTAAGTTAATTATCGAAAATGAATCTTTTCGATAGTTGTATGTCGTCTGATGATGGGTCGCATTCACTCTCGTTGACCAATCCGTTTGCCATTGCTGCGGAACGTAACCTTTTGGAAGAGTTACTGGTGGGCAAGCGTAATAAAAGTACCCGTCATGAATACGCTAAAGATTTAAAGAACTTTTTTGTGACAGTGTGTGGTCAGGAACCAACTCCCACTCTAGTGGCTCAATTTCTGCAAATGGACAGGTTTGCGGCAGTTACCCTAGTTTTGCGTTACAAAGCGACTTTGGTTGACCTTGGGTTGAAGGAAGCGACTGTTAATCGTCGCTTAGCCGCTATCAAGTCATTGGTTAACTACGCATATAAGGTGGGTAAGTGTGATTGGACTTTGGCAGATATTAAGAGCGAGAAAGTGACTCCTTACCGAGATACAACAGGAATTAGCCCGGAAGCATTTAAAAAAATGCTTTTGGTACCAGACCGAGAAACTTTAAAAGGCAAACGCGATTATGCGCTGCTGCGGCTATTGTGGGCGAATGCCCTCAGACGTGAGGAGATTTCCCGCTGCAATATTGAGGATTTGGATTTAGAAGCCAGGACTTTGAGTATTCTGGGGAAAGGAAGGGGAACCCAGAAGGAAAACATTGACTTGAAACCTAAAACCTGTGATGCACTTCAGGATTGGTTGCTCTCTCGGTGTGAACTTGACATTAAGCAACCGCTGTTTATCTCGCTGCGACCTCATTATGGGCATAGGTTGACGGGAGATGGAATTCGCAAGATTGTCGTGGCTATTGCGAAAGTTGCTGGTATTTCTAAAACCGTTAGCCCGCACAGAGTTAGACATTCGTCGGTCACTGCGGCACTAGATGTGAGTGGGGGAGATGTCAGAAGCGTTCAAAAGTTGAGCCGTCATGCGAATCTGAACACTTTAATGATTTATGACGACAACCGCACCAAAGCCCAGGGTAAAATTACAGGTTTACTAGAAGATTTAGTTTGAATGCACACTTCTACTATCCGTCAAAATTGCTTTGACAGACTACTAGTTCCACCAAATGAGATGCCAGGAATCCTAAAGCATAGTGACCGCACTTTTCCCCACTCCTGGTTCCCTGGTCAGGATGAAGAACCGTTCGTTGTCCTGTTGCAACCATCGGTCAATCTCCTCAAAAACCCACTCCCGCCCCGTGAAGCCTTCGGTGAGCTTTCGATATCACGGTCAGAGGCGATCGCTTTCATTTGAGTTACAATAGTTCCAGTCATTGTTTCTTGCTCTAAAGTGCTTGTAGTTGTTTAGGTTTTGAGGGCGATCGCAAAATCCCTCCCGGTTTCAAGGTTTCCAATTCTGCTGCTTGACACCAGTGATAGGTAACAATGTCCTTGCAGATTTGAATCAGATGAGCGGAGATCGCACTTTTCTCCACTCCCGGTTTCCCCGTCAGGATGAAGAACCGTTCGTTGTCGTGTTGCAACCAGCAGTCAACTTCCGCAAAGACCCACTCCCGCCCTGTAAAGCCTTCGGTAAGTCTTTCGATATCACGGTCAAAGGCGATCGCTTTCAATTTTATTAAGCAGTCGCAGGACTGGCAGAAAGTTCCACAATTCTCAGAGGTTTTGGCTACAGATCTTGATGTGTCTCTGCTGTAACTTTCGTATGCTCAATTGAACCTAAATTTTGTTTAGTTCTAGATTCACCTGAGCTTCCCCTTCCTTTATTTACATTCCCTTTGATTACGGAATTTTTTGCATCTTTTACTGTCTGGTCAGATTCCATCTCGACTGCACCGTCAGACTCATTTTCATTGCCAATAGCTGTAACGGCATTAAGATTTTCGAGGTCTTGCTTTGCGTACATCTTAATTACTGGTTTTTCCCAGGTGTTTGGAATCTCAAAAGATGCTGGCTTAATACCCCAAGACTCATGTGCAACAGCAATATCGATCGCATACCTGAAAGGTAATCGGTCTAATTGCTTACGTCCAACTTCTTTTGCCTGTTTAAACGTCAGAAATCCATCTGTGTTTCGTGCGACTCCTGCAAGCTCTGTAGAATCAGGTTGCAAAGTTTTGCTGTAAGCAAAGCCAGTGCATTCAACAATACAATAGATGCCATAGTCAATCTTATCTTTCAGAAGATCTACGTTTCTAAAAACATCAGGTTCAATTCGTTCAATTCCTTGAGAATCTTTCACGCGCTTACCTAAAAATTTCTTCTGGTCTTCACTACCGCTGTTCCACTCACTACGTTTCAAGGTGAGTGACACGGCAACTAAGGCATGACCTTCTAGCAGAATTAGCTTCGGCAGTAAATTGCAACCGAGACATAAACCACTAAACAGGATTGCAAGATCCAGACAGGTTCCTTGGCGTGGTTGGGAAAGAATTTCAACAGGTGTGCGAATGCGCTGATGGGTTTCTGCTGTGCTGAATTTTTCGAGGTCATATTTGATTTTCTGCTCGACAAGAGTGTTGTAGATCGCCTCTATCAGGCTCTCAAATTGCGCTTCTCGAATCAGATCAAAACTGCTGACATCCAAGTTAAACAGTTGAAGCGCTGAGTCTGTAGCAAACTGAGCTAACTCCTTCTCATTTGCTTTCGTCCAAATCCATTCCATCATCCAACTCCTAGAGGTACTACCACAATTAAACTTGCTTCACCACTTCAAACAAATCATGCACAGGCGTAGGAGCCTTTAGACCACCTTTCTCGACTCGAACCTCCACTCGGTGTAATCCTCCAGTCGGAAAAGCATTCTTGTCCAAGTGCAAAATCCATCGACCATCTTGTTCTTGAAAATCAGCACGTAGCGAAAAGTCTTCATCTGAAACGGACGTAATCCGCGCTTTCAGTTTTCCAAAATCCTCACTCGCATTGATGATGCTGGTACGGAACTCAACAACTTCATCAGGAAGATACACGTCATCAAGATCCAAGCTGATTGCTGCTGGCTCTCTTGAAACCTCAACTATTCCCGGATTTTGGAAATTTTCTGTTCTCCTAACTTGCATTGCTGCAATGAGGTTGCAAAGTTGATCCAGCACCTGACCATGATTTTGAATGGAACCATGTCGTTCAGCAATGTAGCTCTGTCGATACTCTGTAGTAAGTTCGATAGGAATGGCAGATATATAAGGAACTGTCCCATCACCACTGCCGAAAATTGGATCAGCGCCTTCCGGTAGTTCCAGGCTAATCTCAATCTGACCATTCGTGGTTAAACTTGCCGATTGAAACGTGGGCTGCTTCGTACCCACTACAGGAATAAGTGCATACTTATTTGCTAAATAATTTGCATCTTGACGGTGCTTGTTTACAGCATCCCGAATTTCATGATGAAATTTTAAAGCATTTTCAGATTTTGCCTTGTCAATGTTAGGAAGGTTAATACCGGCTTCAGCAATTCGCTTATACTCGTTACTAATCTTGAGCATCGGGTAAATTGGCATCAGTTGATAGACCGAAGGTAGCGATCGCATCACCTCAGTGAGATCGAAGAATAGCTTTTTAAAGCCATTTGCAAGAAAGTTAACTGCATTGACAGATCCACGGTGAGGAGTACCAAAGGTAACCAAAGCCCGACAATCTTGCCATCCTTCCAATACTTCCAGGTAGTAGCGAGAAACCAAGCCACCCATACTGTGCCCCAATAGAATCACCTTTCCGTCCTCAGCACCGTTAGGAGATTCCCGCCACTTCTTCAACCGTTCATCTACAAAACGCTTCAAGGCACGAGCGCTGGCTCGATTGTCGCGTCGCCAATCGTAGGGAAACTTGAAGAAGTTTTCACCAAGTGTTACATCACAATAGTCATTAATGGCTTGAGAGATTGCTGTATATCCATCGATTTTGACTAAACCCGGTACAAGGTGGGCATCTTCCACAACTCGAACAGCTTTAATCCCGTCTCCCAGATCCTCAAGCTCAGGATCATCATGGTCTATCTTCAATTGCTGAAATGATTCTCCACGGGTGATGAGCGCTTGTAAGGCTGCTTGTCCCGATACTGCCCAGACATCTTTGCCGTCTTTTTGGAGCACGCTCCCTGTAATACCAGGCAGAATAACGACAATATCGCGCATTTGTACTTTTGCCATTTTTAGCCCCTTTCAAGCTTTTTATATTCGTTCGGCTTTTAACTTGCGGTTTAGTAGCGAGGTTAGCTTGATGTCAGGGACAGCAACCAACTTGTCTAAACTTAGCGGTATGCAAACGCTGGATTTTTTGTGTAAATCATTACTTAATCTTTCTGGTGTTGAATATGCTAGCAGGAAAAATTAGTAACTTTACTGACACTAAGATTTCTTTAATATTAAGTAAGGCAACATAGATTTAAATAACCAGGATAAGCTCGTAAATCCACAAGTAGGAGGAAGGAAATATAAAGTTTTGATAAATTTTTGAATTTGTTGCTGATCTCTAGATTAGTCGATATGTTGTTAGATTAAAGACTAAGGTGTTTGACAGTGCCTTAAATATAAATTATTGTATCATTAACTACTCAAAGTTGGTAACAGAATGGCGTACTAAATAGTTATTAACATTTACAGTTTTATTATTAAATGTGTTAATCATCATACTAAATCTACTTATAGAGTAATGGTATTATTAAACACCAAATTTCAAATGTATTTGACAGACTATATTAGCGATCGCACCCGCAACTTAACAGGTTGGGATTGGGTATTTGGGGCAATTCGTAACTGGCTCTTTAACCCGGATGGTTCACGCTACTTTCTGCTGACACAGGAACCGGGAAGTGGAAAGACGGCGATCGCCGCCCACCTCATTCAAACCCACAAAGACATTGTTGCTTATCACTTGTGTCAAGCAGCAGAATTGGAAACCTTGAAACCGGGACGGATTTTGCGATCGCCTTCAAAACCTAAACAACTAGAAGCATCTTAGAGCAAAAAACGATGACTGGAACTGTTGCAACTCAAGTGAAAGCGATCGCATTTGACCGTGATATCGAAAGGCTTACCGAAAGCTTCACAGATCGGGAATGGGTCTTTGAGGAGATTGACCGATGGTTGCAACAGGACAATGAACGGTTCTTCATCCTGACTGGGGAACCGGGAGTAGGGAAAAGTGCGATCGCGGCTCGGTTAACCCAAATTCGCAATGACGTGGCTGCCTATCACTTTTGTCGGGCAGGCGATGTGGAAACCGTGAGACCGGGGCGGATTTTGCGATCGCCCTCTACTAACTAAATCAGCTTTAACTTCTTGCCTTAGGGATGGACTATGCCAGTAGCTAGTAGTAAAGTAAGACCCGATTTCACAGACTACGTAAATGACCGCATCCAAAACTTCACAGGTCGCAAGTGGGTGTTTGAGAAGATCCATGACTGGCTCTCTGACCCCAATAGCTCACGTTACTTTCTGCTGACTGGGGAGCCAGGAAGTGGGAAGACAGCGATTGCTGGTCAAGTATACCAACACAGACTGAGTCAACAAGCAATCTCTAAAAATTTGATTGCCAATTTTCCGAATGCTGCTCATTTCTGCTCTGCTTCCCGAAGTACCTGGGTTGACCCGAAGAATTTTTCCGAGTCAATTGCTTTACAACTGTCTCAAATCTCTGAGTACGCTGAGGTATTGCTGAATATTGGGGAAAAAGAGGTTAATATTCGCGTTGAGCAAAACCTGGGCACAGTCAAGGACAGCACCGTTCAAGGGGTAGTCGTCAATAACCTCGATGTATCAGGACTCAGGAGTGGTCAGGAAGCATTCAATCGAGTGGTGCTAGACCCACTGAACACTATCTACGGCAATGGTTTTGATAAGCCTATTACCATTCTGGTGGACAGTTTGGATGAGGCATTAACGTTTGAAGGAGAGAAAACCATTGTTGATTTGCTCTCAGCAGTACAAGACTTGCCCGAACAGGTGCGTTTCTTGCTGACTTCTCGCCCCAAGATAGAAGCTTTAGAACCCCTGCAAGATCGTGCAGTAGTGTATTCCCTGACAATGGGTGAGGGATTACAGCATAGCCAGGAGGATGTCAATCAGTATGTCTGGCAAGCCTTGAAGCAGCAGCCAGGACTGGTAGCGCAACTCGCCCCCGATTTGCCTCAAGGCAACTTTGTCACTACAGTTAGTGCGAAGAGCGATGGCAACTTTCTCTACGTCACCTATCTGCTGAAAATGCTTGCCCAAGGGCACTTAGAAATAACTAAGACCACGTTGGAGCAGTTGCCAAACGGTTTAGATGGTATCTATCGGGAATTTCTGTATCGTTTGGTTGGCAAAGACAAGAAAACTTGGCGGAGGCAATATGCTCCCATCTTGGGAACATTAGCGATCGCTCAAGAGGCGTTGACTAGGGAACAATTGGCTGGATTTACAGAGATGAGTAAATCTGAAGTTGCAGGAGTGCTGGAAGAACTCCAACAGTTTTTAGACATAGATGAATTCTTGCCTGCAAGCCAACGTACTTACGCCATCTATCACCGTTCTTTAGCAAACTTTTTGCAAGATGAAGATCGAGCAGAGAGCTACTGGTGTGATGCACAAGAACAACATCAAAGGATAGTAGATTACTACCGAGCAGGGGCTAAATCATGGTTGGAAAGAGATTGGACAAGCATCAAAGATGACTATGCTTTTCGTTACTTGCCATATCATCTGAAACAAGCTGGACACCATCAAGATCTATGTAAATTATTAACAAGTACTGCGAATTGGATGCACGCTAAGTTCACTCAGTATGGCAGTGATGAAGGGTATGTCACGGATTTAGAACTTGCATTGAAGGCTTTCGATAACCCAAGACTACCTGAGCAAGTAACACAACTAGTCCAGCTTCACACAGCACGGCAGGTTATCTATCACCGAGCAAGTCGCTATAGCGATACCGATCTAAAGACTCTTGTCTGGTTAGGTGGTGAAGCAAAAGCTATACAACATGCTTGCCTACGTCCCGGTGCTTCACAACGGTTTGATAGTTTTTGGGTAATTTACAACACACAACAAGCTAAAGGTCAGCCTCCCAATTCAGTGCTACTGAGGAAGATGTGGGAACAAGCTCAGTTGATTGACTCTGTAGAGGCTCGCATAGCAGCATTGGGGAAGATAGCTACTGCTTTATCTCAAATAGGACATCTTCCTGAAATTACATCAATAATTAATGAAACTAAAAATTCTTTAAAATTGCGAGTTAAACAGGTTAGAGAACTTGTTAATTCTATCAGTTTTTTGAAAAAGGGACAGACACTAGCGGAAGCATTAAATGAATTGTCTAGTTCCTTAGTTAAGCTAGGAATGTTTATCGAAGCTGAGGAAGTTGTCCATTCTATTGTGGAGCGTTATGAGCAAGCAAAAGACTGGGAGCGCTCACACATTGCAGCTCAAGCAGCATCGATTCAGCTAGCCATCGCTCTAGCTCAAGCAGGGCAGTTTGTTAAAGCTGAGCAGATTGCACAATCTATTGAGTCGAGTTGGGAACGAGCAGAAGTACTGAAACATTTAGCTATTGCTCTAGCTCAAGCAGGGCAGTTTACTAAAGCTGAGCAAATTGTACAATCTATTGAACAAGATCAAACTAAGGCAGAGGCATTCAGTCAATTAGCTATTGCTTTAGCTCAAGCAGGGCAGTTTACTAAAGCTGAGCAAATTGCACAATCTATTGAACAAGATCAGACCAAGGCAGAGACATTCAGTCAATTAGCTATTGCTCTAGCTCAAGCAGAGCAGTTTACGCAAGCCAAGAAACTTATCCAAAAAATTTGTTCTAGCGGAACTCAAGTTGAAGCCTTAAGTCAACTAGCAACTGCCCTAATCCAGGCACAACAACAGTCTGAAGCAGTAGAAGTCTTCGCAGAAGCAAGAGAGATTGCTCAAACTATTGAAAACTACGAGGCTCGAATTGAGGCATTGAGCAAATTAGCAACTGCTCTAGCTCATGTGGAGCAGAAGCCTGAAGCAGTAGAAATTTTCGCTGAAGCAAGAGAAACTGCTCAGATTATTGAAGACTCTAGAGAACGAGATAAGATATTACGTCAACTATCTATTGCCTTGGCTGAAGTAAAATATTTCACTGACGCTGAGCAAGTAGCTCAAACTGTTGAAGATTATCGAGACAGAGCTGAGACATTAAGACAATTAGCAGTCGCACTAGCTCAAGTAGGACAGCAAACTAATGCTCTGACAATCTTTACTGAAGCAGGGGAAATAGACCAAGCTATTAAGAGCAGTGGAAGTCAGGCTCAAGCGTTGAGACAATTAGCGTTTGCCCTAGCTCAGGTTGGACAATTCAACAAAGCTGAACAAGTAGCTCAGGCAATTCAAGGTAGTGAGAATCGGGCACTGGTATTCAAGGATTTGGCAGTTACTCTGATTCAATTGGGACATCAATCTGAAGCTATGACCTTCTTCAAAAAAGCTGAGGAGATTGCCCAAATCAATAAATCCGACCTTCTTCTAAACAAAATATCGCTTGCTTTAACTCAAACAGAACAATTCGCTGAAGCTGAACGAGTCGCATTAGTTATTAAGAACGCTGAGAGTCGGGCATTAGCGCTCAATAATTTAGCAACGGCTCTAATTCAGACAGAACAGCAATCTGAAGCTGTGACTTTTCTCTTAAAGGCTGAAGAAATTGCCCGCAATGGTAAATCTAATAGTGCCCTAAGAATCGTGGCTCGTAGTCTAACTAAGATAGGAAAATTCACTGAAGCTGAACAAGCAGCTTTAGCTATCAATTTTCTTGAAAGCCGTTCTGAAGCATTGAGAGAGTTGGTTGTTACTTTAGTTCAAACAGAACAGTTTGCTGAAGCAGAACGAGTGGCTCGATCTATTGAATCTATTAATAGTCGAACATGGGCACTGAAAGAGCTGATAAATGCGTTAGTTCACGCGGGGCAATTTACTCAAGCTGAACAACTGGCTCGATCCATCGAAGTTGCTAGAAGTCGAGCTTTAGCCCTGAAGTGGTTTGCTAGTGCTTTAGCTAAAGCAGGACGATTTACAGAGGCTGAGCAGGTCGCTCAATCTATTGAGGATAGTAAGATTCAATCCGAGACAGTTACAGACCTAATTCAGCTTAGACAGGCAGTCAAAGTTGAGGGAGGCTTAACTGAAAGTAGCAACGTTGCTCAGAACATTAAGTTGGAAGAGAGACAATTAGATGTGCTGAAGCATTCACCTGTTAATGCAACTCAAGCTATAAATTTTGAAGAAGCTCTTGTAGCAATTGGCTTACTAGAGTTGAACGAATTTTTGTCTGTCTTATCAGAATGGGCACCTGCTTTTGAAAAAGTTGAATTAGGACTGTCAGTAACAGTTTTATCGGAGGCAGTGCGGATTGCAGGATGGGTGCATCCAGATTGGCGAAAGATATCAGAGCTTTTGAATACTCAAGCTGGTTAAGGAGCTTTACTGGTCACAGTACAAGCTGCCAATTCTCCAAACAACACTCATCGCTGAAGACATTTAGAGCAAGGAACGATGACTGGAACTGTTGCAACTCAAGTAAAAGCGATCGCATTTGACCGTGATATCGAAAGACTCACCGAAGGGTTCACAGGTCGGAAATGGGTCCTTGAGGAGATTGACCGATGGTTGCAACAGGACAATGAACGGTTCTTCATTCTAACTGGAGAACCGGGCGTGGGCAAGAGTACGATCGCAGCTCACCTCATTCAATCGCGCAAAGACATTGTTGCCTATCACTTGTGTCAAGCCGCAGAATTGGAAACCTTGAAACCGGGGCGGATTTTGCGATCGCTTACAGCTCAATTGATGGAAACAGTGCCAGACTACGGTCTAGCGTTGCTCAATACCATTAAGGCAACCTTGGAAGCGGATGTCAAAATCCAGGTTAAGCAAGCGAGTGATAGCAAGATTAGAGAAGTCTACATTGAAAACCTGAATCCAAGTGACCTGGAAAAGGAAGACTTGGAGAATATACTGGATATTCTGATCCGGGCACCCTTGGCAGCGTTGCCTAAAATCTACGACGAGCGCCACAAGCCAGCTCCAGAACGAGCAATTTTCCTAATTGATGCCCTGGATGTGGCAGTCTCAACCGAAGACGCTGCAAAGGATGATGAAGACATTGTGACATTGCTAGCAGCCTTGTTGGAAGATGAAAGTTTACCATCCTGGGTTCGATTTATTCTCACCTCGCGTCCAGACCGAAGAGTGTTGCGAGAGTTTGAACCCCTCCAACCCTACAAGCTGGAGGAAATGTCCCAGCAGAATCTGGGTGATATTCGGCACTACATCCAGAATCAAGTTGCAGAACCCGCCTTTCAAAATCAGCTAGAAGCAACTCAGATGTCCTCCCAAACACTGGTGGATGAGTTGACCCAGCTTTCAATGGGTAATTTTCGCTACGTCCGATGTCTATTAGATGACCTCGAAGCTAGAAAACACTCGTTGAACAATCTAGCAGTTTTGCCTGAAAGTTTGGCTGAAAGTTACGCCAAAGATTTATCAAAGTGGTTTTCAGTCGATGAGTTGGCGGAACGATGCCAAAAAATCCTGAAGGTATTAGCAAGCGCTCAGGAACCATTGACTGAAGACCAGTTAGTCAGCTTGACCGGAATTCGACCCAGGTTGGTGCGGCAAGACTTGTGGGGACTGAGACAGTTTTTGGATGTCGGGTGCATTGGGGAAGGTGAGGACGCCCGTGAAACCTTCGCCATCTTTCATCCCTCGTTGCAAGAGTACTTACTGAACTTGGAGTAAATGAATGGTTTCCTCTGCACTCAATCGTCTAGCTCCTATTGATTTTACCCGCTACATCGAGCGCCTGACCGAACGCTTCACCGGACGGGAATGGCTTTTTGAGCAGATTGACCGTTGGTTGAAACAGGGCAATGAGCAGTTCTACCTGCTGACGGGTGAACCAGGCGTTGGCAAAAGTGCGATCGCTGCTAAACTGACCCAAATCCGTAGTGATATCGCCGCCTATCACTTCTGTCGGGCTGGAGATGTGGAAACGGTCAGACCAGGGCGAGTATTGCGATCGCTGGCAGCTCAACTGGGGAAGACTATGCCTCATTACGGTGAAGCTCTAGCAAAGACAATTGACCCGATTCACCTGCGGATTGATGTCAACATCAATATTGAGTCTCTGAGTAATAGCCAGGTGACGGGCATCTACATTGAGAATCTCAAAGAGAGCGACCCCAGAGACGAACTGGAGATTCTGCTGCGGGCACCACTGGCAGCACTCCCTGACCTCTATGCCGAACATAACGAACCCCTTCCAACGCTGAAAGTACTTCTGATTGACTCGCTGGATGAGGCAGTGACCACAACCGGAAGGGACAACATGGCAACACTGCTGGCAGCCCTGTCTCAAGCAGATGGGCTACCCTCTTGGATTCGGTTTATCCTCACAGCACGTCCAGATTTACGAGTCTTGCAACAGTTTGAGTTGATGAAGCTCTACAAGCTAGAGGAACTGTTGGCGCAGAACTTGGAGGATATTGAGCGTTATGTCGGCGGTCGGGTAGAGGAGTTAGTGGTACAGCCTGAGTCAAAATTTCAGGCTCGACTAGAACAGGCTCAGCTTTCTGCCGAAACGTTGGTGCATAAAGTCAAAGACCTCTCCAATGGCAACTTCCTGTACACGCGCCTGCTCGTAGATGGCATTGCGGCAGAAGAGTTGTCTCTGAAAAATTTGTCGGCTTTGCCCAAAACCCTCAATGAAGTTTATCAACGATTTCTCCGGCATCGCTGCCCCTTCCGCAAGTGGAGCGATCGTTATCAATCAATTCTAGGGACGTTGACCGTAACTCAGGAACCAGTCAGTGAAGAACAATTAGTCAAGTTCACCGGAATTGATTCTGAACAACTAAAAGATGCTCTAGGTGTTTTACAGCAGTTTTTGGATGAGATCAACGATGAACAGGGGCAAATGTTTTATGCCATCTTTCACCAATCTCTGCGGGAGTACTTACTTGATAAAAAGCACAATCATGACTTTTGGTGCGATTCTCAGGAGGAACATCAAAAAATTATTGAACACTATTATAATGATGCAGAATCTTGGGATAACTTAGACTGGAGCAGTGCCGATAACTACGGTTTACTCCATTTATCAAAACACCTGTATGCACAAGTTGACATTGCTGCAAGTAAAAATGAGCAACAGGAAGAAGTATCTAAATATCGCGAGAACTTATATAACCTGATTTGCAAATCCTTAATGTGGGCGAAGCTAGCGCGATTTGATTCCCATCAATTTTTTGCTGATGATGTGAAACTAGCAATTGATATATCTCAAGCAGAAAATCCTCCTAATATCGTTCAGCAATTCCGTAATAGTCTGGTTTACGCCACATTGGGAGCATTGGCAACTAATGTTCCACCAGAAGTCATAGGGGCGTTAGTTCGGGTAGGAGAACTTAGGAAAGCTCAAGGATTTGCCGCCTTAGTACCAGACTCAGTACAAAGAAGCCGCGCTTGGCTTCAAATTAGTGAAGTAGTGATGGGAGCAGTACAAAAAGCAGAGACAACCCAGAATGAAGCACAACAGATGCTTGCTGAAATAGCAAAGGACAGCTTGACAAAGGCACTACAAGCAGCAGAGACAATCCAGGATGAGGCACAAAAGGCAGAGATGCTTGCTGAAGTAGCAACAGCTTTGGCTCGGATTGACTACCGAGAGGGACTGCATCGAGTATTAGAAGCTGCGATCGCAATTACCGATGAAGAATATCGAGCGAAATCACTTAGCGAAATTGCCAAAGCACTAGCTCAGGTTAGTGATGTAGATGCACTGTACCATGCATTTCAAGTTGCGGAGAAAATTGAACAAGTAATTTCTAGAACACAAGCCTTGAGCGAGGTTGGCTTAGCCTTGGCTCGGGTGGGAGACAACCAGAAACTTTATCAGACGCTGCTTGCTGTAGAGCAAATTGAACGTCTTGATTGCAAGGTAGATGCCCTTCGTCCAATTATATTGGCATTCGCCAAGCTGAAAGATATTGAGAGCCTAAATCGGATTCGAGAAACAGTAGAAACATTTAAAATTTCTAAAGAAGAAATCATTGAGGAAGATGATGAAGATTTGACACTACGAAGTAAGTTTTTTGTAGGTATACACGATGCTAACGAAGTACTCACTATATTTTATAAGGTAGACGCATTAGTATCATTGTCTTTAGCAATAGCTCAAGCTGGCGACAAAGAAAAAGCTATTCAGTGGATTAACGAGGCACTAACTTTAGAGCAAAAGGTTACACATCGCAAACCAACAATTAAAGCGCAGATGCTGGGCGAAATTGGAACTGCAGTTGCTCAAATAGGAGATCGAGGGGAAATACTTCGACTACTTAATGCAACGACCGAGATTAATGACAATGTTCCACAAGACATCATGATGAGAAAAATTGGTCTAGCTTTAGCAGAGGCTGGTAATGTGGAGGGTATATGTCAGGTCATTGAATTATTGCGAACAGAGTTCTTTGGAATGTCTCACCAAGCTCAGTATACTCTAGTAGGCGTTCCTGAGAAACTAGAATACTGGGGAAAAGCTGGTAAGAATCGAAGGCGTGAATCAAAACATATACTTTTTGATGTTAATCAAAAAGTCGAAAAAGGTAGGCATGAGAAATTAATAGTAGAGGTTTTAGAGAAAGCAATTGAAGCTTTAACCTATGATGAGTTTTCAGAAAAGTTTAACCAAGATTCGAGATATACAAGATGTTTTAATCCAAAGCCAAAGTATTCACATTCGGGATATTTGGGGTGGGAAGTAAAAGTAGTTGAAATTGTAGACGAAGAGTATCGTTCAGAAATCTTCGCAAAGCAAATCATCAACTGGGCATCGGATTTGCTTCTAAATGAAAGAGAAAACGTTATAAATCGCCTAGAGAAACTTTCAGCTAGCGATCAGGTTCAAGCCATTGGTAAATTGGCTCCACTAGCAGTACAAGTAGTAGCAAAGCAAAAGAGTAGCGAGTTGCTTTATCGCCTTCTAACTCTAGCTGAAGCAATTGAACATCCTACACTTAGAAGAAATGCGCTGAGTAAGTTGGCATTACCATTTGCTCAGATTGGAGATAGGCAGGTATTGCAATGGTTGCTAATATCTATACAAGTTATTGAAGACGAACAATCAAAGTCAGAAGCATTAGGTTTATTAGCTAGTAACCTAGCCAACTTAGCAACTTCAGATGCACTGAAACAAGCAATCTTAATAGCAAAAGAAGTCAAGGAAGATAATTTTAAACGAAATATTATTTTCGATGTGTTTTCAAATCTAAGAAAAGATGAAAATGGAGAGCAACAGAGCGAGCAACTAGCTCTGATATCAAACGTAGTAGAAACGATTAAGCGTCCAGATTATAAACTAGAAATTTCGCTTAATTTAACGTCGCATTTGAATGCAAATTTGATAGAAGCGAACACTCAAAACGAGATCGCAAAAATATTAATTCAAGCAATCAATATTTTTGAAGATACAGAATTCAAGGATCACCAGGAAAGAGTTCTAAACTTTATTGTTGAATGCATAGTAATATTTCGCTTCCAAGATTTATTTCCCTGGGTATTAGAAGCAGCAGAAAAACTTATAAATTTAGACGACAGGGTAAAATTGCTGGGCAAATTAATACAGGCGTTAGCGGTATTAAAGGAACAAAATGGTTTATCTCAGGCTTTAAGCCTCATAGCAAAAGTAGAGGATAAAGAACATAAAGCAAAATTGCTAGGGAGAATGGCTGAGGCAATGGCATTTGTTGATGGAGATATTGGATTTGTAAAAATATTAGGATTTGCTGGAGAAGAATTCGGTGAAACTGGAGAAACTATAGATCACGAACAAGGGATGTTGAATTGCAGTTGCTACGCACTCTTTTTAAGTAAAGTCACTCCAATAGAGAAGCAATTAGGAACATCGGATGATGTTGCAAAAATATTAGAAGTGCAGAAAGCAAAAACGCAAGCAGCACTATCTGTAGTTCGTTCTAGATATCTTGAGAGTGAGGAAGAGTGTAAAGCTGCCTATGAGTGTATCAAAAGAGTGATTCCCTCTCTAGTCTTAGTAGCTGATCAGGAAATGTGGGCGATTGTATTCGCTGTGGTGCAACAGATCGAACGCGAAGATTATAGAGCTAAAACCCTTTGTGAGCTAGCAAAAGTATTTGTCTCACCTATAAATCTTCAACAGTTAAACTGGGTTATTAGTACAGCTCAGGCTATTAAGGAGAAAGATTGCAAAACGGAGTTACTGAGTACTACAGCACTCTCGTTGTCTAGAATGGGCGATCAAGCTTCATTGACTGATGCGTTGAACATAGTGAACTCTCTCAAAGATAAAGTTGTTAGGGTGAAAACATTAATTCAAATCAGTCAAGTTATAGCTGAGGCAGAAAACAGTGAAGGACTATATCAAATATTAGAGATAGCCCAAGCCTTAGGTGACGAACAATCTAAAGTAGAAATTATAAGTAAAGTAACCCGTTATTTGTATCAGCTTGGAGATGAGGCAAGAGCATTATCAACTTGGAATTTTCAATTAACTAATGCTCATCTCAATGGACGTTCAGGAGTATTTCATACCCTGTCAGCAGGAATTTCTTTTATTTCTAACACAGATCAGGGGCAAACTCTGTGGCAACTTTATAGTGCATTGAACGAAGTTGAGTCTTGGTGGATTGAACCTAAGGAGCAGAAAATATTCTCCTCTGAGCCTGAAAAAGCCTCTACTCTTATCGATCTAGGTCTTCAATATCTACAGCAAGAGAGATGGGCAAAAGCACTAGGATGCTTAGAAGAAAGTTTAGCTATTTCACGCCAGATAGGTAATCAACAAGGACAGGCTTTAGCGCTACATCACATTGGGCAAGTTTACCTAAAGCAAGAACAGTGGGCAGAAGCGATTAAATATTTGAAACAAGACTTAGCTCTTTGTCACCAGTTAAATGATATCCGAGGGCAAGCTCAGAATTTGAGTAATTTAGCAATTGCTTATGGTGGACAAAATCTTCGACAAGAGGCGATTGAATGTCTTAAACAGAGTTTAAGCCTTATGCATCAACTAGGATTTCAAGAAGGAGATCGTGCTAATTTATATGACTTAGCTGCTACCTTCCACAATTTGGGTGGTTCATATATGCAACTAAAACAATGGACTGAGGCGATCAATTCCTTTGAGCAAGCTTTAACTGTGTATCGTAAGTTAGGCGATGCCGAAGAAATAGCTGATACGCTCCAGATTCTTGTTGATTTATACAGAAAAGTTGAACAGGAAAGCCGTGGAATTGTGGGAAAAGTAACAAGCTGGTTCCAAAAGACTCAGCAAGGAACTGAACAGGCAATAATCTCAAACAAAACAAAAGAAGCTCAACATCTTGAGCTATTAGCTGATATTCGTCATAAACAGGGACATTGGACAGAGGCAATTGAATTCTATAAGCAGTGTTTAGAAGTATTGCATCAACTAGGTAACCAGGCTAAAAAGGCTTTTATTTTACATCAAATGGGTGCTGTTTTTTGCGACCAGGGCGATCGCACAGAGGCAATCCAATGCTATGAGCAAAGTTTAGCGATCGCTCGCCAGGTAAAAAACCCCAAAATAGAAGGTTGGAGCTTGAATAATCTTGGAAGTGTCTACAATGAGCAACAACAGTGGACACAAGCAGAGCGTTGTTATGATGAAAGCTTAGCAATTGCTCGGCAGATGGGCGAACGTGAGATGGAGGCAGATATATTACACGCTATAGGATGTAACTACTCAGATCAAAAGCGCTGGGCAGAGACAATTCCCTACTTTGAGCAGGATTTAGAAATTCGACGAGAATTAGGGGAGTCCTCAAAGGAGGTAATAATTTTATCAAACCTAAGTCAGCTCTATTCCATGATTGGTAATGAAGCAAAAGCTAAAATACTCCGCCAAGAAGCACGAGCAGCACTCAACAAGATAGATCCTAACTCTCCTGAAGCTGAAGAAGTAAAACAAACCGCAAAACGCCTTCAGGTAGATTCAGATACTTAGATAGTTTTACATTCTGCCTTGGTACAAAGGAACAATGAAATTGGAAGAAGCCAATCCCAAACCAGGCATTAACGTCACCCAGAAGGTCAGCGATTGCACCCCTAACTTCACAGGTCGAGAGTGGGTATTCCAAAAGATTTATGATTGGCTATTCAATCCCAATGCTTCTCGCTACTTCCTCCTGACTGGTAAACCCGGAAGTGGCAAGACAGCGATCGCCACCCACCTCATTCAAACCCACAAAGATATTTGTTGCCTATCACTTGTGTCAAGCAGCAGAATTGGAAACCTTGAAACCAGGCTGAATATTGCGATCGCTAGCAGCACAACTGGGGAAGACTTTGCCTGATTATGGCGAAGCCTTGGGAAAAACGATTGACCCAATTCACCTACGGATTAAGGTCAACATCAACATTTAGAACCTAAAGTAAAAATTTTATGAGCAATTGATATGGTTATTTAATATTTAAGCTAGAAGTTCAATCGACCTATAACAAGATTCTTTTCTTCCTGAATGTATGGCTTTTTAGGGCAACAAATGGTACTCCAAGTGTAACCATAAATCTCCTCTTATTTGTTAGTATACACTCGTAGCATTCCTTGTCCTAATCCACTGTAAAAGCGCGATATATTTCATTTTATTTACAAGGAAAAAATATTGTTTTTGCCCCGCGTGTCTTTATTTCCATGTCCTGAGCGACTTTGGTCAATAACTTTAACTCCCCACTGTGTCGTTCCTTCTTCTATGGGGTCTGAACTTCTTCTTTTTTTAGGAGTTTCTGTCGCTAATAGAACATGACCAGTTGGCGGCTTACCGTTTTCATTATTCTCATCATTGTCTTCCTTTTATCGATACTTGAATGAAGCAAAAAACGGATACTAAAGTCTGTAGAAATCATCAAAAAGCTAGAGTCGGATATGCTTCCCGACTCTAGTGCTACGCTTCTGGTTGTTGGTAGTGCTAGAAGGGATTTTGCGCTATTGAATTCAATTCAGTTACTTCTTGGTATTTTTTAGTTGTGCTTACAACTTTTACTCCTTCAATTTCACCGTCTAAGTCGAGATCATGTTCTTTAAAAAAAGCTTCTATTTCAGCCTCTTTTGCAAGGCGGGACTGCTTGTGGCGCTTTTGAGAAGTACCAGTTCTAGGGTGTGAACTAACTTTTACTTCTGAGGGTATTGAGTTCGATTCAGTCAGTTTCTCAGTCTGCCTCTGGATAAGTTGAACGATGTCTGAATTACCTTCAGGGGTTTTGAATTTAATATCTAAGTCAGTTAATTCATTGTCTTCATCATTACAAAAGGTTTCATCTGTGTCCTTTACATATTGTTTGGACATAAGCGTTTCTGCGTGTTCTAGACTAACTCTTTCTTCGATTGCATCTGCAATGTCTTCCTTCTCCTTGCGGTTCCAGTCTCGCAATGCTTGCTTGACCTGCTCAGTTGCATTAATGCGGGAGCGTTTGTTCACTAGCAGATCAGCAAATTCTTCAGCAAAAAATTCTAAGATTTCTCGCGTCCGCTCCAACAACAAGTCTATTTCTCCCTTTAGGTGGACGTTGATTTCAGTTTCTAGTTCAATGTCTACTTCCGGCATGGGAATAATCCCATTTCCGAAGCTTTCCCAGTACATTTTGATAAATTCTTCCCATTCGGGCTTCCAGATTTCAGCAAAACGGCGTTCTTCATCGTAGGTAGCTCTAATCCATTCACCAGTCACATTAAACTTACCTTTGCAGATTTGATAATCTTGGTAAGCTCCTGACTCATAGTGGTCTGCTTTAATTTCCATCTTTCGCAAGCCCCACCAGAGTTTCAATCCACCGTAATAGTAGGCATTGAATTCATAGCGAAGCTTTTTGATAGTGGCTTCAATTTCTCTTGATTTTTTAGCAGTTAGTAAGCATTTAGGGTCGTATTTGCGTGTCAAGTTTGGTTTAGGCATTTGAGTTTCCTCTGTGTCGTTTCAAATGATTTAAAGAATTGATTTTTCACCCCATTTCTTCTTTTTTATTTTTTTACTTTTTATTCTGATGAATGGGATGAAAAAGCCCCCGGAATTTGAGAGCTTCCAAGGGCAGTAAGTTACTGGAAATGAGTTATTGGAAGAGCCGTGCAGCTATGAATTGCTGCTGCTGTTGTCGGGTTTACGGGGGGAAGCCTTGACGCTTAGTGCGGTCGAAATCTTGTCAGAGATTTCGGGTACCGCACTTGGCGCAGCAAGCGAGTGGGGTGGAGGTGGAATAAATGACGTCAGTCGTTTATGCCGCCAAAGCCGCCCCACGACACTTGCTGTCTGAAAAATTGGGTGGGGTGTCTTTGTTCAAGGTGACACCTACCCAATTTTTCATGACTAAGGCTTCCCCCCGTAAAATGTAAAAACCAGCAGCACGCCTGGGAGAGTGAGGGGCGGCGCGAGCACCCTCACATATTGCGAGGGAAGCGCGACAGCGCTACAATTTCTTTACAGGTTGGACAACACTTTTACTTCTGGTTCTTCTTTGTAGCTAGGGCGAGCAAGCGCCATTTTCAACTGTCCTTCCTCGATATAAAAGTTACCTTCACCTAATACATTTTCAAGTTGGTCTTGCATTTCAAAGCTGAGGTTGCTGTCATTAATTAAAGTTTGCACAAGGACTTTGTCGGTTCCATCAGGAGACTGAAGAAAGAATCGAATACTGATGAGTGCTGCATCTTCGATAACTGCATTAGCAAGGTCTTTATCAGTTCCTTGAGATTTGATGACGATTTTGATACCTGTTGGGTTTTTCATTTTAGAAAGGGAATCTGGAGTTGTTTTCAATTAGGTCAGTGGAGAAGCTCAAAGGTAATTTATCCCACAAAGCAACTCCGACCTTATTTGCAGCAGTCCAAAGTACAATCACTTCGATTAGTGGATTGTAGGTTTGTATTCTATAGAGTAAAAGTTTGCAAATGTTATCTTTATATCTGTTATTTTCAGCGAATAAATGTTTGCTGATATGAGAGTTAACCAATGCTTCTTTTATCAAGAATATGAAGGTAATACTGGGAGTAGCGGTTAGTGTTTCTTGAATGAGTAGTGCGCCACGTCCGTGTTGTTGATATTCTCTTTGAGATATGGTAAAGATTGTAGAAGTATGTAGTTGCATAAGCAATTGAAATTCGTCAGTAACTGCTTCAATATGCTCAGGCACAGATGCAAAAACGTTAATTTTCCATTTCAACATTTCTGCAAGGATAGCGTCGTCATTGTTAGAGGACATATTGGGGAAGAGAGAATGGTAATAAAAGTTTTTTCCACTTGATGTCGTCGCATCAAGTGGTATCTAATGAATTGATGCTTAATGTGCCATTATTCGTGAAGTGAGGCAAGAGTTTCTTTCAGGGCACGACAGGCAAGTGCGCTGTCAGGAAACAGTGATTTCGTTTGAGAAATCAGTTTTTGTAAGTTAGTTTGAAACTTCTCTTCATCTGCTACAGATTGGTCAAATTGAGGATTGAGTTGGATAGCTTGTGGTATTAAGATTTCATATTCGTAAGGGATGACCAACTCTACTTCGTCCCCATCATTTTGAAACCGTTCAAACCAATGATGGCACTTTGCGATCGCTTCGTTAATCTGGTCTATCCGGTAAAAGTCGCTGAATCGAAACCTGGGTACATCATAGTCAAAATGCCGCTCTAATGATACATAAAATTTGTTGTTAAAGTAGTCGCGGTTGACTAACAGCCGGGGTTCTCCTCTTAGGGGTTGATGAACAATACCATCGACTAAAATTTTTGATTTAGCCCATAAACGCGCTTGTTCTTGATGTTGAGCCAAAGATTGATAAGAACATCCATAGCCTGTAATAACTGGTTGAATTGGCTCAAATTCAATATCTTTAAAACGGTCAATTTGATGGTCACACCACAACTGGTTGTTATACCAACGGTACTGACGGACGCGAGTGCGACGCTCACCTCCTGGCACTTGGGGAGCAGCGGCACGGTCAGTTTCAATTATGGCTACAGGGGCTTCCTTATCACTTAAAGCCGGAATTTCAACAGTGTATTGTCCGTCAAATTGTTGTGGTCTTGGCTTGCGGCAACGAGGAGGAATGATGTTCTCGGTGTAGGAGAATTTAAAGGTTACTTGATAAGTCTGCATGGTTAATTTACCTATATTGGTTTTTCACCCACGACAGAAGCCGATAATTTCACATTTTTAACTTTTGTTGATTTTTGTTGTTTGCAGTTGATATTGGTAATATTTTTTTGAGGGTTACATATAGGACAAAAGCTAACAGGGCTGTGCCGTCTTTTGAATTTTTGCTCTGTCTTACGAGTAGAATCAGACCAGTGGCGAACAAGCTGCAATTCGTATTTATAATCTTGTACAACAGCGCGGGTAATTTTTGCACCAATACCGTTTTTGTGTTCTTCAAAACGCTTTTTCAAGCTTCTGCTAGTGTAGCCTAAATAATGTTGGGCGGAGCCTTTTGGATTTTCTAAGTTTCCAATTTCATCGGAAAAGTGAAGAAGATAAACGAAGCCCATAATTTACATTACTTTTGGTTGATTTGCAACCTAAGCAAGCAGCAATTATGGGCAATATTTAAGATTTATTTGGTCAAAAATTGAGATTTTATGCTGCTGTTGGTTCGCTATTCTCCATGACTATCATTTGGGCATCGTCTTCGTGCAAACCAAGGTCTTTGTTAACAGCAACTTGCTCTTGCATTGCTGTTCGTAGTTCTGCTACTTTGGGAAATGGCTGTTCTTTTTGACTCGACAAATCGTGGAAGGCTTTTTTTAGCTTTTGGAGTTGCGCTTGAGCCTGTTTGAATTCTTTCTCAATACCCTCGGTAACGCAATGTTCCAAAGCAGAGATTGTTCCCATTGGTGTTTGCCTAACAGAAGGACTGTAGGTTGCGGCTCCTACCAAATGGATTATGCTACCTCCTATGTCGTGCCGGATGAACAACTTAAATCCTGCAAATTGACCGAGTTCAAAAGTGCCATACTTTGTTTGGGCTTCGAGGTTATGTGCAACTGCGTTGATAGTTTCACCTGCGAGCGATCGCTTATCAAGTTGCACCGTTTTACCATCACAAGTGCCCAGTGTGATGGTGAACTTACTTCCAGCAGTGGATACAATGCGATCCTTGTCAGAGGAGTGATTTTGCACTTTTGCAGTCGCCTGTTCAATTTTACGGGGAAGACGTTCTAGTTCTCGCTGGATGGAAATTTGCTGATTGATATGGTCGCGTTCTTCTTGAAGCAGTTTTGCAACAATTGCATCTAATTCGACTTTTCGGATTAACCGGGGGTCACCACTGGCAGTTGCCATCACTTCTGCGTAAGACAAAACAACAGCTGTGCAATCCTCGATGGAGCGAGCAGTATTGCGCCCGCCAATAGCAGCTTCAATGAACTCTGCTTTGGTTTTAGAAGTTTGGTACAGATAGCCATCAGGACTTAACCCAGCAACCTTTTTCCCTTGGGCATCTTGATAAGGTTTGCCTTGAGTGACGTAGCGATAAATGGTGACTTTCGGGTTGTAGTTGCCTTGGCGAACAGAACGTCCGGCGCGTTGTGTGTGGTCGGTGGGTCGCCAAGGACAGTCCAAATCGTGGGCAGCGATAACGTAGTTTTGAACATTAGTGCCAACACCCATCTTGGCAGTAGAACCGATAAAAATCCGAATCTTCCGCTGTCGCACGGCTCGAAACAGTGCAGACTTTTGCTCGTCGGTTTTGGCATCGTGGATGAATGCAATCTCTGAAGCTGGAACGCCACGTTGTACCAGCTGGTTCTTGATGTAGTCGTAAACCGAGAATCGCTCTTGAGAATTGTCTTTTGGGGTTCCGACATCGCAAAATATGAGTTGTGTTAGGCGTTCAGGCTGAGTGGATTGCCAGATGCGAAAAACGTTATCAATTGCGGCATCAACTTTGCTTTGAAACTGACTCAAAGACTGAATTTCTTCAGGAGAAAGAAACTCTGAAAGCACATTTAAAGATAAGCATCGCAAATCAACGACACCTTGGCGGATGTGTGTCGTGATGCGAGGCATATTGTCAACAGTTGGCTCTACTCGTCCCGCTTTTATGGCTTCGGCTCGTTGAGCAACATAACTAAAAAACTTAAGTTGTTGGGGTGTGGCTGGCACTTCTTGTGTGACGTACTCCTTCTGTGGTTTTGGCAAGTCTAGGTCTTCATCGGTCAAGATATCGGCGACTTGCTCGAATAATTGCCGCCATTCTGGAAGATTGTTAAACGTAGCCAGTCGGCTTTTGACCTCTAAGGTTCCTTGGGGCGTGATTTCTGCGCCCACCTTCACCTCGGCAAAATTTGATACCCAAGCATCGAAGTGCAGTAAACCTCTAGCTTGTAAAGTGTGGTATTGCAGATATACTTGGTTAACCCATGCTTCGGCTAAGGTATTGGTAATTGGAGTGGCGGTCATCAGCGTCACACCACGACCCGCTCCATGCTTATAACTCATATAGCGGGTCTTCATGAGAAAGTCCTTAGCACGGTAGGAAGCGCTACTGGGGACACCTAGTACGCGGTTGAGTTTGGTGTTGAGGTCGAGGTTTTTGACCTGCTGCGATTCATCATAAAAAATCCAATCAATGCCTAATTCGTCGAAAAATACGGTATTATCTTTCGACTGAGCAGTCGCTACCGCGTCAATGTTTTCTTCTAGTCGCGCCAGTTTCTTTTCAAGATTTTTCATGACTTTCTTTGTACGCTGACCATCACTTTTAGCTGCAAGGTAGTCGGCTTCTACGAGTGCTGACTCTTCCTCTAAAAATTGCTGAATGGTTTGTGGATGCAAAGGTAATTTGCTGAAAGCTGTGTGACTGAGGATAATCAAATCCCAATCTCCTGTGGCAATGCGGGAAGCTAACTCACGGCGTTTTTTGGCTTCCATTTCTGCACTGCCAGCAATCAAAAGCCGCATTTGGGGATACATCTGAATTGCTTCACTTGCCATTTGTTCGGGTAAGTGGTCCATAACAACCAGACAAGGTTTGTAGCAAATTCCCAAACGTTTAAGTTCTTGGCTTGCTGCGATCGCAACACTCGTCTTACCCGCTCCCACTGCATGACCGAGTAGAGTGTTGCCAGAGGCGACGATGCGCCAGATGGCGTTGAGTTGATGGGGGCGTAATTTGTTGCGCCATTCTGGATTTATTCCCGGCAGTTCCAAGTGCAAACCATCAAAGCGGCGAGGCACCAGGCAGTTATACTGCTCATTGTAAGTTTTTGTCAGTCGTTGCGCTCGTGACAAGTCGCTCCAAATCCAGCGTTTGAAGAGTTCTTTCAGGTTGTCTTGTTTAGTTTGGGCAATGCGAGTGGCTTCCAAGTTCTCAACGTACTGGTCGTCCACTTTGTCTCGAACTACAGGAACACGGAGGTTAAGTGCTAATTCAATCAATTGATGTGCCATCACGCGTTCAGTACCATAAATTTGGCAGTTATTCTGGGAGTTAAGGACGCTTGCTTTGACCTCCACTTCCCATGTAGCGGTAGTTTTGGAGTGGTAGATGTGGATATCTTGGGCTGGTACATTTAAGGTTTGAGCGATAAAGTCTGCAATGTCTTGGGTGGGAAGCCAGGGAGACCCCAAACGCACGTAAATGTCTCCAGGAAGCAAATCAGGGGGTTGAACTTTCTCCAAGGCTTCAACGTTGACTGTAAGTTCTGGATTTGTTTGAGCAGCTGCACAAGCAGTAGCAAGCTTAGTTCTGACATCACCAGAGAGGTACTCGTCTGCTGTTACCCACTGCTGAGTGTGAGGGTCAAAATAAATCAGTTTGTCTTTCTGCAACTGTTCAATAACGATTTCTTTTAGTTGAGACCGCAGCCCAGACATGAAATCAATGTCTATTCGTCCTTTCTCACTTAGACTGTAAATGAGTGCATCTTTAGCAGTGGCGGCACTTGTCTTGGGTTGATATTCGCGAATGGTGCGTTTTGTAAAGATGTCAGTCTTGGTGGCTGTCTCGGTGTCTGGGTCGTAGTTCTCTAATGCCAGCAGTAGTGGATATTCTGGATCTGAGGCAAATACCCGGCGATTACCTAGAGAGTGCAACCATCCGTAGCGCTTAACCAAGGTATCGTAAGTGTGGCTGAGGTGTTTTTGTGCTTGGGATAGTTGGGAATCGCTCCCGCCATTTGTTTGAATTTTGAAAACTTTCTTAACCGCTTCCCGTAGTTGAATTAACCAGTACAAGCGTAGGCGAGGTATTCCAACAGCATTAACTGGCTGCAATTGTCCGTCAATGACTTGCCAAGGTTCATTATTATACCAGATGTACGAATAAGGCTTCGTTTTTCCTTGCAGTTCACTGTTGATTAGAATCGATTTTGATTTGGGTGAAGCAGTTGTGTTTTTTGGTGATGTGTTCTGGGAGCAGTAAATTTCTGCTCTTAGGTGAGAGAATGCTTCTCTAATTGCTTGTGTCAAATCACGTCCATCACTTTCAAGTCCAAGCCGATTGCGACCTCCGTAGAGTTTATCTACAGTCAGTTTTCCTAACAGCATTTCTGGGTGCTGCTGGTAATACCAAGGCATCATGAGTGGTGAACCATCACTTGATATGAGTCCGCTTTCACACACTTCTAACCATTCAATTGAGGATGGTTCTTCGCAATGTTCGCGCTTTTGGAGGACAATTAAATCAGTAGTGACTTGGGTGTTGGTGAATGCCAAAAAAGCATTATTGGGCAAGCGCATCGCTCCTACTAAATTGGCACCTTTTGAAAGAAGTTCTCTTACTCCTCGGCTGCTACGAGATTGCAAAGTTCCCACTGAAGTTATGAAGGCAATTAGTCCGCCTGGACGGATAAGGTCAAGTGATTTTATAAAGAAGTAGTCGTGTAGGGTATGAATTGGCAGTTTGTTGTACTTTGGGTCATTGGGAGCAATGTTGCTAAAAGGCACGTTACCAATGGCTAGGTCAAAGTAGTTTTGGGGGAGTACTACATCTTCAAAAGCTTGGATGTATATGTCAGCTTCTGGATAAAGTTGCTGGGCTATACGACCTGTGATGGGGTCAAGTTCTACACCTGTCCAGTGGGAGCGAATGCCACTATCGTGCCAAGCTATGTCCTTCGGACACGCTTCGCTAACGCTAACGCTAATGTCTCGGGGTGCAAGTCCGAGAAATAAACCAGATCCCATACTTGGTTCAAGAATGCGACCTCCGCGAAAGCCTAATCGCTCTAATCCTCGATAGATTTCTCTGATAATTTCTGGGGTGGTATAATAGGCGTTAATGATGCTTCTTCTAGCAGCTTGGTACTCAGTTGGTGTGATTAATTCTCTCAACTGAAGACCGAGATTTTGCCAGTCTCTTTTTAGTGGTTCTTCAAATATTTCTGGAGCAATTCCCCAACCTAAATATTCGGCGAGAATTGCTTGCTCTGTGGGTGTAGGGTTGAGATGTTTGCAGTCGAGTTGTTTGCTTAATGCGATCGCTTTGAGATTGTTAGTAGCTTTAGTTTTTATACCACCTTTTCCCAATTCTTGAGTGATTGTGAAGTTTTTAGGGACAGTGGTTAGATGAAGGGGGTTATATAAGGTTTGGTCGAATAAAGATAACTGGTGAGCTTGAGTCATATTTTGCTTTGCGTGATTGTTTTCCAACCACCGCAAAGCAATTACTGATGATTAAGTATAAATTCTATAACTGTTGACTCTTATCACCTTGTAATGCCTGCACACTGCCGTTAACGGTACTATCCTGGATATTTTGTATAATTCCATAGTTGATTAGAGGCTGTACCTCTTTACGGTTCTGACTTTTTGCTAGTTCAATTATTAATGATGGTTGTGGTGGAATCCAGGTATTCCGACGAGTTAAAGCCTCTGCTTCTAATAAAAACCGCTTTAATTTATCTTTCTGGTGTGGTAATTCGTGCATGATTCGCCGAATTGCCTCACAAGCTTCAGGTGTTCCACGGTCTTTTAAACGTTGTGGGATATAGTTGATCCAAGTTTTAACTTCATCTTTTGGTTCTACTATGTAGGCTTCTATCCCTGTGAGTTCTTCTGTTTTAGAATCCTCTTGCTTACTTTTTTCGATGGGAGGATACTGTTGAGCAAGAAAGATATATAAATCTGCTATATGTTCTTCTTTTAATCTTTGTTCTAAACTGCCTTCGTATGAGAGAAGAAAGGATAATGACCCAATAACCTCTCGACCAAATTCTAGGTCTTGTTGAATTGCAGACCAAACAACTAACCAGCCTGCATCATCCGCATAATTTATGAGGGCTTTTGCTGCGGCAAGTGCTTTGGCTCTTTCCTCTCCATCTTTAGGAAGTGGTAAAGAAATTAGCCATTCCGTAAAAGTTTTGGCTTTATAAAATCTGTGTTTTATAAGTTCTTCAAGGAGAGTACCAAAACTTTGATGTTTTAAATTTTTATCCTGCACTTTCTCGAAAATTGCACTTGCTAGCTTTTCGTTCCAACATTTTTCTACTGCACGATGAATAAAAATACATCCATGTTCCTGATTTTCCTGGTCAATCAAAAGCATCAAGGTATTAATTATTTCATCTGGTGCATTTTGATATGTAATGCTTAAAATTTCTTGATGAATATTTTGGCTTTTCTCATCACCTTCTTTGGGATAGTCAAGTATGAGTGATGCCCATTTTTGCCAAACATGGGCAGGGATAGTAGATATATGCTCTGGATCTTCTTCTAGAATTAATCGTATGGCTTTATAACCAGCTAGTGCAGAGTAATAAAAAGTATTTGTTCCAAGCCATTTATGAGTTTCTGGATTTCCTTTATCTATGTATACTTTTCCTGTTTCTACAATTCCTGCTTTTATTGATGACTCAGCTTCTTTCCAACCAGGAAGGGTTGTTAAATCAGATTTACACAAAAGCACATCATCATAGTATTGGCTATCTGGCATTAGTGTCATCTCTTGACAAAGAAGCCACCATGAATCGATGTTTCCAGATTCAAACTGGTCTAAAAGTTTGATAATTCTTTCTTTTGGAAGTGGATCTAAAAGCTGTTGATTATGACTTTGCTGCCGTTTCAAGTCTTCGAGGTAATATGTTCTTGCTTCCTCTGCTTGGAGAGAACCCAATTCAACGGGGTCAATTAGTCCTGCAAATTGTATTTTTAATATGGGAATATCTTGACAAGCGGTAAGTATTAAATTGACTTGTTCTGGGTCATATCTTTTGAAAAGACCCAATGTTAGTTTTGACCAATTTTCCTGAATTTCATCAGTTTTAGATTCTATAAGTTTTCCCAAAAACCATACAAAATCTTTATCTATTATTGGAAACCTATAGCTTAAAGTCAATATATTTTCTTCCGTGTCTGCTTCGGAGATAATATGAACTATTATTTCTAGGATTTGGCGACGTTTATCTTCATTTTTTATTAAAGCATCTTCCAAAGTTGATTGTTGATTGTTATAATAATGGTTATCTATGATGGTTTCATGATTTTTTAATCGAAAATAAACCACGTTTGCGAACAGTTTGAGTATATCTGGATTATCAATATATTCCCAAGCTTTAAGTATTATTGCATCTGACAGTCGATTGAAAGGGTAATGTTGATTATATCTTCTGGGTTGTTTTTCAACCCATGCTAAAGCTACTGGTAAATCATCTAATTTCATTTGTAGTGCAACTTCTTTCGCTACAAAATCTTGATAGGTTCCGCCCCTACCATTTTTCTTAGGTTGCGTAATTATATTAAACAATTCTGCTGTAGTTAAATGATTGGGATAAACAGCACGAAGACCATAACCCCTAAGCTCGTCTTCAGTATCATCCCCAACTTCGCCAAATGCTAATGGTTTTAATCTTGCCTTCGTTTCTTGGTCACCAATTTGACAGATAGTATCCGCCGCATTGACCCTAAGCCAATAAGGTTGTTCGGGGGCAAGGGCAACATTTACCAAGTCTTCTTGAATAGATTTAACCTTACATTGTTGTGCAATTTCTATTGCTACATATCGCGGTGTTTCATTCTTAGTTATATCACAAATATACGCTTGAAGTTGTGCCGCTAGGTTTTGATGTTTAAGATGGATATAAGCTCCAAATCTAGGCTCGTAAACTAATTTATCTTCATCATAAAGTTTTAACAAGGACTTAACCAAATTTGCTTTAACTGTATCGTCGGCAGTAGCGACGCTGCTGTTTAATAAAATATCTGGGTTTGTCTTTATCACCTCCTGAAAAACTTCTTGATTCATACTCGATAACCAAGCTGCTGTTTCATGAAGTTGGGGGACCAATTTGCTATCAGAATCCCCAGGATGAACTATTAAGCTCATCATTTGCTCTAAGGTTAATTGACGCTGTTGCAAATACCAAGCAGCAAGAAACTCAGCATAAGTTTGGTGTGCCCATCCCATGCGATGAGAACCACGAGAAGAAAATAATGCTGTAGATAATGCTTCTCTAACAGCTTCTTCTGTAACGGAAAATTCGCCTAAGAGAGCAAATTCTGTTCCACTAACTAGCTCGCGTATTACAACATCTTCTTGTGGAACATCGCCTTGATCTATGTTCATCCAAACAGCATATCGATTGCAGAAAACTGTCACGGCTGCAATACGAGCAGCAATAACTATTCTCTGGTCAGCAGTTAAGTTACCAGTGAGTCGGGCATCGCGGCGATTTTCGGTTTCTTCGCATAGCAATTGACAACCTTGTAAGTATAGTTCTGTTTGCTGGGTAGGTAAGCTACCATTTTTGCGATATGTATTTAGCAAAAATTTGAGTGTAATCGGTTTAATCGCTAGTGGTGCAACTTCTTGTTGTTCAATGGCTTGAAGAAAGGCATTCTCGTCTAAACCTTCTGCTTGTGCAGCCGAAGAAATATCTACCCGACGCAAGGGAGCTAATTCGTAAACTCCCACAGTTTCCTTGCCCCAAAGTTCTTTCAACCCCTCTTCTAGACCACTGCGCCAGTCAGCAGTTCTACAGGCAATGCAAAAGTACAAGCGTTCTAATTGATCTGAGTAATTTGACAGTTCATCTACCAAAAGTGCTGCTAAAGTATTAATCCTTAATAGACATTCATCTAAACTGTCAAGAAAAACATAAAGCCGATAATTGCCTTGTGTCCAAGCTTGAAAAGTTCGGCTCTTAAACAGATTGCGAATTAATCTTTCTTCGCTACCGTAAGCGCGAAGGTCTAACCAAAGTAGCTTGGAACCTTCCTGTTGGATTTTCGCATTGATTTTTTCTTTTTCCGCTTTAATGGCAGAACTCTTACCAATTCCTGGTTCTCCTAGTAACGCTAAGCAGGGTATATCAGCGATCGCATCGAATGTAACTAAATCTGGATTGAGGTAACGCCCAAAGTCTGTATCCGGGTCATATAAATAACCAAACCCTGCCAGATTAATCTTACCTGACCTTGGACACCAAAACCTTTTCCAGTCGTAAGCTTGCGACATTACTAGGAGTTAACAGCTTGATACACTAGCCATTTTAATCACAATTTGGCATTGATGGTAGGAAGTATCAATTGCGTACATTTATTTGTCATTCCCAATGCGATCGCACAGATGGCGGTCTGGGTTCTTTTCCGGTTTAGTATTTAGATAGGGGTGAACCCAATCACAGCTTCGTGCAAGCATTTCTTCTATTCCTCCCACTTGCCACAGTCGCACTGTATTGTCCCATGAAGCAGTAGCTATTCGCTTGCCATCGGGACTAAAAGCCAAATGAATGTGCGCCATGGCGCACAAAATACCTTGCCTGGGATCTGCTTTGTGCTTACTCTAACCTTGGCGCACTGGAAGTAGGAAGAGTATGAAATTCAATTAGGGCGTAGAGTCGCTCTATCCAGAGAAATGACTTGATCCGGTGCTAACACATCGCCAACCGTCACCACTTCCAGTGATGCAGTTTCTTGAGGATACTGTGCTTTAATCAGAGCGATCGCATGACTGCGGGCACTCCGTGCCATCGCATCCTCCAATCCCGATGCTTGTGCAATGTAGACCTTTTCATCAGTCGTCAGTACCTATAGAGGTTTGGGGCAGGTGTGTCGAGGGTTTTGCACTGCCTGATGAGTAAACTGGACAATCTGTCCCAAAGGTACTGGGGAATTTTTTGGCCAAGATGTTGTATGAGCCAAAGTTACCAAGACTAAGGTGTTGTTGAAATTTTGATTAAAACTGCTCTTTAAGCTCCGTTACTTGCGCTACCCAAGCTGGAGCTTTCTTGCCGTTACTGGGAGATAACTTGTCAAATTCCTGCCGCAACTGCTCAGCTGACATTTCAGGTAATTGAGTTGCAGCCCAAGCGATCGCATCCTCTTCTGATTTCCACAGCAACCACAGCTCACCCATCCATGCCCTAAGCTGATAAGCTAAGTCTTTACCTGGTTTTAGCCAGCTAGTATCCTGTAAAGCTGGACAACGAGATTTGGAAATGTACAGAATATGCTCGGCTGAAAGTTCCCCAGCAATGTCAAATTCAAATTCAATACCGCTAGTTTGAATGGGAGCAGTACCAATTTTTACAGGTTTCATCTTACCTGTTTTAGGGTCAATTTGGCTTGTATCCCATTCTGTTTTAGACCGCATTGTTGCAATAATATGGCTGTTGCATTTAGTAATACAATCTATCAGTTTGCGTTCCAAAGGACGAACTTCTTTCCAAGCAGTGAATGAGTTTTTAGCACGGTCTACCAATTCTAACTCGCTAAACCAAGCGTGAGTGAGAGAATCAATAATTATTGTTTGGTAGCTTGCATTTTCAGCAGTTTGGATGGCTTCAATATAATAGGCGGGGTGATGGTTATCCAGTTCACATACATCAAAATTAAAGATATCTGCATAGCGACTGGCACTTCCTCTTTCAGTATCTATCACGGCAATCCTATTACTTAGGTGAGATGCAATAGATAGCGCTGAGTATGTTTTGCCTGAACCTGAGGCACCGCTAAGGGCTAGACGAATTTTAACTTGAGATTTGGTTGCTTTGTGAAACATAGTTTTAGAATGTCCCAGCAGCTATGACTGGGACGCTATAGATTTTAGAATTGTTCAAAGCTTGTGGCTTCTAATTCAAAGCCAATTTCTATTTGGTAATCTCTATCGTTGTACCCACATATGTACCACTGGTTATTTGGGTATTGAGGGGGTAAACTAAAATTGCGGTCAGCTTCCCCCATCTCAAACCATTGGAGAATTAAGTCTTCCCTTATTGAGGATAATTCTGCTATTTCTCGATTGATTTCTTCAATTTTGCTGCACATTTCATTAATGCCTCATTGTTCAACCAAGTACTTATTTGACTAGTGAGAAAACTTGAAAATTGAGAATTTAACTTTTCCATAGCTAATCACAATGCTCTTGGAGTTCTTCTTGTAAGACATCATCTTTAAAGTATTCTTGTTTTTCTGCAAGACGGTGAAGTTCCTTGAGCAATCGTTTTAAAATTGGTATTTGCCTTGGTGTGAACTGAATTTCAAGCTTTTCCTCTGGAGTGATTGGGATTATTATTCCAACTGAATCTGCAAAACAGTAAGTACTGAGCAAGCTATTTTCAAGCAGGCGTACGGTTGTTGAATGGAAAACTTCAATTCTTGCCATAAGTTGAATATTTGGATATTTTTCACCCCAATTTATGGAAATCAATTTATATGAATATTTAGTTTTTTTTTTATAATAAAAATTTATTTTTACGGCTGTTAATTTAAAATATTAGGCATTAACAATACCTTCGCCAAAATAAGAGCCTACAAAAATTTTGGCAAAACTGGCAAAATGACCCATATATGAGCGTTTAGCTTACAAGGTAGCTTGGACTCTCAAACCCTTTATACTGCGGGCAATACGTAAAAAAAACCTTGTGGGAAACCTTGAAGGAATTTTTAAGACTTATTGTTTTTGCCAAGCCTCGGAGAAAAGGGAGTTAATACATTAACTCACCCTCGTAAATTGGCGAAGGTATTGGGGATTGAGTGCATTTTCAAAAATGACCAGATTCCATGTGCCGCAGGCGTTTTGAGAATTGGTTAGGGGAACTTCATAGAAAACGCCAAAAAATACCCCCAATTAGCTGGGGGCGTAAATTACTGGTGTGGCGCTGCGGGGCTACCGTACCAAAATATACCTAGTCAGAATACTCATGACCTCTCCTGGATTGGGGGTTGGTACTAAGGGACTCCACGCCGCAGTATCAGCATATCCAAGCCGATGCAGAGTGTGAATTGTACTAGTTACTGCTTTGGGTGAACCAATTAGCAGGTGTTTGAGTGGTTCTCTACCTGGGGATGCTGTTTCACTAGCTTTGCCTTCTTTGGGTGCATCCGAGGTGTCCGTATTGGGTAAAAGGTCTTGGATTATCATGATTCACCTACAGTGAAAGATTGTAAAACACAATAAAGCCATCAACCAACAGAGTCAATATTGCTGGTCTAATGATTAGACTCTTTGTTCCCGTTAAATAGCGATTTTAAGTGGGGGGGAATTTTCTCATCAATGACTTTTTTGATTTCCAAGAGGGCATCAATTTCAGCAAGTCGGTCTAAATACTTCTGTTCTGGTTGGCGTGGATTTTCACGCTGGAACCAGGTTTTGACAAGCTGTACGGACACACCGAGCAGTTCGGCGAGCTGAGCTTGGGTGAGTTGGTACTTCTCAATAAAGTCGCGGGGATGCAAAGCTTTGCAACGAATGGAGCGGATGTATTTTAGCAGATGTAGTACCCGCGGGTAGTTGTACTCTTCTCTAGGCTGAATCATACTTTTAGTCTAGCTATTAGACTAAGTTTAAGAAATAAAAGTAGCAAGGAAGCAACCAGCTGCCATGCGAGGGGTCACTGTACCTTTTTGATTAGACTTATTAAGATGGATTTTTTAGAAACCAGGGGGCTGTCAGCAGATTTTGAATAATTGGACAGGATTTAACAAAGTTAAACATGAAAATCATTTATCACTAGAGCTACCTCAGTAGGAGGTAAGCTTCTGAAAATAAGTTGTATAACTCAGATCTTGCACCTATCCGTATAACCCTGGGTTTAGTCAAAAGCAGCGCAATAAAGCTACAGCCTTTTTCTTGTTTTTTGTCGGTAAAATAAGGGTTTTAGCGTTAGTACTGTGTGTCGAAATGACCTCAAGTTTTCTTGGTGCAAGATGTGAGCCTCTCACTAGCGCAGAAAGCGCAAGCAACATATGAAAGAAACACATTTTGCTTGAAATTCTCAAATCCTTACTGGCTAAGGGTTCTAAAATGTGTTTCTTAAGAGCAGGCGCACTGGCGGCACACCACCCGCTACGAATGAAAGAAACAGTCAATAGGCGACCTATTAGCAAGTACATTTAAAGTGTCCTGACAGTTAAAACCGAGGTTTCAATAGTGCAGCTTTGCCTGTTTAGGAGCATGGTTCTGGGGCTTTATGACTACGACATTGGTGAAGGAAGTACTTCCTATCCCGTTTGAAAGATTATCTGAATGAATGTATCCCCAGGTCTGGACACTTTTAGATAATTATATCAGGATTGCCAAAATGAAATTGCCATCAAATAACAAAACTAATCAGCCTGCAAACAAGAAAAAAGCCAACTGCAAACCACCCACCATTTGATTTACATAAATATATCTACCGCATTGCAGGTGTAGACTTCACCCTGATTGATGGTCTTGATGCTTTAACTGTACAAACAATTTTGTCCGAAGTCGGACTTGATCCAGAACGTTTCCCTACTGTTAAGCACTTCACCTCTTGGTTGGGTTTATGTCCCGGTCAAAAAATTACTGGTGGTAAAGTTAAAAGCTCTAAAACTCGTCCAGTTGTTAATCGTGCAGCCAATGCTTTCCGTATGGCTGCTCTTTCCCTCACCCAAAGCCGTTCTGCTCTCGGCGCTTTTTATCGCCGCTTACGCTCTCGTTTGGGTGCCCCCAAAGCGATAACCGCTACTGCCCATAAACTGGCACGTATGTTCTACCCTGAGATACCCCATACATAAATGCAGGGGGTTCTAACTCACTACGCGAGTTTCGTTTACCCTTGCAGGTTCCGACTCCTCGCGCGTTATTAGATTACTGGACACCCACTCTAACCCATTGTTACTAATAGGTGACTTTGAACTAGTCGTAGTTCTCGCAGGTTGATTTGACCCATGTTGCCAACCGTCCAGCAGGGATTCCTCCATCCCTAGCCAACCATTTCTAGCTAGCTGGATTGACAAAGTTTCTGTTTTTGGATCGACGTAACGACTCAGGTAAGCAGATAAAATATCACGTTGCATCTTCAGTCCACAGATAGAACAATGATGAACACGTTGCGATAATGATTTTTTCTGCTTATTACCACACAAGCAAGTTTGAGATAGTGCGGTATACCTCGTCGAAAACATTAGAACTGTTCCACCAGCATTTTCAGCTTTGCGTTTCAGTCGGAAGTGAAAATTTGATGGGGACTTAAAGCCAATAGACTTACCCCAATTTTTCTGCCATGCTTTGACAGACACTTTCTCGGTTTTGATATGTTTACCGAGTTTCAAAGTTTGATTAACTAGCTTGCCATGAGATGATTTACGATGAGCCGCTTGTTTCCGCTCTATCTCACGTTTTTTGGCGACAATTTTTTTATAACGGTTGGAGTTATTCCAAAGTTTTGAACCTTTTCTGATTGTGCCGTTGGGGTTGAAATTATTAGGATTATTAGCGCGGCGTTGCCTATCCATTTTGCGCTGTAGTTTTCTAATCTTCTTCTGCTTTGATGTCAATTCAACAGCAAAAGGAGTCCAAATAGTTTTTTTATCCCCAACAATTGCAACGGTGGACACGCCTAAATCAATACCAACATTACCATCACCAATAAGATTTTTAAGCTTTTGATATGGTTTACCTTCACAGACTAACTGTGCATACCAGTAAGTTTTTTGATTAAGAATGCGACGCACTAAGCGGACATATTTAATCTTTGATGACAACCCATGCAAGAGTACAGGGTCATTGATGATGATACCTGGCAGTTTTAACTTTGACCATTCAATACTATTACCAGTCCAGCGAATGCCTTGCTTATTAGTTTTACCCTCTAAAGATGCAAACTGACCTTTTTGTTTCAACCTAACTTTTTTAGCTTTGCCAAAAGCCATTCTCTCTAAAGCTTTAAAAGCTCTAGTGGCTATTTTCTGAATAGTCTGAGCATCAAGGTGAGACTTAATCCAAATACTTGCAATAGCTGTTTTATTAGCGAAGGCTTGCAAATCGTAGTCACTAAAACGATAAGCTTCCCTAGCTTTTTGAAATGCTGAGGACTTACCTTTTTTATCGTTTTTATCTATGAGTCGGGCTTGCTGGTAAAGTTCTGAATTTCTTACCAACTGAAGCCTATTTTTACCTTCAGACAATACAGCATTATATAGTTGTCTTCCTGCTTCCAATCTGGCAGCAAGAATAGCTAAATCCTTAGATGTTGTTATTAACGGTATCTCGGTAACAAAACTAGATGTTTTTGCTGCCAAAATTGAATCACCTCCTTTTGTTTCCTTATTAGTTCTCTCTATCCTATCATATAGATACGATGCAGCAAACTACTATAGCGTAAAATGACTGAAAAATTTAAATCAAACAATAATGTTGTCTACTCTTGCAAATATCATGTGATTTTTTGCCCCAAGTACAGGAGAAAAGTGCTGATTAATGCTATTGCATCCAGACTCAAGGAATTACTTGCTCAAATAGCTATTGATATTAAAGTTGAAATCTTAGAGATGGAAATAATGCCAGACCATGTGCATTTGTTAATAGATGTTGATCCTCAATTTGGAGTACACCGAGCAGTGAAGAGATTCAAGGGTGCAACATCTAGATACTTACGATTAGAGTTCCCAGAACTAAAAAGCCGCTTGCCTTCGTTGTGGACTAATTCCTATTTTGTATCCACTGTTGGCGGTGCGACTTTAGACACTATTAAAATGTACATTCAAAACCAGAAGGAAGCTTGACGGCGAATAAATTCGCCAACGGCTAGCCCCCATAAATAGAATTTAGGGGCTATCCCGCCGTTGAGATACTGGTATGTGGACAACTACTGGACAATATTCTGACCCTGGCATGGATTATTACGAGCAGAAATACCAACAGCAAGTTCTAAACAATCTCAAGAAAAAAGCTCATGCTCTCGGTCTTGAACTTGTCCCGATTTCTCCAGATCCGCAAAATGCTCCATCCTCTCCAACCCTTGCTACATAAGCTTTACGCAAAGTGTTTCTTGAAAGATAAGCTGTTGGATCTGAGTTAATCGCTACATAACTTCTTTCTCTGCCTTTCCACTCGGCTTTGCCAGCTACAGCGCCCTCGGGCTCCAGGTAAAGGTTGAAGTTGTTCACGGCTATAGTGGAGGATGAGATATTTGCTGCCAAATACTCCTGACAGGTTCTTGAAATAAACGAGATACTCGCCGCTAAGACTGAAGAAACCATCAACGACTCCAATATGTCCAGTCCCAAAAAGCTAAAGACATCCCACCCCTGAACTACGACCTGGTACGATCTTTGAGAATTGAAAAGTCAAGCTTACATCAAGAAACAAAAGCTTTGTACAGTAATTTTCATTGGTGGTGCTGTACTACAAGTTAATCACCCACTAAACTCCAGTTATTGATCGCTCACCCAAATATCCTGACTTTCATAAAAATCTCCTCTCTGCTCCAATGTAAACCCACCTAACAACAATCCCAACCAAACCTCTACCAGTGGCATATTCAGTGCCCTTTGAAGTTCACTCAAGCGGATTGTTGTCTTGATGTGTGCCATGTGTTGAGCGATCGCAATAGTCCACTCCTCAACGTTTTCCTCATGTGCCAAATTTATAATCTGGTCAGCCAGTTCTGTTTCAGTTGGCGTTTGCTCCGACAATAGTCTCTCAACCATATTTAGCAGTGCAGCTTTGTCCACTTCACCTACAGTTGAGCTATCTGTCGAATTTCCTAATTTTTTCTTTCGGCTGTCAGGATATTGTACGCTGTCTGGTTCAGAAAAAAACTCTGCCACATCTAGTGACAATGACTGAACGAACAACTCCACGCAACCTTCTAGATCCACTACTGGTTCAGTGGGATTGTACTGATGTTCCCACTGGTTCACCATCAGTTCTGCTCTTGCTGCACACACTCGTGATAGCTGCACCAACGCATCTCCTGCTATATGCAACTGTTGTATCAATGGTTGTTTTGAGATGGTTCGCTCTAAAGCTTCAAGTAGCTTAAGCAAGTCTGCCATTTCTGGAAACTTAGATGCCGTTTCTAACGATTGCCATAAATCGAGTTCACTCTGCCGACTTTTACTCAAATTTTTACCTCTGGATGAAGTGGGCAAGGTCGAGTGGGACAATTAAGCGGATGCAATTCTACTGAAGAACGGAAGCGTTCAATTTTCATTCCACAATGTTTAGAAAAAACACTCAAAATCCTCACAAGTAGCATTTTAACTTGGCTTTCAGTCAGTCCTAAGCAATGAACTGGCTCAATCTTCGCCACGCGATCGTTACCCATCCACAGTTCTGCCCCCAATGCATGGAGTGGGGAATCTTTTGTTTCTCGATACCAATGAACGACAGCCGCCCCAACCGCTGGAGATGGAATTTCAAGCGTTATGACTTGTTGGGAATCTCTGACAGGAAAACCCGGGTGCTCACTCGCATAGAGTTGCTGTCCTCGTCGCCGGTGCTTCCTTTGATGATTTCGTATCCCCCGATGGCGGTAATAAGAACGGCGGTTGTGGCAATACTTTGGATTCCAGCATCCATCGCCCGAAGCTCCATGCCTTTGCTGTGCTTCGGACGAACTCAGTTTTGAGCAAAGCCGACATTTTTCACTATCCCGGCGTGCCATTTCCACCTCGACGAATTGGCGCTAGTAATTCCTCAACCCACTGTTGGTTTGCCTTTGATAATGCAGGAGGTGGAATCGGTTGACTGTAGTCAATGCGTTCGTTATACCCAGCACGTTCGCATACGCTATCAACAATTGCCTGCAAATTAACGCTCAATTCTTCATCTGACAACAAGAGCGGCAAAGGAAAACTCGGAATTGGTTCGGGTAAATTAAAGCCATATAAATCCGCTTTGGGACGTTGTGAACTTCGACTCACAACGATACGGTAGTCTGTTGGCTGTACATCACCTAACATGGTCATCGGTGAGTGAGCGCGTAGTAAGTCAATTTCTATCAGATGGGAAAGACTTCCTAAAACCCGCTCCCGTTTCTTTTCATAGGCTGTTCTACCCGAACCTTTTTGTTTGTTTTTGGGCGATAACACTTCAATTACGGTAATCACAGTATCGCTGCCTATTTCTCGGACTTCCAAATACCGCTCTTTTACGGTTATGGGCATGGGTAGCGCTATTGATTGCGGACGCTTTTGAGTTAGGGTAGATGCTGTCTCTGGCTGAAGTTTCTCTGTGACTGAATTAGATGAACTGGCTTTCAGGACTGTAGCATCTGGAATTCCGACTAAAACCTCATCGCCATCCCGGTCTTGGTAAGTGCGAGTTTCGACTTCAATGTAATACTTTGGGCGCAACTGAGGTGCAACTGCATCGGCGTTAGCGAAGCTCCTCCGGAGGAGGCTCGCCACCAAAAGCCGAGTATGGAATGACGACCAAAAAGCTGGGTGTTCGAGATAGGGATTCATACCTGGAAATAGTGAGGGCATTGGTTAAGCTCCCATCCCACAAGGATTTTTCATAGTATACCCTATTCCTTGTTGAATATAGTCGTATTTTAGTCGTATATAAGATATTGGATACATATTTTATGTTGAGTATGTTACGATTAAGGGCGATTGCGTTCATGTGTTAGCCATTGAGTTATAGTTTTGACAACCATTCCCTACCTCCGATCAAACTCATCCCACTCGACGATAGGACTGCAGCATCTGCAACGATTCCTAAAAAACTCAGTGGCAAAACTGCAAAGATAAAAGCGCCGATTGATATCCGGTGGGTAAAGGTACAAGAATTTTTACGAAGCAGTAACCTTAGCCCTAATAGCCGTAAATTGTATGAACGGGAACTCAAGCGTTTTTTGGGCTGGACAGAACTGCATTACCAAGAGTTACGTCCTCGTCACCTAGGACATTACAAAGAATATTTGATGGAGGATGTACAGACTGATGCTGGTAAAGCTCTGACCAAAAATAGCATCAACAGTGCGCTGACAGCCCTGAAGAGTTTCTTCAAATGGTTGACTTTAACTTATCCTGATATGATTTCTACTAACCCGACAGTTGGGGTGAAGTTTGAAAAGGTGCCCCTGCCACCAGCACAAAGTTTAACATCTCAACAAATGCAACAGGTTTGGGAGGCGTTGGAATTTTTGGGAGAGACTAAACACCGGGATATTGCTCTTGTCCATATCCTCACTCATGGGTTGAGGGCGGGGGAAATTGTAGATTTAAATGTAGGTGCGTTTGATGGCAAGTTGCTGTTTTTGGCAGATACAAAAACTGATGAACCGCGACTCGTACCTCTGCGCAAGGAAAGCCGTGAAGCACTTGGGAATTATCTATCATGGCGAGAAGAACAAGGGGAGCAAATGATGAGCACAAGCCCACTGATTGTCTCCCACCACAATTCACGCAAAGGGGAACGGCTAAGCTATCACGGCATTTATTTTGCTATAGAGAAAATTGGCGAACTGGCTGATATTCCTAATCTGCATCCACACCAATTCCGCCACACGTATGCAACTGAGTTATTGCTGTTGGGAGTTGATCCCAGTCATGCCAAACGCTTGACAGGGCATCAAAGCGAGAAAGCGTTTCGGCGGTATACACTTCGCAGTGAGCAAGAAGCGGCGATCGCTGCTTACTATCGTGCCATTGGAGAGGAAAAAGTGGAATAGGCTCCAATACCCTTGGTCGATGCCGCTTTCTCTCCCCCTGCTTCAAGAGCAACCCAAGCGCTCAAGAACTGCTCCTAAATGCTGTTTTATAAATCCCAATCAAGTGTGAAAGTTTCGTCACCGTCTTTTGGTTGGTGTTGGGGCTCATCTAGAGTATGCGTTGATTCAACCACAGTGGCTGACTCCGTTTGTATGGGGATTGTATTGGGGTTGAGGACTACAGTTGGTATTGGTAATGCACCCTGCTTAAACGCAAAGTAGCAATCAACAATAAAGTAAAGCGTCTCTAGATAACTTTTACCTAATCGTTGGGATTCTCGGAATATACGCTCACGGTAGCTATCTTTAATTCGGACTTTTTCTGGAGTTTTGTCTTGCTGAGAAACCATGTTATTGTGGTGGTTGACGATTCACTGTTGACGATTTACTGTTAACTGTTAACAGTCATTACAATTGCTTTAGCCATTTGCAATAGCCCATAAGAATTAGCCTCTACCGGGTTTTCTAGAATTTCAAACCCGTTTTGTATGAGCAGTTTTTTAAACCCAGGAAGCAAGCAACCGCCGCCAATAGCCCAAATTTCATCCCCTTGGTGTTTGGCATCAAGGGCAAGATTGACAGGCTTTTTCAGATAGCTTTCATACCAATCTTTAAGACAAGTGGTGTAAACTTCTTTGATATCAATATCACGGCTGTATTTGGTATGTCCCATTTCAAGACAAAAGCGAATTTTCGATAAGTCCCCAAGCTTACCACCGTTTAGATGTTTCATCTTCTTGGCAATCTCACCGATGAGAACTTCCACACCAGCAGCGTAGGGGGTATGTACTTCTCTTTTACCTTGATTGTAACGAGAATAAAGCGTTGTACCATTCCCAAAATCTACGACGGTTAACTTTTTGGGCAGCTTTCGACCAAACAAAGCACCCATACCTTCAGGCACGACTTTGAGAACTTCTACTTTGACATCAGATAGCTTGCCAGCGAGCATTGGTTGATATTCACCATTGAGTATTTGACACAGCTCTGAGGCCAAAGCAATATCATGTAAGCTGACGACTAGCTTTAAGTGCCAAACCTTGCGATGTGGTAAATGAGCCAATGCACCCAATAAAGTAATAAGGGCGTTGTTGACTTTGTTGATGTTGCTATCTGTGTTTCGCTCAAAGTAGTATCCGGTGCGGAAAGCTGACTCCCCAACAGTGTAAGCATTACCATTAAAAACCACCCGACCGGGTACATCTTCCATTTCTTCTTTTGAGATGTAACTAGGAATTCTAATCACATCAAAACCATCGACTAACAGTTTGACGCTACCATAGCCATTATCAAAACCCGCACAAAAAATCTTTTGATTCGCGTGAATGTTCTTAGAACTCATAGGGGTCAAATGGGGTATAAAACCGAAATGAGTTCAATATACCCTAAGAAGCACCTATATATACCCTGTATGGGGGTTTATTTTTCCGAAAAACTTCTCATCAATCTTTGGGATACTTATAGCCCCCACTTATACCCCACAAGCGATTTACAAACCTAATCTACAGTTCATTTCCGAATACATTAACACAATTTTGGTGGTACATTCCTCTGTGTCTTCGTCGTTCGTCAGAAGTTAAGGCACTTTCCTTGAAATAAAATCCCAGATCTTCGGGTGATATCAAGTCCGGTTAATTAGTTATTATTCCGTGGAGGAGTGCAAAAACCTTAAAATCTTCTCCCCTGCTCCCCTGCCCCTCTGCTGCCTTAATGATAAGTCTTCAACCGGACATGATATAAGTCCCTCGCGGTGCGGCATGGTTGAGTGCTAGCTCCTGCGGAGCCGCACTCGCGTATGCCTACGGCACGCTACGCGAACGCCGTAAGCGTTGCTCCTCCGTGCCTCCTGCGGAGGTCGCACGGTACAGCGTAGCATATCCGTAAGCGCAAAGCGCACACTGAGCGCAGAGGGTGCCGCAGGCATACATGTTGGCGCAGCGTGTCCGTAAGGACTCAGGACACACTTTGAATTTGAGCGTAAGCGCAAAGCGCAGGACCCCTCACGCGCAGCGTGTCCGTAGAAACGAGAGCGAGTGGGGCAGAAAGTTTTAATGAAACGGTTGAACGATTTGTTTTAACCCATCCATCATGTGACACTATAAATTAAGTTGCCGTAACTAACATCATGGCGTACAAAATTACAATTTTTAATATGAAGGGAGGAGTTGGCAAATCTGCTACTGCAACCAATCTGGCAGATGGAATCTCTCGATTTAAGAAGAAGAAAGTTTTATTAGTGGATATTGATCCCCAGGGAACCTCTAGTGCTTCGCTTGGCATTGAAATTTGGAAACTAGAGACTCAACTGAAGGATGTTCTTCAGAGCGATTCTACCACTGAGCGAAAGCAACGCCTCAAGAGTGCGATTATGAAAGTTTGTGGCTGCCAAGTGGATATTTTGCCATCCAATATTTTGCTTGCAGTAGAGGAACTGCAAATTTCCGGATTGCCTGGACGAGAGAATTTACTGAAGCGAACGCTGGCTGAGATTGATAGTGACTATGATTTCACCCTAATTGATTGTCCACCTAATATTGGTGTGTTCTCAATTAATGCGTTGAAGGCAAGCGATGGCGTGATTGTTCCTGTTGATATGAGCTATGTTGGGCTCTTGGGAGTTCAGGGAGTTGAATACGCCTTTAATCTGGTGAAAAATTTTTTAGACCATCAAGTGAATGTTTTGGGTGTACTCGCCACTAAATTTGACGGGCGGCAGAAAATCAGCAAAGATGTATTGACATCTTTGCAAGAGCATTTTCAAGAACGTATGTTCAAAACAGTCATTCCTACAACTGTACGCATTTCAGAAGCTCCTAGTTTTGGAGTATCAATCTTTGAACACGATCCAAAAGGCACGGGAGCAAAAGCATACAAAGACCTGATGAATGAGTTGCTTAAGCGCATTTAAAATACTGAGAGTGCTGTCAGGCACTTGCCTTGAAATAAAAACAAGCGCCGTATGTTGGTGGGTTGCTCTTCGTGAAGGGAGATCTAAGAATGAACTGCTGGGATTTTATCGAAAATGACACGGAGACGCCCAGACTCTCCGCGTCTCAAGTTCCGTGTCCGGAGCGGGAAGCTCCAAGGGTTTAAGACCCCGACTGAATCTTCGATTCAGTCGCTCGAATTCAGGCGGGGCTCAATCCCCGTCTGAATTCCTCCCCGCGTCCCCCACTCCCCGCGTCTCCGCGTCCTTGAATTTTACGGTCTCCCCGAATCATTTTTTTCCAACAACGTTGTCGGAAAAGTCTCCAGGAGTTATGACTATGTCTAAAAGAGGTCTTGGCAACAATCCTTTCAAAGCTGACTCGACAATGAGCATTTTTAGCCCAACAGCTTTGACGGTCGCAGATGTTGAGCATTCTATAACTGTTAACATATCAAGCATTCAACTACCGACTCAGCAACCCCGTCGCTACTTTGACCCGGAAAAATTGCAGCAGTTAGCTGAGTCAATCAAAACTCATGGGATACTCGAACCATTACTAGTTCGTCCACTATCGGACAAGTACTACGAGTTAGTAGCTGGAGAACGCCGTTATCGGGCAGCAAAGGAAATAGGACTGAGTGAGATTCCTGTAGTCGTTCGGGAAATGACGGATGTGCAGGCGATTGAAATCGGACTTATTGAAAATTTGCAGCGAGAAGATCTCAATCCAGTGGAAGAAACAGAAGGAATTATCACGCTTTTGGCTAATAAGTTGAATGTTCCTTCTGAGGAAATTTCTCAGCTACTACATCGTTTAGCTAAACAGCGTGGCAACAACGTTGTCGAAAATGAATCAACACTTCTTTTAGTCGAGTCCGTCTTTCGCTTAGTTGGCAAAATGAGTTGGGAATCCTTTGCTAGTCATCGCTTACCTTTACTCAACCTGCCAAACCCGATTCTATCAGCACTTAGAGCCGGAAAAATTGAGTACACAAAGGCTCGAGCCCTGGCACGAATTAAAAACCCTGTTTTGCTGGATCAGCTTTTGAACCGGGCAATTGTAGAAAAATGGTCACTCAGTCAAATTCGTGCAGCCATTCAAGAGAATACCCAATCAATTCAACCAGAAGAAATCTCTCTGAAACAACAATTTGCTCAAATCTCTAAAAGATTGAAATCATCCGCAGTTTGGTCAGAGCCTGACAAACGTCAGCGACTACAGCAATTGCTCGACGAACTTCAACAACTAGCAAACATATTGTACTGAAAATCAGGGGTTGGGTAAATCCTGCTCAAAATTGCCGACAGTGCAAAATCGGGCGCTTGAGGAGGGTTTACTGCCAAAATTATCAAGAAGCGCCCGATTTGCTCTCGGAACGTGGATTCAAAATATAGTCATTTATAAACGGCTGGGCAATTTTGAGTAAGTTTAGTGAAGGGGGAGAAGTAGTGGCTCATATGCGTACGGGTTGGGTGAAACCATGACAAAACCGGACAACCTTATAAAAAACTTACTTGTAAGACTAGTAAATCCTGCCCCAGTTTGGCGGTTTATTGACAATAATTGCAGTAACCAAACTAGGAAACCCGCCAAACTGGGAAGGAAGTCCTGTTTTGTCTAGGAAAAATGAAGCGGCAAAACATCACGCTTCTTAAATATCGACCATCTAGGATTGGTGGCTGGAATAATTGATGAAATCGGTTTAGTCGAACAGATAAATGAATTATTAGGGCTTCCCCATCAAGAAAAAGTTAGTGCTCCCAACCCGAGGGTTTCTCTAAGGGAGATCCATAAAAATAAATCAAAGTGCCTTATTAAAACGAATAACCGACGTTACGGGGAACAGAGCTGGAACTAGGAGCCAAGCCTTATTAATACTCCGACTAACGACGACGCTGACTCAACCAACCAGGAAGGCGACCGGAAAAGAGCCAATAGTCTTCAAAAGCTGATACTGAAATCCCGAAGTGCGAGATTACTAGCTATTCGTCAAGTAACTCAGCTAAATAGTGGCAAGAAAACAGCAGGTGTAGATGGTAAAGCTTCCCTGAATTTTAAAGAAAGGTTTGAACTTGAAGTATTGCTTAAACAAAAGGCTCACACCTGGAATCATAGCAAACTCAGAAAAATACCCATTCCCAAAAAGGACGGAACCAAGCGCATTCTCAAGATACCGACAATGTACGACCGAGCCTTGCAAGCGCTTGTCAAACTGGCTTTAGAACCAGAATGGGAAGCACGATTTGAACCTAACTCATATGGATTCAGACCAGGGCGCTCGTGTCATGATGCGATTGAAGCAATATTTCTTAGTATCAGATGCAAACCAAAATTTGTGCTTGATGCTGACATTTCTAGGTGTTTCGACCGCATCGACCATGAAGCACTGCTAAGAAAATTAAATACGTCCCCCACCATACGCCGACAAGTTCGAGGGTGGCTAAGAGCGGGGGTGATGGATAGAAAGCAGTTGTTTCCGACATCTGAGGGCACGCCACAGGGCGGGGTAAGTGTGCTACGAAGCACTTAGTGGTATTGCTTACGGTCATTAGAAAATAGGAGGTGATTTACTAGACTAGTAAGATGGTTGCTCACCCCAGAGCGCCAAGGCTGAGTCGGTAAGCGGGGGATAATGAG
>JAHHIB010000157.1 GCA_019359075.1 Kalymmatonema hyalinum WJT4-NPBG1
CGTAATTGATGGTGTCAAGGCTAGGGGAGAAAAAGGGAACTACAGTACACGACGTGTCAAATTTAACTCCAACTGCTTAAGTTAAGTTTTCGTTACATAGTTAGAAATTTTCCCGCCCACCTACTTAAAGATGGTGGTCATATTATTTTTTCTAGAAAAGTTGAATAATTAGCCATTATTAATTAAGCAGCTATACCATGAGCAAATTAAGGTTCATAGTTAGTGCTAAAACGATTTAGCGCCTAACTACTAGCCAGCTTCTCATTTTAGGTGATCGCTTCCTCCACAACCGCACCCTGCATCTTACCCAAAGCATCAATCAACGTTTGCAATTGTTGATCTGCTTTCATAACTGCTAAACCTCGCACTGTCACTTTACCAGGAGAGTAAACAAAGCGTGACCTGAGGCTTTCCGGCAGATTTTCTGCTAAGTTTTTCCAACCAGGTTCTTCCATCTGCGTTTCTAAAACAATGTGCTGCTTGTTTTCTGGTTTAATGCGGCTAAATCCTAGCTTTTTCGCCAGCTGTTTGAGTTCCATCACTCGCAATAGTTGAGTCGCTGGTTTAGGAATTGCACCATATCTGTCATTCCAGTCAGCAGCAATCTGCGACAATTCTTCTTTAGATTTCGCAGCCGCAACCGCACGATAAGCACTCATCTTTTGATCCAAATCGGTGATGTAATCGGCTGGCATGAACGCTGTGAGGTTGAGGTCAATCTGCGTATCATCAACTTTGGGAATTTCTTGCCCTCTGATTTCACGGATAGCTTCTTCGAGCATTTCCATGTATAAATCAAAACCTATTGCTTCCATTTGCCCCGACTGTTCTGCACCCAGCAAGTTACCTACACCCCTGATTTCCATATCGCGGACTGCCAGTTGATACCCAGAACCCAACTGTGCGAATTCCTGTATTGCTCGTAAGCGCTGGCGTGCGGCATCGGATAGCGATCGCTGCTTAGGATAAAATAACCATGCATGAGCTTGAATTCCCGCACGACCAACACGACCCCGCAGTTGGTACAGTTGGGATAATCCGAAGCGGTGAGCATCTTCAATTAAGATAGTATTGACTCGCGGGATATCCAAACCAGATTCAATAATCGTCGTACACACGAGGATATCTGCTTCCCCGTTGCTGAAGGTAAGCATCGTCGATTCTAAATCGCTTTCTTCCATTTGACCGTGGGCGATCGCAATTCTCGCCCCTGGTATCATCTGCCGCAACTCTGCTGCTATCTCCTCAATTCCCTCGACTCGGGGAACGACGTAAAACACTTGTCCGCCTCGGTCGAGTTCTTGACGAATTGCACTGCGTATGCTTTCCGGATTTGTTGGTGACAAATGAGTTTGAATCGGTCGTCTAGATGGGGGTGGTGTAGCAATCAAACTCATTTCCCGAATCCCCGATAAAGACATATACAAGGTCCGGGGAATGGGAGTCGCAGAAAGAGTCAGCACATCAACCAGAGTTTTGAGACTTTTGATTTTCTCTTTCTGGTTGACCCCAAACCGCTGTTCTTCATCTACCACCAAAAGTCCTAAGTCGCGGAAGGTTACGCCTTTACCCAAAAGTTGGTGTGTACCAACGACGACATCTAACTCCCCTGTTGCCAATCTTTTGAGAATCTCGCGGCGTTCTTCGGCAGAACGGAAGCGGTTGAGTAATCCTACGTTGATAGGATAGGGGGCAAAGCGTTCTTTCAGGGTGTGGTAGTGTTGCTGAGTCAGGATAGTCGTCGGGGCAAGCAGCGCGACTTGTTTTGCGCCAGAAGTGACAGCTTTGAAAATGGCGCGAATTGCCACTTCTGTTTTCCCAAAACCGACATCCCCACAAACGAGACGATCCATTGGGCGATCGCTTTCCATATCGCGTTTTACATCTTGCGTTGCTTTAAGCTGATCGGTTGTCGGTTGGTAGGGGAAGGAGTCTTCCATCTCCTGCTGCCAAGGTGTATCCTCTGGGTAAGCATTGCCTTTTTGTTGCGATCGCGATGCATAAAGCTTGAGTAAGTCCACCGCCAATTTCTTGATTGCCTTGCGGACTTTGTTCTTGGTATTTTCCCAAGCCTTACCCGTCATTTTGTTGAGTTCTGGTGGCTTATCGGCTGCCGTGCGCAACCGCGACAAAACACCAACTTGGTCAGCTGCAACACGCAATAAGCCATCCGCATACTGCACTACCAAATACTCACGGGTTTCGTCGTTAATTGTGAGACTTTCCAACTTGAGGAACTTACCTACACCGTGGTTTTTGTGAACCACGAAATCCCCTGGACGCAGCTTATTAGGATCAACTTGTTTAGAAGCAGCTTTTCTGCGCTTACGGATGTAGCTGGGCGTCGCGAGGGAGTGCTGACCATAAAATTCTCGGTCAGTCACGACGACTAGCCGGAACGTAGGCAAAATGAAACCTTCAAGTTCCGCAAGACCAGAATATTTCAGGGCAACTGGTGTGTGATTAAGTTGCTGCTTGTCAATCGCTAGGTAATCGCGGGGGTTAGGAATAAACTGGGCGGGACAGTCGTGTTCTTGCAGTAGCGAGACAGAACGCGAAGGCTGGGCGGAAAGCAACCAAACCGAGAACTTGCGATCGCGTTCTTGCCGAAGTGTTTCTGCTATTTTGGCAAATTGGTGCGGCGTTACCGGCAACCTGCGACTGGCAAGATTAATGCCGCTGTTTTCCTCGACGAGTTCCGATAAATTTAATTTTTTAAATTCTCCCGTATCAGCCAAACATTCATCAAATGAGCGATGGACTCTCGGCAATGAAGTGGAAATCTCCTCATCCGTCCGACTTGCCAGCAGTTGCCATTGTTCTTCTGCATTTTCTACCCAGCGATCGCTGTGGGCGTGGCACTGTTCTGGTTCATCAAAGGTAATCAGGGTGTTTTCAGGTAAGTAATCTAACAGAGAAGCTGGTTTATCAAAAGCTAAGCCCAAAAAGCGACGGCTACCCTCAAGTAGTTCTGAGTTCTCAATCGTCCTGAGTTCTGAGTCATCATTTAACTCAGCGCTTAGGACTTGGAACTCAGCACTATCCTTAAGTACTGCCATGACGATGGGAGTAAAGCTTGTAGGGGTAAGTATCAACTGGTCTATTTTGTCAAGGGCGGCGGAACGTTGGGTAGCTGGGTCAAATTCGCGTAACTGCTCAATTTCGTCGCCAAACCAATCTAATCGTACCGGCAACTCTGAGGAAACTGGAAACACGTCAACAATATCGCCGCGCCGACTCCACTGCCCTTCTGTTTCCACCAAAGGCACCCTTTCGTACCCCAGTCTGGTGACTTGTTCACTGAAGGTATCTAAGTCAAATTCAATACCGCGTCTGAGAGTGATGCAGAAAGGTTTAAAGGCTTCTGCTGGTGGTAGATGAGGTTGTAGCGCTGCAACAGTTGCGACAATCGCCATCTTAGGTGAGGGGGATGGGGAAGATTTTGCTTGCTTATCTCCCTCATCTTTTTTATCTCTGTCTTTGCCGAATTGCACCAAATCCGCGAGGACTTGCATCTGTCCCCAGGTCATCTCAGTTTCGGGGTCAAATGGTTCGTATGGGGACGCCTCGGAGGTTGGGTAGAAATGTACTGTTTGCCACCCCATTGCCTCCAGTTGTGTTGTCCACCGTCCGGCTTCCTCCAGAGTCGCACAGACCACGAACAAATTCTTTCCCTCAGTTTGAGCCAACGCCGAAGCTACCAACCCTTTTGGCAAACGAGGAATGCCACTTAACAACAACTCCTGTTGCCGATTGAGCTTAGAGAGGAGTTCAGTGGTGAGCGCAGACCGCCCCAAAGCACGCACAATGGAAGAAAATGCCATAGGTTACAAAATATGAAGAAGTTCTTCTCACAGGCAAGCATAATAGTAACGCCTACCTTAACTTATTTTAAAAGTCCAGAGCCGGGGAACAAGCCTGACTATAGAGTCATTAATACCTAGTACAATGACGACTTACAAATCCACGGACTAATCGTTAATATACGAATCAGTGCTAAGAGCTAACTTATGACTTATGGTTGATTGCTTTTCTGTATTGAGAGTGTTTCGTAATTACACCTTAGATACCAGATACTAAGAAGTTAAGGTTAAGCACAATTTGCCAGGAGCATCGGCAATTTTAGAAATGTCCCCAACAATCGAAATTCTAACTATTCTTCTCCTGATCCTCGCCAATGGTCTGTTTGTCATGTCAGAATTGGCGATTGTCTCATCACGAAAGGTGCGTCTACAACAGCTTGCCGAACGGGGTGATGCTAAAGCCCGCGCTGCTTTGGAACTGGCATCTTCGCCGAATCAATTCCTGGGAACCGTTCAGATTGGGATCACACTGCTTACCATCCTGTCTGGTGCCTATGGCGAAGAAACTATCGCTAAGAGACTAACACCTATTTTAAGTTCTATTGCTTTGCAGGAAGATTATAAAAGACAGTTGGCAAAAGGATTAGCAATTTTAATTATTACCTATTTAACGCTAATTATTGGCGAATTGGTGCCCAAGCGCCTGGCGTTAAGCCGTCCGGAACCAATTGCTTCCGTTCTTGCCATACCGATGCAGATGTTGGCAAGAATTGGCTCTCCCATCGTTTATCTATTGACCGTTTCTACGGAGACGGTGCTGCGGATATTGGGCATCAAACCGTCCACAGAGCCACAAGTGACAGAGGAAGAAATAAGAGTCTTGATCGAGCAAGGAACCGAAGAGGGAACCTTTGAGGAAGCAGAACAAGATATGGTCGAGCGAGTGTTTCGTTTGGGCGATCGCCCCGTGAGTTCGTTCATGACACCCCGACCAGATATTGTCTGGCTGGACTTAGAAGACACTGCTCAAGAAAACCGCCAGAAGATTATTGATGGTGGTTATTCGCGGTATCCCGTTTGTCAGGGAGGACTTGACAACGTACTGGGCATTATCCCAGTCACTGGCTTGTTAGCCCGAAGTTTCTGCAATGAGCAGTTGGATTTGACGGTGGGATTATTACAGGCGACATATGTGCCAGAAAGCACTCGTGGTTTGAAAGTTTTAGAATTATTTAAGCAAACCATCACTCACATGGCGCTGGTCGTTGATGAATATGGAGTGATACAGGGAATAGTGACTTTAAATGACGTCATGATTGAAATCGTTGGTGATGTGCCTTCTATTGATGACCAGGAAAATCCTGAGATTGTGCAGCGAGAGGATGGTTCCTGGTTGTTGGATGGGATGTTGTCTGTAGATGAGTTTTTTGAACTCTTCGATATTGAGGAGTTGTCAGCTGAAGACCGAGGAAGCTATCAAACCTTAGGTGGTTTTGTGATTACTCACCTCGGTCGCATACCCTCCGCAGCAGATCATTTTGAATGGCAAGATATGCGGTTTGAAGTCATGGATATGGATGGTAACCGCGTTGATAAAGTTCTCGTCGTGCCACATGAGGTTAAATCTGGTAATAACAAAAAACCAGATTAGTACTAGGTCAGGAATAAAGCGCTTTTAAATTGAGTGCAATATAGGCGTTTGTAGGGGCACTAAGCTTTGCTTAGTGCCCCTACGTGTGGTATGTGCAAAGGCATAGCCTGTCTGCAGAACTTACGGCACTACGCTTTGCGCGATGGCACGGAGTGCCCGCCTGCGGCCATCGCCTCTCTAATCATTCGCGCCAATTCACAAAAACCCTCACCTTCAGCAGCAGAAGTCACATATGCAGGCTGATGCTGAAGTTGCTCAGCATATTCCAGCAGATTTGCAACGCCCACAGAGAGAGAAAAATAACGCTCATCAAATAAACTTTCATCGTTGGGACTGTCGCCAACAGTCACAACTTGTTCTGGAGTGTACTGGGGGAAATATTCTCGCAACACCTGTAATAACCCAATTGCTTTATCTTGTCCCAAAGGTTTAATGTGGCACTGTACGTTGCTGTAAGTGAAACCCCAACCCATTTGTTCACAAAGATGACTCAGAGTTTTTATTTCATCTGTGGTTAACCCTTTCACATCAAATGTCCAGTCAGTAACGCGAAAACGATTATCGGCAGATTCTTGGATGCGCGGAAATTGGGTTTGTAATTGTTGAAAAGCCGATGCTAATTGCTGACGATGTGCTATTAAGTCGGGAATGGGTGTTAAAGCGACTGGTTTCTCACTTCCACCAAAGAAAAACAAACCGCCATTTTCGGCTACAGCACCAACGATGGGCAGATAATACGCTAAACCACTCACCCAACCAGCACTTCGTCCGGTGATAATCACTACCTCAATCCCAGCAGTTGTTAAATCCTGCAAGCTTTGCAATAGTTCGGTGGTAAATTTTCCTTTCCTAGTTAGGGTACCATCCATATCTGTAGCGACCAGACGAACATTGCTAAAGCGGTTTGTCGATGAAACCTCAGACAAGGGCAGGAGTCTATACATAAGAGTTTGGCAAAAAATCAATTATCAGTTATTAGTTATCAGTAAACCATTACCTGATAACTGATAACTGTTTTAATTTTTTGACTAATGACTAATGACTTTAGTTTGTGAATCACGAGCTAAAATACCATCTTCCATTTCCACAATCCGATCAGCTATATCCAAAATGCGGTTGTCGTGGGTGACTAGCAATATAGATGTTCCGTTTTCTTTAGCAAGGCGCTGCATTAATTCCACAACATCGCGTCCTGATTGTTTGTCCAAAGCTGCTGTAGGTTCGTCTGCTAGCACCAACGGTGGACTATTCACCAAAGCGCGGGCGATCGCAATCCTTTGTTTTTGTCCTCCAGAAAGATTTTCTGGATAATAATCAATTCGGTCTCCTAAACCAACCGCTTTGAGCATACCTTCTGCTTTAGCGATCGCTTGTTGCTGAGAAATATACTTATTCAGTTCCACCGCCATTTGCACATTTTGCCTAGCAGTCAAAAACTCCAACAAGTTATGAGCTTGAAAAATATAACCAATTTTTCGCCGGATATTGACCAGTTTTTTCTGGCTAGCCCTATATAGTTCAACATCTAAAAATTTTAGACTTCCCTCTTGCACAGATCGCAAACCACCAATCAAGCTCAGTAATGTTGTCTTACCTGAACCTGACGGTCCCGTCATAATGACAATTTCTCCGGGATAAATTTCTAGATTAATATCAAATAGAATTTGTTTTTTAAGCGCGCCTTTTCCGTAGTAGTGGTTGAGATGTTTAATTGAGATGACAGGTTCTTTACTTAGCATAAATCGATATTCTTCAAATGTTATTTTTAATGACTTCTGATCTAATAAGATTAGATAGATTTGTTATTCTTAAATTACAGTTATTTAAAAAATATCTGCTGGGTCAGCAGACTGCAATTTTCGTACGGCTATCGTACCAGAAGCAAAGCACATAATTAGAGTTAAAATGAGTACCATAATGGCTCTTTTACTACTCATAAAAATTGGTAAAAGTGTTGCAAATCTTGCTCTGTCATACAAAAACATAGTGACGACGAATCCAGGTATATATCCTAAAAATGCTAAAATTAAAGCTTCTTGTAGAATCACAAACAACAAATAATTGTGTGTATAACCTATTGCCTTCAGGGTGGCATACTCAGCTAAATGATCCGCCACTTCTGTGTAAAGGATTTGATATACAATCACAGTTCCAACGATAAAACCCATGATTGTGCCTAAAGTGAAAATAAAACCTATTGCTGTACTGCTTGCCCAGTAATTTCTTTCATAATCAATAAATTCTTGCTTAGTTAAAACTTTGATATCTTTCGATAAAAAATTCCTTAAACTTTGGGCAACAACGGTTGCATCTGCTCCTGGTTTTAATCTAACCAGACCAATGTTAATTAAACCTCGTTGATGTTGGGGAAATATCCGTAAAAAGTTGACATCACTTGTAATTAAATTACCATCCGCCCCAAATGATGCACCTAAAGTAAACAGTCCTCCTACTTTAATTTTTCGACGATTAACTTCAGCTATTACATTTTTTCCTTGTTCAAATTCAGCAGCGATAGGTCCATACTCCTGCCTAGAGGAACGGTCATATAAAACAACATCTGGCAGTTTAAGTTTATCTAAATTTTCCTGAACTCCAGCTAAATTAAAAATATTAATTTCCGGGTTCATTCCAATGACTAAGAGATTACGAGGACGACCTGTTAAAGGATTTTTCCAGGCAGTATAGTCTACATAGATTGGGTGGACAGTTTGCACGCCAGGTAAATCTAAAGCTTTATACAATCGTCGTTGAGAAAAAGTTTTCATTGACAGCAAAGCGTTAGATTGATTGTTTATTAAAACAATGTCACCTTGCAAGCTTGTATGAAATCGAACGTTACTATAATACAGAGAATCCCGAAACCCAAGCTGCATAAACATGAGAATATCGGCAAAGGCAATTCCTGCCAGTGCCACAGCTAAACGAGTTTTTTCTCGCTTAAGTTGTAACCAAGCCAGAGGGATTTTACCCATCATTTTCTATCCTCAGTTATGAGTCATTCGTCATGAGTTATTAGTTATTAGCTAATAACCAATAAATATCAATTGATTTTTTAAATATCAATGTCAATAACCACCTTGGCGTAGGTTAAGCCTGCAACTCTTTCGATATCTTGTGGAGCCAGGGCGATTTTCACTTCCACAACTCTGGCATCAACATCTGCTGCTGGGTCTGTATTTAAGACATCTTTTTTGCCAATTTTTCTGCCAATCTCAGCAACAGTTCCTTGTAATTCTCCGCTAAAAGCTCCATTATCACTGGTTATGGTGGCTCGTTGACCAAGACGCACTTTACCAATACTGTCTTCGGGAACTTCAGCAATCACCATCATCTGATCGGTTCGTCCAATTTCAGCAATGCCATTTGCGCTCATACTTTCTCCGGCTTTGGTATGAATTTTTAAAATTTCGCCAGACATTGGTGCTTTGATGTAGCTCAAATTCAATTGAGCTTGTGCTTTTCTCATACTGGCGACTGCATTGCTAACTTGTGCCTGTGCTACTAGCAAATCAATTGGACGGACTTCTCGAATTCTGCTAAGTTTGGCTCTTTCTTCCTCAATTTGTCTTTGCAAAGTTGCGAGAATTTTGTTCCGATTCACCCTCGCTTCGACCAGTTGCTGTTGTAAAGTTACTATAGTTTTTAGCTGGTTAGCTCTAGCTTCAGCCAGTTGCTGTTGCAAAGTTGCAACCGTTTGCCTTTGGTTTGCCTGGGCTTCTGCAAGCTGCTGAGTCGAAGTTTCCTTACCCAATTGCCTTCTGTCGCGTTCCTGCTGGGAAATGGCACCTTCTTTGTATAACATTTCATAGCGTTCAGCATCGACTTGGGCATTACGTTGTTCAGCTTGTATACGCGAAACCATTGCTTTGAAAGCATCTCTTTGCCCTTGGAGTTCGGCTTTTATCCGATTAAGAGTTGCTTGTAGAGCAATTTTTTCCCCGCCTAATTGTGCTTCTATGCGAGCAATTGTTGCTTCCTGAGCATCTAGCTCCCCACGCAATTGTGCTTGTATGCGAGCAATGACAGCACTTTGAGCCTGAATGTCTCTTGGTGAGCCTGCTTTGACATTTGCTAAATTGGCACGCGCTTCTTGCAGTTTTGCTTTCGCCTCTTCCACTGCGGCTTGGCTGCTGGGAAAATTATCCAAAATTGCAATGATTTGATTTCTCTTAACCCGCTCTCCTTCTTTGACAAAAATTTGTTCCACTCGGGACGTCCCTTGCAGCCCTGCTGGGGCAGACAGTTTAATAACGTCCCCTCGAGGTTCCAAACGCCCCAAAGCATTGATACTTGTAGCGACTGGCGCACTGGGTGCAGGTGTGTTCAACTGTTTCAATTGCTCCATTTTGGCTATGCTTAGGACTCCAGTAGCAACTATGACTGGCAAGGATACAGCAATTAACCACCAAATCTGTGGTTTCTCATTCTCAAGTAACTGCTCCCTTGACCTTGGTTCTTCACTCACCCTTGACATGGTATTGCCCATTATTCGGAATTTTGCATATACAAAGTAAAAAAGCGAGCTAGGCACAATTGGATTCAGTCAAAAAGGGTTTTTAAAACAGTGAACAGTGAACAGTGAACAGTTATCAAAGTTTGGTAACGGGGACATGGGCAGTGAACAGTTATCAGGTAATTGTTTACTGATAACTGATAACTGATAACTGATTCACAAATAGCCATCTGCTTTTCTTAATTGAAAAACCCTTATTTTGGCAAGCATCCAGACGACAAGGAGGTGCGTTACAGCGTACAAGTTATGTACTGCAAATAACCAAGCACTTAACGCAACCTACGGCAAATTAAATACAGGACTGCATAGGATAAGTGACCCACGATCACGCTCAAATTCAAAATTCAAAATTCAAAATTCAAAATTCAAAATTCAAAATTAAGAAAGCCAGATATAACGAGGGTTTGGGAGTGTGTATCTGTCGCATTCTTTTTTCACGCTTGGTATAAGTTGATTGCCTTTCAATGAACAGCAACTCATCTCAACTTGACCAAGAACATCATAGACAAGCTCTTTGGCGATGAAGGTTACATTTTAGAAAGAACGATTTTGTGGCTCGATTTTGCTCTAGTTAAATGAATTCTACATTTATCAGTTGCTGGAAAACGTAGCAGAATCTACAGTTGAACCTTTACTGTCCACCTCTGGAACGAATAATCTGCCCTGTTATCCATTGTCCTTGTGACGAGGCAAGAAATAACACTGTACGTACAGCATCTTCTGGTGTACCAACGCGACCAAAGGGTGCTTTAACCTCAAGCATTGAACGAATTTCGTTGCTCATCCAGCCTGTATCTGTTGGTCCTGGGTCTACAGCATTGACAGTAATCCCTTTGCTTGCCAAGCTAGCACTTAAACTCAAAGTTAGTGCCTCTACCGCTCCTTTGGCAATGGCATATGGTAGGTTTTCAGGCATTGGTGCCAAGCTTTGACCAGAAGTCAGATTAATAATTCGTCCTCCTGGTCTTCCATCATGGCGTTTGGCAAACTCGGCACACAATAGTGTGGTACCGCGCACGTTGACAGCGTAATGAACATCGAGCAATTCAGCCGTCAGAGAGTAGATATCTACCTGTTGATCATGGGCGGCATTATTGACCAGAATATCTACTGAACCAAGGGTTTTTTCAACAAAGTCAAACAGCTTTTTGGGCATCAAAGGTTCAGCCAGGTTAGCCTCAAGCCCAGCCGCTTTTACCCCCTGCAATTTCAATGATTCAATGATTTCTTCCGCCTCAGTTAGTTTGCTACCCCAAGGCATCAACTCGTCATATGGTCGATAGTAAGTAATAAACACATTTGCACCAGATGCAGCAAGTGAACGGGCGATCGCTGCACCAATTCCAATGTGTCGGCTGACCCCGGTAACCAAGGCAACCTTACCCGACAAACCATAATCTATCATTCCTACCAAACCGTACAAGATAGCTTTTTACTCATTTGTCATGACTAATCTGGCATATCAAACAAAACTGTGGTCATATATTGTTCTGCCCAAGCCGGACCAAAGGCTTTTTCTAGTACGCGGCGAGTTTTGTCGTTTTGCTGCTGTTTAGTGCAGTAGTTGCGTTGTCCGGCTAAATTTTGCTCCACCTGTTGAGATGGAATGGGTTGGGATGCTCCCGCTTGCGTGCAATGTATTTCTAAAAATTTCTCAGTGCGTAAGAGAAAGAGATTTTCTTCTTCAGGGGAACTGGGGCGCACGAAAATGCAAAATTCTGAAAAAATGTTTCCCCACTCAGGTAATTCTCGCGGTTGGGAAAAGTTTAAAGGGGGCAGTGCCGCCAGTCCAGAAGTATATGATTCTGGTAATGTGTGTTGGGAGTTGACTGGAGAAAGGTCTGCGATCGCCGCACTAATTTGACCCCGACCTCCGACTAAATCGCAACCAAACATTGGTATGTCGTATTCTGGACGGGGAAACATTACGCAGTGCAAGATATCCAGCATATTTCCCACCTTTGCCAGTTCTAAGTGCATTTTCCGGAACTGGGGTGTTTGATAACAGCGGTTTTCAATTGTCAGTTTCTCCCCCTCTAGCCGACCTTCCACATACCCAAACTCACCAGGCAAATGGTACGGCGACAAGTTTAAGTGCTTCTGCCATGTTGCTTCTATACAATCTGCTAGTTGACGAATGAGCGGATGTTGTTGCTCGCGCAGGGATGGTAAAGGAGTTGTTGTCATATCTTGTCGGATTTATAACCGGGGAATGTGATTCAGTTACCAGTCTACCGCCCACAAAGTCTCACCCGAGCCAGCTTGCAACACAACCAAACACTTGCAACGACAAACGTAAAGTTATAAAACAGTCGCTTTTCAAAAGTATGAGTAATTTTGTAGTCTTAGTTACAGAAATAATTTTTTATTAGCCCATTAGTCAAGGCTAGAGTAGAGCCATGAAACTAGATTCAAGTAGACCAGATTGTGCTACACGCCTTGCATGGCACAATCTGGATTGGTCAAGCAAGTCTGACCTCAAAGAGTCACTACACGATTTCCAACCTAATAGTTGGGTAAAGCTATCAGAACTTCCCAACCCCTACAGCTTTGATGAAGCACTGCTACTGTGTCAGGTTTCTCGCGATCAGTGGTTAGTCTGGATTCCAGATCATGGAGAAGCACAACTGCATATTAGCCAGTTTTTTGTTAACTAGTGCAATTCCTCAGGAGGCAGAAGGCAGAAGGTGAGCCACTGCGGTGGAAGGATTCCCCGACATAAAGCAAGTGGGATAAGCGCAAAGTGTGCCGCAGGCATACGCGTAGCGTGTCCGTGCCTCCTAGATCCAAGCTTACGCTAACGCCGCAAGCGTGCCGTAGGCATAGGACATACCCGAAGGGCAGAAGGAAAAAAAGCTTGTACACCTAGATGATACGGGAAATCTGGTAGCCCCGCATTTTTAAATCGGGGCGGAAAGATGACGCGAGCAGTTTTAACTGCCGCTAAAAAAAATTGTAAGTGTGCTATAATTGTGTTGTGTGGTAATGAGATACATAGATGGAGACATCTAGGAAGCAAATGCTTAAACCACATTGTTTTTGTCCAGAATCCACGGTTGAAAGTACTGGGATAATTGATGGACGAGAAATCAGGAAAGTTTTCATGTGTTGCAGGACGGAGCCGTTCTCGTGGTCGGCATGAAAGCGATGATTGAAACCGCAAGTGTAGTAAGCGAGTCTGAAACCCCGTGTCCTGATTGCCCGGTAGAGTGGTTCGACCCATAGCTCTTGAAAGTATAGTCAGATAGCTGTTTTGTGCAAACAAGACCGAGCAAAAAGCTATGCCCGGCTCTCAGCCTGAATCCGCGTCTCTTTAGAGCGCGGTGTGGCTCAATAAGCTTTTTCAACTGGATATTTATTTCCACCACGCTCCCGTTGCGGGTGAAACGTGGGGCTTGCGACGCTCTTTGCTAATGTCTGTTTGCGTTTCAGAAGTAAGCCTGTACATAAGGCTCCGAAAGCTAATATACCAAAGATACTTGTATGTTCGGGGACAGATTGTGTTATGGCAGACTTATTATCTTTGAAACCACGGAATTCGCCGAACTCGTACCATTCTAATCTGTAGCTAAACAAACCATCTGAATCGCCGATAAGTTGCAAAGGTGCTGAGAATGTTAGGACAGTACCATTAAGAGTGTATGGCACCGAACCACGAAGCGAACCCCACCCTCCTGAATTTGGTTCATCTGAACCGATAGGAAAGACATTACGAACTCGAATGTCACCAGCAACGTGAATTTCTTCTGCGCGAACAATTGTCTCAAGTTGACTATAGTATGGAGAGCCTCTAAAAACTGGTAACTCACCATCTGCCTCAATAAAGTACTGAAACGAGTCGGCTTGGCGATTATAGGCATCAACTAAGAAAAAGTTTGGAACTTCATTAAAATCTATTGTGAACAATACTTGCTGAGTATTAGGATTGACAACGGCTGACTCTGAGTTAACTACTAATGCTGCTTGTGCTGTTCCAACTGTTTCCAAAGCAGTAAATGCAGCTATAACGATAAACAACTTTTTCAAAAATGCCATATAATTACTTACTTATTCATTTATTTAATGACATCAAAAGGTGCTATTGCACGTAGTTTAATCTGCCGTTAACAATCGTCAAGCATACCTGAGTTTGTAGTAAAGTTATCGTAAATTTACCGTAAAATGACGTTAACGCTTAACGAAGTTAGATAAGTCAACAACCCAGGTCTAAAGACGCTGGGCTTCTAGCCTAAGTCCAAGGACAGTAGTTGACCCGACTAAGTACCTCGTGTACTACGTTATTGGCAAGTGTTCAAGTTCCTACCTACAGATGCGAA
>JAHHIB010000005.1 GCA_019359075.1 Kalymmatonema hyalinum WJT4-NPBG1
ATTGGTATGAATTGCAAAGAAATTTATTCACTTTCGTTGTGCGTGAGTACATTGTGGACAATCTCACCAAGACTTGTGCTGCCTAGTACACATGGATGATGTTTTTTGTCAATGCGTAAGTCCTATACTCTTTTAATTCTTCTAAGTGCCAGTAGTCCTTCTGCTTAAGCCTGCTAATTACTGTTTGTATTTGGGCATCATCAAGATAACCTCTCGATCCTTTATACTTGAGCTTAAGTCCTGCCGTACCTTGTTCTGCAAATATATATTTCCACTTACTTACAAAGCATAAAGAAACTCCTAAAATACTTCCTATAGTCGAAAGATCGTAGTTTTGCATCACCATTTTTACAGCCAGTGCCCGTTTCAGTTCTCTGGGGTCTGGATTTGCTTGAATGAATTCCATCAACTCTTCCATGAGTACCACCATGCACCCTATCAGCACGCTTCGCAATTCAGTCTATCAACAACTGTAATTTTTTACAAATGATTTAGGATTGCTATAGTATGAAAGGATTCTCCTTTTTCATCCATGTAATGCGTCCAGCTATAAGCAACTCCTGCTTCTGAATGCTGTTGCAAGGCGGTAAGTTGTAGCTCCAACTTATCAGGTGTCCATAAGTCATCGGCATCGAGAAATGTAATAAACTCTCCAGTGGCATGATAGATGCCACGATTGCGAGCTACTGGTAAACCGCCATTGCTGTATGAAAAAATTTTAAGCCGAGGGTCTTCAAGCGAATTAAGCAATTCTAAAGTCCGATCAGTTGAGCCATCATTAATGACAATTAGCTCGAAATTTGAGAAGGTTTGTTGCTGAACCGATGCGATGGTTTCTAAAATAGTTCGCTCAGCATTATAAGCAGGAATAATGACCGATATTGTCGGTGACATAAAGATTAACCTTCCTCTACATGAATATCTACTTTTGTTTGTCAATTGCTATGCTAATACGCGTATATATCGCACTGTCTTAAAAAATAGCTTGCGAGGAAATGTCGCAACGATTTTTTTCGTTCTGGCATTCAAGAGTCAATAGTTACTATGAACTATTGACTCTTGAGTATGAATAACCCTCACAAATTTGCTGTGCAATTTCGATGCATCACAGCTTACTGAGAATAGCTTCAGTTTTTTTATTGCCTAAAAGCAACTTAACTAGGGCATATGTTGCTTTCTTCTTAAAGGTTCTGGCTTTTCTCACAGCCACTTGTCTAATTGGCAGACGCGGAGGTTCTAGCTGAGATTTGTCAAGCGCTTCCTCACGCCAAACTCTTGCACTTGATGAACTTGGCGAATCTAGGGCTAAGATAAATTCATCGCGCACTTGTTCGACTACCTTGATGGCGCGATCGCGACAAACTCTTGCTTTTTCTCGCGCTTCCTCTGTGTAACAGTAATCAAAAGCTTGCTGCAATGCCTCGTCTGTGAGGCTGTCAGGAGTAAACACAACAGGCCAGCCAATCGTTTGTGTCTGAAGTACTATCTTAGCTCCCCCTGCGATCGGGTCTATGGCGAGCACGGGAACTCCATTTTTTAGTGCCAACACAGTACCGTGTAGACGTGTTGTTACCACAAAGTCCATGCGGGCAATTAGCGAGTCGATCTCAGCTGCGCTTCGGAGATTCGTTTGATTAGGGTCTAAACCTGTATCGATAGGCACTGCTACCATTTCCCGTGAGGCAATGAGTCGGTTAATGGCGTCATTTGCGATTTCATGTCTGCCTTTGTCTTTGTACTCATGTTGTGGATGAACAAGGATAACACCAACAACAGGTACCTTAGCTTGGCGTGAAAGGAAAGCAATGTCTGGGCGTGAATTAGCAGAACTGTCTCTTTCTAAAAGTACATCAAAAGGATTCCAATGATTAATCGACTCGATCATTGATAGGTCAACGCCAATTAAACGACAGGAACTGAAGTGTTGCACAAATTCATTACATAGCTTGACTCAGATCTTGCACCTATCCGTATAACCCTGGATTTAGTTAAAAGCAGCGCAATAAAGCTACAGCCTTTTTTTTGGCTTTTATCGGTAAAATAAGGGCTTTAGGGTTAGTACTGTGTGCCAAAACAACATCAAATTTTCTTGGTGCAAGATGTGAGTTGACGTAAGGAAAATGTCCACATACAAACACAACGTGTGAATAAGTCTTAGGTTCGACTGAACGCCAATCGACGCCACCAACAAAGGGAGGAGCAAGAGCGATGTCATAGGCATGACCAGCATTTTCGATCCACTCGCAGACTAAATCTCGCGCCATCAAATCTCCGGCTGTAGCATTGTATTTCTCAAAACTGAACCAACCTGCTACGAGAATCTTCATGAACATATCTCCTTTGTAACACTATGAAGTAACTTTAAAATTCGGTCCCTTGAACCATGTTAATCATCATCAGATCACAATCAGAAAAGGTTTATTGCTGAACTGATGTCATCGTTTTTAAGATATTTTGCTCAGCATTTTAGGCAAAACAATAACGCATATTATTGCTACAATATTAGAATTTTATGGATACTTTAGAAACGCACTTATTTCAATTTTTTCTAATTTTCCTAGAACTTTGGGCAGCATATCTTTAAGGTTTTTTAGTGTTGACTTAATCATCATTTCAGTGTCATAAGCAGCTTTGACCACAATTGCAGTCGTATTTATAATTCTTTTGCAACTGACAAAGGTGAATTTTTGCCGAAGACATATTTAATAGCGCAGACACTAAAGATAGGCTGCGCTAGTACCTGACAAATAAGTACTGTTGCGGCTACCCAAAAGATTCCCCATTTTACAGCAACTAGCAAGGCAATTGTGAAGAACACAGTATAAATCAAGTTGCAGTAGAGATTGATATGGGTTTTACCGACGGCGTTGAGTAGTAGAGAAGTCGCATTATACAGGGGGAGCGGCAGAGCTGAAAGGCAGATAAGTACCAAAATTGGAACTGCTGTTACCCACTTGTGACCGAAAATAATTGGTACATAGAACGGAGCTAAACTTGATTGTAGAAGAATGAGTGGAACTACAAATATGGCAGTCGATTTGAGACTACTAAAATATCGCTTTTTGAGCTGGGTAAAGTTTCCACGAACTGCACAAAGATGAGGGAATAAAGCCGAAGTAAATGCATTCATCACATTCAAACTAATCCCTAACCCAGCATTGAAGGCGAAATAGTATATCCCTAAAGCCTGAATTCCTAGAAAACGTCCAACTAGTAAATAATCTATATTACCTCTCAATTTATTTAGTAATTCAACGCCAAGTATATTTTTACCAAAATTAGTAACTTCCTGCCATCGCTCTAGTTTGAAGGACTTAGGAGGTCGCCAAGAATGATTCATATAATTGATTACGATCCACACTGGAGTCGTTAGGACAATCGGTAAGACGACAGCCCACATCCCTAACGCCAATAGGGCTAGACATATTGTTGAAATATTGACTATTAACGACTGAGTGATATTACATAATGCTGTAATGTTTAGTCGGTTTTCTCGTTGAATCAATGCAGATTGAATCATGAAAATCGGTAACATTAAGTAGACAAGGGCGGCAATACAGATAGGCAAAATAACTTGGTTATTTCCATAAAACAAAGCAATTGGAAAGGCAGCAATACACTGAATAAGAAATATTGAACTGCACAGAATCCAATTAAGCCAGTACGACGTATCACATATAACTTTTACATCTTGTTCATCAGCCTGAACAATCTTAGACCCAATCCCAGCCTTGAGGGTAAAAACAGTTGCAAATTCATTGGTTGTTAAAACGACTGCCACCAGCCCATAATCATAAGGATTGAGCAGGCGGGCTAAAGTAATTGTTGTCCCCAAACGGAAGATACGATTTGCTAACTCGGCTCCTCCTAGCCAACCAACATTGCGAATAAATTGACCCGACAGTTGCTGTTTCAGCTTATTGATTAACATTGTAATTTAAGAGTTTAATTTACTTTTATTGCTTCTTGAAAAACTAATTTTTTTGAATATTGTACTCATTAAATTACGCTATTTTAAAATCTATTTTTTTTCTTTAAATGCAATACCCCTTATCACCAAACCAGGCCAAGAAAGGTAGACAAAACCTTCTATTCTTTCACCAAAAGTGAAGAACAACAGAACTAAGAGTACACCTAACGCTACCTTGGCGGTCTTGTTTTTGTGGGCTTTGTAAAGTAAATCTATAAAGCTCCATAAGAAGGGAACTACTAATGCAATTAAACCTACCAGTCCTTTCTCAAACAGAAGACCGAACCAGGTGTGGTGAGTGCCAATAGGCATAAATTTTGTAAAGAAAATCCCACGCGGAGCAACAATTCCATGACCCCAGAGGGGAGCTTCTTTCCAACCCTCCAGTGCCATGCGACCCAAAATTTCTCTAAGTCGCGAAGAGTCGGCTCGAGCCTGAGAGAACTGTTCCTTGAAAGTTTCAATAAAATTGATAAATAGGGGGGCAAAGATACCTGCAAAGAAACTGACTACCCCTGTTGTAATTTGTACTTTTGGTCGAGTGAAGTTTACCAAAATCCAAGTGAGGAATGGAACGGCAGGAAGACATACAATACCCAACCGTGACACTGAGGCGACAATCATGGCGATCAAACCAATCATACCAATTAACCGCCACTTTTTGTCGGAATCTTGACATGAAAGTATGAAATAGACGCAGCCTACCAGTCCTAAAGCAGGAGGCCAAGGCGCAAACAATGATAAGCGAGGTTGAGTAGCACCTGCATCCTCAAAACCATAAATTTTTACACTATAAAATATTCGATCATTGCCCCCTATGAACCGCAGTGGAGAAGTGTATAAAGTACTCGGTAGATGTAATGTAGATGCTAGATAGCAAATTGGAATCAAAATTAAACTTTGTAGGCAGACAATACAGATACCTCGGTAAAGCAACTTTGGGCGGATATTAAGGCAACCAATAAGGGGAAATAATGCCAGATAAGCCCATGTTCTCGCCCAATTGATTGATGAAGTAATTATCTTGCTTACTCCCAAATCAAAGTCTATATGAGCCATAATTAAAGAAAATTCCATGACCAACATAGAAATAATCCATACCCATACTGTAGAAGGAATGGTTATTTTTTCTTCAGTTGGCGTATTTTCAGTTTGGTTCCAAAGTTTTTTGCCCAGGTAGAAAGTGAGTAACCACGCAATTATAGATATAAAAAAGTAGTACCCTCCCAGAAAGTAAAAACCATAGGTTCCTATTAGGGAATACCAAACTACTTTTTCTTCTAGGTTTTGAGGTTTCATCCGAGTTGGAATTATAAGTGTAAGTTTTACTATATAAAGTCGCGTTTCCAGAGCTTCTAAAACATTCAATATGCTTGGTCTTGGTTATTATGACAACTGTGTCATCTCGAAGCACAAATGTACAACTCATTTAGCTATCTTTAGATATCGAAGTTTTGCGTTTGCGAGAGCGCAGCCAGAGTAACACTAGACCGGTAGTTGAAAAAACCGAGCCTAGAGCCGAACCCAGATAAACATATGATTTTTTTGGCGTAGTAGGACTATTGGGTAAGCTAGGTTCTGCGACAATTTGAATAAGTGGATAAGAACCAAAGGCATTCGACTTGCCAATATCCAGTCTGGTTAGCGTGGAAGAAAAGACTGCTTCAGCAACTTGCATATCCCGTTTCAGAGCATCCAAGTTAGACCCTAGCTGTGCAAGGTTTTTTAGTCTATTTTCAAGCTGGGCAATCTGTTGGTCTATTGCTTGAGCTTGGGCTGTGAGTCCCTTTTGATCTGCTTGAACTGTCACCAGTTGTTGGAAAAGAGTCTCCCGAGAGGCGGTGCCAGAGTTAGTAGTACTCAAGTTTAATTGTTTTAGGGTTGCCAGAGTGACTGGTCGCCCTAAAAGTATCTGACCCCGGGCTAGCAAGGCTTGTTGAGCAGCATCTCGCTTGGCTTTCTCTGCAATGATTGTAGGATGGGCAGACCAAAATTTTGATTCTAAAACAACCACAGCAGCGCTAGCTTCACTATAGTTTTTTAGGTTCTGTTGTGCCCTTAAAGCGATCGCCTGAATCTACTTCCAGACTTATGCCTTGGTGACCTAAGACTTTATCTGCAAGTCTTAGTACAGTTTCCCCCTGAAACAGCGATGGGAAACACTATCTGATGGCTACGATGCACCTAAGGCAGATAGTGTCCTATGGGGGAGATACAATTATCCACTAAGCTATCCGCCTGGACATTGTGGGTTGTGTTGCAAAAACTTGTTGAGGACATAAAAGCGGGTGCATCTTATTACAGGAGCACACGGAGAATGCGTAGAACGTAATTTTTCTTTTTCTCCCCTGCTCCTCTTCCCCCCCTGCACTGCTGCATACTTTGCATACTGTAAACGCACAATAGGCAACACTTCGATAAGAACAGCCGAGAAAATCGCTGATTTCTTGATAAGTTTTTCCATCATTCATTAGCAGGAGAAGCCGCTACTTTGTCTATGCAGTATTTTCTAAGCGCGTTTATTATTTAAACCAATTTAACCAAGCTTCCCAATTTTCCACGATTTGGGCAAATTCTGCATAGCCTCCTGCTCTGGGATGAGCGCCATCGTTGGCTTTTGCCTCATCTATCCAAATATTTGACTTCTCTAATATCGAAAAAACATCTAAATAAGGTACATTTAATTCATGACAAACCAAAGCAAACTGTTTAGATAAATCGGCCGTTCTTTGCTTTGTCTGATTATCTTCCGTATCCACATATGGCGCTGGACCAACCATCAAAACAGGATATAACTGTTTAGCTTCACTTAAAATTTTGTAGGTATTTTCGATTGATTTTGTAAATTCAACACGAGTTTTACCGTTTTCCACCGTTGTGTCATTCAGTCCAAAAGAAAAGACAATTCTGCCGTCGTATTCTTTGGGTAGCCGAAGTAATACTTCCTGTAACCAACGATTTGCTATATCAGTACTCGTATCCCGCCTAATTCCTAAATTATAGTAGGTAATGTCATAGCCTTTTTTGTTCGCATTAACACATATTCTTCCTGTCCACCCAAGGCACTCAGGATCGCCAGTACCGTTGACAAAGGAGTCGCCAACAAAACAAATTCTTACTTCTGGTAGATGTTTGAATTGCACAACAATTTTTTTTCAAATATAGTGCGTTAACGCACCTTACATTTTATGATTTTTTTCTTACTAAAAAAGAGAGGTAGATAAACTTACCTCTCCTAATGGGTGATAGAAAAATGACTTACACCTTTCTCACAATTAATTCCAACTTATCAGCTTTAGTATCTGCTGGTATTGGGCTTGTGAACGATAAAGCTGAGAATTTGGCACTGCTTGATGTTATCGAAACCAACAACGCGGATATAGTGGTTGGAATACTGAGAACGGCAAGATTGAACTTCGCTCAACACTTCTTGAGTAGATTTAGCGCCGAACAAAGGCAGCTTCCACAGTGTCCAGTATAATTCCGTTGGCTCAGAAGTTTCGTTAAACTCGATTGCCGGAATGTAACCTTGAGTCAGGATGTACTGAACCTGCTTGGCAATTTGAGCATCAGAGAGGGGAGGTAGATAAGAAAGGGTTTCGTAACGACGCTCTTTTGGTAAAGTTTGCATAGGTGATGATAATGGGTTGCTATTTTTTGATGACTTGGAAATAGGAGCGAATACCTTTCCTAACTGGATAAGTTATCCAAATTAGGATCTGAAGTTGCTTGCCGTTCTGGTTCAGGGCTAGGGTTGGATACATTCATTTGCGTGATTCGCTCTAGATGCCGGCGACTTTGTTCCATATTGCCTTGCTGAATGCCAGTACGAACCATTTCCGGTAAGAAATCGGCGACTTCCTCCGCTATGTGCTCTCTGACAGTCATGATCCGCAATGCCAAATCTGGCTTTTCTCGAAATAGTTCCTTGATGTATGCTTCTCCATCCTGAACTTTATTAGCGGAAAAGTTATGCAGCCAAAGTGCCAATGGAGGATTCGTTTCGCCCAGCTGTGCCAGTACTGTCCTTAGCGCTTGATAAGTCAGGTAGCTTTGGAGAGTCTTGGCTGTGTCTTTCGCAATTTGCTTGAGATTCATGCTTGACCCCAGCCCTTAAAAGTATGAAGTATGAAGGATGAAGGATGAAGTGATTAAAGTCATTTAACATTCAGCCTTTATCCTTCCATTTTCAGCCTTTATCAGACGGTATCCATTGCTTCAAACTCGAACTTAATTTCCTTCCACAGTTCGCAAGCTGCAGCCAATTCAGGAGACCACTTGGCGGCTTCGCGGATAACGTCGTTACCTTCACGAGCCAAGTTGCGACCTTCGTTACGAGCTTGGACAACTGCTTCCAAGGCGACGCGGTTAGCAGTCGCACCAGGAGCATTACCCCAGGGGTGACCAAGTGTACCACCACCGAATTGCAGCACGGAGTCATCACCAAAGATTTCTACCAGTGCGGGCATATGCCATACGTGAATACCACCGGAAGCAACTGCCATTACACCAGGTAGAGAAGCCCAGTCTTGGGTGAAGTAGATACCGCGAGACTTGTCTTGCTCAACATAGTTTTCACGCAGGAGGTCAACGAAGCCCATTGTGATACCACGCTCACCTTCCAGTTTACCAACCACGGTTCCGGTATGGATGTGGTCACCACCGGACAACCGCAGAGCCTTAGCCAATACACGGAAGTGGATACCGTGGTTCTTCTGACGGTCGATAACGGCGTGCATTGCGCGGTGAATGTGTAGCAGAATGCCGTTGTCGCGGCACCAACGAGCCAATGTGGTGTTGGCGGTGAAGCCTGCGGTTAGGTAGTCGTGCATGATGATGGGCATTTTGAGTTCTTTAGCGTACTCTGCCCGCTTCAACATTTCTTCGCAGGTGGGGGCGGTGACGTTCAGGTAGTGACCTTTGATTTCACCGGTTTCTGCTTGTGCCTTGTGGATAGCTTCAGCTACGAACAAGAAGCGATCGCGCCACCGTTGGAATGGTGCGGAGTTAATGTTTTCGTCGTCTTTGGTGAAGTCCAAACCACCGCGCAAGCACTCGTAGACTGCGCGTCCGTAGTTCTTAGCTGACAGACCCAACTTGGGTTTGATCGTACAACCCAGCAAGGGACGACCGTATTTGTTTAACTTATCACGCTCGACTTGGATACCGTGAGGAGGACCTTGGAAAGTCTTGATGTAAGCGACAGGAAAGCGGATGTCTTCCAGACGCAGTGCCCGCAGGGCTTTAAAACCAAATACGTTACCTACGATAGAGGTCAACACATTGGTTACAGAGCCTTCTTCAAACAGATCCAGGGGATAGGCAACGTAGCAGATGAACTGGTTGTCTTCGCCGGGAACTGGTTCGATGTCGTAGCAACGACCTTTGTAGCGATCTAGGTCGGTCAGCAAGTCTGTCCACACGGTTGTCCAAGTACCAGTGGAAGACTCAGCCGCCACTGCCGCACCTGCTTCTTCGGGGGGAACTCCGGGCTGTGGTGTCACGCGGAATGCCGCTAGAAGATCTGTATCCTTGGGTGTGTAATCGGGTGTGTAATAAGTTAATCTATAATCTTTTACCCCAGCTTGATACCCTGTTTTTGTCTGAGTCTTCGTTTGAGCGTAAGACATAAGTTCCCTTCCAACAAGTTTCTCTTTTTACTTAACAAATCACGTTTTGTGCAACATTCCCTTGCCTCAAACCCTCCCCCTAGTGGGGTAGAGATAAGGAAAAATCGTTTGTTAGGGGTTGCTTATTGCAAAAATATGCTGTTTTTCTGCAACTTTTGACGGAAATTCACAGATTTTTTTATGAGTGAAAGACACAAGCCGCACATCACGTAATTTGTAGCCTGTTTCACAATATATCAAGAATGTCATAAGTTATTCTTTGAATATTTTTAACTTTTGTATTTAAATTTGTTATGAATGAAGAATCTTAACATTATATTAAGAAAGCTTTACAAAAAGCGTGTAATAATATGGTGCTTTCAATTAGGGGTGTAAGAGTGTAGGGGCGCGCTCCTAATAGGTGTACAGGGAAAGAATTCCCTCACTCGTCTACACCCCTATACCTTGAGAAACACTCCTAAAATGCTTATTCCTGAAATTGAAACCCAGCGCCTGCTCCTGCGCGGATTTCGTGAAGAAGACCTTGATCCTTACGCCGAGATGTGCGGCGATCCGGAAGTCATGCGTTACATAGGCGCGGGGAAACCTCTGTCCCGTTGGGAGTCCTGGCGAAATATGGCAATGATGCTCGGTCATTGGCAGTTGCGGGGCTATGGTATGTGGGCGGTTGAGGAACGCTCTAGTGGTGAAATGATCGGTCGGATAGGCTGCTGGCAACCGGAGAACTGGCCGGCATTTGAGATTGGCTGGACGTTGCGGCGAGCTTATTGGGGACGCGGCTTAGCAACGGAGGGTGCAAAGGCAGCGATGGATTATGCTTTTGGCGAGTTACAGGTATCCCATGTGATAAGTCTGATTCGTCCGGAGAATTATGCTTCGAGGCGAGTTGCCGAGAAGTTAGGGGAAAAACTGGAAGGAACGACGGAAATCTTCGCAGGTGAGGCGGTAATTTACGGAATGAGTCGAGAAGATTGGCTAGCGATCAGGCAGAATCTACGTGTAGGTAATTGATACCCTTCCACCACTAACCCTTTATAAAAACATGGTAGTGCCTGAGTCGGCACTGATAATGGTTTGCTACGATTAAATGCATATACTGGAGCCTTGCTAGACCTAGTTCTCGGTCTTTTTTCGAGCCGTGTTCTCAGCATTGCTTTCGACATCGGTAATAAGTTATAGATTCGGTAGCAGTCAAGGTTTAGCTTGGTTAATGCCCAAAATCGAAGGCGCAAAACCTCATCTGGCTTTCACTGGCGCTGTTCAGTGATTAGTCCTTTGTCCTCTGTCCTGGGCAAATGACAAAAGGCAAAAAATCTAAAATCTAAAATCTAAAATCTAAAATTTATAAATTCAAAATCTAAAATGGCTGTCACAACCCGACAATTAATTGAATGGAAACAAAAGGGACGTCCAATTGTGGCGTTGACTGCCTGGGATTATGCGATCGCTCAGATCTTAGATACAGCTGGAGTAGATTTAATCCTTGTGGGAGATACAATGGCAGTGGTTTTGGGATATGAAACAACGCTGCCAATTACTTTAGAAGAAATGCTTCATCATGCCAAAGCTGTACGTCGCGCTGTGAAGCGAGCATTAATGGTGGTAGATTTACCATTTTTAACGTATCAAGAAAGTCAAGAGCAAGCGATACACTCAGCAGGACGTGTGCTAAAAGAAACGGGCGCTCAAGCAGTCAAGTTAGAGGGTGGCTATCCAGCAATGGTAGAAACCGTTGCCCGTTTGGTGCAAGCAGGAATTCCGGTGATGGGTCATGTGGGTTTGACACCGCAATCGATACATCACCTTGGTTTGCGTCAACAGGGAAAGAGCGAAGAAGCAGGGGAAAGGATTTTACAAGAGGCGATCGCCCTAGAACAAGCGGGTGCATTTTCTATAGTGTTAGAGCATATCCCCGCTGAGTTAGCATTACATATTACGCAGAAAATCAGTATTCCCACGATTGGCATTGGTGCAGGAGCCCACTGTGACGGTCAAGTTCTTGTGACATCAGATGTACTTGCGCTTTCAGAAAAGCAACCACCATTTGCCAAAGTTTATACCAATTTGCGAGAGACGATTACCAAAGCTGTCCAGGATTACGGTACTGAGGTGAGGGAGCGAAAGTTTCCACAATAGTGGTCACAAAAGTGATTAGTAGTTACTCCAAACTCAATTTATCACAAACAACTTCTTGTCGCTAACACCCATGCCAGAATATACACAATTGCGGCTACTTTGACGATTGCAAATTAGCCACTTAAACCATCAAAAGACAAAAACGGAAACTCAGTTTTCACATTCCACCGCCTGCCATCGTGCAGCAACAGCGTTAAGTTAGAAGCAGTAAACTCAAAATACAGCTGACGCTTTTCAAATTCCGACCAAGCAGCTTTAAAGTTTTGCTTTGTTAAATCTTTAAACGCAACCGTCATGTGGGGAGCAAAGGGACGAGTTTTACCAACTTTATCAACAATTCCCAAGTTGCTCTCCAGATGTGTCATCAAATCAGCGTGTAAAGCTAGCAATTGTGGACTTCTTACCACATCAATATAAATGACGCGAGGGGCAAAGGCAGCGAACCCACTTAGTGTGATAGGGACTGACTCTCGACAAGCGGCAAAATCTTTAAGGCATTCTTCTAGTGCTGGTACGTCGGCATCTGTCCATTCAAAAGGCGGTTGCAGGGTGATGTGCGGTGGAGATTTTTGTGCGTGACGACTGCCATAGCGATCAGCAAAGTATTGCTTAATTTGGTTAGCGTAGTCTTGGATTTCCCTTGAAGGCAGGAGGGCTATAAAATAAAGTTTCTGTGATTGCAGCATTTATTAAAGAGTAGGAACAGAGATATTGCACCCTTGGAGTATGTCCTCCGGACACGCTACGCTAAAGCGTTCGCTTTTTCGTGTGCCTTTGGCACTCAGCTCCTCATGCGCGGAGGCACGCCAGTCCCCTGGGCGTGGGAAACTCGCCTGCTTTCTCTGGACTCACCATTCTCAAAACCCTTCAGGTGGGCACTGATCACAACGTAAAAATGAGGTTTTGAGCGAACGGTAGGCAGTGCCCACCCTACAAAAATTGTCATATCATGCAAGGTAGCTTAAAAAGCAGACAATCGCCCTAAAAATATTACAGCATATGGTTTTGAGAGGTCGCAAGCAATGCCCTGGTTTGTAAAGATAGAAGAAGGCATAGTTGATAAGTCCACCTTCGACCAATACGTAAGCGCCCATAAAGCTTACGTACAGGAGTTGATTGCTAAAGGACACAAGGTGAAAACTGGCTACTGGGCGCAAAGAGGCGGTGGCATGATGCTGTTTGAAGCAAGCTCAATGGATGAAGCAGAAGCTATTGTCGCTGGTGATCCATTGGTAGAAAATGGCTGTGTCAAGTATAAGCTTTACGAGTGGAAAATTGTTGCCGAATAACACACAGTCAGAAAATTTAATGCTATTGTGTTTATAGACCTGGATCTACGCGGCTGCAACGCCCAAACTTTGTCAGGACCGGAAGGTAGCAGCAATAGGGGATGCTTGTAGCAGGCGTAGTCTCCGGGTCGCCCCATTTTAGGAGCGCATGAGCGACAATGCCCGGTTTTGGAGATGTTGTAAAAAAAGCTTTTTACCTTGGTGTTGGGTTGGCTTCTTACGCGGGAGAAAAAGCAGGTGGGACAATAACCGAACTGCGAGCGCAAGTCCAAAAGCTGGCAGATGAAATGGTTGCACGGGGCGAAATCACGACAGACGAAGCCCGCCGCTTAGTCGAAGAAATGATGAAGCAAGCCCAACAATCACCGACATCTGATGTCACAGATCAGAAAACGCCTCCCTCTGAACCGCGCCGCATCGAAATCATAGAAGAAGATGAAGAGCCAACTACCGTAAAAGTTACCCCACCCACTGAGGATGTGGATAAATTACGGGATCAAGTCAAACAGATGCAGGAAGAACTGCGTAAGTTGCAACGTGATAAGTAGTTGGAAATGATCTGGTAGTAGCACTCAGAGTGGATTAGCAAAATATTTGCTGATAATGTTAAATTTTTATTTAAAAATAAAGCTTAGGGTGTACAAAAGTGCTTCAAGCCATGTAGCATTAAGCGTCCAGTAAATAGCTTGTAAGGACGTCAGGTTTATGGAAAAGTGGCAAAAAGAGTTTTGGGACATGATAGAAACAGTGGCTGATGAAGTCGAAAGCTTCTTCCTGGAAATGACGGAAATGGTAGACTCATTTTTTGAGTTAACCGAAGAAATTACCGAGCAAGTACAAAATACCATCACCACTGAGTTGGAGCAGTATTTGCAGGAACTAGCTGATCCAATTATGGAAGTTTACTGGGAACTGGAAGACGTCATTATAGATGATGTCGATCTGGGTTTTCCTTATTCAGTGGAACCCTGTCCCGAAAAAAATGCCGCCTGTATCGGTTGTCGTCACTACCACGGTCAAGTATATAGTGGAAATTTGTTAGTTTGCGGTATGCATCCCTACGGTTGGGAAGATGAGAATTGCCCAGACTGGGAGCAGGAAGAGTTATGAGTTTGGTGTGAGTAGTTAGTGGTACTTTGACAACTAACTACTACAGCAATCCCCAAAACTGGTTATGAACAGACTGATTTTTTAAGAAAGCGGCAAGCTCGTTTGGACGCGTAGCGGTGTGCTGTATGCTACAACGCCAAGATTAACAGAGAAACGTTTTTGTTTACAAACTATTTAGGATTGCTGTAAGAAATAATAATTAATAATGCGTAATCAATAAAAATTAAAGATTAAAGACTATGGAAATGAAATATGGAGAACGCAATATTGCGGAAGGACAACTGATCACATTTCCCAATCCGCGTGTAGGAAGACGATACGACATTAACATTACCTTGCCAGAATTTACTTGTAAATGTCCGTTTTCTGGCTATCCTGACTTTGCCACGATTCACGTTAGCTACATCCCTGATGAGCGGGTAGTGGAATTGAAGGCGCTCAAACTATATATTAATAGCTATCGCGATCGCTATATTTCCCACGAAGAAACTGCTAATCAAATCCTAGACGATTTTGTTGCTGCCTGTGACCCCTTAGATGTCACCGTTAAGGCAGATTTCACACCTCGGGGTAATGTACATACAGTGATTTCAGTGCGGCATCAAAAGAACGCTTAGAAATATTAGAGTCATATTAGCAACACATAACACAACACAGATAACGAAGACAAGCCAACGGAGAGCGTTGATAGTAATGCTGATGCTTTGCAGTCGTGGGTTAGACAAGATATGGATGCAGTCTTCCGAGTGGCGATTGCGCGTATGCGCAAAGCGCAGGCTACGCCAACGCGTAGCGTGTCCCTTTGGGACTGAGCGCAGCGCCCTTAAGGGCGATCGCTATATTTCCCACCAAGAATCTGCCAATCAAATCCTAGACGATTTTGTTGCTGCTGTTTCACCGTTTTGGGCAGCTAGCAGGAGGAGTCCCCATACCATTAGCATTGGATGCATGCGAGATGAGGGTAACTTGCCCCTTGCCGTTGAACACCCAACCCGTAGCAGGGACAATTTTTATAGCTTCAGGTTTAGACTGTGGTAAGCCAGCGGGTTCCTTTTTCGCTTGCGGCTGTGTTGTGATAGCTGAAGTGCGAGTATCTGTCCATAAGACATCAGTGCTAAGGGGTTCGTTAGGACTGGGGGGTAACCCGCCACGTCCGGTGATAGTAAACTTACTACCTTCTGCTTCCGCAAAGGCAGCACAGCTTGTGTCTATGACCTCTGATATCTCTGCTAGCAGCGTGGGTAGTTCCACAAATCCTTTACTGGGGTCAAAATCTGGTGTGTTGATAGTCACCTGACCTTCTAAAGTCGGGCTGGTTAGAGAAAATGCTGTAATATCGTTGGTTAGTGAATTTTCAGGCTTCAATTGGTTTGACTCAGTGGTTCCCAACAGGCGCTTCAAGTCATCTCGACTACGTTGTTGGATGTTAAAATTACTTAAAGATGTGATTGTGATTTTGCCACCATCGCCACTAAATGCATTAGCGCTAATGTCGCTGTTTTCATTAGGGACAGTAACAATAAACCCATTGGGAACATTGATGGTAATATTGCCACCATTGCCACTACCAGTTGCAGTGGTGGAGATGGAACTCTGAGTATCCTGACGACGCAACAAAAGTAAATTTCCTATCTGTAAGTCAATATCTCCACCCCTACCTATATTGTTTGCATCGCTACTAATACTCGCATCTTCCATCTGCAATTTCTTTGCACTAATGCTGATTTTTCCACCGTTAGCCTCGCCACGAGTGTTTGTATTTATACTTACAGACTTGAGATCAAAAGAGTCTGCGACATTAAAGTTGATTTCTCCAGCTTTACCTGTGTTCTGTGTATTGCTACTAACCCCTGCCCTTTCAATCTGGGCATTCTTGGCAGTTATGCTGATAGTTCCAGCATCACCTATACCTTCACTCTTAGCAGTTATACCTCCATCGCTTAGGCTAAAAGAGTCGGTGGTAATAGAGATGTTGCCTGATTTACCTGAATTAGACGCAATGCTATCGATACCTCCATCTGAAATCTGCACCTTGTTGGCATCAATCCTGATAGTTCCAGCATCACCTGTACCAGAACTGTTAGCAGTTATACCTGCGCCATTCACCTGAAAATAGTCTGTGGCACGAATAGAGATGTTTCCTGATTTACCAGAGTTGTTAGTATCACTATTGATAATCCCACCTGAAATCTGCACATTGTTGGCATCAATGGTGATAGTTCCAGGATTACCTGTGCGAGAACTGTTAAGGTTGATATTTGGCTTGTTGAGTACAAAAGAGCCTCCAACTTTAAAGCTGATAGTTCCAGCATCACCTATACCTTCACTCTTAGCAGTTATACCTCCATCGCTTAGGCTAAAAGAGTCGGTGGTAATAGAGATGTTGCCTGATTTACCTGAATTAGACGCAATGCTATCGATACCTCCACGTTCAACCTGCACATTTTTGGCATCAATCCTGATAGTTCCAGCATCACCTGTACCAGAACTGTTAGCAGTTATACCTGCATCAGTTACCTTAAAAGAGTCTATAGCACGAATAGAGATGTTTCCTGCTTTACTGAAATTATCCGTATTACTCTGAAGAATCCCATTTTCAATCTGCAAATTATTAGCCGTAATGTTGATAGTTCCAGGATTACCTGTGCCGGAACTTTTAACATTGATATTTGGACTGTTGAGTAGAAAAGAGCCTCCATTCAACCTGATAGTTCCAGCATCACCTGTACCAGAACTGTTAGCAGTTATAGCTCCATTAGTCACCGTAAAAGAGTCGGTGGCTTTAATAGAGATGTCGCCTGATTTACCTGAAGCAGACGCATTGCTATTGATACTTCCATTTTTTTCAATCTGCACATTCTTGGCAGTGATGCTGATAGTTCCAGCATCACCTGTACCAGAACTGTTAGCATTTATAGCTCCATTAGTCACCGTCAAAGAGTCTGTGGCTTTAATAGAGATGTTTCCTGATTTACCTGCACCAGAGGTAGTGCTGCCTAGCTGACTTTGATCCCTAACAACAAAAGAATTAGCTTCAACGTTTATCACTCCGCCATTACCTGCACCAGAGGTAGTGCTGGCTAGATTACTTCCACCGCTAACTTCAAAAGAATTAGCTTTAATGTTTATCACTCCGGCATTACCTGCACTAGAGGTAATGCTGGTTAGCCCACTTTTACCGGTAAGAACAAAAGAATTAGCTTCAACGTTTATCACTCCGCCATTCCCTGCACCATAGTTATTGCTGCTTAGGCCAGTATTATTAACTTCAAAAGAATTAGCTTTAATGTTTATTGCTCCGCCATTCCCTGTACCAAAGGTTTTGCTGCCTAGCCCACCGTTATCCCTGGCAACAAAAGAATTCTTAGCTATGACGGTAATGTCTCCCGCACTTCCCGATGCTGTTGCCTGAGTTCCTCCACCACCGTTATTCTTCAACGTAATATTGTTGGCTTCCAGCTTTATTTGTCCGCCATTGCCAGAACTGAAGCTGTTAGCGTCGATGCTGGATCTATCGACATCGATCGCATCCCCAAGGATACTAATTTGTTGCCCATTTCTGTCGCCCACTGTATCAGCTCGTACTATTGATTCAGAGGTAATATTGATATTTCTACCAGCAACTGCGATCGCACCACCGCCATCTCCTGTAGCACCAATAAACGAATTCTTTGAAAACCCGATGTCTGCAAAACTCGTCCCAGGCTGATAATCCAGCTTCCAACCTTGTTCTATCGGCGCGAGATTTACGGTCCCATTGCTGCCAACACTGCCGATTTCAATACGTCCTGCTGGTGACTTGAGAACGCCACCCTCAATAGATACATTCCCCCCCACCAGTGCTAAGGTTTTCCCCTCACTCACTTGCAATCCTGGTTGGCTACTGTTAAGAACGGGAATGGGTTGATTGGTTTTAGAGCCATTAGTATACTCGATGAAATCATCTTTATATGAAAATTCGTGCCCTGGTCCGTTCACCTGAATTTCTTTAGGATTTGCCCCAAATTGCAACCCCAGTGGAACGCTGATCGTTAATAGAGGGGGGGCACCAGGATTGGTTGCGCTAAATTCCGTACCATCGGCAAACTTCAGACTGCTCGCGGTACTACCAATAAACGAACCTCCAATATTTAACCGTGCATTCGGTCCAAAAACTATGCCATTGGGATTTATCAGGAATAAGTTAGCAGTGCCGTTAGCTCGGATTAAACCATCAATATTAGAGATTGACCCACCTGTTACACGGCTAATTATGTTCCCAATGTCAACCGCATTGTTAAAGAAAGCTTCGCTACCAGTGGTCACAGAAAACTCTTTGAAGCTGTGGAACAGATTAGTGCCTGCTTGAGTTCCGCCAGTGATATTTATGATATTACCAGAGGGTGTGACGATAGAATTATTCGGTAGAGTGGCATCGGGCGTAATTTGAGCAGAAGCGCAATGTGCACTCCAAATATACACACCACCCATCGCGATTCCTAAGAGCCAACCCCAGCGAGCACCCAACTTGGACATTGCACCCTCCAGTTTTTATGGTATTTGCACCAATACTCAGTAAATCACAATTATGGGTTCAATTTTTATCTCAATTGTGCAAACAGTAACTTGGCTTCGGTACTTTTTGGTTGGTTGCTACTGGCACCCTATGTATAGCAGTCCTATTCTAAATGATCAAAAAACAAGAACCCCGACAACTTTTACGAAGTCGGGGTTCTAAATAGGACAGAGGTCAAGATTGTGCTCCATTTACCTAAAAAACGTTGTAATTAAGTGGAATGAGATTCTATCGCAACCACTTTCTCTTCATCTTTTGGCGCTAAACTTAACGTATCCAAAATCTCCAACATTTCTCGCTCAAAAGCAACCTGTGCGCGATTCGTTTTCCCACCTACATATAGGCGACCATCTTTTTGCAATGCCCAAATTTGCGAGTGAGAGAAGTAACTCATCGTAACACCTAGCATGAGCAAGGCAAACCCTGTATAAACAATTGGTATTCCTGGATCAGCTTTAATCTGTAAGCCAGTACTGCCAACGACATCCAGAATTTTCAACGTTACACCATTGACTTGGGTAGACATTCCAGCGCGAACAGTGTCAACCAGCTTGCCGGTAGCATCGTAAATTAACATCATTCCTTGCAAGTCTTTCGCCAGTAAAGAGACACCTTCAGTCAAATCTGGTTTAGTAGGAATCCAAGTTCCCCAAATGCGTCCATTACCGTTGGTGTTCAGTTGCGCCATTGGTAGTTGAAAAATTGGGCTGTTGTTTAGTTGGACTCGCACAGCAGAGATACCCCAATCAGTTTGGTAGAAAGTCACGCCATGATAACGTAGAGGACTGTTGACGAAAATCGTCTTGCGGTCAACTTCCTGTCCCTGATTGTCTAAGACAGACATATCTGAGTAGAACTGGTCAATTCCACCAGAAGGAGTGTAGTCAATCCAAAAGCGATTGACTCGCACAGACCAATCTTTAGAAACTCGCGCTGCCCAAGGTCCCGCATCTACTATATTTTTTACTTGGAAGGTGTTACCACTGGCAACCATTTCCTGAGCCATAAAACCAGTCATTGCTCCCCAAATCGACCCTAGGAGAATAGTCACGATACCCACATGAACGATAATCGGTCCGATGCGTCCGATAATGCCTTTGCGGGCGTAGAGAGTATCTTCTTTCTCTTGAAAAACTTTGTAGCGGCGATTTGGTAATAGTTGAGTGAGGGTTTGTAGAGAGGTTGCATGCAAAGTCTCTAGATCGAATTCCGCACTCAAAGCTAACTTTTGAAATTGGCGGGGTTCGTCGTAAAATTTCCACCGACGGGCAGCTTTTAAAGCTGGGAATTGACGAGTAAAGGTACAAGCAGTTAAGCTTGTGCCAAAAAAGATGAGTAATGCTAAAAACCACCAAGTTCGATAAACATGGTCTAAGCCCACTGTTAAGACGACTTTCCAGGTGAGAAAACCAAATAAAGCCGGGTGTTCTGGGTAATTAGCTTGATAGAACGCTAGCGATTGACCTTGTTCAATGACGGTACCAGTGACGCTAAAGAGTGCAATGACTAACAGCATCACAATTGCTAAGCGTAAATCGGTCAGCACGGGCAATAACTCTTTGCGCAATAACTGCCCAAATGCTGACCAGATAGATTGTTTGGAAACTGAATTTTCTATAGTCATTTAGCTAAAAAGTTCCACTAGGAATCCGAGAAATTAAAGAAAGCACACCAAATCCTACCAACAAAGCACCGCTGACTGGGTTAATCCAACCAGACCAACGGCGCAATTCTAGCAATTTCTTAATTGAAGCTGTAAACGTACCTGCTAAAATTAATGGTGCAACATAACCTGCTGTATAGGAAATCAGCAAAACAGCGCCTAAAATTAAGTCTTGTGTATTGGCAACCCAACCAAGCAAACTCGCTAAGACAGGGGTACTGCAAGGTGAGGCGACGACACCAAAACTCAAACCAATCAAATATGCGCGCACTCCTTGGGGTAATTCTTGCGAAATCCACTCTGTACCGCCAAAAGAGGGCAGTTGCAACGGTAAAGCTTCGAGTAAATTCAACCCCATAAGAATGGCAATAATACTGACAATAATTGGTAAACCAATTCCCACTTGACCGTAGACTTTTCCCACAAAAGCTGCTATAATACCAAGCGCTGCTAATGTAGTCGCCAATCCCAAAGCAAACCACGTTGACTGGGTAGCTGCTTGCAGACGATTTTTCGCTTCATAACCACCGATGTAGCCAATGGTAATCGGTAACATGGAAAGCATACAGGGTGTCAGGCTAGTGAGCAATCCAGCTAAAAAAATGACGCCAATACTCAGCAAACTCAAGTGCGTGAGTTGGTTGGCGACGAGGGCGTTAGCAAATTGTTCTAGTTCGTAAAGTCGGGTTTGCAGGGTTTCAAGCATGGGGACATCTAAAAGCAGGAAATGCTTACTATGGTTGAATTTTAGCTTAATTTTAGATTGAGCCTCCACGCGTTATGACACCTTTTGGCAACCCAAGCTGTTCTGGTCTGACAGGTTGACCATCCTGCACAAAATCAAAACTCTTTTTCACCATTGGTCCGTGAAAGAACAATGTCTATGCTTCTTGACCATCTTTGATCCAGATGCAATGGTGTTTCTGTGCAGACCGGAAGATAATTGACCCGGGTCCATACCACTTGACTCCGTTCTCAGTTTTCTCCCAGTAGCCACCTTTCAAAATAAGGCTGATGTTGAACCAGGGATGATTGTGGAGTACACCTTTATACCATTCCGGGCGATCCAAAATATGGTTAAGTGTGATGTTAAACCACCGATTTGCCGGAAACAAGATAAAGTGAGTATGCTGTCGAGCTTGTGTTTTTTCTAAATTGTTATAGGCTGTTAGGCAGGGTCGAGACTCAAGATACTTTTTAAACCATTTCTGAAGCATAGTAGATATCTCCTGTCAAGGTTTTATGCCTTATTTGTAGCACATTAGGCGAATCTCACAATTGCTACAAGTTTGCTGACAACTTTTCGTTGGATTTTTTCACTTTGGATATCCAGCCTTTGTATGAATTTAAAATTTCTGAATAAGGAAGTGTGGTTTCAAAAATCAGATCAATGAGTGAAGGTGGAAAATATTTGGGAAAAAGTTGGTGCAGACTTTTGGCAAGAGACTCCCTCAAGATAAACTCAATAAATAATCCCGTAGATGTGGGAAAAGCATAATCGCCAAGCTCGACTAAGGCAAGACCATCTGGCTGACGGCGTATGGTAAAGTGTGCGATCGCCTCAGCTAGATTGTCAGAATACTCGTCCAAATTAAGAGAGCGATCGCCAATTTTGTCCGCTCAAGTGTAGTCAGAGGTTTCTTTCTTGGTGTAAACCGCGCCTTGCCATTTTTTTGGTGAAAAATCGTTCCCCTCATCTCCACACTAATTGCTTTGACCGCTTCCTCCAAACCCTCAATTTTTCTCAAAGCACTCATTCCCCTTTCGTTTAGGGAGATAGGGTAAGTTCTGGATTGAGAATGAGACAATTCTCGGATCGCTGCGGCGTTCATAAATGCCAATTTGGTATTTATCGCCACGACGCAACAAGTAGTGAGCAAGTAGGAGTCCGCTAGATCCAGCACCGATGATTGCGACTTTCTTAACCATGATTTTTCCCAAACTCAATCGTGCATTTGCTGTGTAGAGTCACAATTCAGCAAAGGTGCTAAAATCAACCGCATCTTTTAGGATACTTGCGGCGTTCCTCATCTCTATGGTAAAGATACTCGCGTGCGTGATGTTTCAAGCTTTTGGTTGGACGCAGGCGTCGTTACGTCAACCAGCTTTTTGATATGAATTTACTGATATGAATTTACATATATGTCGCAACAAAAACCTCAATATTTTCTCTCCGTTGCTCTTGACTAGCGAAACCTCAAAAGCTTAATTGGCGTAGCATTACGTGCAGCTGAAGTTTGTAGTCCGCGTCTACGCCAATCCTGGATAGCATATTTTTTTATACAACATCATTCGTTATTTTCACCACTGCCGGAAGGTGCTGCTTCAGATGGCTGAGATTGATTTTGACGCAGACGTAATTGCTCGCGCAAATCATTCTGATTGGTGGATGCATCTGGAGGTTGCTGCCCATTCTGCTCGGAAGAAGAATTTTGCTCTGGTAGCTGAGGTGCTGGCTGTGGAGTTGTTTGTTCTGTCGTTGATTCTGTAGCTGCACTTGGTATATCTCGCCTGCGCCTGGTTCCAGTTTCTGGAGTGGTTTGGGGGGTGGCTTCGGGAGTTGTTAATATGGCTCGTCTTCTACGCCCAGAAGTTTCTTCCTCATTAGCTGCGGCTTCGCGTCTCTGTTCTGCTTGTCTCTTAGCCTCTTGTCTTTCTCTTTGACGCTGCAGAGCTTCCCGGTTACTCCGTGACCCGGCTATAGCGAAGTTTGCAAACAATTGCACGTTTTGTCTGCCAGCAGCTGCGGAATTTAATTTAAAGCCTCTTGCTTGTTCTAGGAGTGCTTCATCCAGCTCTTTGTGACCACTGGGGCGGATAAGCCGGACATTGTTAACATTACCATTATTATCAACATCAAAAGCAACACCTGGTCTACCTTCGATACCTCGCCGTTTCGCCCGTTCTGGATATTTGATGTCACACTTGACGCAATCTGCAAAATCCAACTGTGAAGGGGCTGGGGTTCTTGGTTTGGGAGCTGTAGCGACTTCCGTCTTACCGCTTCCTTGTCCACTACCAATACCAGAACCAATACCTGAGCCTATACCAGAACCAATACCTGAACCAATACCAGAACCAATACCTGAGCCTATACCAGAACCTGAACCTGTACCAGTACCTGTACCAGTACCTGAGCCGATACCTGAACCTGAACCTGTACCAGTACCTGTACCAGTACCTGTACCAGACCTTACAATGCCATCTCCTGAACCGGTGGCAATAGGGGGACTATTACCCCCGCCACCGCCACCGCCACCGCCTCCTCCCTGGCTTGCTTTGGAGTTTTGCAAATCGCTCAACGTCTGTTTCAAATTTTCATCAGCCTGTGGTTTTGGAGCAGGTTCAGGTTTGCTTTGTGTATTTGTTGGCTGGGGAATTTCCGGTTGAGGCTTTGGAATTGGCTTTTCTACTGGTGCCGTGACAATTTTTTGCGGCTGCACTGGTGGCTTTCGCGGCACGACCACTGTTTGTTTGGGCAACACTGGTGGAAGTGGCTCTAGTGGCTTTTGCGGCACGACTACTGTTTGTTTGGGTAACACTGGTGGAAGCGGCTCTAGTGGCTTTTGCGGCACGACCACTGTTTTTTGGGGCAGCACTGCTTTGGGTGGTTCAACTGGTTGGGGTTTGATTGGCTCGACAATCTTTGGTTTCGGAGCCTCTTGACGAGGTTTTACTGGCTCTTGAAGCTTTGCTACTGGTTTTGGCGCAGGCGTATCGAGAACCACAAATTCTATGGGTTCTTCGTCAATTTCCTGCACTCTCTTCAAAAAATTATCTACTATGCCGGAAGCCAGTACACTGATATGCAGCCCTAATGAGCCTATCAGACTAAAAGCGAGAAACGTCTTGAGCGCCCTTGCTTCTCTACCTCGCTGCTCTAAAGCCGTGCCAGTAAAGCCCATAGTTTAATGCCACCCATTATCAGCAACTTAGGCAGATTAAAACATTTACTAGCAAATGTCAATTAGGCGATCAAGATAATCACTTACGATATGTGGAGTGAAATGTGGCTTAAATCTAGTAGGTGTAGTAGTTTAGAAAAAAAATGGACAAAAAATGATGAATTGCTGCTTGTCAGAGATAGTTCATGTTTGACATCTATTTTCATTTCCTTTAATTTGTATTGAGAACTTATATCAGTTGTTTGCAGTAATCTGGTAATCTGACAAAATTAGTTAGTGGCTTGAGAGAATAGTACATGGGAATCACAAATCTGTTTGCGGCAGGCGGTGTGGTAATGTGGCCGCTGCTAGCTTTTTCTGTTCTAGCAGTTGCTTTGATTATCGAGCGTGTTAGATTTTGGGTGAAAATTAATACCCGTCAAAACCGCGTGGTGCGAGAGGTGCTGAACCTTTACCGTCTCAATAATGTTGTTGGTGCAATGGATAAACTACAGAAAAATGCAGATTTACCCATCGCACGGATTTTTCTGACTGCTTTAGAACTAGAAGAACCAACTCCAGAAGAATTTCGCTTGGCATTGGAAAGTGAAGCGCAAGCCGAAATACCTTTGCTCAAGCGCTTTCAAAACATGTTCGATACAATTATCTCTCTTGCACCACTATTGGGGCTTCTGGGAACTGTTTTAGGATTAATTGTTTCTTTTGCCTCTCTCAACATTGGTGATGTGGGAGGTACCAGAACAGGGAATGTGACGGCTGGTATTAGTGAAGCGTTGGTTTCTACTGCATCAGGATTGGTTGTTGCTATTTTTGTACTCCTATTTGCCAATACATTCCGGGGACTTTACCAGCGCCAAATTGCGCTCATTCAGGAGTACGGCGGACAGCTAGAATTACTTTATCGCCGTCGCTATGAAAGAGGAGACAAAGCTTATGCGTCTGCAAGATGAACCAGACTTACCACCGCAGATTAATATCGTGCCGATGATTGACGTGATATTTGCGATTTTGACGTTTTTTATCATGTCAACACTGTTTTTAACACGGTCAGAGGGTTTACCAGTCAACTTGCCGAAAGCGGCGACAGCACAAACAGAACAACGCCCAGCACAAGCCACTGTCACAATCGATAAGAGTGGGAAAATATTCTTGGATAAGCAGGTAATTAGTCTAGAACAGTTGGAAAACGGTGTGCGGCAAAAGGTACAGCCACAGCAGCCGATGATGGTTGTGATAAATGCAGATGAAGGGGTGAATCACGGTCAAGTCGTAGCAGTGATGGATCTAGTACGGCGAGTGGAGGGAGCAAAATTAGCGATCGCCACCCAAAAACCATAGTCATTCGTAATTTGTAATTTATTCACACTAAGGTGCGTTAGGCGCAGATGACTTGTAATTCTTTACACACTTTTGTGCGCTGTAACGCATCATTATAAAATGAGTGTGTTAATATTCCAGCTATTTTTCTGACTGAAATTGCGATAATAACCAAGCAATAACTTGACTTTGGTCTGTTTGACGAGTAAGCCGAAAAGCTTCGTTTAATAAAGAAATTGCTAATCCTGGTAAGACTTGAGATTGAGTTATCCGCCTACTACCACCATTTTCTATCGCAAAAGCGATAACTTGGACATTTTGGACATCGACAATCCAATATTCAGCGACTGCTAAATCCTCATAAAGTAGCCGTTTTTCGCCTTTATCATCCGCCAGTGAGGAGTTCGCAACCTCTATGACTAAGTTTGGGGATTATGTGCGCATTACCTGGCTGTACTGCGCATATCATCCCAAGTTCAAGGCAGGCGTGGCTTGGTACGGGTACTAAATCGAATAATAAAGCGGGAAGGACTTCGCATCCTTGGGCTTGACATACACCTTTTGTTGCGGTTCCAACTTTAACTCGTCAAAGCGATCGCGTGTCAAATGGGCTGTGACCATTTGTCCGTCATCTAAGGTCAACTCCACTTGCACTTCCCAACCTAGATTTATCAAGCGACTGACCCTAGCTGGTACCGTAGCTCCGTTGGCGGTCGTTTCCACGATGACGTCTTGTGGACGCAAAAATGTCTCTGGATGTGCAGAATCGAACCCATTACTCTGGAAAATCTTCGCTGTGCTGGGCAGCACATTGACAGGTCCAATAAAACTCATGACAAATGCTGTCGCTGGATGATCGTAAATTTCTGCAGGCGTGCCTATTTGTTCCACGCCCCCTTTATTCATCACCACGACTTGATCGGAGACTTCCATCGCTTCTTCTTGGTCGTGGGTGACGAAAACTGTGGTAACATGAACTTCATCATGGAGGTGGCGTAACCATGCCCGTAAATCTTTACGGACTTTGGCATCGAGTGCGCCAAAGGGTTCATCCAACAGTAATACCTCGGGTTCTACTGCCAGTGACCGTGCTAATGCTACCCGTTGGCGTTGACCGCCGGAAAGCTGTGATGGGTAGCGATTACCCAGTCCACGTAGTTGCACTAAATCCAGTAATTCTTCGACTCGCTCTTTGACTTTTGTTTTTGTTGCTTTGCGAATCTCTAAGCCAAAGGCTATGTTTTGCCTTACAGTCAGATGCTTAAATAGGGCATAGTGCTGGAACACAAACCCAATGTTCCGCTCTTGCACGCTTTGATATGTAGCATCCTTGCCAGTCAGCAAAATTCTGCCGCTATCTGGCAACTCCAAACCTGCAATCAGCCGTAGCAGGGTAGACTTTCCCGAACCTGACGGTCCAAGCAACGCTACCAGTGAGCCACTTTCAACTTCTAGGCTGACCTGATCGACTGCTTTAAAACTGCCAAACTGTTTGGATACGTTCTCAACGACTATGCCCACCGCTACAGCACCTCTGCAACTAATCTACGGATCTTTGATCAGATTAAAGTGTATTACGTATACTATACATGATGTTACCTTTGAGGGAAAAAAATTAGTTTCAGTCTCAACCGCTTCATTCTTAACTTGACACAGCCCTACACTCTTGCGAAATATTAAGGAATATTGCGTTTCTATCAAATCTGGAAACTAGAGCGCGGCATCAGCCAAAAGTCCGTGATACGATGCTTTCGGTAAATGTCAAGATTGGGAGAAGACCTTTGACACTACGGGTTGCTGTTGTTGGGTCGGGTCCAGCTGGTTCATCTGCCGCAGAAACTCTCTGCAAAGCTGGAATTGAAACCTACCTGTTTGAACGCAAGCTAGACAATGCCAAGCCTTGTGGGGGTGCAATTCCCCTGTGCATGGTGAGTGAGTTTGACCTGCCGCAGAATATTATCGATCGCCAAGTGCGGAAGATGAAAATGATTTCGCCCTCGAATCGTGAGGTTGACATCAATTTAGAAAAACAAGACGAATATATAGGAATGTGCCGCCGTGAGGTGCTGGATGGTTACCTGCGCGATCGTGCGGCAAAATTGGGCGCAAATTTAATTAATGCCACCGTTCATAAACTCGATATTCCCACCAACAATACAGATCCCTATACCATTCATTATGTAGACCACACAGAAGGCGGTGCCCAAGGTATTGCCAAAACCCTGAAAGTCGATATGATCATCGGGGCTGATGGGGCAAATTCCCGCATTGCTAAGGAAATGGATGCTGGGGATTACAACTATGCGATCGCTTTCCAAGAGCGCATTCGCCTGCCTAAAGATAAAATGGTTTACTACGAAGACCTCGCCGAAATGTACGTCGGCGACGATGTGTCTCCAGATTTCTACGCTTGGGTTTTCCCCAAATACGACCACGTCGCAGTAGGCACTGGTACGATGCACGTTAACAAAGCTAGCATCAAACAATTGCAAGCTGGTATCCGCGCCCGTGCAGCCCGCAAGCTGATTGGCGGTCAAATTATCAAAGTAGAAGCACACCCGATTCCCGAACATCCGCGTCCCCGTCGCGTTGTTGGGAGAATAGCTTTGGTGGGTGATGCTGCTGGCTATGTCACCAAGTCCTCTGGTGAAGGCATTTACTTTGCTGCCAAATCAGGACGGATGTGTGCCGAAACAATTGTAGAAATGTCGAATGGCGGTAGCCGCATTCCTACAGAAGCTGACCTCAAGGTGTATATTAAGCGCTGGGATCGCAAATACGGGCTGACCTACAAAGTACTGGATCTCCTGCAATCCGTATTTTACCGTTCTGACGCCACCCGCGAAGCTTTTGTGGAAATGTGCGCTGACCTGGACGTCCAACGGCTGACTTTTGATAGCTATCTCTACAAGACAGTTGTGCCAGCGAATCCCATCACTCAACTGAAAATTACTGCCAAGACTATTGGTAGCTTACTTCGCGGTAACGCCCTTGCTCCCTAGAAGGGACACGAAGAGGTGGGGAAGTTTAAAAAAAACTTTGTACCTCCTCAGTTTAACAGTCAATAACTCACGACTATAGGTGTACTCAGCTTAGTCGTGGGTTATTGACTGTTATATGTGCATTTTGCTTTGTTTTTCTGACAAAAAAGTCATGTATTAAGTTTAGGTTAACCTTTAAATAACACTAAATATTCTGTGAAACCCTTATAATAATAGCGTTATGAACAATCTAAAAAGAGAGTTGCTTTGATAAGAATTTACAAAGTCTATATAAAGATTTCATGAAAATTCGATTAATTTATTGGCAACTTTTCCGTGGATTTACTAAGGTGGACGGGATACCAACTTGAGACAAGCTCCTGAATAGGAGTAAAAGCCTAGCTATGAAACTAAGTCCAGTTTTTGCAACTGCTTTGTCAACTTTTGCTGTGAGTGTGATCACAGCGCTTGGTTTCTCCAGTCAAGCTCAGGGTCTAACTTTTTTAGGCAACTCGAGTGGTATCTGGGGAACACCTAATTCAGGGAGCAATACCAACCCCATTTTTTCTGGTGTGGGAACTAACACATTTACTTGGGGACGTCCTCGTCCAGATGATCTTGAAAACAACTATGGAACACCTGCAAATCAACTGACGTTTACTGGAAATTCTATTTCCACAGACGACGTCGGTTCAGTGTTTAAGATAGGGGCTTTAGAATACTACAACGGCAAGGTTGAGGAAAATACGAACGTTAATTCCGTACCTTTAAATCTCACTTTATCATTTACCGATCCCAGTAATCTCCGCGAAGTTTTCAACTCCGAGTTTCTGCTTGATAATACAACGAACTCAGGAGAAGATCCTGACGACGATGCGGATACTGTGTATGTCAAGAAAAACTTTGGCACTCGCAGTTTCAAGTTGGATGGGAATGAGTACTTACTGAATGTCATTGGCTTTAGCCAAGATGGCGGTAATAGAAGTGTTAGCGAATTTCGCGTTCTTGAAGATAAGAAAACGACAGCAGGTCTTTATGCCAGAATCACTCGGGCGACACCACCGGAAAAAATTCCTGAACCTGCAAGCACAGTTGGGTTATCACTGCTAGGCATCTACCTTATGACCCGCAAGAAATCCTTGAGGGCAAAAAAGTCATAAACTGCTCACCGCTCATACATCATCGGTATCCGTCTTATGGGTATAGCCAGGGGTTTAAACCCCTGACTCGGCGGTCTTGAAATCAAACAAATTGGGTACACGATGCACTATTGGCACTCTCTAAATTTTCCGTAGCGTAGAGTGTCAATTTTTTGAATTAACTTAAACAAATGATAGTCGAATTGAGGCGCAATAATCTATCACGGGGGGCGCGAGAGTAAGTTTATCCTCCATCAAATCAAACCGCGCCCCCTTTTGACATACTTGGAAACCAATATGTGAGACACTTTACAGCAGATCGAGCCATCAGCAGCGCAGAAGACTGCACAAGACGCATAACGACTTTCCGCAGGGTCATCACCTCCCTTGTTTAACTCTCGTTACTCAACTCCGGATGTCGTCGAAGCACCTTCAGTTGATTGAGGTACGCTGGGCAACTCCAAGCAGTAACCCGCACCATATACCGTTTTGATGTAGCGGGGATGGCGCGGGTCAGGTTCTAGTTTGGTTCGCAAGTGGCGAATGTGTACGCGAATGGTTTCGATATCATCATCTGGATCGTAACCCCAGACTTCCCTAAGGATTTCACTAGGGGAAACTGTCTGACCGTGGCGTTGCAGCAAGCAGTGCAGAAGCTCAAACTCCAAGTGAGTCAGTTTCACTGTTTGACCAAACCATATCGCTTCAAACCGTTCTGGAACCAAGGTAAGCGGTCCGAAGTTGAGAATTTCGCTGTGCTTGGCAGCTTGAGGAATTCGGTCAGTACGTCGCAAGAGCGCCCGCACCCGTGCTAGCATTTCTTCAACTTCAAACGGCTTAGTGAGGTAATCATCTGCGCCAGCGTTGAAACCTTCGACTTTATCCTGAGTTTGGCTTAAAGCCGTTAACATCAACACGGGAATCTCCGCTGTACGCTCATCCCGCCGCAGGCGTTGGCAAACGGTAAATCCATCTACCCTGGGCAGCATCAAGTCGAGCATAATCAAATCTGGCTGTAGCTGGAGAGCTAGCGCCTGACCTTTGATGCCGTCTTCAGCTTGGCTGACATCATATCCAGCCATTTCTAAGTTGACGGCAACGAGTTCTGAAATTGCAGGGTCATCGTCTATGACAAGAATCCTCGGCATTAGTAAAAATTTATTACTACTTATTAAGGATAAATAAGAACCTTTGGTAGATACAAAGATTGCTTTATTGATTATAAAAAATATTTTAAATCTAACATAAAGATTAAGAATAAAGGATTGTGCAACCAAACCTAAACTATACTAAATTTTGGTCTTAATGTGTGACTCCTCTTACAGTCCAGCGTGGTTTTTGCAAAACGGTGTGGTTTTGACTGTCTACACCGCTCTTCGAGCTAGTCGTGATTGGGAACGTACAACCCAAAACCCAGAGCCGCCCTATGAAGAAAAAATCTTTATAGGTGCCCAAGGAGTACCCATTTTTGGCTGGGTAGCGATCCCTGAAAATGCTCATGGCACTATCGTCGGCACTTATGGCATTACAGGCGATTTGGATGACCAATGGTATCTGAGGCTATTGGGGCGCAAAGCATATGCTCAAGGGTATGCCGTCGTACTCTTTGATTGGCGTGCCCACGGCAAAACAGCTCAGTTGTCGCCAACGTTAACAAGTGATGGGTTGTACGAGGGAGAGGATTTTGTTCGCATTGCCGCCACTGCCAAAGCAATGGGATGCCCAGGAAAATTTTGGTTTACAGGGTACTCTCTAGGGGGACAATTGGCGCTATGGGCAGTGAAAGCTGCTGTGGAATTAACTAGAGAGGATGCAAATTTAGGGCTAGAAGATAGCGACATTGGCGGTGGAGCAGTGATTTGTCCAAGTTTGGATTCAAGGCGATCGCTCTCTTTTCTAGTCAAACACCCTGTGGGAAAATATTTTGAAAGGGCGATCGCGCGGCAGTTGAAAAAACTCGCATGGCGAATTCATGATGCTCATCCTGGAACTATTGACCCTGAAGCGATTGAAAGAGCTAACAGTATCTGGGGTTTTGACGACGAACTGGTGATTGAGCGATTGGGTTTTCCCACAGTGGAAGCTTACTACGATGCAAGTAGCGCTTTGCCACTGCTGCCAAACCTCACAAAACCAACTTTGATTATATACGCCGAAGACGACCCGTTCTTTGAACCAGCAATTATACCTGAATTGCAAATTGCCTGTGCTAACAACCCCGTGGTAGATTTGTTACTAACCCGTTACGGTGGTCATGTTGGCTATATAAGTAGTAAAGAGTGCCAGCGCCAAGCACAAGACCCTGATCCATGGTGGGCATGGAATCGGATTTTAGAGTGGATAGGTCAGCAGGGTTAGCAGCAGAAAGAGATGATTGGTGGGAAGCCATCGCTCAAGTGTGTAACGTAATCGGCAAGGTGAGGGTGAACGCTGTTTGACCAGAAGATGTTGAGTCAAGGATGAGGTCGCCATGATGTGCCCGGGCAATTTCACGGGCAAGGCTGAGTCCCAGTCCGATTCCTTCTACCTTGCGGGTTCGCGCAGGATCACCGCGATGGAAGCGGTCAAAAATGCGTGAGCGATCGCTGACTGGAATGTCAATTGAAGCATTAGCAATCGTGACATGGAGAGTTGTTTGAGTTTGATGAGCGTGAATCTGTATCCAGCCGTTGGGGAGATTGTATTTGATGGCATTACTCAACAGGTTTTGCAGAACTTGAATGAGGAGATCGCGATCGCCCTGTACCCGTAATCCATCACTAATATCAGTTTGCACACTCAGGTGCGGAGCCAGCAGTTCCACATCCTCTACCATCTCGATGAGCAACTCAGACATATCCACCTCAACCAGATACAAGCTCATTTGTCCCGCATCTGCCAAAGACAGCAGCAAGAGTTTCCGCATAATTCCACTCAGGCGGCGCACCTCATCCAACAGGTTGCTTAAGCGCTGTTGCATTTCACTTCCGTTCTTCACCTGTTGCAGCGTTCGTTCCAGTTCACCTTGCAGAATGGTTAGTGGGGTTTTCAGTTCGTGAGCGGCATCAGCACTGAAGCGGGAGGCTTGTGTAAAACTGCGTTCCAGGCGTTCCAGCATTTGGTTAAATACCCGAATCAGTTCGACAAATTCAACATCGGTTGTCCCAATCGGAATCCGCTGATCTAACCCTTTAACCGTCACCTGTTGAATGACGCCCGTTAATTGACCGATAGGACGCAACGCACCGCCAGAAACCAACCATGCCCCAGAGGCAACCAGCACAAGCGCTCCCGGAATTGAAACAAGGAAGATATTGCGAATGGTAGCCATCTCTTGATTGACAGCTTGCAGGCTAACGGCAATGGCAACCTGAACATGGCGAAATTTAGCTGCCCCAATCCGCCAAGTTCCTGTTGCCGTCTGCTGGGTGACAAATCGAGGTGGGCGTGGGGGAATTAAGGGTGGTGCAAGGGCAGATGGATTAGTACTCTCAAGTTTTGGCGGTGGTTCACGCTTAGGAGACGGTGGCAGAGGAGTCAACTCAAGACGCCTAAGCAGCAGACGATTCACGTTGAGATCGCCAGGCACTTCGTTGGATTGATAAAGTGCGTTGCCGTTTGCGTCAAGCACCAGCAGTGCGATCGGGATTTTTGTCTTTCTTCCGAAGGCATAGGTTAATGAGTCTCCGTAGAACTGCCATCGCTCTCGTTCGGGTGGACGAGTTGCCCGCATCAACTGATTAAACAGTTGTGCATCAAGGCGGCTGATCTGAGCATTGTAAATCTGGAACCAGGAGACTGCGCCAAATCCTACTAATGCGCTTCCAGCCAAAGCCGTAGACAATAAGGCAATCCGGAGTCGAAACGAACGCAGTTTCATGATTGAGGATCTGGTTTGCGAAACCGATATCCAACCCCTCGAATGCTTTCAATCCAGCCTGCTTCATCAATCGGGTCAATTTTTTTACGAATTCGCTGGATACAAACATCCACGACGTTGGTGTTGGGGTTAAAGTCATAGCCCCAAACGTGTTCCAGAATTTGGGTACGGGTAAAAACCCGTCCCGGAGAGCGCATGAGATATTCCAGAAGATTAAACTCGCGGCTGGTGAGTTCTATCGCCTGTTGATTGCAGGTAACTTCTCGTGTGATGCGATCAAGCTTGAGCGGTCCAACTGAAAGCAGATTTTGACGTTCGCCTACACTCCGGCGCACAACGGCATGAATTCGAGCCGCTAACTCTTCCACAAAAAACGGTTTGGCGATGTAGTCATCGGCTCCCAAATTCAGCCCGGACAGGCGATCGTCGAGTTCATTGCGAGCCGTCAACAAAATCACAGGAGCATTCCGACCTTTTTGCCGCAGTTGTTTAAGAATTGATAGACCATCTTTTCCCGGCACCATGATGTCGAGTACGATCGCGTCGTATTCGTTGTCTAATGCCCGCAGATAGCCTTCATCACCGTTATCGCAGTAGTCTACGACAAATCCCTGCTCCTTCAATCCAGCCCGGACGAAGTTAGCAATTTTTGCTTCATCTTCGACAAACAGAACGTTCACAACTATTTATTACAACTATTTATGTTATGACTTCACCTATTGCTCCATTCTAAATTCATTACCCTTTGGCTCAAATTACAAAACTGTAATTTAGAAAGCAGGCAAGCTGTCATTTTGATTCTGCTTAATCAGAAATGTAAGCAATTTGGAGACAGATAAGTAAATACACTGGATTTCAAACCAGATTGTTGCACTCGACCCTCTGCCTGCGGCACCCTTAGAAGGAAAGCAGAGAGGCTCTGCACGGTTATGCGTTCGCAGTTGAATTGTGATACTTAAAAAATAGGCAGTATGAAAAATAATAATCGCCAATTAGGTCGGATTTTGAGTCGAAGAGAGGCACTTGGTTTATTTAGGGTAGCCGGAACCGCAATATTTCTGGTTGGATGCACACCTAGAAAGTCTAGCTCCGCGCAGGCACAGTCGAGTGTAGCCATCGCAGCATCATCGACCGCCAATCTTGCTACGTTGCCTGCGTGTATCGTGCGTCCGGAGCAGACTGAAGGACCCTATTTCGTGGACGAGAAGCTCAACCGCTCCGACATCCGCTCCGATCCGTCGGACGGTTCGGTGAAAGAGGGTGTGCCGCTCAAACTGACGCTTCGCGTTTCTGAGATCAGCGGTACTGGCTGCACGCCTCTAGCAGGTGCGATCGTGGATATTTGGCACTGTGACGCGCTGGGCGTTTATTCGGACGTGACAGACCGGAGTTTCAATACCGTCGGGAAAAAGTTCCTGCGCGGCTATCAAGTGACGGACGCGAATGGAACTGTCCAGTTCACAACCATTTATCCTGGTTGGTATCCAGGCAGAACGGTCCATATCCATTTTAAGGTACGCACAGATGCGACATCAGGGCAGCGTTATGAGTTTACGTCACAGCTGTACTTTGATGACTCGATTAGCGATCGCGTATACACTCAGGCACCCTACGCTAGCAAGGGACAACGCACGTTGAAGAATGCGGAGGACGGAATTTTTAAAGATGGTGGCGACCAATTGTTGCTCAAGCTCACCAAGAATGGACAAGGCTACGCAGCAACCTTTGATGTTGGGCTTCAGATGGCGTGATTTGAGCCATTGGTTGGCTTGCCCACAGTGACTATAAAAGCAGTAAATTTTCAATAAACCTGAGAATAATCGCATAAAGCGCCGCTTTTTGACACAACACTTAGTTTGAGCTTTGACGCAATTTTTTTAAGTAGACAAAATCAGCCAAGCAATAAATCTGATTCTTTTGTAAGGTGCGTTTGCCTTGCTGAAGTGATTTGATTCATACCAATTCTCCATGAAGATGCACTTAATATTAGAAAACGAACCGCCAAGAAGCCAAGAACGCCAAGGAACAGACGAATATTTATTAAGTGCAAGTTTATAGAGAATTGGTATCAGATGAGTCTGCAATTGATAAAGCAAGTGGTGAGTGAGATCATTCTTTGGCTTAAATAGACTTCTTGCACTCATTCTGGTTTAAAGATATTTGAAACCACAGATGTAGACGCCGGAGGCGGCTTCCTGCAGGGTACAGCGATAAACACAGATGATTTATCTGTGTGCATCTGTGTAGCCTACGGCACGGCTTACGCCTACATCTGTGGTTTTTTTTCATAAACATTGACTACATGTAAGAGGTTTAATGACAAAAATTACAAAACTGTAATTTAAAACCAGGGCGAAGTGTGATTTTGGGTCGGTTGAATTAGAAATATAAACAATCTATCTTTTGGAAGTTGATCATGAAAATTAGTCAAGCATTGGTCGTGACAGCGATTTCTGTTCTAGCTGGCACATTGGTTTTTACTTCACTTAATCAGGCAAATGCCGAAGCTCCATTGCATCAAATCGCACAGGCAACAGATGCGCCGAACCAACCACCGCAAGGACAGCGGCGACGACGCCGGATTGATTTTGCAGCGGCTGCCCAGAAATTGGGAGTCACAGAAGCACAGTTAAAGGATGCGCTGGGAGTGCCTGCCAATCCTCCAAATGGAGCTGATAGAAATGGGCGTCCTCCTCGCCCTGATTTTGCAGCAGCTGCGGCAAAGCTGGGTGTCACTGAACAACAGTTGACAGACGCACTCGGCATTCCACCGCGTCCTCCTGCAAACAGGTAGGTAATTAATCAGTGAAATCAAAGTAACCTAGCTTCAAAGGTCTTACTCAAAGTTGGTTGATACAACGTTGGTTTTACGCTTCAAGGGCTTGACAGCGCCAAGCCTTTTCTACTTCCCACCGATCCAAGGTCTTTATGCGACACACCACAACTCCCTTGAAACCACGACTCACTCATGCATTTGGGCGGTTATGGAAGCTGCATTGGGTTATGGCTGCCTGTTTTCTCGTCATCTACTTGATTGGTATGGTGATCAGGGCGAACGCACCTTAAAGTGGCACATACATAATTGACATTTAAATATATATGTGTTAACAAAACATCTAATATTTATTAGAGATTAAAATCTTGTATATTTTGACAGATTGACAAAAGGTTATTGAATTATAAAAATCACGAATTAACTTAAATTAGGTCAGCAAGAAAGTCTGCGATCGCTCCCAAGGTTTCAACGTATTTGAAAATCTTTCAAAGCAATTTGACAGCAACATTTTGTAGGTTTTTGTTAATTTTGGTGCGTTTGCCCTGGATTGATCCCTAAGTGCTCACGTATCGTCACGATTTGACTCCCCGCCGTGTCGTCTTCCGTGCCAAGCTGAGAAATGCTCTTATTACTGGTGAGGAATCATGTTGCCGCCAAGTAAGATAAAGTCCGGTTTTAGGTATCTGCTCTTGTAAGGGTCTGTAAATGACTCCGCTTCTGTGGAAGTTTTGCAAGGAGGCGGGAACGAAAGCGATGCCCAGTCCTGCTGCAACCAAGCCGATGATAGTTTGCATCTGAACTGCCTCTTGAGCAACTTTCGGACGAAATCCAGCTTGTTGACAAATGTTAATAATCTGCTCGTAAAAGATGGGTCCCATTTTGGCAGGAAATAGGATAAATAATTCCGAAGCCAATGTGGAGAGAGACACTTTAGTCTGGGCAGAGAACGGATGGGTTTCTGGCAAGGCCAATACCAATGATTCTTGCAAAATGCATTCCACACTCAAACCTGGCTCGATGATGGCAGAACGAACAATGCCGACATCAACCTGTTTGTGATACAGGGCTTGAATTTGCTCTTGCGTCGTCAGTTCATGCAATCGCAGTTCTACAGCAGGAAACTGTTCTCGAAAGACACTTAAAATATCTGGCAGTACGGTATACGTTGCAGAGCCGACAAAGCCGACCGCCAACCGTCCAACCTCACCCCGCCCTATCTGTTGTGTCACAACGATAGCCTGTTCGAGTTGCGCTAACACTCCATAGGAGCGCTCTAAAAACACTTTGCCTGCTTCAGTCAGATGCACTTGCCGCTTCGTTCGTTCAAACAGCTTGACTCCTAGTTCATCTTCCAAACCACGAATCTGCTGACTGAGCGGGGGTTGGGAAATGCGCAACCGCTCCGCTGCTCGACTAAAGTGTAGTTCCTCAGCCACCGCTTCGGAAGTAGTGCAGGTGCCGTAATTCCATCGTACTTATATGTCTAACCTATTAATCTTAGTCAAATATATATTGGACAGTCGCATAGCTGTCTCCTATCGTAAGAAATATGAGGCGCGTCTCATCGTTTTTGGATTGGAGAAAACAAATGACAAGAGACAAAAATCGTGTCGCTCCTAAAGTTTGGTTAATTACAGGATGCTCAACAGGATTCGGACGTGCCCTAGCAGAAGCTGTGTTGAAGAAGGGCGACGAAGTGCTTGCTACTGCTCGCGAACCAGAGCAACTTCGCCCTTTGATTGAGGACTATCCAAAGATTGCAAAGGCTGTACGTCTGGATGTAACATCATCCCAAGACATACAAGCAGCCGTTGATACAGCAATCGCCACATTTGGTCGAATTGATGTGCTAGTCAACAATGCTGGCTATGGACTAATTGGAGCACTCGAAGAAGTCAGTGATGTTGATATTCGCCAACAGTTTGAAACAAACTTCTTTGGGCCACTCCGTCTAATGCGAGCTGTCTTGCCTTTGATGCGTCAGCAAGGCAGCGGTCACGTTGTGAATATGTCATCTACGGCAGGATTAGTGGGGTTTGGCGGAAGCAGCATCTACTGTGGCACTAAATTTGCCCTTGAAGGCACGTCTGAAGCCCTGGCTAAGGAGGTTGAATCTTTTGGAGTTAAAGTCACTTTAATTGAACCTGGGGCATTTCGCACAGACTTCAACGGACGCTCTCTAAGAGCAGCCGAACAATCCATTGATGCCTATGTTCCGGTGAGCGGGGCTTCATTGCAGTGGTTCAAAGATATGGATGGTAAGCAACCTGGCAATCCAGCCGCATCGGCGCAAGCCATCATTCAAGCTGTGGAAAGTCTTCGTCCACCGATGCGACTGGCATTAGGCACGGATGCCATGAGCCTGATTCATGAAAAACTGGAATGGGTCAAAACGGATTTGGATGCTTGGCAGCAGGTGACTGTAAGTACGGATTATACAGATAGGAACAGTGAGGTAATAGTTGGGTAGCTAAGCTCTGAGCTAGCCATTAGACGATGCATATGCCCACTAAAAAGCAGAATTTAAGTCAGGAGAAAGTTCAGTGATTCGACTCGACGATCAAGTAGCTATTATTACTGGAAGCGGGCGAGGTTTGGGGGCAGCCTATGCCAGCCTGCTGGCGGAAAGAGGAGCGCGTGTCGTTGTGCATGACGCAGGCGTCAACAAAGATGGAACCGGATTCGATCCGAACGTGGCGGCTGATACCGCAAGGAAAATTCAAGAAGCAGGTGGGATTGCGTTCCCGATCGACGTAATCCTCCATAGTAGAGATAACTGCCAAAGTCTAGTGGAAACTACGCTCTTGAAGTTTGGTCGCCTCGACATCTTGATCCACAATGCGGGATGGGTTGCCTATCAGTCAGTGCAAGAACTGACACCTGATTTTCTACAGCGCGCCATCAGCATTAATTTAGAGGCACCAACATGGCTGGCTCAAGCTGCCTTTCCGATTATGAAGCGACAAAACTACGGACGGATTGTGCTTACGACTTCGGATAGAGCTATTTATAAGCAATATGCACTCAGTGGTCTCGCCCCTTATGCTATGGGAAAAATGGCACAGATAGGTCTGATGAATGTGCTCGCGGTTGAAGGCAAAGAGCATGGAATTCTCGTTAATGCGATTTCGCCGGTAGCCAAAACGCGTATGTGGAACGTACAAGATGAGCCAGAGGATTTGCGACCAGATCAAATAGCCCCCGGAGTATTATATCTTGCTTCTCCAGAATGCCAAGAATCTGGATTTATATTAAGGGCAAGCAATGGTCAATTCACAGCCGTGCGCTGGATCGAACGAGACAATGTGGACTATCCGTTAAACCTTGCCGCTGTTGAGGTTTCTACTGCGGAGGATTTGGCTACTCAATGGCAGGAGATTGCTGCGGATGTTGCGTTTTAAGGACTGGGCTAGTACTTCGAGATGGTCTTTCGGGAAACAATTGAGGTTATTGGTGGGGGCATAGTTGAAAAAAGGATATGGGTAGGGGGCGATCGCCTCTCTCCCCAATCCAGGGCAAACGCACCAAAATTGACAAAAACCTACAAAATGTTGCTGTCAAATTGCTTTGAAAGATTTTCAAAAAATTACACAATAATATTTTATTAGTACAATTTATCTGAGTTCTAGCTCTTAATAATTAAAATTAATAATGAAAAATAATAATAAATGCTTTTGCATCAAAAAACGGGGTTTAATAACTGTTAAACCTAAGCTAAGATATGAAAAATAAGATGATCTTTGCTCTTTATACAGTGAAGATTCCAGCTAAAATCTTTTCTAGATAATCATTGTTCCACCCAGCTTTATTGCGTTTACGTTTGATTCCTTTTTTAAGTGTTTTTTCTTGATTTAAAAGATTCAGAGAAATTTAATTCAATAACCTTTTGTCAATTTCCAGAAAGTAGATAGCCGGAAAACAAGTCAAATTTGCCCAAACTGCGGAACCGAAACGGGGAAAAAAGAACTTTCAAAACGTACTCATACCTGTTCAAATTGCGGCTATACAACAGATAGAGACATTGCAGCCGCTCAAGTAGTGCGAGAGCGCGGACTTGCAGCCGTAGGGCATACGGTCAAGATGCTTGCAGAGGGTAAATTCATTGGAATCCCTGTGAAGCAAGAATCTCCCGGCGCGTCTTTCCGTGGGGAGTGTCAAACCTTGCTGGCACTGGTTGCGTTGCACATGGTTGAGCAGCGTTACTTTCTCCGTAGAACCTGGAAACGAATTTTTAAAGCGTAACAATTACAAAACAAATTACAAAATTGTAATTTAAGCACAGGGCAATTTGTCATCTTGGGCTGGCGTAATTGAAACTATTGACTCTTTCGACTCTCACCAGAAGTTTGAGCAAAGGTTTGTAGAAGCAAGGGCATTGCAACGACTCAATTGTTGTTTACAACCCAGGTGCAAAGAAACGTATGACACTTGATTCTCCCCAACCCACTACATTCAAGCCTTTTCCTGAAGGCTTAAGGAAACACAAACTAACCAAGTGGCTAATATCATCGGTTGCCTTGATCGCCCAACATCCGGACATTATGTTCTAGAAGGCAGAAACTTAACTACGCTAAACAATGACGATTTAGCATATATTCGTAATCGGCGCATCGGTTTTGTGTTTCAGCAGTTCAATTTGCTGGCTCGCTCCACGGCTTTAGAAAACGTAATGCTGCCAATGGTCTATGCAGGTGTTCCCAAATCACAGTCAAGGCATCACGATCGTCATCGTGACGCACGAACCGGATGTCGCCGAGCAAACTCACCGCATCATTCATGTCAAAGATGGTTTAAGTAGTCCAGCAGCAAGCCACGCGAACAGTTTTGCCTAACAAATTACTGCACCGGAACGCGAAAACCGTCCATTTTGCCAGTGAAGCTGCACACTTTGTATCGTGTCGCTCCCACAATCAATATCATTCAGCTGACTTGAGAATCAGGTGTATCAAAGCATCAATCAGGCGATCGCTCTCCATCGGAATAATTTCCTTACCGTTCATCATCTCCTGAGTCATGACAAAATGAACCAATGACCCAAGAAGAATTCGTGCCGTTGCCTCTGGATCAGGTATGTTGAGTTCAGGGTGACAAGCTAGGTACTGACTAAGAGTCTCAATCGCCGGTTTCATCAAGCATACGATACACAACTGGGCTAACTCAGGAAAACGACCAGACTCGCCAATCACGACTCGCTTAAACGCACGAAACTCTTCATCTTTAAGCATTTCATTCAATGCTTTTGTTACCAATCGGCGCAGGACTATTTTCGGGTCTCCTTCAAGGTGCTCTGCACCAAAGATAGAATGAAATCGCTCTTGAGCCAGTTTCTCTACCAGAGCCTTAAAGAGTCCTTGTTTATCTTGAAAGTGGCTGTAAACTGTGGCTTTAGAAACCCCTGCACACGTCGCTACCTTGTCCATACTCGTACCAGCGTAGCCATGCAGGAGAAATTCATGCATCGCCCCTTGCAGGATTTGTCCAACCTTATCTAATGAACTGTTGCGCTCAACTTCAGTTTCAGTAACTCTTTCACGTACCATTTTTTAAATATACTGTCGTATAAACAATCTTATCGATAAGTTCCTTGATTTTTGGCAATTCCATAACATTAAATGCACCTTATATAAATATATCTTTAGACATATAAAATAAACTATCAATGATCACTTAAGGGGAATTCACAATATGTTCTAGGGCTTCTGCACACTTTGCGTGCAACTGTTGTACAGGAAGCACAAATTTATAAATTCAAACAGGACAATCTCACTATAAGTTCGAGACTTGCATAATCTTTTTGAGTTTCATTCTTTTTTTTATTTTGAATACTATTAAGCTGAAACATTTGCCTAAGATGTTACTAAAGGTGTATGGTTTCACCACCCTCCTTCAGATAACGTATGTGGCTAGGGTGTATCCAACACAAGCAGTTTCCAAGTGATGACAACCTGGGAAAGCACGAGCAGGATCATTGTTGTGCCCGGGTATATGCAAATAAAAACTGCTAGGAACACAACTAAACTATTGAGTTTAGTTTAGATATATTATAAGACTAATATTAGTATAATACTAAACGGTTTAGTTTTACACCCAATGGTAGCAGATTATGCTTGAAAACTCCAATTTCGAGGGTCCATCTCCTCTCAAACCCATTTTCCGTCCACCTGTTCTGATGGCTGTACTAGCAACGATAACAGCAGGAGGAGTCGGTGCTTACACGGTACAAAAAACCCGAAATGCCAACGTTGAGGCAGCAAAGAAGCAGGCAATTCCAGTAGTACAAGTAAAAACAGTGACAGCACTGGGACGCTTGGAACCAAAGGGAGAAATCATTCAACTTTCTGCACCAGCATCGGCAGAAGGGAGTCGAGTTGAAAAATTGCTGGTCAGGGAAGGGAGTAAGATTAACGAAGGACAGATAATTGCGATTTTGGACAGTCGCGATCGCTTGACCGCAGCATTGGCAGAAGCACAGGAGCAAGTACGAGTCGCCCAGGCAAATTTGGCGCAGGTCAAAGCGGGTGCCAAACAGGGAGAAATAGAAGCGCAAAAAGCAGCGATTGCCCGCATCCAAGCAGAACAAGACACGGAAATTCCGGCGCAAAAAGCAGCGATTGCTCGCTTAGAGGCAGAAAGAGATACGGAAATCGAGGCACAAAAAGCAACGATTGCTCAAGCGCAGGCACAGCTAAACAATGCCCTAGCAGAATACCGACGCTATCAAGCACTTTATCAACAAGGAGCGATTTCTGCCTCGTTCCAGGATACCAAGCGCTTGACTCTCACGACAGCCCAGCAACAAATAGCACAAGCAACAGCCAACCTTAAACGCATCCAAACATCGCGAGAACAACAAATAGCAGAAGCACGAGCCAACCTCAAACGCATCGAAACATCCCGAGAACAACAACTACTAGAAGGCAGAGCGACCTTAAATAAAATTGCGGAAGTCCGTTCTGTGGATGTAGAAGCAGCCCAAGCAGAAGTCAATCGTGCTAAAGCAGCCGTAAAAAGAGCAGAGGCAAATCTCAGACTTGCTTTTGTGCGATCGCCCGAACAAGGTCAAGTCCTCAAAATTAATACCCGTCCTGGAGAATTGGTGTCCACAACTGACGGTATTGCAGAGATTGGGCAAACCAGTCAGATGTATGCAGTTGCAGAAGTTTACCAAACTGATATTAACAAAGTGCGTTTAGGGCAACGAGTGCGCTTACAGAGTGAGTCCCTAGGTGATCAATTGGTGGGAACTGTGGATCGTTTGGGGATGCAAGTGCAACGGCAGAATGTTATTAACAGCGACCCCACAAGCAATATTGATTCCAGAGTCGTGGAAGTCCATGTACGACTTGATGAGCCATCTAGCGAGAAATCTGCGAGATTCTCCAATTTGCAAGTAAGGGCGGTAATTGAACTGTGATTGGACTTATCTTCCAGCAAATTCAGCAACTACGGCGGCGAACGCCATTAGGATGGCTGCAACTGAGTCACCAAAAAAGCCGTTTTTTGGTAGCATTATCAGGCATTGCCTTTGCCGATGTTCTCATGTTCATGCAGCTGGGATTTCAGACTGCCCTGTTTGACAGCAATACTAGACTCCATCACAGCATGGAGGCAGACATTTTTCTCGTCAGTCCCCAAGCACGTAACCTGGCATATTTGTCTACATTTACTCGGCGGCGACTATTGCAGGCAATGGATATACCAGGGGTCAACTCAGCAGAGGGAATGTATCTTGGCTTTATCGATTGGAAGAATCCTCAAACGCGCAAAGAGACTGGCATACTCGTTATAGGGATCAATCCGGATAAACCAGCGTTTGATTTACCAGAGGTGAACAGCCAATTAAACGCTATCAAGATGCCAGATACCATGTTATTTGACAGTGGTTCTAGAGGAGAGTATGACAAGATATTTGCCCAAATTGAGCAGGGGAAACCTGCCACCACTGAAATAGGACGGCGGACGATTACCATTAATAGCTTATTTAAAGTGGGAGCTTCCTTTATAGCTGATGGTACCTTAATAACCAGCGACCAGAACTTTTTGCGAGTATTTCCCAGACAAGAACCTGGGGCTGTGAATCTGGCTTTGATTCAACTGCAACCAGGCTATGACCCAAAGCAAGTCGCAACTGCCTTAAAATCCCACCTAGGAGATAAAAATGATGTCAAAGTCTTGACAAAAGAGGAATTTATTGAATTTGAGAAGAACTATTGGCAAACAAACACTGCGATCGGCTTTATTTTTAGCCTAGGTGTAACAATGGGGTTTCTGGTGGGGGTGATTATCGTATATCAAGTCCTTTCCACCGATGTCAATGCTCACATGAAAGAATACGCCACCTTCAAAGCAATGGGGTATCGCAATGCCTACTTGCTAGGAGTGGTGTTTGAAGAAGCAATCATTATGGCGGTGTTAGGCTTTTTACCAGGTGTCACCGTATCCTTTGGGCTGTACGCTATGACGCGGAACGCCACCAACTTACCAGTGATCATGACCTTGGCAAGAGCAATTCAGGTACAAGTACTGACCATAATCATGTGTATGATTTCTGGCGCAATTGCTACGCGCAAAGTCCAATCTGCTGACCCCGCCGATATGTTCTAAGTACATGCATTGCATAAGTTCGTAACTTTTTTAAACGCAGAGGAACGCGGAGGAAGGCGTATTCGTGACGCAGAGTCTCGCCAAATTTAATGCGCTACGAATTAATGAAATGCTGTACTAAGCAACTGGAATTTGGGTAGTGGGTAGTGGTATTGCAACTAACAACCAACAACCTGCAACCTGCAGCTACTAACTAACGACTGACAACTAAATTAATCCAAAATTTCTATGCAATCTGTCATATCTGTTCAAAATCTCAACCACTACTTTGGTAAAGGTCAACTCCGCAAACAAGTGCTATTTGACATCAACTTGGAGATAAACGCCGGTGAAATTATTATTATGACAGGTCCTTCTGGTTCTGGTAAAACCACACTTCTGACCTTGGTAGGTGGCTTGCGTTCAGCCCAGGAAGGGAGTTTGCGGGTATTAGGACGAGAACTGTGTGGTGCAAATGCAGGACAACTCACACTAGCACGACGTAATCACGGCTACATATTCCAAGCACACAACCTGCACGGTAGCTTAACAGCACTGCAAAACGTCAGGATGGGCTTGGAACTGCACAAGAGTGTTACTCCACAACAGATGCACAGACGCTCAGCCGAGATGCTAGATTTGGTAGGATTAGGCAATCGTCTCAATTACTACCCAGATGACCTGTCGGGTGGACAAAAACAACGGGTGGCTATAGCCCGTGCGCTGGTGAGTCAACCCAAAATTGTTCTTGCAGACGAACCCACCGCCGCCCTTGATAGTAAGTCGGGTCGAGATGTGGTGAACCTGATGCATAACCTAGCGAAAGAGCAAGATTGTACCATTTTGTTGGTGACTCATGACAATCGTATCTTGGATATAGCCGATCGCATTGTTTATATGGAAGATGGTAAGTTAGCAAAAGCTCCTGTTGCCGTTGGATAGCAATAGACATTATTGTTCTTTTATCGTAAATTAAAGGGTTTAAGACCCCTTCATCTATAGGTAGTCTCAGTTTCAGTCGGGGTTGAAATCCCCGTTTGAAACTGTCTTAAATTTTGAATTTTGTTCGCGTAGCGTGCCCGAAGGGCATATTTTGAATTTTGAATTGTTAATCTGCCCATTGCCCAAAAGACAGATATCTGCTGTCTAGGTTGGGCAAAGGCGCTGGTGATCAGCTACTGATTGCGTTGTTGACGACGAGCACGCATTTCCTCCCGATATTTTTGCAGTTGTTGTTTTTGCTCTGCAGTCAGGACTCCATCAATCTGAGTTTTCTGTGACTCCATGACTTGACGCATTTGGTTTTTCTGCTCATCAGTCAGATTCAAAGCAGCAAACGCACCCCGCTTTCCCTGGCGGTTTTGCATAGCGGTTTTTAACTGTTCTCGTTGCTGTTCAGTGAGAATTTTCTCCATTTCGGCGCGGGTACTGCTGCGGATTTCTTTGATTTTGGCTTTTTGTTCATCCGTCAGTCCCAAACGTTGCATTGCTCCCCCTTTTTCCCGAGATTGTGCAACAACGATCGCTGAAGAGGAGTTTGCCTCTGCTTTGACTGCGAGGGAGGTTGCACTTAAACTGAGGGCGATCGCCGCACCAATGAGTGATAAGTTTTTGAGTTTCATAAACTACCGCTGGGTTTCTCCTGCTTGATACCACTATCATAAAAATTTAATTTTAAGGGTGACATGAGGAGAAAGTCACGAATACACTCATGACTTTAGTCATGGTGTATACAAGTAAATTCATCAGGTAACCTTGAAGTCTATTAAGTGCAAGTTTATAGAGAATTGGTATTCTGAGATCTTGCACCTGTTGCAACAGTGAGGAGGCGAAGCCTCCAAACCCTCGTTACCAGGTTCAACCTGGTAACGATATATTAGAGCCTCTGGCTCTTGTTGGGTGCAAGCAGTGATGTTTGGAATCCCACCCCTCCACTTGCGTGCTTCGGGGTGGGAGGATGTCAATATAATAACTAGTTGAGATTGGGTATATTTTTATGACCCGTCCGATTCAATTCAACAATCATCCTTTTCGATTTCTCCTTTATTTGGAGTGGATATTGCTAGCGTCTGCCGCTTTGACAGCAGCGCTACCGTCTCACTCGTACCGATTTCAGACTAAGTTTCCCGAACTGACAATTTGTAGTCTGACGCTGTTTGGTTTAATGGGCTTAAGATTGCCCACTCGTAACCATATAACTAAAATATTTTACACTGCTGCCGAAATATTCTTAATTTTAATAACTGGCTTTTTTGGAGGAAGAACTGCTCGGCTTTTTCCCTTTCTTTACGTCATTCTAGTGACTCGTAGTTGCTTAATTTTTCAGTTACCAGGTCGCTTGGTAGTGACAGCTTTATCATTTATTTTATTTTTGATAACATTTAGAAAGCGGTTTGCACGCATAGCATTATCACCTGCATCACAAGAGCGTTTTTTGTTTTTTACTTTAAGCTTTGTACTGGTATTCGGATTAGCTTTATTGTTTGTTTTACTGTTGATGAATGCAGTTATATCTGAGCGACAAAGTAGAGAAAAACTAGCAATTGCTAATGAAAAACTGCGTCAATATGCTCTGCAAATTGAAAATCAAGCCACTCTTGAAGAACGCAACCGTATTGCTCGTGAAATACACGATTCATTAGGACACTCTCTGACAGCTTTAAATTTGCAATTAGAAACTGGTTTGAAGCTTTGGCAATCTAATCCAATAAAAGCGCAAGCTTTCTTGGCAAAGGCAAAAGAGTTAGGTTCTAAGGCGCTACAAGATGTGCGTGAGTCAGTTTCTACTATGCGTTCTCATCCTTTGCAAGAGCAATCTTTAGAACAGGCGATCGCCTCACTTGCAGAAAATGTTCAGCGTTCAACTGGTGTCGCACCAATTTGTCAAATTCACTTATCTTACGTCCCAGTTGAAATTAGCACTGCTATCTACCGCATCGTCCAAGAATCATTTACAAATATCTGTAAGTATGCCCAAGCCACAGAAATTAAACTAGAAATAACCACAACTAAAAACAGTTTGCAGTTGACGATTTCGGACAATGGTATCGGGTTTGATTTAACGCAAAATACCACAGGTTTTGGACTTCAAAGTATGCGCGATCGCACTTTAGCACTAGGAGGCTATTTTAATATTAACAGCGCTCCTGGTTCCGGTTGCAAAATTACAGCTACGATTCCTCTTTATAGGTCTTTACTAACTCCTTTCGGAGACTCATGAATAACAGGATTAAAGTCTTACTTGTAGATGACCAGAGTTTAATTCGTCAAGGATTAAAAGCTTTATTGGAATTAGAACCGGATTTAGAAGTAGTGGGAGACGCGGAAAATGGGGAAATTGCAATTCATTTGATTGAAGAATTGTCCCCAGATGTGGTACTAATGGATATAAGAATGCCTATTATGGATGGTGTAGCAGCCACTTGGGAAATTCAAAAGCGTTTTCCCGGAATTAAAGTTTTAGTGCTGACAACTTTTGATGATGATGAATATGTGAAAGCGGCGTTACAAAATGGAGCAATGGGTTATTTGCTCAAAGATACACCTTCAGAAGAGTTAGCTGTTGCTATTCGTGCTGTCTACAAAGGATACACTCAATTAGGACCAGGAATAGTTAAAAAACTTTTAACTCAATTTTCTAGCGTAACGCCTCCGCCACCTAGCTTAGCTGAACTCACTCCTAGAGAAAAAGAAGTTTTGCGGTTAATTGCTACGGGTGCTAGTAACCGAGAAATTGCACAGCAACTTTATATTTCTGAGGGGACAGTGAAGAACCATGTCACGAATATTTTGGATCGTTTAGATTTGCGCGATCGCACCCAAGCTGCAATTTTTGCTAATTCTTTTTTGCCCTATTTAAATGACCCTACTTAAAATCTGATAAGCTACTTAAATAATTTTAGACACTCTTGTCTTAAAACGCCTCTTTGCACCTTGATTTTTCTAAAGCTTTTAGCAATAATCTCTTCGCATGATATGTTGATTTGAGATTGATTAACCGAAACTAAATCTTCAATAGAAGCACCGTATATAATTTCTGATATACCCGTCCAAACGCAAGCAGTTGCACACATCGGACAAGGTTCACCAGTGGTATATATGGTATAACCTTCTAAAGAAGGGTTTTGAAGTTGAGCGGTTAAATTGCGGATGACATTAATCTCCGCATGGGCAGAAGGGTCGCTGTCTCGCTTCACAGTATTATGAGCTAGGGCAACCACTTGGTTATCTTTGACGATCACAGCACCGTAAGGCGCATCTCCTTTCTTGGCTTCTTCCAGGGCCAGACGCATAAAATCTTCTGAGTTCATATAAGCTTAAGAGTAGAAAATTCTTAGTATTAAAAATATACCACATTCAATTTTATTGCCTTCAACAGTGCTAAATCATAAACCTTGAGGTAAAAATAAGAAATGACATACTCAGCACTTGGTACTCAGGACTATTTTGCTGAATTTGTTAGACGTAGCTTCTGTGAATTATGTTACTTACCAGAGAAAAAACAGCATTTTACTTGCAAGATCTAGAGACACCAGTAGGTAAATCTGTAAATTTAACCATTGGTGGTCTGGTTTTACTATCTTCAGTAAGTTTTGTAGCACAAACTTATAATATTCCTAACAATGTACGGCTATTTTTAGATGCGATAGATAAGGCAATTTTGTTAATTTTTGCAGCAGAGTACTTACTACGGCTGTGGAGTGAAGAACATAAAATTAAGTATTTCTTTAGTTTCTATTCAATCATTGACTTAATGGCAATTTTGCCATTTTTCTTGGGTGCAGATGCTATCAGTTTTATCCGACTGCTGCGATGGTTCCGAATTTTACGGTTAATCAGGTTTATAGATAAGAAATTTTTATTTGGTATTAGTACAGAAGATAGTTTGATGTCTGTACGGATATTGTTTACTTTATTTGCAATTATTTTTGTATACTCTGGTTTGATTTATCAAGTAGAGCATCCGGTTAACGCAGAAAATTTTGCAACTTTTTTGGATGCTTTTTATTTTTCCATAGTAACGATGACAACTGTGGGTTTTGGCGATGTCACTCCAGTTTCTGGAATAGGTCGCCTGCTAACAGTGTTGATGATTTTAACAGGTATTGCCCTCATTCCTTGGCAAGTAGGTGATTTGATCAAGCGATTAGTCAAAACGGCTAATCAGGTGGAAACCGTTTGTTCTGAATGCGGTTTGTCTTTCCACGATGCAGATGCTATATTCTGCAAGAATTGTGGAACGAAGTTGAGAAAAGATTCACTAAAAAAGAACTGAGAAATCAGAACTCAGAAGGTTTTTTGCTTGCGTATTGAGATTGTGATCTACAAGCTGGCAAACAATTGGGTGTAAGGGATTTCCAACAAATAAATTATCCCCTAACAGTGGGGTGGGCATCCCGGTTCCCCCAGTTAATAGGACGGGTGCCAATCCCATCCCACAAGAAAAAATTGCATATTCTTTAATTTGGAAGTTCCTAATCAGCTTCTCTAATAAAAATAAGCGGCTATTTGCTAGTTAAGAGTGCGGCTGGAGAAGTTTCGTTAAGTAATATATTATACTATATAGTCGGATGCATCAAAAATTTTTACATTTGGAGAGCAATAAATTTTCATTTTTTATAACTTAAGGTAGATGTTAAAATTAGTTTGATATTGTGAAGGTCGTTTTGCTGTCTTACAAGTGTGATTTCGGCAGTTTGCATCTGCCATTTTTATCAGCACCGTCAAGTGACTTGTCAAGATTTTTCGCTCTCTATGAGTGCGCCCCAGTTGATGGGTGTGTTAGGGGTACTCATGCTTTACTTCTGATTTCACAAGTATCCAGTTTGAGGTTAAATAGATGCTCCTGGCAGATGTGACGATGAGCCGCACTTACGATCCACGCCTTGTGGCGCTTTCGATTGTGATAGCTGTCTTTGCTTCGTACACCGGTGTTGATTTGGCTGGGCGGGTAACGGCAGCTCAGGCACCGGCTAGACGTGTATGGTTAATTGGCGGTGCGATTGTTATGGGAATCGGTATCTGGTCAATGCACTTTGTTGGCATGCTCGCCTACAGATTACCGATACCGATGAGCTATGACGTGTTGATTGTGCTGCTGTCGATATTACCTGCTATTGTTGCCTCGCTTGGCGCACTTTTCCTTGCCAGTCGCCAGATCTTAAGTAAGCGACGATTGCTGATTGGCGGAGTGCTGATGGGCATTGGCATTGCGTCGATGCACTACGTTGGTATGTCAGCAATACGGATGGAAGCAGCTACTCGGTATCAACCTGTGCTGTTTCTACTTTCTATAGTCATCGCTATTAGTGCGTCGATAGTAGCGCTGTGGATTGCCTTTCAACTGCGTTTGCAGATTGGTAAAGGCAGTATAGGACCCAAGATTTTGAGTGCGTTCGTGATGGCAGCTGGAATTTCCAGTATGGACTACACAGCGATGGCAGCTGCCTCTTTCACACCAACCAAGGTGAGGAGTGCAGGCACAGCAGCCCAGGAAATGCAACCTGCTTCCTTCACTTGGCTGGCTATAGGCATCGCCATTGCTACACTTATTATCTTGAGTTGCACGCTGCTCACTGCCTTCATGAATCGACGAATGGCTACTCAAGCAATGCTCCTCAAACAGCAACAAGCAGAAGCTAAGCGATCGCAACTTTTTACAGAAGTGACCCTGCGTATTCGGCGTTCTCTCAAGTTGGAAGATGTCCTTAACACAGCTGTTAGTGAGATCAGCAAAGCACTGGATATAGACCGCGTTATCATCTATCGCTTCAATCCTGATTGGAGTGGCACCATTATCGCCGAGTCAGTAGCACAGGGTTGGATGAAAACCTTAGGGAAAACAGTTCATGATCCGTTTCGCGAAGATTACATCGAAATGTACAAAAATGGTCGAGTCCAGGCTACAAATAACATTTACGAGGCGAATTTTACAGACTGTCATCGGCAGATTCTTGAAGACTTTCAAATTAAGGCGAATGTGGTAGCACCTATTTTAGGTGATAACCAGCTTTTGGGCTTATTGTGCGCTCACCAATGTTCTGGATCTAGGATTTGGCAGAAGGCAGAAATTGATTTATTCGGGCAATTAGCCATTCAAGTGAGCATTGCTCTAGAACAAGCAAATCTTTTGCATGAACTCAGCGCCGCACAGGAAGTGCTGCGGGTGCGTGATGGTGCGATCGCCGCTGCTAGCAATGCCATTGTCATTACAGACCCGCGTCAGCCAAACAATCCTATCATCTTTTGCAATGCCGCATTTGAAACCATCACTGGCTATTTACCAGAAGAAGTGCTGGGGCGTAACTGCCGATTTCTGCAAGGACCTGACACCGACGCAGATACTATTGAGGAAATACGCACAGCAGTACAACAGGAGCGTGAATGTCAAGTTGTGATCAAGAATTACCGCAAGGACGGTACCGCGTTCTGGTCTGAATTAAGCATTTCTCCAGTGCGAGACGTAACTGGGAATGTGATAAATTTTGTCGGCGTGCAATCGGACATTACCTCACGCAAGCAGGCGGAAGAGGAATTGAAGCGTAGTAAAGAAACTCTCCAACATCAACTTGTAGAACTTATTAGCGATGTTCAAGAGGTAGCCAAAGGTGACCTGACAGCTCGGGCTGAAATTACAACCGGTCAAATCGGGATAGTCGCTGACTTTTTGAATGTGATCATCGAAAGCTTGCGGCAAATAGTTATTCAAGTGAAACAAGCTGCCCAACAGGTCAATGTTTCTGTGGGGGAAAACTCTCATGCTATCAATCAATTAGCAGATGAAGCACTCAATCAGGCTGAAGAAATTACCCGCACCATTGATTCAGTCGATCAAATGACTCTCTCTATTCAAGAAGTAGCCAATAGTGCGCATCAAACAGCAGAAGTTGCTCGCGCATCTGCAAGTACTGCCTTGGCTGCAGGTGAAGTCATAGAGCTTACTGTTTCTAGCATCTTAAATTTACAACAGACAATTACTGAAACAGCCGAAAAGATAAAACGTTTCGGTGAATCATCCCAAGAAATTTCTAAAGTTGTCACCTTGATTAACCAAATCGGATTGCAAACCAATTTATTATCTATCAATGCCAGTATTGAAGCCTCCCGCGCTGGTGAAGAAAATCAAGGCTTTATTGTCGTGGCTCAAGAAGTCGGTCGCTTAGCAGCCGAATCAGCCCAAGCGACCAAAGAAATTGAACACATAGTACAAAATATCCACTTAGAAACTAACGCAGTCGTCCAGGCGATAGAACAGGGAACGACTCAGGTCGTGGAAAGCACTTACTTAGTCAAAGACGTTAAGCAAAGCATGGAGCGAATTGTAGAAGTGTCTCGTCAAATCGACGAGTTGCTGGAGTCGATTTCTCTGACAACAGTGTCTCAAGCTCAAACTTCTCAAGCTGTCTCTCTTTTAATGAAGGAAATTACCAAAGCATCGGTTCGCACTGCTGATTCGTCTCGCGTTGTGTCTACGTCTTTACAACAAACTGTAGAAGTGGCGCAGCAATTACAAGCATCAGTTAGTGTGTTTAAAACTGAAGTTTGACACTAATTAATAATGAATACTATATTATTTGAAACTAATAGAACCATGGTTCGTAAATGGACTCCAAGCGATATCTCCACTTATTATTTACTGAGATCAGATCCACTCATAACGAAATTTATTGGAGAACCGCTGAGAGACAAAAGACAAGCAGAGGAATTCCTCATTTCGAGAACAATTGCCGATTATTCAAAACATGGATATGGTCGATACGCTGTTGTCTTAAAGGCTTCTGGTGATGTTATTGGAAACACTGGTCCATTATATCTAAAAGACCTAGGTAGAAATGATTTAGCGATTTCCCTTCTTCCGCAATATTGGGGACTGGGCTACGGAACTGAGATTCTTAAGGAATGCGTTCGATATGCATTTGAAAAATTGGCATTACCAGAATTAATCGGCTTGGTTGATCCGTTAAATGTTGCCTCATCAAAGCTTCTTATAAAAATAGGCATGATTTATTCAGGGAAGATAACCTACCATAATGAGATATGTAATTTATATACTCTCAAAAAGCAAGATTGGTCTAACAAGATGATGCACCTTGAGTAGTCGGTGGGGATGTAGCTGCAAATTTATCTGTGCGGAATATGGGATTTTCAAACGAGGCAGCAGGATGCAGAGCATCCAACTTCTTGTTCCCAGGCTGAGCCTGGGAACGAGTTACGGAGGCTCAGCCTCATTTTTTAAGAGCATCTTCAGGTCGAATTGGTATTGTAAACAATAACAACTTCTTTTCTTTCTTTGTGTTTTCACACCTCGCCTAGCTTCGGGGTCTATAGGAAGCTACCCTCTGGGCATCCTCGCGGTTCATTAAACAAAAAAAGGTGGGCTTTATTGCCCACCTTGAAAAGAAAGAGAATAGTCTGTTGCTAATTAACCCAACAATTGTTTCGCCTTAGCTAACACATTATCAACACTGAAGCCAAACTTCTCCAGACAGACACCCCCTGGGGCTGAAGCACCAAAGCGATCGATGCTAACTGTATCGCCTTCAGTACCGACGTACTTGTGCCAGCCCAAACTAGAACCAGCTTCTACAGACAAACGCTTGGTGACGGCTTTAGGCAGAATAGATTCTTTATAAGCCGCATCTTGTGCTTCAAACAGTTCCCACGAGGGCAGTGAGACAACACGGACTTTCTTGCCTTCGCTGGTGAGTTTCTCGGCTGCGGTTACGCAGAGGCTCAATTCGGAACCAGTACCAATGAGGATCAGTTCCGGGGTACCCTCGCTGTCAACCACTGTGTATCCACCCTTGGTCACACCCTCAATTGATGTACCTGCCAAGTTGGGGACATTTTGACGGGTGAACGCCAACAAGGTGGGAGCGTGTTGCTTTGCCTTCTCAATCGCCACTTTGTAAGCGCCAGAGGTTTCATTTCCGTCTGCGGGGCGAATCACTGTTAACTGAGGAATGGCTCGCAGGGAAGCGAGAGTTTCAATGGGTTGGTGCGTTGGACCATCTTCACCTTGTCCAATCGAGTCGTGAGTCATCACCCAAATCACGCCACCGTGGGACAGGGCAGATAAGCGGATGGCAGCACGCATGTAGTCTGTGAAGATCAGGAAGGTAGCGCCGTAGGGAATTAATCCAGAACGATGCAGCGACATGCCGTTACAGATTGCGCCCATACCGTGTTCCCGCACACCAAAGTGGATGTTACGGTTTTGGTAGTGTCCTTTCTGAAAGTCGCCGAAGCCCTTAATTTCAGTCAGGTTGGAGTGAGTTAAGTCAGCCGAACCACCAATTAACTCAGGTAAAACTGCTGCCAGTTTGTTGAGGCAGGTTTCCGAGTGTTTGCGGGTGGCGAGTGCTTTGTCTTCGGGAGTGTAGGTCGGTAGTACCTTATCCCAACCATCGGCGAGTTTACCGCTAATGTAACGTTCAAACTCAGCAGCCTCTTGGGCATACTTGCCTTTGTAGGTGTCAAAGGTTTTGTTCCATTCAGCTTCGTAGTTTGCGCCGCGCTCAATTGCTTTGCGCCAGTGCTTAAGAGCATCTTCTGGAACGACAAAAGGCTCGTGTTCCCAACCCAAGTTTTCCCGGGTGAGTTTAACTTCGTCGCCACCCAAGGCAGCACCATGAACACCAGCGGTGTTTGCTTTATTGGGCGAACCGTAACCAATGGTGGTTGTTACCTTAATAAAAGAAGGCTTATCGGTGACGGATTTTGCCTCTTCAATTGCTTTGGCAATTCCTTCTAAATCGGTATTGCCATCTTGAACGTGCAGTACGTGCCAACCGTAAGCTTCAAAGCGCTTGGAAACATCTTCGGTGAATGCTATATCTGTAGAACCATCGATGGAGATGTGGTTGTCGTCGTACAGAGCGATGAGTTTGCCTAATCCCAGGTGTCCCGCGTAAGAACAAGCTTCACCAGAAACGCCTTCCATGTTGCAGCCATCACCTAAAATTACGTAGGTATAATGGTCAACAATCTTGGCATCGGGTTTGTTGAACTTTGCAGCAAGGTGTGCTTCGGCGATCGCCAAACCAACTCCATTGGCAATTCCTTGTCCCAGTGGTCCGGTGGTAACTTCCACGCCAGCGGTCATGAAGTTTTCGGGGTGTCCGGGGGTTCTGGATTCCCACTGACGGAATTGCTTAATATCTTCAATGCTCACGCTGTCGAAGCCTGTCAGGTAAAGCAAGGCATAGTGCAACATTGAGCCGTGACCGGCAGATAGCACAAAGCGATCGCGGTTGAACCACTTGGGATTTTTGGGGTTATACCGCAAAAAGCGATCCCATAGCACAAAAGCCATTGGCGCTGCGCCCATAGGCAGCCCTGGGTGACCAGACTTTGCCTTTTCTACGGCATCAATTGCCAGAAAGCGGATCGAGTTAATACAAACTTCTTCGAGGGTTTGGGTTGCAACAGCCATAATAAGAGATTGTTCTTTACGACGGGTTAGCACTCTTTTCGTATCACTGCAGGGGAGGCAAAAAGCGAGGACACTGCGCCCTTAGTGGTTCTTAAGGACAGTTTCAAAAACGGTTTCCCTGTAGAAACTGTCCGGGTGTGGATTTTCCTTGCGAGTTTCCGGTGTGGATGTTCCTCCTGAAAAACTCACCTCCTTCCTACCGAACTGCTGAGTGGCGGGTTTTGCCAATCAGAGTTCTCATTCGCTTATTGCCGTGTTGCTTGAGATCCCCAATGCAGTATCCTCATCATCCCATTGGTACTTGTTGCCGGACAAGCGGCAGATTTTGGGATTTTTGTTATGGATTTTGGATTAATTTTATGAGGGAATCCCCCTGTTATCGGTATTGAATGAACTTAATTATCAAGCGAACAGCCCTACACCCGCTCTTCACGCCGTTGTTAACTACGCCTGACGTCAGATACACGCATTTCAAATTTCCAACTTTAGACGTACTTCTTAAAGGCTAGTGTCACATTATGACCGCCAAAACCAAAAGAATTGGATAGGGCAACCTCAAGTTTTGCTTTTCGGCTGGTGTTAGGGACGTAATCCAGGTCACAATCGGGAGCTGGGTTTTCCAGATTAATTGTCGGTGGAATCTGGTCATTGGCGACCGCCAGTACTGTTGCTACCGCTTCAATTCCACCAGACCCGCCTAATAGATGACCTGTCATTGATTTGGTGGAGCTAACTGGTATTATTGAGGCGCGATCGCCCAAAGCTCTTTTAATTGCGGCGGTTTCCGTCGGATCATTCACTGGCGTACTGGTGCCATGAGCATTGACATAGCTCACCTGTTCTGGCGTTAGTCCTGCGTCTTTTAGTGCCAGCTGGATGGCTCGTGCCGCGCCTTCGCCTCCAGGTACTGGAGAGGTCATATGGTAAGCGTCGCAAGTCATGCCATAGCCAACAATTTCTGCATAAATTTTGGCTTTGCGACTGAGGGCGTGCTGTAGCTCTTCTAAAATTAAGACGCCCGCACCTTCTCCCATGACAAATCCGTCGCGGTCTTTGTCAAATGGACGGCTGGCATGAGCCGGATCATCATTACGAAGCGAAAGTGTCCTAGCTGATGCAAATCCAGCTATGGACAAGGGTGTAATTGCCGCTTCACACCCGCCACAAATCATTGCTTGGGCATATCCCCCCTGAATCAGGCGAAAAGCATCTCCTATGGCGTTTGAGCCAGCGGCACAAGCAGTGACTGAGCAGGAATTTGGTCCTCTAGCACCAGTGTGAATTGCTGTCAACCCTGCTGCCATGTTGGCGATCATCATCGGTATCATGAAGGGGCTGCAGCGGTCGGGACCTCGGTTGAGGTAGATTGTTTGCTGGTCTTCCATCACCTTAATGCCACCAACGCCAGAACCAATTATGACGCCCACTTGTTCTGCGTTTAGGTCATTGATAACTAGCTGCGCGTCGCCGAGAGCTTGTTTTGCCGCAGAAACGCCAAATTGAGCAAAGCGATCCATGCGCTTAGCTTCTTTGCGCTCCATGTACTCATGCGGATCGAAGTTTTTTACCTCACCAGCAATGCGACAATCATGATGAGACGCATCAAACAAGGTGATTTCACCAATGCCATTGCGTCCGCTTATCAATCCTTCCCAATATTGGGCTGGTGTATTACCAATCGGTGTAATCGCGCCAACACCAGTGACAACAACGCGTTTACGTATAAAATCAGTCATGACAATAGTTAAGTGGCTCTTGATGCAGGCAGAACAAAATATTGCTGAGTCATGAATGCTGAGCTCTGAGTAAAGTTCCGAGTTCCAAGCAATGTGTTCCGAGTCATTTTTCTTTACAAATGAGGCAACGCCAGTCGCTACCCTTACGGTAAGCCGCTGTTGCGTCTACAATCAAAGACACCTCCGCACAGCGCTGGCTTTTCGGTACTCAGCACCCAGCACTTTTTTAGGCGGATGCGGCAACTTTGTTGTTAATATAGTCAACTGCCTCTTGAACTGTTGTAATTTTTTCGGCAGCTTCATCGGGAATTTCAATGTCAAACTCTTCTTCCAAAGCCATGACCAATTCAACAGTATCCAAGGAGTCAGCCCCTAAATCATTAGCAAAATTCGATTGTGGTGTAACCGTGTCGCCATCAACGCTAAGTTGATCGGCAACAATTTTCTTGACCTTTTCAAAAATTTCCGCTTGGCTCATAGATAAAATTCCTCAACAAGTTGCTATAATCCGCTGTTTATGGGGGATATGTTTTTGAGCATATTAATCTTATCGGAAAGCGCGATCATCCGTATAGCCTTGGCAAGTTTGTTTGAAAAACCTGCCCCCTGTCTTGAAGGGACAGGGCAGCCGCAAGGAATGCGGTTGGGGGCTAGGACACGCTACGCATCGGCCGTACACTGCCCTTGGATTTTCTTTGTTGAAAATCTGTACCGTTCCATTCTTGAATTTAGATGGAACAACCACTCCAAGAGCGGTTCGAGAGTCGAGCGTGCAACACGGGTGCTTACACTGTGTAAACGATGATGTTTTACAACTCTTATTAAATTTTTGTGAAGATGTGCATTTTTAGGATCGATAGTTTTGCTACCAACATTAAATAGTGATGATAAAACAGTTATTGACTAACCAGAATACTATGTTAACCCATACATTAAAATACGCATACTTCCCAGGTTGTGTTGCCCAAGGAGCTTGCCGCGAGCTTCATCAATCAACTGTTGCCCTCAGTCAAGCTTTGGGCATTGAACTGGTTGAACTCAAAAAAGCTGCTTGCTGTGGTTCCGGCACGTTTAAAGAAGATTCCCAACTGTTGGAAGATACGGTTAATGCTCGCAACATTGCCTTAGCAGAACAGTTAAATCTACCATTGCTTACCCATTGCAGCACTTGTCAGGGTGTGATTGGTCATGTTGACGAAAGCCTTAAAGAATGCCAAAAAACAAATCCAGCATACATTGAACAAGTGAATGGCTTGCTGCAAAAAGAAGGCTGTGTACCCTATCGTGGAACAACAAACGTCAAACATCTCCTTTATGCCCTAATCACAGATTACGGTCTAGAGGAAATTCAAAAACGTGTGACTCGCAACTTAGGGGGATTAAAATGTGCAGCTTTTTATGGTTGCTATCTCCTACGTGCCCAAAAGTCCATGCCTTATGATGACCCCTTCCGACCGGAAGGAATGGAAAATGTGTTTCGCACGGTAGGAGCGTCACCAATTTATTACAGAGGGCGTACGCAATGTTGCGGATGGCCCCTTTCCAGCTACGCCACGACCCAATCTTTTAAAATGGCGGGGATACATATTCAAGAAGCGCTAGAAGCTGGTGCTGATTGTATGGTTACGCCTTGTCCTTTGTGCCACCTTAACTTAGATTCGCGTCAGCCAGAGGTGGAAAAGGTAATTGGACAGAAACTAGGTTTACCAGTGCTGCATTTACCCCAGTTGATTGCTTTAGCAGTTGGGGTGAGTCCGAAAGAACTCGGTCTAGAACGGCACATCGTTTCCACCAAACCAGTTTTGGAAAAATTGGGATTGTGAGCAAAAGCTTGTAGGGTGCGTTAGCATTCGCTATCACACCAGTGCCAGGAATCAGAAGTCACAAGTCAGGAGAGAAAAAACTTACATCACCAAGGTTTTAACCCATTTCTAACTGTCTAGTTATTTCTGTCGTCCTGTACTAGTCTTTATAAGACGGTGCGTTACACTCCATTAACTTACCCTACAAGTTCACGTCCATGATTTGTCCGTAAAGGTCATTCTGTGTTCTGCGTTCTGGGTTCTGTATTGTTATCAATTGTTTCGTTGCTGAGTTGGGTTACTGGTGTATTGTTCTCAATTGTTAAGTTGGTTAGTTGGGCAATTGGTGTGAGGGTGAACGCTGAATTAGGTGTGGTTTCGCTTATTGATATCAGTACTGTGTTGTGATCAATTGTTGAGTTGGGCGATTCCGCCATTGGTGTGAGGGTGAACGCTGAAGCAGGTGTGGTTTCGCTTGTTGGTGTCGGTAATGTATTGTTCTCAATTGTTAAGTTGCTTGGTTGGGCAACTGGTGTGAGGGTGAACGCTGAAGTAGGTGTGGTTTCGTCTGTTTGTGTCGGTACTAGATTATTATCAATTGTTACGTTGCTTGATTGGGTAGTAGGTGTGGTTTCGTCTGTTGGTGGCGGTACTAGATTATTATCAATCGTTAAGTTGCTTGATTGGGTAGTAGGTGTAGTTTCGTTTGTTGGTGTCGGTACTGGATTATTATCAATTGTTACGTTACTTGATTGGGTAGTAGGTGTGGTTTCGTTTGTTGGTGTCGGTACTGGATTATTATCAATTGTTACGTTGCTTGGTTGGGCAGTTGGTGTGTTCGTCAACGATGAAGTGGGTGTGGTTTCGCTTGTTGGTGTCGGTAGTGGAGTTGGAATTGGTGTAATTGGAGTAGGTGTAGGTTCTACGGTCGGTTGATTTTGTTCAGAATTTGGTATCACCGACGGCGTGAAAGTTGGAGTAGGTGTGGTTTCTTCTGTCGTTGGTACTACAGTTGTTTCTGGAGTGGGTTGTATAAGTGTGGGTGCAACTGTTGTCGTGGGTGTCGCGGGTGCAGGTGTAGGTTTTCTTTTTAGCTTCTCGCGTTTGGGAAGGATTGGTTGTTGGTCTTCGATGTTTGGTTGTATCGGTGGATTGACTTTGGGTATAACTTCAGGAAGAGGTGACAGCGGAACAGTGACTGTGGATGGAGGTTCGATAATCAGTGATGGTCTGGCGGGCGCTGTGGGTTTTGGTTTGGGAATGGGTGACCGTTTAGTCGTTGTCGGCGCGGTGGTGGATGTTGGTGAAGGTAAGGGTGTGAAACGATGCCAGTTAAACCAAGCGAGTAATCCGCCTGAGGCTACAATTCCAGTCGTGATGACTCCTGTTGGAAAGAGCAGGGCTTTTTTATACACACTTTTGCCGGAGGGGGAAGTGTTCTCCGACGATACTATATTCATTCGAGTCAGGAGATGGTTAGTATCGTTGGTTGTCGGTAGCGGAGATTGTGTAAAGTTTTTTGCTGAATCGTTGACATTTTGGCGCTGGCTATTTTGAGTTGATGACCAAGATGGAGAATTTTCTAATAAATTAAGATTGTGGCGAGTTGCTGCAACTCCCATCGCGTCATCAAGCGATTCCCGTAATTGTATTGCTTTAGTAAGGTAATCTTTAGCTGTGCTGTTTTCTTCTAAACAAAGGGCACGAGTCCCTAATTGATGCAATGCCCAAGCTTGGGCAACTTTATCTGTTTCGGCTTGAGATGCTTGTAATCCCCGAGACAGAACTTGCCCCCACAAACCCCATTGCTTACTTAAAGCTAGTGTCTGTTCCACTGCTTTTACCAAGCGCAACACATCTTTCCAACGACTCTCTCTAACTGCTATCTCTATAATTTGTACGATGCAAGAGAGCGCAGTGCCTTTGGCAATCGCATCGGTTTGGGATAACAAAATGTTGGGTTGCTGTTGGTGTCGTTCCGCCCAATTTATAAAGTAGGCGATCGCTTTTTCCAGAGGTGCTGTCAACTTCCATTCTGGCGGTAAAAGTTCAACTACAGTCTTACTAACCTGATATCGAGAACCATCAAACTGCACGAGATTACGCCTACGTAATCCCTCAAGTATATTAAAAGCATCAGAAATTTCTGTGATATGAATTATGTGTTCACTTTCAAGCCCAACACCACCCATGACAGTTAATAAATTCAGAATAGTTCTTTGTGATGTTGATAGCGATGTGACTATTTGTTGAAGCAGATAGTTGCCAGGAGAATCGGTTGATAATAGACTGACAACTTCCGTAAGGGAGCGCCCTTCTTCCAGTATGTTTGCCACTGCTATCTGCACTTTCATCGGATGCCCGTTGAAAATAGTACACAGCGATTTTGCCCCAGGGAGTTCTTCTGTGTTGAGAGAACGTTGCAGTTTCCTTTCCACTAAAGCCAGAGCATCATTGATCGATAGCCCAGAAAGCAACATTGAGCGCCCCCTTTTTTTCATTCGCTCTTTTGACGAAGCGAGAAGAAAGGTACACTGATTAGCCGCATTCATCAGCTCTTCCAATTCATCTTGGATGAGTCCATCATCATCTAGCACTACAAGAGCCTGTTTTTCTTGGAGTTGTTGACGGATTTGGTTATGAGTTGGTTTATAGGGAATGTTGCTTTCATAAAATGCATCCCATATAAACTGAAGTAAATCGTCTACATTTGGATGCACAGGAGATAGGCTAATAACACCACTAGGGAAAAGTGATTTGACTTGATTGTTCTGCGCTAAGTGACGCAATAAAACTGTTTTTCCAACACCGACTGTGCCGTAAAATTCTACCGATTGTCCAGCTTTAAAGGCAGCAATCGCTTCTTTGACTGATTCTTGTCGATTCAGTATGGTATCTGAGGGTTGCTCAAGTATCAATGGGGTGGAACGCGATCGCCAAGTCGATTTTTCTTCCTTGGTTGCTATATTCGCTGTCGCGCCTTGAGGTGAACCAACCTTTATGATCCAATTTCCAACTTCCAGTTGGTCACTGATTTCCTGCGGAATGTTTGTTATTATACTGTTTTTGCTCATATATTTTTCTTCAGCCAGATTTAGATTACTTTTTCTCTATTAACCGCAACATAGCTATCATTAAATATGCATTTTACATACATTTTTTCATTTAAAAAGATTTTTAAGCATATATACTTAAGAATTGATTCTACAAAATTGTTTTGCTTTTATGACTTGGTTAAGAAACAAAGCGAAGTGCGAAATTGAACAGCAAAATGGACAGCTAGATGCTTGCTAATATTGAGTTAAAAATCAGCTTTAGGATGACAAAACTTGGGGGTATAGGTACAAAGTCCGCAAGGCAAGGGCTATAAATAAAATGAAGAGTCTTAAAAGCCAGATTCGATATTAAGTATGTCGGTAACAAGAAATATTGGTAGGCAAAGAATTATAGCAATCCTAAATAATTTGTGAAATCTTTTCTTCGTGTCTTTTACATCTAGGTGGTTTGTAAAAAAAATCTCACAACTTAAATAGGACTGCTATAGTTGCTATAGAATTGAACCACTTTGCAATTGTCAGCGATAGTAGTCGATAGTAGTCGATAGCAGTAAAGCGTCTAAGTTTGATAATCCAAAGCATTTTGCAAAGCGAGAAAAAATTCTCAAGCGCAGGCAACAAAAACTAACACGTAAGACCAAAGGGAGCAAAAGGTACAAGTACACAAAAAGGGTAGCCAAAGTGTACGAACGGATGCCCTTTATTAACCCATAGGCTAAATCGCCGACTCAGCAAACAAAGCCTGCAAAAGCAGCCCTTAGCGGCGCATCTTCATAGAGAAACGCTATTAGTCATTACCATTGTTAAATTTACGTTGTAACTGTTTGAGTACTTGATACATTTCTGGTAGGCGAGTGAGAACAGCTGACACCTTCAAGTATTGTTTGTGAGGTACAGCTGGACTTCCAGAGACAATTTCTCCTGGTGCTACATCATTATGAATTCCAGTTTTTGCAGATGCGATCGCCCGATCACCAATCTTTACCTGATTGGCAATTCCCACCTGTCCAGCCAAAATAACACCATTGCCAAGTTTCACGCCTCCCGCCATACCAACCTGACCAGCTAATGCACAACCAGCACCTATTTGGCAACCGTGAGCAATTTGTACTAAATTGTCAATTTTGGTATTGCGACCTACCCGCGTTTCTCCTACGGCTGGACGGTCGATAGCGCTGTTGCAGCCGACTTCTACACCATCTTCTAAAACCGTGTAGCCGGATTGTTCCATCTTCACCCAACCAGTTGAACTAGGAACAAAACCAAAGCCTTCAGCACCAATAACAGCACCACTGTGAATCACACAATCTGCACCAATGCGAGTCCGTTCATGGATAGTGCAATTAGCGTGCAAGGTGGTGCGATCGCCTATTTTGGCATCTGGATAAATTACGACATTGGCATGAACGCACACATCATTGCCAATTTCTGCTCCCTGCTGAATAACGACATGAGGACCTACGTACACCTGGTTACCAATTTTCGCTGTCGGGTGAATAACGGCAGTAGGATGAATTTCTGGAGTGGGACGCCAAGGTTGGTAAAACAGCGTGATAATTTTGGCAAATAAGAGCCTTGGTTCTTTTGTTGCTATCCAAACAATACCCCGTTCTTGTGCTTGTGTCTGTAGTGTTTGATCTGGAGGCAAAATTAAAGCAGTGGCACTGGTTTTGCTGACCATAGAAGCAAATCTTGCTCCTTCAATGTAGCTGAGAGTGCCGCTTGTCGCTTCATCTACTGCTGCTAACCCTGTAATTTCTGGGTCATTATCTTTATTAAAGGACAAGCTACTGGAGGCGGCGGCGTCACCAAGTTTTTCTAAAATTTCACTGAATTTCATGGTTATTTTTTCACAAATCCTAGATAGGGGCAAAATAATTGTCGCTTTTTATTAAGATTATGTTCTTGGCACGTAGATGAATAATATTTAATGCTTACCAGAAAGTACGGGCAGATGCATACAAATTATCTGCGTGCATCTGCGGTTCCAAACACGGTATAAATGTATATTTACAGCTAGGTATGAGTTTGACAATTGACCTGTAAGAACCAAGATTGAAAAGTTATCGAAAATTTGGGTTTAAAACCCCGTCGTCCACTCCGCTAAAGGACGGCTTTACTTTTTTCATGTTTTAATTTACCATAGTAGTGTTACTTTGGTAAGAGCAATGTTAAAAGTCTACAAGTACAGAGTCTACCCGACTAGTGAGCAAGCGATATTGCTTGCTAAGTCATTTGGGTGTGTACGTTGGTTCTATAACTTTGCTCTGAACCTCACTAGCGAAACTTACTCTTCAACTGGCAAGGGGTTAAGTCGTAACGACATCATTAACTTGCTACCTTCGTTGAAGAAGGAATATGAGTGGTTAACAGAACCTCCATCACAATGCTTACAGCAGGTTGCATTAGACCTATCCAGTGCGTTTTTGAATTTCTTTGAGAAGCGTGCTAAGTACCCAAACTTCAAGAAGAAAGGTCAAAAGCAGTCTATTCGCTTTCCCCAAGGAATAAAACTAGATGGCGATTGTTTAACTCTTCCCAAATTAGGTAAGGTTTACTGTAAAGTGTCCCATTTGCCGTCCGGTAAACTTAAATCTGTTACAGTATCACTTACTTCATCTGCTGAATACTATGCTGCCTGTCTCTATGATGATGGCAAGGATATTCCTGCTTCATCAACAGACGGAAAAGCTGTTGGGATAGATATGGGGATAACCCATTACGCTATTACCTCTGATGGCACTAAGCATGGTAATCCCAAATATTATCGAAAGTATGAAACAAGACTAGCGTATAAGCAAAAACTACTTACCCGTAAGCAGAAAGGGTCTAACAACCGTAAGAAAGCTCGTATTAAAGTTGCCAAGGTTCACAATAAAATTACTCGATGTCGTGAAGATTTTCTACACAAACTAAGCCGTAAATTAGTTGACGAGAACCAAGTCATAGTTGTAGAAAACTTAGCAGTTAAGAATATGGTCAGAAACCACAAACTAGCAAAATCAATCAGTGATGCTGGGTGGGGTCAATTCTGCACCATGTTGAAGTATAAGGCGGAATGGGAAGGAAAAACCTACATTGAAGTAGATAGATTCTTTCCTAGTTCAAAGACCTGTAGTAACTGCCTACATCAAGTAGATAACCTAAGTTTGGATATTCGTAGCTGGCAGTGTCCTAAATGTCAAACATTACACGACAGGGATTTGAACGCAGCTAGAAATATTAGAGATGAAGGTTTACGGCTTTTGGCGGGAGGGCATCTCGCTACTGCTTCTGGACAACGTGTAAGACCATCTAAAGGCACTGCTTTTAGAGGCAATGTTGGATGAAGGAAGAATCCTCAAAGGCTTTAGCCCGAGGATTTGTCAAAATTACTGCTTCAACAACAAATAATATAGGCTGCCATTGCCGCCAGTCACACCAGCGCGATCGCCAGCTAATTTGCCACTTCCCATAAAATAATCAACTCGTCCTGGTCCTTTAATAGCACTTCCTGTATCTTGGTCAAGCACGTAGCGGTTGACAGTACGATACGCTAGCTTTCCACCCGGAGCAGGATAAGGCAAACTAGTGTTAATCAGCGCCAATGCTCCTGGAGGCATCACAGATTTATCAGTCGCAATCGAACGTTCTGCTGTGACTGGTACACGAATACTTCCTGTAGCAGGTGTACCGCCAGTTTCCTTGAAAAAGACAAAGCGTTCCCAGCGCGGCAGATAATTATTCATCTCTTTGGGATTTTGCTGGAAATAGTTTAGCAAAACTGGCATGGTCAAACCCTTTAAAGGTAGTTTGCCATCTTTTGCCAGTTGTCCCCCGATGCTTGTCCACGGGTAATCTGTTCCACCTGCATAGCCAACGGATGTTGTTGTGCCATTAGTTAACTTGAGTTGGGCAGAACCTTGAATTTGAACCATGTATGCGTCTAAACGATTACGAAACCAAAATAACTCCAAACCTCGTAACGGGCTTTTATTGTCTGGGAAACCATCTTTTCCTTCTAACTCAATCCGTTTTGGGTGTGGTTTAGCCCATTTGTCGAAGTTAGGCGGGAGTCGATAAACAGGATATTTATATGCTGAGGTGCGAACACGACTGGCGGAATAAACAGGCTCGTAGTAAGCAGTAAACTTCACAGTCCCATTGCCATCGTTCCCAACTGACTTGTAAAAAACAAACTCCCGATTCACAGCAGCTTGCAGTTGTGCTGGTGAGTGTGAGCTAACAACCAATTGGCGGAAACGTTGTAAACTACGACGGACGCGCTCAAGGGTAATCTCTCTAATAGGATAATTCTGATACACTGCTATAGCTTTATCAGTTGTTAGGTAACGCAAGCTGTTGTCTATTGCCGTCAAAAGTGCGTTGCGATCGCCAAGTCTGCCGTTTCCACCCCAAATTTGTTCATCCAAACCGAGGCAACTGTATGAAGTGTTACAAGTTGTTCCTACATCTACTGGTACTAACGATGGCAGAACCTCCTGGGGTTGGCTGGGTTGTGGCGGTGGCAAATTCTCAGGTTGACCTGGGACTGGTATTGGTATCGATGGTAAGTCAGGAACCTGCTGAGCAAAAACTGACCAAACCGGGTTAACAAGGGCAATTCCTAAACTTAATGACACAGAAGCAAGCGTTTTTCTCATGATTTAGGTAAATCTTTTCACATGAAATTCTTGAATTGTTGGAAAACGGACTTCTTCACGGTGACCATTTTCCAGTAGAAGGTCTACGGCGTACTCATTTGGTGTTGTGGGCATAATGTTGAATCATTTGAAACACATTCAACTTATTGTTCATCACGCAATCCTCGAATGGGAAGAGGAGTGGGGGAGGTAAAGGGAGGTAAAGCCAAGGGAGATAAGGCAGATCAGGGGGTAATTCTTTTCTCATCTCCCTTATTTGCTTGATCATCCTCATCCCCTTGGTGCTGTCGCCTATGACGGTTGCTATCCCACAAACAGTTCCCAAGGGAGTAGGAAGCAGGGGCTGACAACCAAAATTTTCGGAGTTCCTCGAATTTTGCTAAAATTTAACAATAACTGAGTATTGACTCATTTTTCATAATAGTGTTGTCGATATAAGTATCAGATATTAACATGATTTTCTTTCATATTGGTTTACTTAAAAAAGTAAACTAATATTTCAATCAAAAGCCCTAAGATTCAACAAGTGCTAACTTAATAATTGAAGCTGAAAAGCTTACCTGGCAGATAAAACAGCTAGACGGAAAATAAGCAAAGAGGTAAAAGACGCTGTTAAATCTACATCTGTCTCGCAACAACGCAGCAACACCCAATCTCGAACGATGATATTTCCTCAAATGTAGAGATACAGGGGGCACTGTAACTGAGGAGCGATCGCTTTTAAGAAGAGTGAGAAACTCAGTACATCCCTAGGTAGAATGACCAAACAGAGGAAATAACTCATCTAGTAGAATGTTGGGTGTTGTTGTCATAATAAGCGCACCTAGGTGTAAGCTTGTACAAAGTTGAATAGATAGAGACAGTTGAAATAGCGCCTTATGTCAATTATTGCTCTGGGAGCATGGTATCTAGAGAATTATGAGCCGATTTTAGAACTGGAAAAACGCCCGCCGGATATTCGCGTCAATAAAAAAAGCCTACTGAAATCAGGATTAAGAGCGGATTTCTTGGAAGAGAGTGAGCAAGTAAAGAAATCGACTTGGTTTGGGCGCTATCTGGCAGGAGAAAATGTTGAATTCTATATTGAGGGTAGTGGTGGTTATTGTGTGGCTAATATTGACTTGATAAGCCATGAAATATATTTCACCAAGCAGACTGTGTTAGCGCAGTTAGAACCCACAATTTTTTTATGCCATCAAACTGAGTATCCGGCTGCAAGTGAAGCTTTACGAGAGGGGCTGCTTGATAGTTTGGAAATTTTGAACAGGCGATCGCGTTTACCTCTGTCTTTAATAGAATCCTACCGCCCGAAGGAAGGTTCTCTGCGACTGAGTCGCACAATAATGCGAAAAATTCATAGAAGTTTGTTGTTTGTTGCCGATGCCACGCCTGTTGCTAAAACCGACACTAAAGAAATTGCCCAATTGATTCCTAGTCCCCATGTCTGTGTTGAAATTGGCTATGCCATTCAAAGTAAGCGATCCGAGCAAATTCTACTAGCTCAAATGCAGCGCCCAGACTTGCCGGGGCAGTTTCCCTTTGACTTACCATCATCGCAAATTTTGCAATTTCAAGACAGTACAGAACTCGGTAAAATCTTGCCTCAAACAATTGAAACCCAACTTCTACGATTTAAATTATTTGCTTGAGAAGCTTTTCTTGCATATAAGGCAGCCCGTAGGGCTTATGATTTAGGACTGCGTATATCTGCCTGAAAAATATTATCATTAACATAACATCAGTAAACAGTTCCTACTTTTTTTCTTGTCCTTAATTCCTCATAATTATTTAAAAATATGTACAAAGGTAGATGTAAAGAAAGTTAATGAAAAGCGTAAATTACTTAAGATAGAAAATCAAGATTTTCCAGCAGACAAGAAACATTACCGCGCTAGATAGATGCGGTTAAAAAGCCTTCAATGTTAAGAGTCAACCGCTTGCGCCAACAAAACTCAGATCAAATCTGTTCACATTCAGTGGTTGCACAACCTGCAAGTGCAATCACTCTCTTTGTCGGCTGCTTGGTACTACTTGGCTGGTGGCTCGACCTAGAATTTATCAAGAACTGCTTTTCTTTGAGCATTGTGAGCATGAAGGCAAATGCAGCTGTGTGCTTCATTTTGTCTGGCGTGTCCCTGTGGCTGTCTCAAGGGGCAGTAGGAGGAGAAAATACTCCCTCATCCCCTTCACTCTTATCCAGGGTGTGTGCAACAACTGTCCTCGTCATTGCTGCGCTCACACTGAGTCAGTATGTGTTCGGCTGGAATCTCGGTATAGATGAGTTGCTATTGCGTGACTCGCCAAATGCTTTGATGACATCCCATCCAGGGCGAATGGGATTGAACACAGCAGTGAACTTTTTGTTGATTGGCAGAGCATTGGAGCTTGTAGGTGAACCAAAAACTCGCCGTAGCTATTGGTATGCCCAGATTTTCGCCCTGATTGCCGCTTTGATCTGCTTACAGGCGATTATCGGCTATGTTTACGGCGTTGATATTCTCTATGGCTTTCCTCCTTACAGTACATCAATGGCGTTACACACCGCACTGACGTTTACAGCGCTTTGTGTAGGTGTACTGTGGACTCATCCCAACGAAGGGTTGATGCAGATAGTCACGAGCGAAACTTACGGCGGCTTGCTGGCACGTCGGTTGTTACTAGCGGCGATCGCTGTACCTTTAGTAATAGGGTGGTTGATTCTCCAAGGACTCATAGCAGAGTTTTACGAGCCAGCATTCGCGGTATCGCTGCTTGTCGTGGTGCTGATTGTCAGTTTCTGCGTCTTGATCTGGGAAAGTGTCGCGGCGCTGGAACGCATGGGAATTCAACGCGATCGCGTTAAAGAAGCTCTCAAAGCAAATGAAGAAAAACTCAATAGTTTTGTAGATGCTAACGTCATCGGCATTATTTTCGGCGATATTCATGGTCATATCCGCAAAGCAAATGACGAATTTCTGCGGATGATTGGCTACACGCCAGAGGAGTTACAAGCAGAAACAATCAGCTGGATTGACATCACACCACCAGAGTATCTACCTCTAGATGAAGAACGCATTGCCGAAGCAAAGGAGAAAGGTGCTTGTACGCCCTACGAAAAAGAGTACATTCGTAAGGATGGTAGCCGCATCCCAATTTTAGTCGGTTACTCGTTGGTAGGCGAAAAGCGCGAAGAGTCGGTGGCATTTATCTTGGATTTGAGCGCTCGCAAACAGGCGGAGCAAGCATTACGCCAAAGCCAAGAAAGATTCCGTTTGGCGCTTGATAACATCCCCGATGTCTTTGCGATTTACGATGCTCAACGGCGGTTACAGTTTGTGAATACAGCCGCATTGCAGCGCGTTAAAAAACCAAAAGAGGAAATTCTTGGACGCACTGACGAGGAAATTTTTCCCCCTGAGGCAACACAAGCTTATCTTCCCACTTTAATTAAGGCACAAGAAACACGCACCTTACAAACAACAGAAGCCACAATCACCTTACCCGATTACGGCACATTCACCACAGAAATCAAATATCTGCCGCTTTTGGATGAAAACGGTGAAATAGAACAAATTCTTGCCTTTACTAACGACATCACAGAGCGTAAGCAGGTGGAGGACACACTCCGCAATCAGCAAAAATGGCTGGAAGATTTGCTCAACCTCATGCCAATGCCGATGCTGTTGATAGAACCAGAAACAGCAAAGGTCACTTTCGCGAACGTTGCTGCGGACGTTGTGGCTGGAGGCAAATTCCCGAAGGCTCAATCAAATGAAGATTATGGTACTTATTACTACTCCACCGACGCGGCGGGAAATACTATTCCAGTAGAACAGGCTCCAGGCATGCGAGTTGCCCGTGGCGAACGTATTGAGGGATTTGAACTCGACTGGCACACCCCAGTAGGTGTGCGTTCCCTGCTGATATTTGCTGATACTCTGCCAGCAATGCACGGTCATCCAGCGACCTGTGCTTTGGTATTTCAAGACATTACCAATCTCAAGAAGGTGGAAAAAGCCCTTTCGTTGGGCTATAGAAGGCTCCAGCTACTATTTGACACCGCCAACGATTTACTATCGGGTAAAGAACCACTGGCACTGATAGACAGCTTTTTTAGAAAGCTCTCAGAGCAGATGGGTTTGGATATTTACATTAACTATTTGGTTGATGAGAACTCTCAAGGAATGCGGTTGAAAACCTACAGCGGCATTTCTGAGGAAGTTGCTAAACAAATTGAATGGCTGGAGTTTGGACAAGAGGTGTGCGGTACGGTACCAGTGGAGCGCCGTCAAATTGCTGTAGAAAATGTGCAGCAATCAACAGACTCAAAAACAGCATTGATTCGGTCTTTTGGGATTACAGCTTATTGTTGCCAACCACTGATCGCCCAAGGGCGGGTATTAGGTACTGTCTCCTTTGGTAGCCGCAGTCGGTCTAAATTTACTCAGAATGAATTGGGGATGATGCAAGCAGTGTGTGACCAAATTGCCATTGCAATGGAACGCGCTGGCTTGATTGCTTCTTTACAACAGCAAACCGAGCAGTTGAGAGAGGCAAACCGCATGAAAGATGAATTTTTGGCAATCTTGTCCCACGAGTTGCGATCGCCCCTCAACGCTATCCTGGGTTGGGCCCAGCTTTTACGTTCCCGTCGCCAGCTAGATCCAACCAAGGTCGCTAAGGCATTAGAGACAATAGAGCGAAATGCTAGGGCGCAGACGCAGCTCATCGAAGATTTACTGGATATTTCGCGGATGATTAGAGGCAAGTTAGGGCTTAATGTCCGGACTTGCGACCTCGTTGGCATCATTGATGCCGCGCTTGAAACCGTACGGTTGGCTGCTGAGGCAAAAGAAATCGATTTAAATTTTTATGTTTTAGATCATAGCTTGGGTAATACTGATGAGAATGCAGAATTTTCTCACACTCAAAATCTAAAATTCGCCGACGAGCAACCTCATCATTTAAAATCGAAAATTCAAAAACCCAAATTCTTGGTTTCTGGTGATGCAGAGCGTTTGCAGCAAGTCATTTGGAATCTCTTATCTAATGCCATCAAGTTTACACCCCAAGGTGGTCGAGTAGAAGTGCAGCTTAGGGTCGTCAAAGAAGGTGATAAGGAACAGAACGGACTGGCATCCCCCTCATCCCACTCCCCACAATATGCCCAAATCTCGGTAAGCGACACGGGTATCGGTATTAGTTCCGATTTTCTGCCATACGTCTTTGACCGTTTTCGTCAAGCTGATAGTTCCAGCACAAGGGCACATGGTGGACTCGGACTGGGGTTAGCAATTGTGCGTCATTTAGTAGAACTGCATGGTGGTACCGTCCAGGTAGAAAGCCCAGGTAAAGGGCAAGGCGCTACGTTCACAGTCAAGTTAGCGCTCCTCAATCATGAAGATAAGAGGACAAGGGGACAAGCGGACAAGGAGACAAGCCAATTGATTGCACAACCGCTTGCTGAGTTTGACTCCCAAACCTCAGATCCATATATTTCCCTTGAGGGCGTGCGGGTGTTGGTTGTAGACGATGAAGCTGATACCCGAGATTTTCTGGTCACTGTACTGCAACAGTGCCAAGCCGAAGTCAAGGCGGTGGGCTCGGTACAGGAAGCACTGGATACTATGACACAATGGAAACCAGATGTTTTGGTAAGCGACATCGGGATGCCAGAGGAAGATGGTTATTCTTTGATCCGCAAAGTGCGTGCGATCGAACGTGCTGGAGACATCTCGTCACCACAGCAAGGCGGAAAGATTCCAGCAGCAGCATTAACAGCATATGCCAGACCAGAAGATAGAATGCGAGCCATTCAAGAAGGTTATCAGCTGCATTTGCCTAAACCTGTTGAACCTGCTGAGTTAGCTACAGTCGTTGCTAGCCTGGTTGGACGTACTTAACACTTCCACCGCGTTCATTGGGTGGGATTCTTGCTAAGCCCTATGCCTATGGCACGGCTGCGCGAACACGGGATGACCCAAACAACCGGACGAATCGAGATGCATAGTATCGCTGCACAGAGCGTATAACAATCAGCTTTCACGCTTGAGAAGCACTTTGTAAACAATTCAAAATTCACGCCTCACAAACTCATCAGTGCTAAGCATCCTGTTTATTTAGTGGATGCATTTATAAAAATTTCCGTATACAGAAATTAATTAATCCTTGCAAAAATTGCATCCGAAATAGAGCACTCAAGAACTGTATTTACAATCAACTTGTCAACAAGGCTATAAAAACTTTTGAAAGTTTCCTATGATAGTGTGGCACGTCACAAATGGCACACTCATCTGCATCTTCATGTGTCATTCATCTACAATTTTAAGACGATTCAAGGTGCATCTGTTCAACTCAAATAAAATTATTAAATCAATAATGTTGTCAAAATTGAAGCATCTCCCATGAGCATAACAAAAGTATCGGCAAAAACACCAGTTAAACCACAACAGCTAAATACCATTGAGTTGCATAATTCGCAGCAAGCTTATTTTTTGCAAGAAGTGATTGAAGGCTTACAAGACGGTATCTTACTCTTAAACGAGACGGGCGAGCTCATTTATACCAATACATCTGCTTATCGTATTCTTTCTCAACTCAATCAAGACAGTTCCAACTCCAATTTTATCCCACCTGCTATCTGGCGTCTTTGCAAAACATTACTAGACCGTAGCCTTTACCCGAATAAAATCATAATTCTATCTAATGAAATTGTAGTAGATAGGTCAAAAATTTTTCGTGTTAGGGCGAGATGGCTGAGCTTAGATCGATTTAACCGCTCTTGTCTATTAGTAATAATTGAAAATAAATGTGAATCTTTAAAAAATGTTGCACTAGCTGAAGTTAGAAAATACGAATTGACACCGCGAGAAGCTGAAATTTGGTATCTTTATCGAGCAAAACACAGCTACAAAGAAATTGCTGCTCAGCTTTACATTACTGTAAATACAGTGAAAAAGCACATGAAAAATATTCACGCAAAGCGACAAGCATTTTTAGATTGTGAGAATTAAGAGTTGATTTATAAACTAAATCTTAAGTAGGGGAGGCAAAAAGCGAGGACACTGCGTTGCGGTGTAGCAAGTGTCCGGGCGTGGATGTTCCTCCCCACCGAACTCAGAGCGGCGGAAGCCGCCGCTCTGAGTTCTCGCTTTATTGCCGTTGCGTTATGGCTTTAGCAAGGACACACCATGTTATTAGGACTTATAACAAAGAACTGCTATTCATCCAAGAGTACCCTTGGGGGTACTTTCTGGCTATATGAAAATCATTTATTGTGTAATTACTACAGAAACGGGATATTTGGTAGTCATACCAAGTTTAAATTTCAAATGTCATTCTGAACGAAGCAAAGATGCCTAGTTCTTGCTGCTTGCCAAAGGGTATTTGCAAGAGACTATGTTTTTCTACGTTACGTTCAGCGTGACATTTTTATGTATATAGATACACGCACTTTAGTATTTAAAAAATAGGAATTTACTGCAACTAAACAAAAAGCAAGTCGTCAATTAAAAAAAATACATCATATCATGCAGCAGCTTAAGCAAAGAAATACAGAGACTGGATTTCAAAATCATGTTAAAATGACTACTCTTAAGCTGACGGTTGAAAACTTGACCCCGCCAAAAGAACTATGTATAAGCCATTTTTGGTTTGGTTTGCATGATGGTAATTTTGATACTTTACATTTAGAAGATCCTACGAGACAAGCTATCAAACGAACGGCTGAAGATGGCAATCTTATGAATCTAACTCAAGAATTTACAACCAGTGGTTCTGGTATTTTTCAAGGAATCATTGTTGGTCTATTTCGACCATTGGCTAATACCAGTGCGGCTAATACTGTATCATTTACCTTCTCCATTAATACTGAAATAAAACGTCAAATTTACTTCAGCTACAAGGCAGTGATTATTGGGAATGATACTTTTGTTGCTAATCAAGACAAACTTGCTCATCAAATTTTTGACACAGAAGGTAACTTCATTGGTGCTGATTTCATTGTGTTCAGTTCTGAAGTGATTGGTGGAGGTGTTGACGTGAATGATCAATTATCAGCCAATCAAGTAGGAGTTTTCTTCTCAGAAAGATTCAGTACTTACGCAGGCGCTGCTAAAGACACATTTATACATAAGCATATTGGTTATCATTGTATGTTTGCTCATCGCGATGTTACAGTTCCAAACTATCAGATAACTCGTATCAAAATTGAAACGGTGTCTGTACCACCGCAAGACGGAGTTTTGTAAGCTAAAGGCGTATTCTTGGTACGGAAATATTGTATGCTAAATTTAATACTTAAGATTGCGATTCTTAAGAGGCTTTCCCCGCAATAATTAGGTTGGTACAAATAAAGTTCACTCGTTAAGACTGTCATTAGTCTAGAGCGCGGCTTCCAGGCGTTTTTATAAATCTTTATATAGCTCAATTTCTTTCCGCCTGTCTACTTACTTACGTGACTATGTATTGCGTCACTGTGTGCTGCTATAGCAGTCCTATTTGATTTATGAAAATTATCAACCGCCTTAGCGTAGCGTGTCCGCAGGACATAGACGCCAAGGACGCCAAGAAAAGAGAGAATAGAGAATTTCACGAATCATTTAGGATTGCTATACACAGTAACGCAATACATACTGTTTGCGTCTATACTAAATAATGACTCATTCACAATCAACTCCTAAATATATTTAGGATCATTCATGGTTCAACCGCTCATTGAGTTATTTAAGTTTCAATTTCTTACATCTTCTCCTTTCAGGTTTTAACCAGTTTCATCAATTTTACCTTGGAAAAGATTTCATCTTTTTTTTCTATTCTACCAATAGAAATTAAGGATTTTTTTGTAGGCGAAGTAGTAGGTTGTACATCTGTCTTTTTAAATCTTCGTTACTTTGTACCTGTGTAGTAATCGTGTTGTATCTGTCAATGGTGAGACCATTCTCTTCAACTACTTTTTGATAGCTTTGGCAGTAATTCACAGCAATATCTCTCGCCTTGCCAGGAAGACCACCTAAGCTGTTCTTATCGTTACAAACAATCTTAGGAACTTCACCGTTACCAATAATTTTTTTTATTTCATCAAAGGCTTGTTGACGCCGTGGCTCCATTGTTAACATAGCTTTAGCGTAACTTCTAAGTTCATTAGGGTTAACTGATTGTGGAGCTTGAGCATCGGCTTTTGAACTCAAAACTAAAGCACTAGAAAGCAAACTTGCCGTCGCAATAACGCCCACGAACAAAGATTGGGAAAGTATCCGAACTAGACTAAGTCGGAAAAAGCGATGGTAATATCTTCTCATTTGCTTTATGAAACAACTACAGTCGGGATATGTTAATCACTGTGAATTATTTTAGGAGTGAGAAGTTCCAGAAAACGGTCAAACAATCAAATGTTTGTTTCTGTTGTCAAGTTCCTCGACATACTTGACAAAGCTCTATAACTTTAGTTTGTAGTGCTGACATCTCTGAAGCTCCTTGTTTAAGACTAACTTCCAAATCTAACAATATAGGTAAACTGGCAATAAGTTGCTGCACAGAAACAGATTGGATTTCTTTTTGTAAATAGTAAATGCGATTGGGGTTGCCTATCTCCGCAGCTTTGGCAATAACTTGTGAATTGCGCTCACCATTTTCTATCATCAGCTTGACCCACAACCAAGTGCGAAATTGACCAATGAGCGTAGCAACTATTCGCAAAGGAGGCTCACAAGCATTGATGATGTCGGTCAATATCGCTAAAGCTCTAGCTGTGTCGCCTGTTCTGATTGCTGCTGCTAATTGTAGGCTATTTTGAGTTGTATTTTGAACTAACTGAGCGACAGCGTCTGTATCTAAAGCCTGATTGCTACCTTGAGCATAAAGCCGTAATTTCTCTAACTCGTTGTGCAGAAGGCGTGTATCATTGCCTACACTTTCTGCCAACATCTCTACACTTGAGTGAGTCAGCTTCACTCCTACTGTTTGAGCAGCTTGAGTGACAGACTGCACCAATAGTTCAGTCTTCCAAGGCGGGATTAAAGGAAATTCTCGGAATTGGGCAAATTTTTTCAAAATTTTGGTAGATTTGAGGCGTTCGTCTGGTTTGTGACTACTAGTGAGCAACAAAAATGAATTTTCCGGGATGACGCTCAGAGTTCTTACCAATTCAGATAGCACATTGTCTGAACATTGCTGGCAAAGGGTAGTATTTGCAAGCCATACCAAGCGTCCACCGGCTCCAAAAGGTGGTGTCATCACTTGATTTAATGCTTGGATGGGCGCATCAGGCTGATCGTTTGGGAGTACTGTGTAGTTAAAACTTGTCCATAAAGGATCTAGGACGCGATCGCGCACAAGTGCAACCGCCTTTTCTATAGCAAAATCATCCTCACCCCAGTAAAAGTAGACAACCATAGGAAACCTCACTCTAACTAGAATTGACTATTAACAATCGCTATCGCCCAAACCTAGAGATTGTCATGCATATTTCCTCATCCCCCTCATCCTCCTCATCCCCCTCATCACCCTACCACCTCAAAAAAGCTAAATAGTTTTTAAATCGCTTATTTAATGGGAGTGGTTTTGCCTACAATCAATAAGCGTGGAGTTCGAGGATATGAAGGTTGGACGACAAATATCAAACTTACTTAAATCGTTTAGCGCGGATGACGCTACCAGAAGCGTGTAGAACTCAGGTCCAGCATATCCAGGAATCTTCTAAATTTCAGCCTAATCCCGAGGGAGCAAGGCAAGCAGAACCTTTTCCTGGCTATACGGTGATTACCCCACCTTGGGAAGAAGAAACAGACAACTCTACTTTCTACGCACGCTTACAGGATTACCAACAGGAACTTTTACAGCTCGGTGTAAATTCTGATTGGATTGTGCTTGTACCTCCTGCTAGCTTTCATTTGACTTTGGCGGACTTGATTTGGGATAGTGCTTACCATGATGCTTGCGAAAAGAACCCACAATTTGAAGAACAGCTACGCTCTTGCGTTGCGCAAATCTTTGAGCAGTATCAACAATCAACGCAGCAGCAAACTCATCCGATTCGCTGGCTTCTTCAGGGACTCGTAGTGATGCCAAGAGCTGTAGGCGTTTGTTTGGTACCTGAGGATGAAGCCTGTTACGAGCAAATTGTAAAAGTGCGTCGCGCAATTTATCAAAATTCCAACTTAATGGCATTGGGAATTGAACAACATTATCATTTCACAGCACATGTGACATTGGGCTATTTTGGGGAAATTTCACCTAGTCTAGACCGCGATCGCCTTGCTACCATGTTTTCTGAGTTGAATCAGAAATGGACAGAGAATTCCCCACAATTGACCATACATCGTGCCGAACTCCGGAAGTTTGACGACATGACGCGCTATTATCGCCAACCAGACTGGCCCAGTTTAGATTTTTTGAAAAATTTTGATCAGCAAGGTAAGCCGTTGTAGGTGCTGGTTGGATTTCCTCTGGGGGATGGGGAACTTCCCCGTCCCCACTTCGGGGGGATTAGGAGCAGTGGGGAGAAACAGAATAGACTTCTTGCATTCATTCCAAAAAAATGAATAATTAACCGCAGATGTAGACGCCCTCCAAGCGGCTTAAGGCAGGGTACGCACCCTCGACGCAGATGAAACTCACATTCCGCAAGAGGTCTAATCATAACTCATGTACAGACGCGCCATCCGAGAGTTCTACAACTCCTCACTGCTGTGTTTCAACTTTTCACTTCTAAATTTTGCTCTCTTTTTTGTACCATTACCCACCCAACGACAACAAGAAGCGCACCGACGGCAAGAAATCCCAAATCCCAAGCTAACTGATGCGGTCCTGGTTTTACATGATGGATGCCAAGAATATGATGGTCAATCACTCCTTCAACCAAGTTGAACAAACCAGCACCCATCAGTATTGACCCAAAGTAGATGTTGGATGACCAAGGAACATCTTCACGCGCTCCAGCCCGCCACAGCAACACCACTCCAATCACAGTCATTATCCAATCAAAGGCGTGAAATAAGCCGTCCCAAACTGTATTGACATCTATATTAGAAATTGTGGTCATAGGTCGAACATTGCTCAACATATGGTGCCACTGAAGAATCTGATGCAGTACGATGCCATCAAAGAACCCACCAAGACCCACACCAAGGAAAATTCCAGCAACAATCAACGGGGCACGTTGGTTGCTCTTTTCACTCTTCGCCTCCATCATCAACCTCTCAAACACACTTTTCTATCACCATAGAACTCTATTTTGAAAGCAATCTTCTGCCTTTAGACAAGTACTGTGGTGGAATTCAAAGCAAACCACTTCTTGCTAGTATCTACGGTGATGATAGATATTGAAGTATAAAACAACAATTTTCAAATGACTATTTACTTTTACAAGGTTTGGCAGCCTTATGGCTGTTTTTCCAATTTTTCTCCTCATGGAATCATTATGCAGGACATCTATTGGTCAACAGTTGAGCATTATTATCAAGCTCAAAAGTTTGTTGGAACTTCAGATGCGGTCATTATACCTCTGATCCATAATGCTGAGACACCAGAACTCGCTGCCGCACTAGGACGCGACCCCACGCACCAAATTCGTCTGGACTGGGAGGAGGTCAAAACTCAAGTGATGCGAAAAGCTGTACTCAAAAAGTTTCTTACGCATACCGATATTAGAGAAATCCTTTTAACCACGGGCGACAACCTGATTGTAGAAAACTCGCCAACCGATTATTTCTGGGGTTGCGGTGCAGAGAAAACGGGTCACAATCATCTCGGTAAAGTCCTTATGAGTGTGCGCGAAGAAATCCGCAAGTTACCATCTTTGTCAGTCATTTTTGATTAATTTACCCATCGTCTGCCTATATTTTCACAAGAAATTAGGTGATTTCATCCAAATGGGGGATGATAATTTCCCCCCAGACACTTGGTAGCTGCACCATTGCTAAATCTAAAAGTCCATTAAATATTCGGCAAACTCTTAGATTTTTTTATTTGAATTTCTTGATTTGGAAACAAATTCATTCCCGACGTCATTTTAAATATGTAGAGCGAACCAAGCAAAAAAGTTATTAGCACCAACCCCGATATTGTCAGGAAAATGCTGTTTACAGGTTGGGAAATTGCAGCTTGTAGACGCTTTTTTGATCGCTTTTCCTTGCCTAGCAACAAAACTATATAAAAGCCTTTAAAAAATGGCATCGAAAGCTTAATATCCACAGCATGACGTTTGCTAATGCGGTCCTTAAAGACCTGTTTGAGCGCAGCTAATTGAGTATCGGTAAAAGTCGTTGCTGTTTTAGGAGGAATGCGGGCGAAAAACTGTTGTACAAAAGGGTCAGTTTTAGAAGAATCTTTGGTGAAACGGTTTTGAGGCATATTGTTTTTCGTGTCACTACGAGTACGCTTCAGAACATAGGATTGTGTTCAGAATCCCAACAATCTCCGTCTCTCCAAGTTCTACCGGTGTGTTCACATTCAAACTTATTGTGAAGCCAGGGAATTGATGTAGGGTAGGGCGAAGTGGGTACGGAAGTCAGTAAGGAAAATAGAAAAGAAAAAGTCGTGAAGCTAGAAGTCAATAGGATAATCAAAAATCCTGTAAGGAACACGATATTACCAGGAGTCCAAAGAGGATATACGCTTCTTTCATATCGCAAGCGCTGTTTCGAGCGACGTTCCGAACCAGCTAATAACACCAAATAAAAACGTAGTCCTGGAATGGGAAGCGAAACTCGCAAGTCTAGAGGATGACGAGCCCAATTACGAGAGCCAAAAGCCTTTTTGATGGCTTCTAGTTGCTCCTCTGTGAAAGTATCAGTGATTTCCGGGGGAACTTTAGCAAATAGTTGGTCAAAAACAGGATCAACGTGCTCCAGACGTTTCATGACTTGCGTGTTTTACTAAGTGTGGCTGAGCAAGATACAAAGTTTAGTTTTTGCTGAAATTCCTACTAGCATAACTGCTAATATTTAAAAGTCTTATTAATTTACTATTTAGATTACAATATGATTTGTGCAAACATTTTGTTAACACTTAAGTAGAAAAAAATGACAGCATGGCTATGGCAAAGTTAACACTTCAAGTATTAAGTGCCTATGCTTTATCTGCTGCAATAATGTTGTATATGTGCTTGTCGTTGCCTTGAGAGTTAAGGAGTAGGTCAAGGTAACACAAATCTACTAATTTGTCTTGAATAGATTTACTGAAAACATCAGTTGACGGATGGCGACTTACCACGAGTGCAATGCTATACCGGACTTAGAAATTAAGTATTTATAAATATTCTGAACAATGCTATTGACACCTAACGGAGGGCGTGGGGAAGTGCGGAGAGTAAGGAAGAAAATCTTAGTAATCAAATGACACAACACGGGAAACTCCAGCGCCAGTCGCCTAGAGCGCTGAACCCCTCACGCACTGCATGCTTGTATTGCACTCAGGCGATTTACAACCACCGCAAGGCGGAAGTACAAACAAATTGACTTAAAAAGCTGCTAATTTTGTGCTGCTTGCGATTTAAGCTAGAAGAGATTAACACTGTTCACTCATAACCACTGGTAAATAACGAGACTTTGGCAGTGGTTATGTAGTATTTTTTTGGTGCAAGTCTGTCTTTTGGTAAATTTCATGAAACAGCTCCTCAACCGAGTCTATGGCTGGAAAAAACGCATCCAACGGCTACTTCTGCCCTCAGTGATGGTCATTCTAGCTTCTTTACTATTTGCCACATCCGCTTCGGCGACAGGTGTATATGAAATACCAACTATTACAACTGGGGAACATACCTGGGTAGTGGATCAAGCTGAAGTGATCAGCCGTCTAAATGAAGGCAAGATTAGCAGCACCCTGGAAAATTTGGCAAATCAAACCGGAAATGAAGTAAGAATTGTCACAGTTCGTCGTCTTGACTATGGTGAAACCCCCGAGAGTTTCACCAAGGCACTGTTTGAAAAATGGTTTCCCACAAAGGAAGCACAGGCAAATCAAACGATATTGATGATTGACACTGTAACGAACGGTGGGGCAATTATGACTGGCGATAAAGTTAAGTCTTTGCTGCCAGATGAAACCGCTCTTAGTGTCGCTTCTGAAACCTTGATGGCACCGTTGCGGGGCGGTAACAAATACAACCAGGCGTTTCTAGATGCAAGCGATCGCCTAGTCGCGGTGCTATCTGGCGAACCAGATCCTGGACCACCCCAAATCGCCGACAATGTGCAGGTAGAAGGCACCTTTAAGAAAGCAGAAGAAACTGATAAAGGTAACGCAACGGCTTGGGTTATCGGACTTTTAATTGCCGCCACCATTATCCCGATGGCGACTTACTACATTTACCAGGTGTTTCAGCCATCTTCTAACGGTTAGTGCTTAGTAGTTAGTGCTTAGTAGTCAACAACTAACTACTAACTACTCCGAATTAATCTTGCACATAATCTTGTCCTGTCACTAAAGCAATTTCAGCTCGGACAAACTCTCGACCCAAATAAGCCGCATGGTTTAACTGAGTCACAGGAGGGGGCTCTTGTTCTTCAAAAATTTTCACAGACAGTTCCTTTGCCGTTCTCCCACTAAATACAGTTGTATGAGTGCGTTCCACCTTTCCCCGTGCTGGAATCACCTTTCCAGTTTCCGGATCAACAGCTAAACCACGCTCATCAATCACATTTGTGAAATGCTTGGCATAAATTAATCCCTCCTCGCGATTCAGATAAATAATGAAATACCCACCAGGATCAAGGTCAATATGACGCTGAGAAAGTTTATCGTCAATCGCTGCCAAGCCTTCAACAGTCAAATCCATAGTCACCATAGAAATCAACTTGCTTTAGGGGTTTTTCACCCCTTCTCAAGTGTAATTCTTATCTTCCTGGGCGTTCTAGCCTAACGGCAAACTGCTGAGCCGCAAAGCGTCCCGTGAGGGATACGCGTAAACAAGTATTTTGGCGGTTCATCTTAACAGTTATCAGTTATCAGTTATCAGTTATCAGTTTCATCGCTTAGAGGGGGAAACACCACACCAAGAGCGTGGAAGGCGTTGGTGGCGGGTCGCGCATCCCCCATCATACGCCTGTTCACTGTTCACTGTTCACTGTTCACTGTTCACTGTTTTAATCACTTCTATTACTAAACGGCAACTCCGTATTTATTGCCTCAATTTCCTGCTGTTCTAACTCATTAACCTCACTAATGTAATTGCGCAAAATTTGTGCCAAACGATTATTGTAAAAGCGGTGCAAACTGTGATTGGGAGCAGCAGGGAAACCGCGACGCTTTTTGTGGCGTCCGCCAGCACCAGGGTCAAAAATTTGGATACCGTTGGCTATTCCCCACTCTACTGGTGCATAATAGCAAGCATCAAAATGCAAGCAATCTATCTCTTGGAAAGAACCCCAGTAGCGCCCATACATCCTGTCGCCCTTAAATAGACAAAAAGACATCCCCACTGGTTGACGATGATCTTGCTCGCTGTATGCTGCAAAAAACACAACCCGATGGCGGTAATGGGTGTGTAGCTGTTCAAAAAACTTTTTCGTTAAGTATTTGCTCCCCCACCAGCCAAATTTGTCACAGGTATCAGCATAGAACTCATACATCAAAGGAAACAGCGACTTGGGAATTTCATCACCAGTAAGCGCTTGTAGTTTCAAACCAGCTTTTTCCACTGCTTTGCGTTCGCGCTTAATGTTGCGACGCTGGTTGGCGTTGAACACTCCCAAGTAGTCATCAAAAGTGTTAAACCCAAGATTTTCCCAGATGTAGCTGTGGTGTAGCCAAGTTGTGAAGCCGTGGCGTTCCAAAACCGGACGCCATTCGGGATCTACATAGAGAAAATGACAGCCAGAGATACGGTGTTTGGTACAGAAAGCATCAATCTCATGCACCATTATTGCCGTTATCTCATCTTCATCTTCTCCTGGCGCAATCAAGAACCGATAGCCTTCAGCCGGGGTAAACGGAGTCATTCCCAGCATTTTCGGGTAATACTCCACACCAATGCGTTGTGCTAAGTCTGCCCATTGGTGGTCGAAAACAAATTCGCCATAACTATGTCCTTTCAGGTATAGTGGGGCAGCAGCAATCAGCGTTCTGTCTCGCCATACAGTTAAGTGATTCGGTAACCAGCCAGTGTTAGCTGTGGCGCTTTGGGAGGTTTCGAGATTTTTCAGCCACTCCCACTCTAAAAATGGGGTTTTAAGTGGCAATGCTAAAGCATCCCAAGCATTTTGGGGGACTTCAGCAATTTTATTAATCCAAGCAACAGAATGGCGAGGCTTTAGTTGTTCCACCATTTGGAGGTTTCAAAGATACAAAATTTAGCACAAGCTTTATTTAGCGTAATCTAATCTGTCGGTCGTTGCAGCCGATAATGCAGAAAGACTTCCATCTCTATGGTGTGAACTTCCATAAGTTGCAGACGCTTAGCAAACTCGGGTAAAAATCCGCTACCTTCCACTGGTGTGGGTGCGCTAGAACCCCCTATAATCAACGGACAGATGGTGAGCCAAAATTCATCGATTAAATCTAATTCCAGCATGGAAGCGACTAATTCACCACCGCCCAAGACCGCTAAGCGTTTTATGCCCAAAGTTGTTAAATGTTGTAAGGCTGCAAGAATGTCAACTTTTGCTGTTGGTGTTTCAAAAGCCAAAATTTGCTCAAATTCTCTGCGTTCTTTCCAAAAAAGCGCTCCTGCGGTTGTCGTCAGCAACCAACGGTTGACTGGCTGCTGAAAGAAGCGCATTTCCGGATTAAGGTTGCTAGAATGTGTAATTACTATATGGACTGGCTGGGGGGGCTTTCCCGCCTGAGTTCGTTGTTGCAGCAGTTGTGGATGCGATACGGTTAGTGTCGTACCGTAGGCGCGGAGTGTACTAGCACCGAATAAAACAGCATCAGCTATGGCGATTTGTGACTCCAGGTGTGCTTTATCATTTTTGGAGCCAAACCGAGCTGGCGATCGCCTAACATCTGCTATCTTGCCATCTGCACTGATCGCCAAAACTACAGTAGTATGAGGACGGTGTTGTACCATTGGGTAGGTTTGATATTTTTTATGTTTTTTGTATAGAATATTAATTTTCAAAAATAGTGATGCTGGAAACCTCCCATCTCCGAATTTCATCTTTAATATTCATATGCAACAACATATGCAACAACAGTCGTAGCAGGTAGTTTCTATGAGTCTTTGTATCCTGGGCTTCTTTTCGATATTAAAGTATTTTATATTTTTAATATGGTGATGAAATAAGGATTTTTCGCTCCTCAATGACACTAGCTGCTCTAATTACTTAGAGTTGCTGTTTTGGATGGCACATACCAAGAGAGACAGCCGATGGCTAAACCCCGTCAATCATCCTTTCGTCGGATTTTAGTGTCGAAAATTTTGCTTTTGTCGGTTCCAGTTTTATTAATAGGGGAGATTGTAGCCTATAAAAATGCACGCTCTAGCCTGCTGGAAACTGCGCGTCAAAATTTAACAGAAAGTGCCATCATCAAGGGAGAAAAGATTGTAGAAGCAAGCGCTGCTTTAAAAACCAACATACTAAGTGCTAGTCAAACAACGGTGATCCAGTCAGGTTCACGTAGTGAGATACAACGATTTCTCAACCAGCTAGCACGACAACTACCAAGGCAAATAGACTGCATTCAACTGACAAAGCCGCAAAGTGGTGACATCGTTGCAAGTACTTGCGGCGAGCAACCCATCGGTGAATTGAAATCTCCCATACCCAGTGATGGGGTTAATGTCGAGGCAGTATTACCACAAAAGATAGGAACAACTGGTAGGAGAGATTTACGAAATCAACTGCAATTACTCTTATCTGCTCCTGTCTATGATAGTATAGGAGGCTTACGTTATGCCTTGATTTTCCGAACAACAATACTACAAGAAAAAATCAAAACTAAGCCTGGTTTGCTAACAGGCTCTACGATAGTTATTGCTGATGATGGAACAATTTTGTCACATCCAATTGCCAGCCGTGTTGGCACTAATATCGAGCAACATGGAGACGCTTCTCGACTCAAAAAAATTGTGAGAACGGCTCTTGCAGGCAAGCAATATTTTCTGCATTTCTTTTTTGAAAATGAGGATAAAGAATTACTTGCTGGTTATACTGCTATTCCCAGTCCCATAAAACAAGGACAACAGAAACAATGGGTGATTATAGCCGTTACACCTTTGGAGAATGCTTTGTATGGTCTTAGGGGAATCAAACTCATCCTCCTTGTTTTAACATCTGGCTTGATTGGCGCAAGTGTTTTGGCGTCGCTGTATTTAGCTCGTTACTTAGCACGTCCTGTAGAACAATTGCGAGACTACGCTATAAATCTTCATTTAAATCAATCAGCAGAACCGATTCCTCACAACTTTAAAATTAGAGAGTTTAACCAATTGGCGCAAGCACTCGAACAAATGGTTGAGCGATTGAAAGCTTGGGCAGAAGAATTAGAAATAGCATGGAAAGAAGCAAAAGCCGCCAACCAGGTGAAAACTCATTTTTTAGCTACGACTTCCCACGAGTTGAGAAACCCGCTAAACATTATCATTAATTGCGTTCGTCTAGTTCGAGATGGTATGTGCGATGACCGCGAAGAAGAATTAGAGTTTCTCAAGCGTGCCGATGACACAGCGATTCACCTGTTAGGCATTATTAATGATTTACTTGACATTTCCAGAATAGAAGCAGGCAAGCTCTCAGTCGTCTTGCAACCTATTGACCTTCGACAAGTCCTTAAAGAAGTTATTAATATACAATCAGTGAATGTTCAACAAAAAGGCTTGCAGTTGAATATTCCTGAGTTGAATCAGTCAATTCCAGTTAATGCTGATGCCGCAAAGCTCAAACAAGTGCTTATTAATGTCATCGGGAATGCAACTAAGTTTACTGATGAGGGAAGCATTACAATTTCCACAGACATTCAACGTAGTCATGATAAATCTGAAGTTCTTGTTTCTGTTACAGATACAGGGCTAGGGATTGATCCGGCTCAACAGCAAAAACTCTTTCGTCCTTTCGTGATGGTGGAGGATTCAACTTCACGTAAGTTTGGTGGTACAGGACTGGGACTTGCAATTTCACGAAACTTAATTGAACTTATGGGAGGTACCATCACTCTCAAGAGTGCAGGTCTTAACCAAGGCACGACAGTAACCATTGCTTTGCCTTTAATTGATGCCTCATTGTTACCTGGTTCAGGAAGGCAAGAAAATTCAGGAAATCTCACCATTTCCTCTGGGGAGCAAGCAGCAAGAGGGATGAAGCAAACAGCAGAAGAAGTTGCTCTGAAAAAAAACCGCTTCGCATCTTCTATGAACAAAGAGTTAAAGAATTCAAAATTGAATATGCAAAATGCAAAATTGTAGAATTTCACTACTCATTTGCATCAAGAAAAACAGGTTTACCGCCTTTATTGAGAGATTCTGTCAAAGCAGCAAGAATTTGCACTAACTGCGTTCCTACCCAGCCAGATGAAACCTGTGAGGGAGTATTGTCAAGCACACAGGTCATAAAGTGATTGCACACCCGCCGTAAAGGTTCGCCTGTTTCTATTTCCAGCACTTGTTGCCTTTGATTCACTGGAATAAATCGGTTTTCCTGACGTTCAAACTCACCGTGTAGTAGCGTCAGAGGTGATGTCGGGGACATTTCATCAAAAATCAGACTACCTTGGCTTCCGACAACTCCAAGCCGTCGTTGTTTATCGGGATTAAGCCAACACAGGTGAATGTACGCTTGAAAGTTATTCGGATAAGTCAGCGTCACCCAGACTAAGTCGGCTAATGCTTCGGTTTGAGGTGAGGGAGATGAGGGAGATGAGGGAGATACTCTAATGCTTGAATTTTGAATTTTGAATTTTGAATTTTGAATTGATTTCTCCCCCTCCTCCCCCATCTGTTCCCCACCTCCCTGAAGCCACACCGTACCCGTTGCTTGCACTGTCACAGGTATCTGATTTAGCCAAGAATTGAAAATGGCAATATCGTGAATGGCTAAGTCCCAGAGCGCATCAACATCTTGGCGGACTGGTCCTAAATGGGTACGGGTAGCGTATCCGTAGCGTAAATCACCTAATTGACTCGCCTGAACGACTGCTTTCCCTCGTTCAACGACTGGGTGAAATAAGTAGGTGTGGTCAACTATCAGTTGTCGTTGCTGTTTTTCTGCAAGCAGGCACAGTTCTCGACATTCTGCTGAGTTGAGAGTTAAAGGCTTTTCTGCTAAAACGTGGTAACCCCAATGCAAGGCGTCGGTGATTAAGGAGTAATGCGTGCTAGCAGGAGTAGCAATAACTACTGCTTCTAAATCCGTTACTTGCTGTATCGAGTGCCACTCGGTTGTCAGTAGTACCTTGTCATCTAAGTTATGCTGCTGTTTCACCTCTGCTAGACGTTGTGAGTTCGGATCTATGAGTGCTACTACCTCAGCTTGCGGATGTTCCAAAAAATTCCGTAGCAAATGTACGCCCCAACGTCCAACGCCAACGACAGCAATTTTTATTTTCTTAGTCATTAGTCATTAACAAAGGACAAAGGACAAATAAAAATTAACAAATTTTCATCTGATTATTTTCCGTTTAATATCAGGATTTTTCCTGAGTGTCAAGTGCTAAAAAAGCTACTTTTGCGGCAGCCTGTTCGGCAGCTTTGATCGAGCGTCCCTTTCCTTCACCTAGCTTTTGTTCGTGCAACCACACTTCAGCAAGAAAACGCTCTTGATTGCGCTGCGGTTGATTCATTTCCACCACTCGATATTCTGGTAAAACTTTATACTTTGCTTGAGTCCATTCTTGTAGAGCGGCTTTATAGTTAAATCTAGCTGGATCGAGGCGAATTTCTGCTGCAAGTTGTTTAAAGTGAGGGTCTAGCCAAGAGCGGATGAGTTCGAGATTGTTTGTACTCAAATAAAGCGCACCTAAGACTGCTTCAAAGGCATCTGCCAGTCGTGACTCCTGACCAACTTTATCAGCGGTCGCACTGCCAGCAACGAGTAAGTATAGCTCCAAGCCGTATTCTCTTGCTAGTAGGGCGAGCATGCGATCGCTCACCAACACAGAACGAATTGCTGCAAAATCTCCGACTGGGCAATTGGGATAGGTCTCCCATAATACAATGGCTGCCACTAATCGCACGACTGCATCGCCGACAAACTCCAGATGTTCATAATTTGCCGACTCAGAGACAGTAGGATGAGTCAGCGCTAAGTCCAGCAGTTCCCACTTTATAGCTGCGTCTGCTGGCAGACCAAATTTTCTGACTAAGCTTTCGAGTTGCCGTTGACGGCGTGGATAAGCGATGCTCATTTACAGTTATTAGTCATCAGGAGCCACCGCGCCCTTGGGAGTTCCCCCAAGGAGCGTGCAAGTGGGGTTCATTAGTCATCAGTGAGCCAGCGCTGCAGGAGGTGAGACCAGTGCTGAAGGAGGGTTTCCCTCCGCAGGCAACTGGCGTTCGCCGTCAGGCGTGCCGCAGGCATACCCGAAGGGGTTTCCCGACAGAGGCGACTGGCGTATCTCTTTCAGAGACGCTGAGTCCCAAAGGGACACGCTTTGCGAACGCGAACGCATGATTGCGTGCGCTTTGCGCATACCCGAAGGGTCATTAGTCATTGTTCATGAACAAAGGACTAACAACAAATTACAAAGGACAAAAAGAGGGAGAGAGTCGGAACGTAAGCCGGGTTCTGTTCTCTTTTGTAGAAATGTAGCATACTACGTCTCTACATTTAGAGGGCAGTTATCTATCTGGGACGCCTGTTACCAGACGCCTCAAGCGGCTCTTGTGACGGAACTGGTAAAAGACCAACCGTAGTTCCTTGTGACCTTGCTCCCAACCGGGGTTTACCGAGCCACGACCTCTCGGTCGTGCTGGTGCGCTCTTACCGCACCTTTGCACCCTTACCTTTTTCAGTTATCAGGTATCAGTTATCAGTTATCAGGTATTCCCTGTTTACTGTTTACTGATAACTGTTCACTGATTTTGGCGGTATCTTTCTGTGGCACTATCCTCGCGATCGCTCGCACTGGGCGTTACCCAGCAGGTTTGGTCTTTCGGGAGCCCGGACTTTCCTCAAACCAGCTTCAATGAAACTGATCTGCAACCGCCTGCGCCTACTCTCTCCTAATATCCAGTGTAGTCTTTGAATGACCAAACCAGTAGTTCTGGTTTACCGCATCTGATTCCAAGGCAAGGCATATGTCCAAGGTAGTTTCCTAACGGTGAAAGGACACTTGACAATGCATAGAGGAGGGACTTTGTTACCCTGAGCGATACCCAAATTTGTTTCAGCTAACCGAAACACTAAATCTAGCGAAAAGTCAAAGGTACGTTTTCTGGTTATAAATTCGTTAAATTGTTTTCTTTGTACCTTGAGGGGGCTGTTTTTCCATTTGAGGACGTTAGCTACCGAGGTTTTTGTTGCTGTATATGTTCTGGTTATTGTATCTAGTTGGAAAACGCTTTCAGATGAGACTGATTCTTTAAGAGTTTTACCCGGGACAATCAGACTGGGAGTTTGGAATACCCCTAAGTCACGGGTTATCTCTGGTGACATCCGAATGACTCGCTTGGAGGTTCCGTCAAATTCTTCAAAAGCGCAATTGTCCCAATCAACGTATATTGCTAAATCCTGGGATTTATTTTGAATGTTAATCGTCAAAGATTGTGGTTTCTCAATTGGGTACGTCTTTGCCAATCCCCCAAAACTAATCGCAATCGTGTCTTGGAGATTTTGTTCTTTCAGTTGTTGGGCTACAGATGCTTTATTGAAATCAATCTTTACTTGTTCATCGATTGATTCAATCATCTGGTTAAAGGTGTAAGTAATGCCAATTATATAAAGCGTCAGAATAACTAAATTGTTGTCGCCGGTTCTCATAACTTTGTATATTAACTCCCTGTACTAATGCGTGGTTACTCAACTTACTGATAATCTCACATCTTTTCGTCACGAGTAATTTTTGAAAAATTCTGGAACCAGCCCCGCCGCCAGAAAATGAAGACCAAAACAAATGCGATCGCAGCCATCAATCCTAAACACAGAAAATAACCCCAATACCAATTGAGTTCAGGCATATTATATGGTGATTTTTCAGTATTGAAGTTCATCCCATAAATTCCAGCAATAAAAGTGAGCGGAATAAAAATTGACGACATCACGGTCAAAAACTTCATGATTTCGTTCATTCTGTTACCTACTGCCGAAAGATAAACATCCATCAACCCAGATGCAAGTTCTCGGTAAGTTTCTACCATATCCATCACTTGCACCGTATGGTCGTAACAATCTCGCAGGTAAATTCGCACCTCCTCACAAATAAGTTCATTGCCATCACGAATCAGAGAATTAATCGCATCTCGCTGGGGCCATATGTAGCGACGCAGTTGCAGTAATTCTCGCCTAACTTGATAAATTTTTTGTAGTGTTTGTCGGCTGGGGTTTGTTATGACTTCGTCCTCTAAATCTTCGATTTGCTCACCATAACCCTCTAGAACTGGAAAAAAGCCATCGACAATTGCATCTAACAAAGCGTAAGCTAAATAATCTGCTTTGCGCTTGCGGATAGTGCCTTTATTGTTGCAAATTCGCACTCGCACCCCTTCCAAACAATCATGTTCTGGTTCCTCTTGTACTGTGAGTAAGTAATGTTTCCCCAACACTAAACTCACTTGCTCACTATAAAATCCATATTTTCTTTGCTTTGGCACAACCATTCGGCAAATAATCACCAAATGGTCTTCATATTCCTCTATTTTTGGACGCTCTGCCACATTGACAATATCTTCTAATACCAAAGGATGTAGATCAAACACCTTTCCCAGGCGTCGCAAAATGTCTTCATCGCCTAAACCTTGCACTTCCACCCAAGAAACAGATTCCGTATCTAGATAGGAGGCGCACTCTTCCGGGGTCTTCAGTTCTTTGCGAATGACATGGCTGGCATTATAGTCAATCAACGTAATCGTTGGAGGTGAAGCATCTGTAGGAATAATGATGGTTCCTGGTATGGTTCCTGGTTGGTGATAGAAGTCATCTTCGTTATAAGGTTTAGGAACGACTTGAAGGGAGCGGCGGAGTTTTCTTACCATGAACTTTTACCTGGTTGAGTCATTAGTCATTCGTCATGAGTCATTTGTTAAAGACTTCGGACTCTTGAGTTTTGGTCTTGAGATAGGACAATGTGGTTGATTTCTTTCATTATTTGTCAGTAATTTTACAATTACAAGTCAATCAAAGTTTTATGTAGTACTGTAGTGCATTTTTCAATTGAATGCATGACAGTTCTGATTTTCTTATAACAGAGGCGTCTTGTCTGTGCTGTGTTAAAGGCAGCTAAGATATCTACCTCACAACAGCTATCTTGAATACAGCCGAGAACCGCTATAAATTAGCAATACTATCAAAAAAACAGTTTGCCCTTGCAAGACAAACTGCTTCAAAAATATTAATACAATATCTGAAACGACATTAAGCTTAATTACCTCATTCCCCCGCCCTTCTGGGCCAGTTCGGAGAGGGGCGGGGGGTAGTTGCAGCTATGAACCCAATTCGGTATTATTTACGCCGACTTGTACTAGTATAACATTTCTACTTATAATGTATAAAAAATTCATATATGGTCATGCGTATTGATGGCAAATGCTATGTTTTCATGGTGGCAAGCCTGCCGATGATACAGCAGAATCATCCGTCATCCGTCATGCGTCAGAAGTAAAAAGGGCTTTATGTCTGGCTTTTAGACAAGAGCATTGTACTTCACGCACGAACAATGTGCTGTATGTTTTGATTTCCCCTGTTACTTCACGCGATAGACTCCAATGAATCCAATCGCCACAACTTCTTCTATTCGTCGGACTTTGCAATATGTAGAGTGGACGCTTTTGGTTGTCTATTTTTTCCTCATAATAGTGAATCGCCCTAAAGATGTTTATGCGTCCCAACTTATACCTACTTATGTTATTTTTGCGTCTCTGAGTGTATCGACTTTATTAAGTTTTCTATTGCCGATGAATCGCCCAATATGGCAAAGACGAGCTTATATATTATTAGAAATACTACCTATAATGTCTGCCAGAGCAGTCAATTGGCGGCTAGATATGTTACTCTATCTTGTGCTGACAAAAGGCTGCTTCTTACTTAAGCGTCAAGAAATAGTTATCACTGCGATCGCCACTGGAATACTCTGGAATATTGTCCGGCTTTGCACTTTACCTTCAATCATTGAGTTTGAGCGTGCCCATATTACTGAACGTATCGCTCGGTTATATGACGTAAATTCTACGATTAGCAGGAATATTATCAACGACACTAGTAGCTACCTAGCAGCTAGTACCTTTGTTATTTTATTTGCCTTTGTGATCATTGCAGAGCAAAAAAGCAGACAAAAAGCAGAGGTTCTCACCCAACAGGTAGAAACCTTAGCTGCAACTTTGGAACGAACTCGCATTGCTCGTGAAATACATGATTCTTTGGGACACTCTCTCACAACATTAGATGTGCAATTGGAACTCGCTCAAAAATTGTACCAACGCGATCCCATTCAAGCTGCAAAGTCTTTAGATATCGCCAAAGACTTAACCAATCAGTGCTTATCTGAAGTCAGGCGGTCTGTGCAAACGATGCGACAGACTAATTTTAATCTTAATGAAGCGCTCAGTACCTTGGTGGAACAAGTTGGACGAAACCAAGCATTTGTCATTCAGCTCGATGTGAAACTTCCGCAATTACCTGTTCAAACTAGCCACCAACTTTACTGTATTGTTCAGGAAGGACTAACGAATATTCAAAAACACGCCTCGGCTACTGTTGTCAGTCTCAAAGGTTATCAAACACCCAATGCGATTATTCTAAAACTAACTGATAATGGACAAGGTTTTGAAGTCAGCGCACCTCACACAGGCTTTGGACTGCGAGGAATGCAGGAGAGAGTTCACATTTTGGGAGGGGAACTGAAGATTAAGAGTAGTCTTGATAAGGGAACTCAAATTCAAGCGAGAATTCCACTTTAACTCCGTATGCACCCATTCCCTACCCGCGATGCAGCACGCGAAGTTGCTAGGTAAAAAAAGGGGGTTTTTGCTTTGAACTTTGTAAAAGTTTTGCGAACTTTCGGTAAATCTCAGAACATCAACAATAGAAACCACGACAATGAAAAGCGACAGTTTCAGAAGTTAAGACTATGTCGCTAAATCTTGATTCGCAACGCTCTCTAGTTAGCGTTATTATCCCAACTTATAATCGCCCAAATTATCTTATACAAGCGATCGCAAGTGCTGTACAACAAACGTATAAAAATATTGAGATTATTGTGTCTGATGATTGTAGTACTGAAAGCCCCGCAAAAACCATTGAATCTTTTCAAGATCCACGAATCCGATTCCGGCGCAATGCAAACAATTTAGGAATATCTCGGAATGTTATAGCTGCATTTAAGGAAGCACGAGGAAAATATGTTGCTAGCCTGAATGACGATGATATTTGGAATGAAGACTTTTTAGAAAAGCTTGTTCCGCATCTTGATGCCAATCCAGATTTGGTCATAGCTTTCAGCGATCATTACATAATGGACTCGGATGGCAAAATTGATTATGCTGCTACAGAGGAAAATACTCAGCGATGGAAGCGAGACCACCTAAAAGAAGGAGTTTACCAACCTTTTTATGAAATAGCGCTTGTCCATCAAGCTGTTCCCTCTGCCCTGGCTACCGTCATCCGTAAGGATGCTATTGAATGGAATCATTTTCTCCCCCAAATGGGATCATACTGGGATCTGTACTTAACCTACCTTGCTTGCCGCAATGGTGGTGAAGCATATTATTGTCCAGAAAGATTAAGCAGATACCGTGTGCATTTTCAATCGGAAACGTTTGCTAATGGCGATATGAGCATTCAATCACAGATTCGGGCTGGGAAAGCTGGTATCTACTGCTACCGCCAATTTATGGAAGATGAGCAGCTACAAGAGTTCAACAGTTATTTTCGGGAGAAATGGTTACAAGCACATACAACTTTGGCTATTGGTTTGCTGCAAGTTGAACAGCCAGCAAAAGCACGATCCTATCTTTTGCATGCTTTAATCGAACAAAAGTTGAACCTACGAACTATAGCAGCACTTGTACTCTCGTTTATTCCGGTCTCATTAGCACGTAGATTGAAAGATTACAGTGGTTTACTAACGTCCTACAGAAGCTGGAAGGTATTCGTAGGAAATCGGCAGGATAATACAGAAAATCAGCTCGTTCCTTCGATTAAAAAGCAGCTCGATTGGCTACAAAAATATATGTTTGTAGACACTGTCACGCTGCTACTACCTACTACAGACAAACAGAATTTATTTGTATCTGCCACCATCGGACTAGAAGAGGAAATCAAACAACAGGTTCGTATCCCCATCGGGCAAGGTTTCGCAGGTCGTATCGCTGCAAACATTGAGCCGATGATAGTCAATGATTTGTCGGCTGTAGAGATTGTCAGTCCAATCCTGCGTGAAAAGGGTCTGAAATCACTTATTGGCGTTCCATTACTCATCAAGCAGGGAGTTATCGGCGTCTTGCACGTCGGCACATTTGAGTTTCACCAGTTCACCAAAGACGATGTAAAGCAACTGCAACTCATTGCACATCGCATCAAATTGATGATAATGAATGCAGGACTTTTCAATTTCGAGTCTGACTCCCACAATCAGGAATCTTACTTGCTAGTTGAAGGTTTTAGGAAACGCATATCCTATGTTAATACCCTGGAGCAAGTCTTGATAGATTTTATCGGCTCTACTTTGGAGGAAGCTAGCGTCATCAAAGTGATGTGAGCACACTTCAAATTTATCTCACATAATTTTTAAATAGTGTAGGGCTAAAACGGTTTACCTTCCCTTAGTCTATTAGGTTGGACACCTATTTTTTGTTACCCTAACTGATATACGTTTCGCCCGACAGTAAAATAGCTAAGAAATACGGCAGAACTCAAGAGTGAATGCCCTGCCTTTAGGCTTGGGCAGAGTCAAAACGAGCGTGCCAAGTAAATTTAAAATTAAAATCCAAAATGAAAATCTAAAATTACTTAAGATGATTCGATTATTGCTTGTAGATGACCAACCACTCTTTCGCCAAGGATTAGCCTCCTTGCTGGCGTTAGAAGAGGACTTGGAAATTGTTGGACAAGCGAGTCATGGAAAAGAAGCGATCGCTCTTACCCAAACCCTACAACCAGATGTCATTCTCATGGATGTGCGTATGCCTGTGTGTGACGGGGTTGTAGCAACTCGTGAAATTCATCAATGCTTTCCTTGGATTAGAATTCTTGTGCTAACTACCTTTGACGAAGACGAGTATATCTGGCAATCACTACAAGCAGGCGCACTCGGCTATCTTCTTAAAAGTACACCTTCAGCACAACTCGCAACGGCAATTCGCACCCTCGATCAAGGACATTGTCAACTTGGTCCGACCATCGCCCCGAAAGTATTTGCTCAGTTGCGTCCTCTGGGTGCTATGAAGCAAAATACCCCACAGCAACGTTTTAGCGATCGCGAATTAGAAGTATTGACTCTGATTGCTGAAGGTAAAAATAATCGGGAAATTGCTCAAACGCTGCATCTAACTGAAGGGACAGTGAAAAACTACGTGACGCAAATTTTGGGACGGTTGGGGTTACGCGATCGTACTCAAGCTGCTTTATGGGCGAAGGAAAATTTGGCAATTTAGTATTGGGTAGGTCACAAAGTTGACAAGTAGGGCTGACACATTCTACTGAAACAGCCCTGGTTGGTTAGGGGGTTGGGGGATCTAAAATGACGGGAGAACGAGTGTTTGAGCGTGATTGTTGACACCTATGGCACCAATCCCACTCCACAAAATTTGTATTGCACTCAATTGAGAACTGCTATAAATACAGGGCGGACAAGATGTCCACCCCACAAGAATTGTCTTGAGTGCAGATGCAAACCGCTATATGGTTTGAATGCACAAAAAAAGTAGGGTGGGCAGCACCCACCTTACTAAAATTTACATGGTCAATAGGACTACATCATGCCCATGCCGCCCATGCCGCCCATGCCACCCATGCCGCCCATGCCGCCCATATCAGGCGCACCGCCAGCGGGTTTCTTCTCTGGTTTTTCAACCACGACCGCTTCGGTGGTTAAAACCATTCCAGCGATGGAAGCGGCGTTTTGCAAAGCTGAACGCACAACTTTTGCGGGGTCGATGATTCCAGCAGCAATCAAGTCCTCAAATTCCCCAGTAGCAGCGTTGTAGCCGATGTTGAAATCGCTCTCCCGCACTCTGGCGACAATGACAGACCCTTCAGCACCAGCATTGTCTGCGATTTGACGCAATGGGGCTTCGAGCGCTCGCGCTACAATATCAGCACCAATCTGTTCTTCGGCGTTAAGGGTCTTTTTCACCTCTTGCACCTTTTTGGACAAGTGAATGAGGGTTGTTCCACCACCAGGAACGATACCTTCTTCCACAGCCGCTTTGGTAGCGTTGAGGGCGTCTTCAATCCGCAGTTTGCGGTCTTTGAGTTCGGTTTCTGTTGCCGCACCCACTTTAATCACCGCAACTCCACCAGCCAGCTTGGCGATGCGTTCTTGCAGTTTTTCTCTATCATATTCTGAATCTGTTTCTTCGAGTTGTCTGCGAATTTGACCAACTCGCTTTTCCACGTCTGCTTTTGTGTTGTCACCAGCAGCGACGATGGTGGTATTTTCTTTGTCAATCGTGATTTTCCGGGCAGTTCCCAGGGTTTCCAAAGAAGCGGTATCCAAGCTTAAGCCAATTTCTTCGGAAATCATCTGTCCGTTGGTGAGAATGGCAATGTCTTGCAACAATGCTTTGCGGCGATCGCCAAATCCAGGCGCTTTAATAGCGGCGACATTCAGCACTCCCCGCGCTTTGTTCACCACCAAAGTTGCTAAAGCTTCCCCTTCCACATCTTCGGCGATAACCAGCAACGGTTGACCCGAACGGGCAACTTTTTCCAAAACTGGAATTAAATCTTGGATGCTGCTGATTTTCTTGTCGGTAATCAGGATGCGGGCATTTTCAAATTCCACAGTCAAGCGTTCGTTGTTGGTGATGAAGTAGGGGGAGATGTAACCCCTGTCGATCTGCATCCCCTCAACAACTTCTAAATCCGTTGTTAGAGACTTGGATTCTTCAACGGTGATCACACCGTCTTTGGTGACTTTGTCCATCGCCTCAGCCAGCATTCTGCCGACTTCTTCGTCGTTACCGGCGCTGACGGTGGCAACTTGGGCGATCGCCGCACCTTCTACTGGCTTGGCTACTGCTGCAATTTCCTGCACCAGCGCCTCAACGGTTTTGTCGATTCCCCGCTTTAGGGCAATGGGGTTAGTACCTGCGGCGACGTTCTTCAAACCTTCTTTGATCAACGCCTGTGCTAACACAGTCGCAGTGGTGGTGCCATCTCCAGCCACATCTTTGGTTTTTGATGCCACTTCCTGGACGAGTTTTGCGCCAGTGTTTTCTAAAGGGTCTTCGAGTTCAATTTCTTTGGCTACGGTGATACCATCGTTGACAATTTGGGGCGCACCAAATTTTTTCTCCAACAGAACATTGCGACCTTTTGGTCCTAAGGTAATTTTCACGGCATCAGCAAGAGCATTAATGCCTCGTTCTAACGCCCGGCGCGAATCTTCATTAAATGAAACAATTTTTGCCATGTTTGGTGTTCTCTAGCGCTTCCAATAGACAATTTAGCACTCTTGACCGCTGAGTGCTAATGACTTCAACTTATTCATACCAACTTGGATTCTAAGAGATGATTTTAGGCTTTGGGGTGTAGGGCGAGTGACAATTCAAAATTCCAAGTACAAAATAAAAAAATAATTTCTTTACCCTATACCCTATCCCTACTAAGGGCGCAAGGCTGCCCATTGGTGTCAACTTAAGCCAAAAAGCATTACTCACAAGCATTTGAGCATTTTTCGCTCTCCTTAATCTCCCCGGTTCTCGGGGAAAATAAAATTTTAGCCCCGAAGGGATCGGGGGTTGGGGGATCTAAAACGACGGTAAATTGGGTGTTTGAGCATGATTTTTGACAGGTATGAAGGCTGCCGCGCCCCTACCCTCGATACCCTTTCCTCAGGAATGACTCTATATTAGAAGCAACTTTTTATAAGGTTACAAATAGTTAGGAAAAAAATGATTAATATACAGTTGATGCTTATGCACATTGGCAATCATAGTTAAATCGGGAGATGAACATATACAGCTCCCTTCGGTCCCTCGGTATTGCTAACCCTAGCGGTTCCGGCTGGTTGGCGGTAGTATTTACGTTCCTTTTGGCTTGTAGTGTAACTTGGCGTTTGATTCCGGCAGTCCGCAAATTTGCCTTGCGTGTTGGTTGGGCTGACCAACCTAATGCGCGACGGCTTAACCGAGAACCTTTGCCTAATGCAGGGGGTCTGGCTATTTATGCAGGAGTGATTGCCGCAGTGGTACTAGCTAGTCTCTTACGACCTATCGAACTCGAAAGGGTACTGGCTGAAGTACAGACGATTCTTCTAGGGGGTTCGATACTAGTTCTTGTGGGCTTTATCGACGACCAATTTGGTTTACCCCCTCTGGTTCGATTGTTAATTCAGGTTCTCACGGCTCTGTTGCTGGTTGCTAATCGTATCACTATTGAAGTTTCTTTTGGTACTCCCATTGACTCTACATTATCAGTATTACTAACAGTACTGTGGGTAGTAGGAATCACTAATGCTGTCAACTTAATGGATGGTATGGACGGTTTGGCGGGAGGAGTCAGCTTTATCACCGCCATGAGTTTGTTAGCAGTTTCAGCTCAGGTTCCTAATCGTGCGGCAGCGACGTTAGTTCTAGCAGCTTTGGCGGGTGCGGCGTTGGGCTTCTTGCGCCATAACTTCCACCCCTCGCGCATCATTATGGGTGATGCCGGAGCCTACTTTTTCGGTTATGTGCTAGCTGCTACGAGTATTTTAGGTAACCTCCAAGCACCTACCGCTGTCTCTTTAGTGGCACCGGTTCTGTTTTTGCTGTTACCAGTACTCGATACAACTCAAGTGTTTGTTCGACGCCTGATGGCGGGCAAAAATCCTCTCAGCACCCCTGGGAAAGACCACCTGCACCACCGCTTGCTAGCTTGGGGCTTCTCTCAACGCCACGCCGCGCTGACTCTTTGGTCAATTACCTTGATTTGTAACTTGCTGGCGATGAGATTACAAAACATGACCTTGATGCAGATGCTTATCACTACCATAGGGATCATCTGCTTTTTGGGCTTCATTGTTTTGCAAAGGATACGAGCAGCCTGAGGAAGATGAGGGGGATGAGGAAGTATTTTCTTCCTCTACTTCCCCTACTCTTTGGCTATGCCATCACCATTCCGCCATCAACGTTAAAGACTTGTCCGGTGATGTAAGCGGCGGCGGAGTCAGCGGCGAGGAAGCGCACCATCCCAGCAACTTCTTCTGGTTGACCGTAGCGACCAAGAGGGATATACTTAATAATCTCTTCAGCTTTGATATTGCTGGTCATGTCAGTGGCAATGAAACCAGGAGCGACGGCGTTAACGGTGATGCCACGAGAGGCAAATTCTTTGGCAATGGTTTTGGTGAAGCCGATGACACCTGCTTTAGCAGCACTGTAGTTAGCTTGTCCGGGGTTGCCCATTTGTCCAGCGACAGAGGTAATGTTGATAATCCGTCCCGAACGTTGCTTGAGCATGATTTTACTCACAGCACGAGTGCATAAAAAAACACCAGTAAGATTGAGATCAATGACGGCTTGCCAGTCTTCTGGTTTCATTCGCAAAAGCAGCGTGTCGCGGGTGATACCTGCGTTGTTGACTAAGATATCGACACGATTCAACTTTTCCATCGCTGTGTTAACTAGTGCTTCTACTTGGTCAGCTTGAGAAACGTCAGCTTGGAGTGCGATCGCACTTCCTCCGGCTTTTGTAATTGTATCGACGACCTCTTCGGCTGCTTTGCTAGAACTGGCATAATTGACAACTATGTTTGCTCCCAGTTTCGCTAATTCTTGTGCGATCGCTCGCCCAATTCCCCTTGAAGCACCCGTAACAATAGCAACCTGTCCGCGCAAACTCTGCAAATCTTCTGGCAATAGTTCCATGAATATTCCTCTTTAGTGTCATTGCGCTAATGATCATAGGGTGATTGTGCGCCAACAATAAAAACAATCTAGGAGATGACACAGATAAATGCTCTTGGGAACTACTATTGAAAACAAACAATACAAAACTGGTGCGTATCACATGACGACGAAAAAACAATTCAACAGCTTTGAAGAGATGCTGTCTGGTTCTGATGTACCTGTATTGGTGGATTTTTACGCTGACTGGTGTGGACCTTGTCACATGATGAGTCCAATTTTAGACCAAGTCAACGCTCAACTTCAAGGACGCATACGAATTGTCAAAATTGATACTGAAAAGTACCCGCAATTAGCAAGTCAGTATGAAATTTATGCTCTACCAACGCTGGTACTGTTTAAGCAGGGTCAGCCAGTGGAGCGAATTGAGGGTGTAGTGCAAGCACCGCAGTTAGTACAACATTTAACTACGTTCATGTAATTATCTTTGAAGGTAGAGACGCTACACATAAGGTCTCTACCAGTCATCTGAACTTGTATATTCTTCAAAATCGACAAAAGAAAAGAATGAAGAGATTTATCTATGATAAATAACCCTTCAGAAAGAAAAAACTGTTCGCAACGTGCCAGTGACAATCGTACCATTTGCCTCTTGGTTAGAAGCATTGGTAATAACCTGAATCAAAGGCGTGACCTGGATGTTGTTACTTACAGGAAAGTTGTAGAATGCTTCAAAGTTAGTTTGAGTGGCATTACCAATCTCACTAACAATAAAGGGTTGACCTGCGGCAATACCAGCTAAAGCACCTCGGGTAAACAAGTCTGGAAATGCCACTCCCGCCATCCAGTAGTTGGGCTTGATATCGCCAAAAGCAGTGTTGTTGTAGCTACCGTAGCCATAACGACCAAAGATGGCAAATTTCGGTGAAAGAGTGAACTCGAAATTCACCCCGAATACGTCATAGCGGTTGTCAAATAATTCGCCGCCACTGTACTGGAGGCGCAGGGCAAAAGCTTTCGAGGGCGCATATTCCAGTTCAACGGTACCCTGATACGTATCGCCAAATAAACCTTGGTTGCCGCCCCCATTCGGATATAGCAGGGGAACAAACAACGCTACACCAGGGATAAATCCCTCATCGCCTGGGTTAGCTGCATCTGATGCTGCATACAAAGCCCGCACTGAAAACGGTCCTGAACCCGGCTTCCAGTCAATTGCTGCACCTGCCGCTGGACCATTGAGAGGGGCGAGAATGTAGTTGTTGATAAATGCCTGAGTGCTAAAGTCTTGAAAGCTTAGGTAAGCGTAGCTGTTGCGGTCAACATAGCTGATAGTGCGAATATTAGGCCCAACAGACACTGTGAAGTTCTTGAACGGCTCAAAGGTGTAGTACAGCAGATCTAGTATGAATTGGTTGTCAACGGGTGGTGAAACCGAGAAGTCTTGAACACTGCCAAAAGACGGCTCTAGAAATCCTGCGGGATTGTCTTCACCGGCATCGCTACCTGTGTCGAAAACAATTTTCAACTGGTCTGTACCAATTAAGCTGGTATTTAACTCTACCAAAGCTCGGTAAGCCACCGTAGGATTCGGGTCAGAACGGGTAATCTCTTCACCTGTAGGGCTGATGATGCGTTCCCCATCAAATCCTCCGGCATTGACTGTCATGATCACTTGACCAGTTAGCTTGGTGGTTGTGGAGAACTGATTTGCCTCTATTTCTGCCGTCTTGGCTTCCAAAACGTCTACCCGTCCCCCTCATAAATCCGGCTATATTCCATATCCAGCCGGGGCGTTGTGCTACCGCAATTCCGCAATGCGGGATTTGGTGACATTCGCTGCTCCCTATATGTACCACGGTGAAGCAGAACCCACGGTTGGCATCTATGGCTTGGAGGGGTCAAAGCCTGGAGCTGCGGCTGCTTCTGTATATCTCAGCCACAAGGTTATTCGCCCCACAAAGAGTGGATACGGCAGAATCATTGGCAAGGCTCTGTTTAATTGTAAGAAACTTTATGCGCGACTATTGTGTATGGCGAGTCCGGAAGACCGTTTCACAATTGTTCCCGTTCCTCGACTTCCCGCAGAAATTTCCGGTTCTGATGTAGAGCAACAAATTCAATTCATTCAGGAGAGAATCGATAAGGCAAGTAATGATGAACTCTTGGCGGACAAAGAAGCCCTGCATCTGCTTTCAGAAATCGGTCCAGACCAAAATATCATCACCTACGCGTTTAATTTCAAACATCCAGATGGCTCGCTCAACACAGATTTAACTCTGGCAAACCGTCTCAATAGGGCGATCTATGAGAAACTGAGCATTGACCCAGGTGAGGATATTTACGGTTATAAGCTCATCGTTAGTACTACAGATTTTGACGCTGCTCATTACGGTGAAGTTTTCATCGAACACTATAAGCAGCGTCTACTAGGAGTATCTGGAGCAACAGGCTCGTCTATCACCGTACTGCGTTCTACGGTACTCGAACCGTGGCTTGCAGAAACATCAAAGGGGTCATTTCTCGATGTTCTCGAACATGAGTTTCGTCAGGCGGTTGCTGATTCTCTGTTCCGAGATGCACTTCTTCAGGTCTTTGAAGATGTTGACAAGAATAAAGATGGGGTTCTGGAAGTCTCTGAAATTGAGGCGAAATTTAAAGCCTTGGGCTATGAAGATGAAGACATCAGCCTGTTCTGGAACATGAGTGATGCTGACAAAGATAGTACTTTGTCGATGGAGGAATTTCTTCAGAACTTCTCGCAATTCTTAGTGTTGTCATCTCGGGGTTAATTGTCTGACAGCGCCAGGGCAAACGCATCTAAATTTAGTGCATAGGTAATTGACCAAAAGTCTAATTTATGCATTTAAGGAAACAATCAGATTTATCGCTCTTCGGCATTTTGCTTATTTATAAAAGTTAAGTCAAAAGCCCAACGAGCGTGCTAGTCAATAAGCGTTGCTTAATGCGATTGTTTGAGACTCTATTGAAAGCAGAGCCTTGTTAATGACATTCCGGCGTTTGCCCTGGTATTAAAACGTTTTTGTATTGTGGCATTAGCAATTCAGCCATTGAATGGTTGAATATCAACACTGTGTCTCCAGATGTCATTCAAGAATATTTACGATATCACACTGCTGATATTGAAGTTGATGCGTTCAGTGCGATCGCAGATCAAATGTTAAAAGGTGCAAATGAAATTCATGGAGCTGTTGAATTAGAGCATTCAGCGATCATTGCATCATCTGAAACACCAACCGCCTCTAACGTTGCAGAAAAAGAGGCGAACGAATTACCTGCAGATTTGCTAGAGAAGAGTTTTGCCACTATTAAGCCACGTGCTGAAGAATTCGTCGCCAGTTTCTACGAGAACTTGTTTCTCGCTCACCCAGAGGTGAAACCCTTGTTTGCCAAGATTGACATGGCAACACAACAGAAAAAGCTGTTAAATGCTCTAATCTTGGTTGTAGAGAATCTCCGCAACCCAGAATCTCTAGGGCAAGTTCTCAGCGCATTGGGAGCCAGACACGTTGGCTATGGGGCAATTCCTAAATACTATCCTGCGGTCGGACAAGCCTTACTCACAACGTTTGAACAGTATCTTCAAGCAGATTGGACGCCTGAAGTCAAGCAAGCTTGGGTGGGATTATAGCTCATGCAAATGTACCTCATCCGACTACACACCGCTATAATTTAAGACCTTTAAGCGCTTGATCTTGCTAAGAAAACACCGATTTGGATGCCAATCATTCCTGCGATCGCACTACCAACAAAATAAATTAACAGCATTGTGATATCGCCCTTATCTAAGAAATTTCTTGATTCCAAGCCATAGGTAGAGAAGGTAGTATATGCACCGCAGAAACCTGTTGTCGTCATCAGGCGAAGTTCAGGCGAGATGATGCGAATATTCTCGACCGCTAGAGTCAAAATATAAGCAATCAATAAACAGCCAGTCACGTTAATAAAGAATGTGCCGTAAAAGCCAAAATCTTTTCCAAAAATAGCTTTTGCAAATTCGGTTCCATAAAAACGACTCAACGCTCCAAAAATCGCCCCGATCGCCACAGCTAGGGGATAACGTCCTTTCAAAAAATTCATTGTTTTTTACCTAAAAATATGTGTGGCTTTTCGTAAAGACCTTTTTCAAACTTGCTTTAAGGTGTATCCCAAACTTTTTTATGACTTGAGGAAATTACTTCACGAAAAGCTTGGCGATCGCTACTCCTAAAATCACCGCTCCCAAACCTAGAACTGCACTCCCTGCCCAATAAAAGACCGTCCCAGTCTTTTGTTTGCTACGCCATAGAGTCAGAGTATCAAAGCCATAGGTTGAAAATGTGGTGTAAGAACCTAAAAATCCAGTCCTAATTAGTAAATCTAATTCTGATGGATAGCCTGTAATTCCTTTAGAAATCGTGAAAAAGAAACCCATCGCTAAGCATCCAGTCAGATTAATGGCAAATGTTCCATAGGGAAATTTTGTCCCAAATTTAGCTTTTGTCCATTCTGTGATGTAAAACCGAGACAGTGCTCCAGGAACTGCACCCATAGCAATTGAGAGAACATTAGTTAAGTCTGCCATTAGTTTTGTAACTCTCTGCGCTCAATTTTTGAGTTGTTTTGCATATAATATCAGGGCAAACGCATCTAAAGTGTAAGAATGCTTTTATTGCAGGGGTTTCAACGTTTTATCGTCCAGCCTTCTTTTTGAGTAAAAGCCTTACCTCGTAAGCATTTCAGAAATCACGTGCGTTTGCCCTGCTGATAATATGTCTACTTGTATTTAGTATGTAGTTATCCAGCTAAAGCCTTCGTTAGATATTTATTATCCCATCCTCAAGATTACATTTACGTTTTACTCCTTTTTTAAGTGTCTTTTCTTGATTTAAAAGATTGAGAGAAAATCGTCTTAAAATCGCGAACTTTTGAGGAGTATTGCTGAGACCGCGTAGGTGTTTCAGTTAACTGATACCAAACTAATCACTAATAACAAATGATAAAAGTGTGCATTCCCAAACAAGGCGCGGCTGAGCATAGCAAAGCAGAGATTTACGAGCTTGTTCTAACTGTTTAATCATGCTTGGTTGACGCTTTTGCTGCCAGTAGGACTGTTGCAGATAATCGACTAACCATAATTGAGCTTCTGTATCTAAATCCTTATCAATTTGTTTGGCTAATTCCAGAGCCTCACGATAGCATGAAGGCACTTTAGTGACGGTTTTTAGGAGTTCAGGGGGAATGGCTTGCAGTTGTTGGTAAGATGCGATCGCATCTCCCGGACTACCAGCTGCGACACTCAAGACTGCCGAATGCTGCAAAATTTCCTCATGTCCTGTTTGTGTCAGAACCTGAGCCATTGCTGCTGCATTCAAACGATAGAAAGGAATTCGCTGACAACGTGACACCAACGTTGGTAACACAGACTCAACCGAAGGCACAATTAAAATCAGCGTCGCCTGTCCCGGTTCTTCCAAAGTCTTGAGCAAGGCATTTGCTGCGGCTTCCGCCATTGTTTCTGCTTGCTCTAACACGACCATGTGTCTTGGTGCTTGCAACGGCGGACGGCTGAGAAACTCGGTAATTTCTCGAATTTGTTCTAGGCGAATTGTCGGCGGTGCTTTGCGCTTGACTCCTTTTTCTGCGGCTTCGGTTGCTGTTAGCCGCTGTCCTTGATACAGGTAGGTTGGCTGCACCCACAACAAATCTGGGTGGTTAGCTTGTCGCACGCGGTTTTTATGTGAACCAAATAGCAATTCCACAAAGCATTGTGCTGCTAAACTCCGTCCCACACCCTCTGGACCCGCAAACAGATATGCTGGAGCAACACGATTTTTTCGTACAGCTTGCCTCAGTAATTCTACGCCTTGCTGCTGCCCTACAAGTGGTGCAAATGCATCATTGGTCATGAGTTATGAGTCTCCTTGTCCCCCGATCTCCCTCCCCACAGTTCCCAAGCTTTCAGCTTAGAGGTTAAAAGTGCCTGAATCTGTTGCTGTACAGCTTCTTTACTCAAGCTAGCATCTACACGGACAATTCGCTCTGGGTAAGATGCATACAGTTGAGCATATCCTTGCTGGACACGACGATGAAAGTCTATGGTCTCTTGTTCAATGCGGTCAAACGTATCCCCGCCTCCTCGTTTGCGGCTAAGTCCCACCTCGACATCCACATCAAACCACAAAGTCAAATCGCTTTCTAAGCTGGATGTGGCGATCGCATTTAACTGACGGGTTAAACTGATATCTAAACCGCGTCCCCATCCCTGGTAGGCAATGGTAGAGTCAGTGTAGCGATCGCACAAAACAATCGCCCCGTCTTGGATGGCTGGCTTGATAATTTGCTCAACGTGTTGCGATCGATCAGCAGCATACAACAGTAACTCTGTCCTATCTGCAATTGAGTTAGACTCTGCTGACAACAACAGTTTTCGTAGATGCAACCCTAACTCTGTTCCTCCTGGTTGACGAGTTACAACGACAGAAGTCTCAAAACTTTGTAACCATTCTTGCGTTAGCTGTATTTGGCTAGTTTTGCCACAACCTTCCACCCCTTCAAATACAATCAATCTGCCCTTCATATTTTTTAAATTTTGCTGCTACCGAATTTTTAGAATATATGTTTTCTGACTCAATTAAGTATGTCTGAATATTCTGACCAAACAAAGAACTCAGAACTCAGTAGTCAGCGAGTGAGGAATAGAAAGGATGCTCCCGCCCCCAACTCCGTTATGGCATATGAAAAAGGGCGTTGCTGAATTGAGGTATGAAATTTTCTTCCTTTAATTTTCAAAACCCTTATCTTTGCGCGAGTCTAAATTCATACTTTGAATCAGCAACGCCTAAGATTTAAATATTCGTTCAATATCACCCGATTGGGTGACCCTACAGGATGAAGTCTAACTACCGAAAGCTATTGTATTCTTTATAGCAACCAGCAAGAAGCAGTAGTAATAGCAATAGGCGAACTTGGCTATGAGTAAGCAACAGGAAGCAGATATCAAACTAGCATATCAAGCAGCGGCAGAAATGACATACATGGTAGCCGTTGGCTTGAGTAAAGTTATGGAAAAGCAGAAGAAAGAGAAACTCATTGCCAAGCGACAAAAGCGAATGAAATCACAGCAGAGTGTCAAATCATGTGCATTAACCTAGGATGACTATTTGGCACAAGTAGGACGTTCTGCTCAATTACTGGGTGTGATTACGCCTTTATCGGTGAGTTAATGCGGAAAGCCGCACTGTTTGCCGCAGACGAAGGAGATGAGATGTGAAGAATGCGATCGCCATCTAGATGAAGCACTCTACGAACTCGTGGAGTTGGGAGGCGAACTGACTCACAGCATTCTAGGTGCAGGAAAAGCTTTTTCTTAAGGACTTAGCCCGCACCGTTGTAGGTGTTAAGAATCGTATCGCCTTTTAGGCGTGGGAGAAGTCAAATACGCAAGCTGTTTATAGACACTAAGTGTATGGGTGTAAGGATGGATTCCTTTCTACACCCTTATTGCTCTATAGTTCAGTTACGACGATGGACTGGTTGCGGGTTTAGTAGTACTAGATGCTGGTTTTCGCTGTTGTTGGTAATAGCCTGCAACTTTTTTAACATACTCATCAGTGAAACCACTGTTGCAGCCTGTGTAGTTACCAGTCATCCACCAACAAGCAACGCCACGCACAGCCGCCGTTTCATTACTACCAGTAGCAGTCAACTGATTATTTAACTCCCGGCGTGCAATGCAGGAGACAACTTGGCGTGCTAAGCCAGAATTATTTTCAAACTGTGTCGGTGTCACTTCCTTCTTGAGACAAGTTTTGGACCAGCCTTTGAGGGTTTCTGGTTTGACTTGCCATTCACTATAATATCCATCATTTGCAGTACCAGTTTTCGGTGCAGCCAGCCGCAGTGCTTCTACCATCCTGTTGACTTGGGCTTCAGACGCCGACGACTGTTGTGCTTGAGCTAAAAAAGATGCTGGAAAAACCACCGAAGACAATCCAAAGCTCAGAATGACTCCACCTAGTAATAATCGCATTGGTTTTCTCCTCACGACATTGAACTTCTTTTTTATACCAAAATTGAGAAAAGTGTAACCACTGCGGTTGGGCAATTGAACCTGCTGAGCGATGGCGCGAAAAGCAGCAACGAAGGCGATGCTCCCAGAGGGAGCTACCCCACACCGGCGATGGCGCAGAGCGCAGCCCCGAAGGGGCATCGCACTTCTAAGGATTATACTTATAAGTTGCAACCGTTGTGAGATTGCTTCCACTGGTCACGGTTTATTGTATAAAAAACCCATTCAACACCATAGAGTTGGACATTTTTCTCGTATTGCATACCAGTTTTTTCCATCACTCGACGTGATGCCAGGTTTTCTGGTTTAGCGAGTGCTACCAATCGTTCAAATTGCAAAGTTTCAAAGCCGTAACGAAGGAGTGCAACTGTAGACTCAGTTGCTAATCCTTGTCCCCAGTACTCCCTCGCCAGCAAATAATTTACTTCAATTTCGTCCAGAATTGCTAGATACTCTAAACCACAGTGTCCAATTAATTGCTTGTGTGGTTTGTAAATCGTTGCCCATCTACCAAACCCGTGTTGCTTCCAGTGTGCCAGATAAGACTCTAACATTTCTTGAGTCTGTTTCCTAGAAGCTGGTTCTGAAATCAAGCGATACTTCATCACTTCTGGCTCGCCATATATCTGAGCTAAATCGTCTAAATCTGCTGTCACAAGTGGACGTAACCATGTACGAGGAGTTTCTATTACAGTCATAGTAGGATATACATTTTACACACATAAATCTGCTGTACGGTTACAAGAACCCCGACTTCTTAAAGAAGTCGGGGTTCTGGCGCGTATGATATATCAAAATTAATCACATGAACCACTACTAGTGGTAAGAACGCATTTGTTTTGAAGGCTTTGTAGTGAGCGCTCTTTGCGCTCAAAGAGTCTAGGACTAAAGTCCTTACTACAAACTTATACAACTATCATAATTAATGCGATGAAGTAACTACCGTGTAGTGTAAGTAATTGAGAACCACTATAAGATTTTTAAGTCCAATTTTTTAAACTTTGTTTCAACTTAGGATGAGTTGCAGAAAAATTTCGATAACGTGAAGATATAGCAGTCCTATTTGATTTGTGAGAAATGTAGATGCAACGGTGAGGCAGGGAGCAGTTCTGTGTTTTATGGCAGTAAGTAAAAGCCTTGGTTGGAGGTGATACTAATGACGGGAATGTTTTGGTTTTTGGGATTCTGCTTTTTTTGGCTTATTGGTTTAACTCTTTTGGCAGAAATTTGGTTTGATGAGGAAGAACAGCAGTTTTGACGGCAAATTCTGACAGCTTACCCAATCACAAGTTAATAAATCGGGTCAACTTCCAGATTTTGAAGTTCTTCATTTAAGTTAACAAGCGGCAAATCTGCGATGAAAACTAGAAAACCCGCCTGAATCTTCAAAAATTCGGACGGGTTTCTACATTAGGAGGAAATGTTAAGCTGCCTGTACCACAGTATCTAACTCAACTTAGACATCATAGATTAAACACTCAGGAGCGTTTGGATTTTCATCACAGTAGTACTCTAAGGAAGTTTTAAACTTTTGTGTTGCCTGCCGATGAGATTTCTCTGCTTGTAGCTCTTCGACGATATCCCAGGCTACAGCACAGTCAGCAGAGGCGTTTCCTTGAATGTCACAAGTAGCACGGGCTTGCTCAATAGCTTCTAAAACGGCTTGCTCTAGAGGAGTTTGATTTGCTACTTCCCGACTAGCATCTACGATTTTAGGCATCAAGTTTTTAGTTATCCGCTCTTTCGTTGAAGGTTTACAGCCAGTTCAGAGTTTCTATCCCTGCAACTGACATCTCCAATATATGCTCGATTTCAGGATGATGCAGTGTGCAGAACCGTAATCCTCATAGGTTACTTTCCGTCTCAGGATTAAATCGGCTCTAAAGAGTGTAACGTTTCAGGTTTCTTAACAGTTGTAATGAGGACGCTAATAGCCATCAAACATTTAATGCTCGCTTTTCTAATTTCAGTTCAAAGCGTTCTCCCGGTAATGGTTCTATCACGCGTGTCGCTAAATTATTCTTTTCTAGTAATGAACGAAATTCCTCAATACTTCCCTTAATTTGAAGTAAAGAGTTGAGTAATCCCTCAAAAATCACATCACCTCCAGCTGCTGTAGATAGCATGACTTGGGGTTGCAACCACTGAGCAACTTCTAAGGCGTATTTATTCCCTCTAATAATTGAACCAACTAAGGGTAAAGCTGCATCAATTAATGGAGTAATCACGACATCCACGGTCGCAATTTCCTTAAGCGTGGCTGAATGATTCCCATGAGGCTCGTAATAGAGTGTAAAACCGCTCTGCAACTCTTTGAGGAGATATCCATTTTCCACCAAATTTAGACCAACCAGGGAGCCAGGAGTTGCCTTAATTTCCACGCTTTGATTCAAGGTGAAGGTTTCTCCATGAGCAAGTGTTGTGACTTGAGTGTAATTTAACTGCTGTACTACCTTGGCAGCATTGGGAGAAGCGACAACTGGAATATTGCGATCAAGTTGCTTCAGTGTTGGTGGATGAGCATGGTCTTCCAAACCTTGAGATAGCAAAATCAGGTCAATATTTTCTGGTATTGGACGTTCCTGAGGTCGGGAACCTTTGAAGAACCAATCTAAATTACCAAAGGTTAACGAACCAACTAGCCAAGGGTCAACGAGTATTCGTTTCCCTCCGATTTCCAGCAGCCATGAATTGCTGTCTAACCAAGTTAAATACATAAATTTTTGTAAAGATAACACCTAAATTCATTATGAACTAACTAAGGCAACCAATATCCTGAAGCATTTCTAAATGCTTCTGTAAGGGTGCGAGCGTATTTGCAGTCATCATCCCACTGGTGGCGACAGCTGGTAAACCAATACCAGGAAAGGTCGAGTCTCCACAGCACAGCAGTCCTGGAAGAGGTGTGTTAGAACTAGGGAAGAAACTTTTTCCTGCGTGAATTGCTGGACCATATGAACCTCTATGACGCCGCAGATAGCGCTGGTGTGTTAGTGGTGTACCAACTAGTGTGACATCGCAACGCGAGCGAATGTCCGGAATAATTCGCTCCAAGGCTTGCCACATCACTTCTGCACGCAATTGTTTTTGTCGCGCATACTCCTCGCTTTTCCGGTCCATTCCCTGCCACAGGTCATAAGGTTCGTTACCAGGAGTATAAACGTGAATGACGTGCTTTCCAGGTGGTGCTAATGAGGGGTCTAAAACTGAGGGAATTGATACCAGTACGACGTTCTGAGGCGCTGTAACGCCAACTTCCCAATTATTAACGACTATATAATGACACGCCAGGTCTGACCGTAATCCTTGTGCATCAATGCCTAAGTGGAGATGCATGAAGCTATCACATTCAGGTGTGCTGGCTCGCTGTTCCCGATACTGTTTTGGCACTGACCCTTCTGGAAGCAGCTTGAGCGTATCCCATACTGATGCATTAGAAATGACTGCCCGACGCGCTCTTATCTCTTTACCACCACGCAAACGCACACCTACCGCACGCTTGCCTTCTACAAGAATTTGCTCAACATGAGCGTTCAGCATCAACCGACCCCCATGTCGTTCCAGTCCCCGTACCAATGCGTCAACTAAGGCACCACTTCCACCGACGGGATAGTCTAGCACCACGCCCGGTCGGTACCAATCTGCAAACATAAATGCAACCTCTGCTGTACTGGTTCCATCTGCTGGTAGTCCACAGAGGAGAAAACAAAGCAAGTCAAGCCAGTTGCGCGTAAACGAGTCTTTAATAACGCCGTCCATAATCCGGCTAAATGGTCCTGTAAGCTTGCCGATGTCTGCAATATGTGGAAATAAAGATGGGGCAAATCTACTCACAGTCATGACTGCACCTAGATCAAGACGCAAAGCTGCTGGCGGTATTGCAGTTGCAGCACGCGCTAGTGGTTCCATCACACGCTGTAACTCGCGCCATTCAAGGATAGCCTCATTGCCACGAAAACGCTTCAGCACCTCACAAAACTGGTCACCACCAACCGAGGTATCAAAATCCCCTTCTGGTAGATAGCAACCCCATGTATCATACGTGATGCAAGGTAACTCCTCACTAATTGCATCTAGCACTTGCCTGAGAGGATTAGCAGAAGGACTGTAGGATAACCCAGAGTAAAGCGATGGGCCTGAGTCGAATTTGAATCCATCACGCTCAAAAGCATGGGCTGCACCACCAGCGATTGAGTGGCTTTCGCAAACTGTGACATCAAAGCCATACCGCGCCAAAAGAGCTGCACAGCTCAAACCACCAATACCGCTACCAATGACAATGACATCTGTATCTTTATTACCTAAGGTAGATGCTGTTTTAGAAGAAGTTTGATAAACCACTTATCGTATTTATCCTGTGCTAGTCTCTGTGCTTCAAGCGTATTGTAATGCAACGTAATCATTGTTAAGACCGTAGAAGAGAATTGCACATTATGCCAAAAACCCGGTTATGATAACCGGGTTTTTAATAGTAGTGGGGTTATATCCCCTGCGGCTCGTATAGAAGTTCAGCTATAAATGAGTCAGCTAATAATATCTACAACCAGAGGTTTATCTGTTCCGGAAAATTGCAACTTTTTTTCTCGCAATAGACTATATACGCGTAATATGCAGTTGTTCGTAATTAACGCTAAATTAATACTAAGTGTTTGAGGATATATTAATGCGTCGGATTTCAGTAGCCACTCTCGTCGTCCTAGCGCTCAGCGTAGTATTTTCCACTGCAACGCGTGCTTCTGAGCATCAACCCTTAACTACCCTAGTTATGCGCGATCGCGTGATTACCATCAATAATAGTCCAAAGGGGCTATCATACACAGTCAAAACTCAAGACGGTACTGTCTTGGATGCTCAACTGAGCGATGCTCAACTACAAGCGAAATATCCTGAGGTGTACGACAATGTTCGTCCAGCAATGGCTGGTAGCGAAAAGACGGGTGGCACAATGATTTGGGGTGGAACTCAGCACGTTCCATCTCATGGTTTACCTAAATAACCCATGACACAAGTTTTTTGTAACTGAGAAGTTGGCATCAAAGGTGCACTATCGCCAAATAAAAGCTGTACTTCTATCAAGCAATGCATTATAGATACAAAGTTTACACACGGCGATTGTTGCTAGCTACTGGGATCGGTGTGCTGACTTTAGTATTATCACCGCTGATGTTCTACGGTTGGCGGTGTTTACTACGTCCCTCTCGGACGGATATGGAGCAAGTCTTGTTTCGTGGAATTGTGTATAGACGTTATGCTCTGTTGACACCACGCCCAGCAATGATCCATATTGTCACCATTGACTTACAAACACCAGGAATTAAGCCACTCGTCACTCCAGGAGCACTAGGATCAAGTAATAGAGAAACGAGCGCACGGAAAACATCTGAATTTCTCAATCAATACAAGCTGCAATTGGCAATCAATGCCAGCTATTTCCATCATTTCTACGAAAAGTCCCCTTGGGATTACTATCCTCACAGTGGTGATCCTTCATATCCCATAGGTGATGCTATCTCGAATGGCGTTCGTTATTCGCCACCCGAAGCAAATAAACCCGTCTTGTGCTTTTCAGCCCAAAATCGTGTTCAAATCTTGAAAACTGAAAAGTGTCCTGAGGGAACAGTTCATGGTGTTGCAGGTGAGGAGCTTTTGGTTGATAGCGCTCAGGCGAACGATAACAACTTAGCTGAGGATAAGCCGTATCCGCGTGTTGCAGCTGCGGTCAATCGCGAAGGTACAAAACTGTGGCTGATTGCGGTAGACGGGAAGCAACCACTTTACAGCGAAGGAATCACAATTGCTGAATTAACAAAAATTGCCACGGATCTGGGTGCTTATGCAGCACTCAACTTGGATGGAGGCGGTTCAACGACGCTGGTGATGTCAACAAATCAGGGCTCAAGGGTGTTAAACGCTCCAATACATACAAGAATACCGATGCGCGAGCGTCCTGTTGGCAACCATTTGGGATTTTATGCCTTACCAGAAGAGTAAAGTTACTTGTACACAGTCTAAGAAATTATCGGCTGCTAAGCTGTCTCCTGACTGATTTCTACCAAGGCACAAAATCAGTCATAAGGCAAGAATTATCGATAACCGTACTTTTAACGGACGGACACCACGACACTTGAAAAGATTAAAATCGCTTAACAAATCGTTACGATAGAGACATCAAGAGGGGTAAAACCAAACCTCTCCAAGCTGAAATCAAAGGTGAACGCCATGAATGGCACAATTCGCGTTGGCAATCTCTTCGGGATTCCCTTTTACATCCATCCGTCCTGGTTTTTGGTTCTGGGATTAGTCACTTGGAGCTATAGCAGTGGACTGGCGGCGCAATTTCCCCAATTAGCGGGGGGATTAGCTTTGCTACTAGGATTGCTAACAGCACTACTGTTATTTTCCTCTGTTGTCGCCCATGAATTAGGACATAGCTTTGCCGCCATTCGCCAAGGAATTGATGTGAAATCAATCACACTGTTCATATTTGGTGGGTTGGCAAGCTTAGAGAAAGAGTCAAAAACCCCAGGTGAAGCTTTCTGGGTTGCGATCGCAGGTCCGTTAGTTAGCCTACTGCTCTTCAGTCTCTTTACAGCCGTTGGTTTTGCTACCGCCCCATCAGGAGCATTAGCAGCGATTATTGGTGTACTGGCTTCAGTGAACTTAGCATTAGCGCTGTTTAACCTCATTCCAGGCTTGCCTTTAGATGGTGGGAATATACTGAAAGCGCTTGTTTGGAAAGTTACGGGTAATCCTTATAAGGGTGTGGTTTTTGCCAGTCGAGTTGGGCAAATCTTTGGTTGGCTGGCGATCGCTTCTGGTTTAGTCCCACTACTATTATTTGGCAGCTTTGGTAACTTCTGGAACGCGTTAGTCGGTTTCTTCTTACTACAAAATGCTGGTAATGCAGCTCAGTTTGCCAGAGTACAAGAACGACTGACAGGTTTGACAGCAGCCGATGCGGTAACGTCCGATAGCCCGATTGTGTCTGCTACTCTTACCTTAAGAGAGTTTGCCGATGAGCGCATTTTGAATTGGCAAAACTGGCATCGGTTCTTAGTGACTGATGATAACGGACAATTAGTAGGAGCAATATCTATTAACGATTTGCGAACTATTCCTACTACACTCTGGTCAGAAACTCAAATTAAAGAAGTCATGCGACCAGTTGAAGAGTTTACCACAGTGAAATCCGACCAACCCTTATTGGAAGTCGTGAAGCTCTTAGAACAAGGAAAGTTATCTGCACTTGCAGTGATTCGTGACAATGGCGCGCTTGTCGGAATCTTAGAAAAAGCTTCTATTCTCAACCTACTCGAAAAAAGAGCACAAGCTAACCCTGCATAAAATAGGTCAACTAAATAAGTTCAACATCCACAATATCAGGTTTCTACTACTGTCCTCTAGGCTATTGTCGCTATGCGTCAATTGATCTGGAGGACTTTTCGGTTTGCTCCCGCAATTGCTTTACAGGATATCCTTTGGGCAAGGTTGCAGTATCCTTGCAGAGATTTGAAGGAAATTTTTATTTTTACTGTTTTAAGGGCGGAATGTCGGTTATTAGCCAATACAGTTGGTGATAAGACCAAAACCGTTATCAGGATGGCAATGTAGAACTTTCGTCCGAAAGTTCTACAGGTGTGGAATTATTACCAACAATCCTTAACAGCAACCGTATTGGGTTATTAGCGAAGCGCTACAGCTATCTGTCATTTATGCCCCATAAGCGCGAAGTGCATAAGTTGATTTCACTTACACCTAAATAATGATACAGATAACTTAGAGAGAACATGGCTTTTTTGCTACATTCTTGTGGAGCAAACTCACATGGTGAGAGTACCAGGAATTCCGGAATGATTTTTTGATAATGTGAAGCACTAATAAGGCTGTAGTAAAAAAGTTATTTTGGAGAAAGTTCCATGGGCATAAATGATGGATTGATAGGCTATTGGCAATTTGATGAAACCGAAGGTACTACTGTCCTGGATAGATCAGGCAATAATAATCGTGGCTTGTTAATCAATGGCACTCGAAGCGATGGAATATATGGCAAAGCTGTAGAACTTAGGGGGAGTGATGATTCACATATCAGTATCCCTGGTTCGGTGAGCCTGAATAGCCTAACTGATCAAATTACTGTGACAGCTTGGGTATTTCCAAATGTAGCCCCAGTAGGTTTTAAAGTCATTGTTTCCAGGCAAATTGATACTGTTCTGCATCCTGATCAGTTTTATTTGGGTTTTGGTCCAGAAAATGGCGGGATGCATTATAAGTGGCACCTTGGCACAGACGACGGTGGCACTTTACGTGAAGGCGACATTTACAGTGGTGTTCCAGAGAACAATCGTTGGATACATCTGGCAGGAACCTACGATGGAAGTATCATGCGTCTTTATGTTGATGGCATCGAAATTGGTAATCGACCTCTGACTGGAAACATTCGAGTCGATGATAATCCTGTCACTATTGGTGGGGAAGAAAATGGAGCAGATCCTCAGGTCGTAGATGGCGAATTTGAAGGACTTATTGATGAAGTTCGCATCTATAATCGTGCCTTGGATGCATCTGAAATTCGTGAAATTTTTAACCTTGACTCCATTAACTCAAGTGTCCTTTTGACTACTCCTTAATGTCCTGAGTCTCCTCATTCATGAATGAAAGGTATTTTTTATGATTTTTGTAGAATTAGTGACCATTGCCCACATTCCCCCTTTCTCTGAAGTGACCTTGCGAACAGATAAAGATGAATGGGAAATCAATGAGATTGAAGGCAGCTACCAAAACGATCGCTGGATATTCGAGCTAGCTGATCCCAAGTATTTAACTGGCTTCCTTTGTAAGTTTGCACTCAACCGGCAGATTTGGTCTAACGGTGACAATTTTAATATTCCTGGCATCGACAACGAGCGCCATACTTTTTATCTCAATCAGTTTGGCTTTGGTTTACCTGTTCAGCCCGTTGTTGAACTCGGTCAAACTCAGGCAAAGCTTTTTGATATTTCCCCTCCAGATCCTGCTGATCGCGAACCCTACGATGTTATTGTGATCGGCTCTGGAATGGCTGGGGGCGTATTGGCTGATCAACTCGCTGATAGCGGTTTAGATACTTTGGTGTTGGAAGCAGGGGGAGTTCCCCTAGAGACTCACATTGCAAATCTGCCTCGACGCCATTTTCCTGGTGAATTTAGAAAACACGTCTGGGATCGCTGGTTTGAGTATCAGGTGATTAATTACGATCAGCCTACTGATGGTAGTGAAAATGATTACACAGCAGGTGCCCAAGCGTTTAATTTGGGTGGGCGATCGGTATTTTGGGGCGGTTTTATTCCGCGCATGAGTTCCTGGGAGTTGGATTATTGGCCGACTCAAATTAAGTGGGACTTAGAAGATCGCTACTATCAACTCGCTGAGGACTTGATGGGTCGTTCCACCGCGCCAACGACTTACTACACCCGGGAAATTCACCGAGTATTGCGAGAACAGCTTCCTCGATACAGCCATTTCGATGCCCCGGTGGCGGTTAGACAGAATTTGACAGGTGCAAATACCATCACGACTGGTATGTTTTCAACGGCAGATTTGCTACTAGAATCATCAAGAACTGGTGGTCCTACGGGTTCGGGCAACTTAACCGTTCGTACTCATCATCAGGCAATCAGAATTGAACCTGGGGAACCCTGCACAGTCGTTGTCCGGGATATGATTTCCGAGGAAGAAAGGGAATTTTCAGCTAGGTATGTCGTCCTTGCTTGTGGCTGCTTTGAAAGTGCGCGCCTTGCCAAACGTAGTGACATAGGGAATGGCTTAGTAGGGCAGGGTGTTACCGACCACCCCATTGCGTTTGTACATTTTTCGATTCCGCCCGAGTCGCCCTATTACGACCGTTTTGGGTCTGTGAAGGTGGTATCCCAACCAATTGAGCCGCGACCAGGAGAAGATAGAATTCGTGATCCCTTTAATATTCTGATTGAACTCGGTGCAGATTTTAACCAGGGACGGTATCTGGATGAGGACATTTTCCGCCTCAATGCAGAAAAGCGCAATATGCTTTGTGAAATCGTTTTTCTGACAAATACCGAATTGCTCTTGGACAATCAGATTGAGTTTAATGCCGATAATGATTTTCGCCCGATCGCCAAAATTCAAAATCCTGGACTTTCTGACGCACTGGAAGCCAGAATTCGGGAAATCTCAGACAATATTCTGACTTCTTTAGGGGGAGTGAAGTTTAACGAAGGATTTGGCGATGGTGGAGTTGGCGGTGTAGGTCATGAGGTTGGTTCTCTCCATATGCAGGTGAGAGACAGCAACAATATTGGAAAAGGCACACAGGCAGAATTAGAAGGCGTTGTCGATGAAAATGGTAAGTTTCTCGACCAGGAGTTTATTTACGCCTGCGATTTGTCAATATTTCCTACCTCTCCAGCAGCTAACCCCAGTTTAACAGCGGTCGCCCTCGCACTACGTTTAAGCGATCATCTGGTGAGACTTGTTAATGCTTGATGAATCCTAACCTTCTCACGCGCTTCGTGAAGGTTAAAATTCCTTTTTGGCATTCCTATAAATTAATTCAGGAGAAAAATGGTAGTTGGTATAGCACCACCTCAAGTCAGTACCCATGAAGGCATGGGCAACATTGTGTTTCCTGGCGGCACCGCCTTTCGCGTTTGGGCACCTAACGCCCGCCAAGTTCAAGTTGCTTTCTATAACGACCCAAACCAAGATAATAGCAGCCCTTCTCGCTTAGTCGGGTTAGCTTCAGAGAATAATGGCTATTGGTCTACTGATGTAGCTGGCATTTCACCCGACCAGCTCTACCGATATCAAATTACCAATCGCGATACAGGAGCGGTCTTTTATAAGATTGATCCCTATGCGACGCAAATTACCAACTCAGTCGGGAAAGGTATTGTCCGCGAATCGGAGTTTCCCTGGACGGATGACGATTTTCAGATGCCAGACTACAATTCTTTGGTGATTTATGAGCTTCATTTAGGAACATTCGATGACGATCCAGGCGATCGCCCTGGAGATTTAGCAAGAGCCACTGCACGACTCGACCATCTACTTGAACTTGGCATCAACTGTGTTCACGTGATGCCACCTAACGAATTCGCCGCCGATTTTTCCTGGGGATTTAATATCGCCTTCCCGTTTGCTATTGAGGAAGCTTATGGCGGGATTATTGAATTTAAAAAGTTTGTCAATCGCGCCCATAGTTTAGGAATTGCTGTTATTACTGACAGCGTATTTAATCACTTTGGACCTAGTGATTTAGACGATGGTTTATGGCGCTTTGATGGTTGGCATCAAGGCGAACATGGAGGCATTTATTTCTACAACGACGATAGAGAACCAACTGACTGGGGACCTCGACCTGACTTTGGACGTCCGGAAGTGCGGCAATTTATCCGTGACAACCTGATGTTTATGTTAGGCGAATGTCATTGTGATGGATTGAGGATTGATAGCACCAGCAATGTCTGGGGATTCAATAACGGTCAAGGGTGGAATAACGACGGGTTTAATTTACTACGTTGGATGAGTGATGAGAAAAACTTTTTCCATCGCTATCCCAGACAGAAAATCTTCATTGCTGAAGATTGGCACAATGACGGCTGGATAACTCGTCCGACGCCAGAGATGGGAGCAGGTTTCGATGCTGAATGGCATTGGTTTGTCCATGAAGCGCGCCATGCTTTAGAAACTCCGAACGATCAATTTCGAGATATGGATGGAATTGCTCGGGCTCTCTACGCCCGCTTCAATAACGATGCTTTTAAGCGGGTTATCTATACTGAATCCCACGATGAATCTGGCAATAATGATGCCCTAGCTCGCCGCATCGATCCTTCCAATCCTGAGTCCTGGTTTGCCAAGAAGCGAACGACCCTTGGAGCAGCTTTAGTTTTGACGGCACCTGGAATTCCCATGATATGGCAGGGACAAGAAATTTTCTCAATTGAGAAATTTACCGACCAAGTTCCGCTTGACTGGTCTCGCAAAGAGACTTTTAACGGCATATTTCAGCTTTATCGCCGTCTTTGCCATCTCCGACGCAATTGGGACAACAATACTCGTGGGTTGCGAGGGCAGCACATCAACTGTCACGTCGTCGATAACCTCAATAAAGTCGTTGCCTTCCACCGTTGGAATGAGGGCGGTCCAGGGGATGATGTCATTGTGATCTTAAATTTTAGCGATCGCACTTGGGATTCTTATCGTGTAGGGTTACCCAGTTGGGGGACTTGGTGGTGTCGTTTTTCTAGCGATTGGGCAGGCTACAGTAGCGATTTTGGCAACGTGGGGGGACATCCGGTCAGCGCTGAATCAGCACCAAAGGACAATATGCCTCATAGTGCCGGTTTTGCGATCGGTCCCTATAGTGCTGTAATTTATTCTCAATAAGCATTGACGTGGAAAATTTGCTGGGAACAAAAATTACTCATTTGCATATGCTCTAATTTGCATTCCCATCACAAAAGCTGAAAATGCAGCATAACAAATAGCAGAACCGGAACGGAGCATAGCTTATCTATAGAATATCAGAGGTTATCTCCGTCCGGTTAGCTCAACCGTTAGACCGCCAGCCCCCTTGCGACAAGTTGTAACACGCTCTCAATGCTAAATTTCCAATGAGCATACCTAATTTCAACTACTTTTCATGTTATAAAACGGCTTTTTTCGATTTCGCTATTTAAATCAATATTACAATACTGCACCAGACCATACTGTACTACAACCTAACGGCTAGACTAGTACAACAGGTTGACAATATGGAAACGTATGATGAGCGATCGCGATTACACATTAATTATTGATAAAAGCGGTAGTATGTCCACTCCTGACCAAGCGGGTGGTAGAAGTCGGTGGGAGATAGCCCAAGAATCTACACTCGCTTTGGCAAGAAAGTGTGAGCAATTTGACCCTGATGGCATTACGCTTTATGTATTTTCTGGTAGATTTAAACGCTACGAGAATGTCACCTCAGCCAAAGTCGCACAGGTATTTATGGAAAATGACCCGGCTGGCACGACGAATTTAGCTGGTGTCCTGCAAAACGCTACCAATGATTATTTTCAACGCAAAGCTGCTGGTCAAACTAAGCCCAACGGCGAAACAATTTTAGTTATAACCGATGGCGAACCAGATGACCGCAAAGCAGTATTTGAAGTCATCATTCAAGCGTCTCGCCAGATGGAACGTGATGAAGAATTGGGAATTTCTATAATTCAAGTAGGCTCAGATCCTCAAGCAACCAAGTTTCTCAAAGCTTTAGATGACCAAATGCAAAGTATTGGTGCTAAATTTGACATCTGCGACACAATTACCTTGGATGATATGGAAGATATGAGCCTCGCTGATGTGTTGATGAACGCGATTACCGATTGATTCGTGATTAACCGACAAATGACAGATATAAATACGGAGAATAATAAAAATGCTAGAAAATCGTGATTATACTTTAATTATCGACAAAAGCGGCAGCATGGCAACTTCAGACCAAAAGGGTGGCAGAAGCAGATGGGCTGCTGCACAAGAATCTACCTTTGCCTTGGCGAGTAAATGCGAGCAATTTGACCCAGATGGTATCACTGTTTATCTATTTTCTGGAAGGTTCAAGCGCTACGAAAATGTGACATCCAGCAAGGTGTTGCAAATTTTCCAAGAGAATGACCCATCTGGCACAACTGACTTAGCAGGTGTATTGAAACATGCAACTGATAACTACTTTCAACGCAAGGCTAGCGGTCAAACTCAGCAAAATGGTGAAACTATTTTAGTTGTGACTGATGGTGAACCAGACGATCGCAAAGCGGTTATGAAGGTTATTATTGAAGCTTCTCGGCGTATGGATCGCGATGAAGAACTTGCTATTTCTTTTATTCAAGTCGGTACAGACTCTCAGGCGACTCGCTTTCTCAAGGTGTTGGACGATGATCTGCAAGGAGCAGGTGCAAAGTTCGATATCTGCGACACCATTACCATAGAAGATATGGAAGACATGAGTTTATCAGAAGTACTGCTCAATGCTATTAATGACTAAGCATCTTCCTAACTTTTAGCTAAATTAAGGAGCAAACTTAATGTGGAGTAGTACTGAGGATTTCATATCATGGATTCCATTGATAAACTCTTAGCTGAACTCAAAGCTGAATATCAGGAACAAAAACCCCAACAACAGCAGCCTCAAACCATTTCAGCAAAACCAATAAGTATGCAGCGAAAATCGGAATCGTTAATAGATAGCCTTTTAGCAGAAGTCAAAGCTGATTTTGAGCAAAAAGACTTAGCTGAAAAATTGCAAAGACAGCAAGAACTGGAACAAGAACGCATTAGACAAGAACAACTGAAGGCTAAAAAATTGGAGGAGTTGAAAAAGCAAGCCAATCTTTGGCTTGCTAAGTTAGATCCACTTTCTTCAGAAGGACTTTGGTTTGAGAGATTTGCTGAAGGATATCCCTCAAAATTAGAGGCGGCAATTGAATATTTACAAACTAATGAATAAACGTTAAAGTGTAAGGGCTGCCGTGAGTCATTAGTCTTTTGTCCTTTAGAATTACTAAAGAGTCATGACAAATGACAAAAGACAGTTTTCACAAAAAAGTGTAATTGTCAAATATTTCGTTTTTTACTATTTATTTGAGATACGTGCTTGAGACCCCACTCGTGCATTGCATAAAGAATTGGTTGAAGACTTTCTCCTAAAGGCGTTAACGAATATTCCACTTTCGGAGGAATTTGTGGGTAGACTTTTCGATGAATAATCCCGTCTTCCTCCATTTCTCTTAGTTGTTGGGTGAGCATTTTTTGAGTAATTCCACCCAAAGATCGCTGTAATTCGCCAAAGCGTTTCACACCACCCATCAATTCTCTAATAATCAAAACCTTCCAGCGTCCACCAATCACCCTGAGCGTGGTTTCCACTTCACAAGTTAGCCTGCTATGGTTTTCCGCTTCAGCTTTCATAGTTTCTTTTAGGTAAGTACCTTACTTTTAAGTGCCTACTTTCCATGGTAACTTTACATAGTTTAAAGTTATTACGGCTCAAAAATTTGGCGTTGCTGAATCCATGTATGAAAAAGATGTCGTGTGATCCCAAACCCTTGTAGAGACGTACCATGGTGAGCCAGCGCTGCAGGAGGGTTTCCCTCCGTAGGCGACTGGCGTCACGTCTCTACACTTGGATTCATACTTCAAATCAGCAACGCCAAAAATTTAACTATAAATAAAGGGACTGGTTCATAGTTGCGTTTCTGCGTAACTACAAGCCTAATGAGCAACCCCCTATCACTTGTTTACTGTTGGGAATTGATTCATGGCAAATATCCTGCATATCGACTCTAGTCCTCGTGGAGAACGTTCTTTCTCCCGCAAGTTCACTCATGAGTTTGTGACAGCTTGGAAAAACGCCCATTCTGGAGATACAGTGACCTACCGGGATTTAGGTCACAATCCAGTTCCCCATGTAGACGAATCGTGGATTGCTGCTGCTTTTACACCACCAGATGCTCGCCCACCCGAACTGACTAAGGCAATTGACTTGTCAGATACTTTAGTTGATGAGTTTTTGGCAGCTGACCGCTATGTCTTTGGTGTGCCAATGTATAACTTCAACGTACCCTCTGTGTTCAAAGCTTACATTGACCAGATTGTTCGCGTTGGTCGCACCTTCGCTGTGACTGAGCAAGGCGGCTTCAAGGGGTTGGTTGACGGCAAAAAGTTGCTAGTTGTCACAGCTCGGAGCGGTAACTTTTCACCAGGAAGTCCCGCAGCACCATACGATTATCAGGAACCCTACCTGAGAGCGGTTTTTGGTTTTCTGGGAATTACAGACGTTACATTCATTAATGTGGAAGACCTGGGCGCGGGTGATGAAGCTCGTGAGCAGTCTCTTACCAAAGCACATGAAGTCATAGCTCAAGCTGCGGCTAGTTGGTAATTTCATTAAAGGGTGCAGCACTTTCGCTGTTGCACCTTATTTAGCGCGGGAAATAGAAAAGTATAGTTTTTAAATATTTTTTTAAACGAACCGCAGAAGTACAAAGGAAGCACAAGAGAAGAACCGAGGAGGGACAAAGCAAGCTCACGTTTGTCACAGCTTCGATAGAGGGGCTTCCATTTATTTGTTGCAGTAGAACCTGAGTTATATATCTGTTGCTACTACTGGGTGCTATATTGCTGCCAGACCTTAAGGCAGATGATTCGTAGACTATATGAGGCACATAAACGTACCAGGTACTCTTAGCTTGTCCCTGGTTAGGCTGAAGTGGTTGGGCAAAAGTCACTTTCCAGTGGTCGCCACCATATCTTTGAGCATTGCGATCAATAGAGGAGACGCGAAACTGCTGACCTGCTTTGACTGCGAACTTGTCTTGTTCTGCGAGGTTTGATGTTTGTGCTCTCCAGTCTTGCTTGAAAGTTGTATTTGTCGTCGCTCTGAGAGTGGCTGAGGTTGCTGTATTGCCTAATAATTCTACTTGAGGCACATAAACGAACCAAGTACTCTTCGCTTTCCCCTGACTAGGCTGAATTGGTTGCTCGAACGTTACTTTCCAGTGGTCGCCGCCATATATCTGAGCATTGCGGTCAATAGAGGAGACGCGAAATTGCTCACCTGCTCTGGCTGCGTACTTGTCTTCTTGTGGTAAGTTTGATGATTGTGCCCTCCAGTCTTGCTTGAAAGTTGTACTTGTCCTTGCTCTGAGAGTGATTGAGGTTGATGGAGCTTGTGATAATTCTTCTACATGAGGTAGATAAACGTACCAGTTACTCTTAGCTTTCCCCTGAGTCGGCTGAAGTGGTTGCTCGAAAGTGACTAGCCAGTGGTCCCCACCATATTTCTGAGTATTACGGTCAATAGACGAGACACGCAATTGCTGACCTGGTTTAGCTAAATACTTGTCTTGTTCTTGTAATTGAGGATCATTTGATTGTAGTCGCCAGTCTTGCTTGAAAACAGTATTTGTCCTCACTCTTAAAGTGCTTGGCATTGATGCATCTCCTTCTATAGCAGTTTGAAGCCTTGAAGCTTCTGTTATTTATAAATTTATGACCCAAAATTATGGCAATTCCGAGCAGGCGTCAAATATATCACAAATATATTAAGTGTATCTGAGTACGTAATAGAATTTAATTTTACGTCTTCCAAAAAAGCTTTAATTTACTAAAAAAGCTTACAACAAACGCAATTGTTAACGTATAAATGACCCCTTTTAAAAAACCTGTTAACGGGGTATTTATATAATTTAATATGAACGGTTCAAGTTGCGTTAATCTCAGAATGGGCAAGAGAAGATTGGCAAACGCTACATAAGCAATCATTGGATTCTGCCCGTTGTCGATTAACAGTTGAAGATATTTTCGCTGTTTCAAGATGTCTATAAGTATAGTGAAGGTGATTAGGATAAACAGTGCGATCGCTGTGGTAACAAAGTAGTAACTCAACGTAGAAGGGTCTTTCTTAATTCCTTTTTCAAACGGTTCAAAAAGTAAGCCAAGTGCCAACCAATAAACGCCCCACTGATAAAATGATTTCAGCAATTTTTCCCTATCATTAGCTGGATTGACAAATAACAACCAGCTGATTGAACAAAGAACAGCACTCAGTAACGTTGTTTGCCATACCCATCTTGCCTGTAAGCCAATCAGTACACCCAAACAAATAGCGAACATCAACACAATGATGCTATAAAAACGTAGCTGACGACGGTTTGATTTAATTTCCTGAGTTCCCTTGTTTATTTCTGGAATTTTCAGCCTATTGAGAATTAAATCACCCGTAATAGTTCCAGGAATAACAATAAACAAATACTTTAAATAATCAAATTGAAAAATCCAGGGGACAGGCGATGCTTTCCAAAGCAAAGCAATCCAACTCTCCTTAACAGTAGCCGACAGTCGCAAAGCAATTAATAAGCCTAACAATCCTAGACGTAGCAACAAATTATTCTTGGTAAAAAACCAGGCAAGTGAACCAAAAATCACCATATTTGTCAGGACGACTAAAATAATATCGCTCCTGTAAAGAGAAAATCCACTTCCATCTGGATATCTCAGAAAACAGACGAGGATAATTGCTGCGATGTAAGCACCAAAAGTAATCCATTTTGTGTACTGCCTAAATTTTATGTTTACAGACAACCGAACAAACATCAAAAAGAGTATCACGAAACCCAATAAGGCTATCCACCATGTTTCTTTGGTTGGATTTTGATTGAGCGTAAACGGTCTAATATGTTGAAGGAATATCGCAAATATCCCTAACAAAAATCCTCTTTTAAAAATGTATAATATAACTTGTTTCGTGGTAAATCCTTGAGCAAGGCGACTCGACAGCGCCAAGGGGATAGCTGCTCCCATACAAAACAAGAAAATTGGAAATACAGTATCTACCCAAGTTAACCCAGGCAGATTAGGATTAAAAGTATGGGTAGGTGGAGGCTCCTGAGCATGGTACATCCAAGCTGGCAAAATCTTATATTTTATAGTGCCTGATAAGACCATTGCTAAAATCGCAAATCCACGCACTGCATCTAAGGCATAGGCACGTTTTTCTTTGGCAATACTGATAATATTTTCGTGCATGAAAATCTCATTTTATTTCATATTCTTTCAGCAGTTAAATATTATTTATTCCATGCCTAACCCTCACGAGAAATCTTTATAATTTTTTATTTACCTTCGCATTTTTGTTGATTCTTGAATTGATGAAAACCCTCAGCGACTTCTTGTAGCATTTCTTTAAATAATATTTGCCCGTTCATTGGTATACGAGAAATTTCATAGTAGTTTTTTAAACAACCATAATCCAGAATTTTATTATTGTACAGATAGCTAGATAAATAATATTTAGAAGCATAGTATTGCACCTGTTTGTTATAAGCTCCATAAGGGTAAGCAAAATGAGATGCTACTTGTTGTTGTGGGTCTAAATCTTGTGTACATTTTCTCAGTTGAATCTGGGCTTGCAATAGTTCCTTAACTAACTCCTGACGATTGAGTGTCGTTAAGTCTTTATGATTTAATCCATGAGATTGAATATCATAAAAACCTTTTTTTAAGCCTTCTCTTAATTCCTGGCATCCTAAGTGAATGGCAGCGTTACTTCTCTGCTCTAGAGTACCTGGATTAATAAACAAGACAACTTTTACTTTTTTACCGTATTTCTCTTCAAGTTTAGATAAAATGGGAAGCAATTTTGTGTATACTGTTTTATATCCATCATCAAATGTAATCATGATGGGCTTTTGATTTGAATGCTCTTGCGGAATTTTTTTGGATTTTGTTAAGAAAAAGTCATATAAGTCTTGAGATGTTAAAAACCAATAATTATTATGAACTAAATGCTCTAAAAGTTTCTCTAAATCTTGTTGTGGGTAATGCATATATCCCTGGTCGAATCGAGTAATAGGAGTTTTAGAAGCAATGATGCCATGAAACCCCAAAATAGGAATGACAGGTTCAGTGACGATTAAATTTAGAATAGAAAAAAAAATAATAATAGCTAGAACTAAACGGAAGGAAAAATTTTTATTTGTTTGATTCACTTTGATTAATTGGATTCAGTTGATTTCAGCGCAGACAGAGCTAAATTTTCAAAGAATCTAGCTTGTTGCAAATTGTAGTATGGCACAACGAAAGTATAGCGATTGACAGACGCAAGCGCTTTCTGCTGCCTAGGAATTTCGGTAATGTATGTAAGTTTACGACAGATCAGCTAAAACACATATTCATTGCATACTTTCTTGTGAGGATTGTCAAGAGTCAGGAGTAAGTTTTGATTTTTGACTCTTGACAACAGCGCTGGCTTGACAAAAAATTAAGCAAATTATAATCTGCAACAGCTTAGCACGCCCCAGAATGGAATGCTGGGGCTAGACGAACAAAACCCGCCTAGGCGGGCTAAAAAATAAAGCGGTAACAAAACTGAATTTGGTATTAAAACCTAGATTTAAGGAAATTCTTTGGAAAAAGTAGCAGTTTACAACCAGCAATGCCTGCTATTATGACCACTGGTTTAAATCGACTAAATCTGCCACGCCTTGAGCCATTTATTCACAACTGTGTTGAAGAATTTTTTCACCTGATGCTGGCGACGCCACCTGTGGAAAGCAAGTTCGTATTCTTCGCCTTTAGTTTGAAAAGTATTCCAACCATCAAGGCCGGCTCCCAACCCACAGCAAAGTAAAATATATAGTGACCACGAAAGACCGCCACCACCAAGTAGATCCACGGACAACAAAAAGGCATTAACAATTGCATAATTGCCAAAACGCTTCTTGAATTTACCTTGACGATAAGCGTTAAAAGCTAGCCTCTGTTGCATTTCTCCGAGTTGTTCCAGCCAGTCTCGTTCGGCTTGTTTGAGTGTCTCTGGGGAGATTTCCAATTCTGCGGCAATTTCTAACAGTTGCTCGTATGAAAATTCTTTGTCTTTGTCGTCAGCTTGACGGGCGATCGCCAAATGGAGAATTTGCTGTATATCTTCTTGGCTGTAAGTCCTCGTCACTCTAGTCTCAAAAGCCGCCATAATTCTGTTTCTTTTATTTTTTTGAATAAAAAGTTCTGTTTTGATGCATTGCCACTGTGCGATGCCACCAGCAATGTTGCTACTATTTTTAGACTAGCAAATTATAGCTAATGATGTGGGTAGTGGGTTATTGGTCAGCGCTTAAGCTGTGGCGTTCTGTCTTTCTTTGGCGTCGTGCCATAGATTTATCGTTAAACTATTCTAGCTCACAACGCTTATCTAATTTCCTTATTAAATGCCACGGATTCCATCCCTGAGGAGCCAACTGTGTTCTGCCCAAGCTGAGTTCTTCTTACAAAATTTCATGAACTGAGTGATAAGAAAAACCCCGCCCAATCATTTGACAGTGCGGGGAGTGCTGTAATTGGTATCGCGACATCTACTTAGTTCTCCGTTTCGGCTCATGAGTTTTACGCATAATTTGCGATTTATTTACAAAAGTTCATCAAGATGAGAAAACGATAGCGGGAACGAACCGACTCGCGCTCATAAAATTGGTAATAGTTATATGATGCGTTACGGCTTGCCCCTAACACATCCTACAAGAAATGTTTGCCAACTTATTCAGGTTGTGGCTTTTGAAAAGCATACACATCTTTTATAACTTGTACCCAACCATCAGACACAGATTCAAGAATGCGATCGCCCTTTTCCTTTGTCGCAACTGTGGGATCTCCTACCACTCCACTTTTGCTTAAATCCCGTGTCGCCCATCCAAAGGACAACTTTCCCTCAATACTCAGCAAACTGCCTTCTGCTTGTTCTGGAGGATACTCAGCAACAGCGGCATCCATCTTCACCTGTTCTGGTAATATCGCCAGCATGATGCTCGTTTCAGCATCTCCGGCATGGATACCTAATTGTTTTTCCTTTGGCGTCAGTAATTCCCAGGTAATATGCGGCACTCGCCAAGTGAACAGCGGAAACACCAAAAAGTCACTATACTTAATATGCAAATCCCGCGCCACAATGTCCATGACTTGGGGTTGTCCGCCGTGGGAGTTCATCAACACCAGTTTTCTAAACCCAGCACGGTACACGCTTTCTGCAACTTCCATAAGAGTTGCGATGAGAGTTTCGGCACTTAGAGTTATAGTACCAGGAAAGTGCCAGTGTTCGTTGGATTTACCGTAATAGAGATTTGGCAGGGCATATGCTGGAATGCTATCATCTAACTTTTCCATAGCTTTTCCCAAAACCGCCACACCAATTGCAGCATCAACAATTAACGGTAAATGGGGACCATGTTGTTCAATTGCTCCCACTGGTTGGATAATTACCACATTTTCCTTATCTGGTATTGCCTGGATGTCAGTCCAGGTGAGGTAGGGAAAAAAGCGTTGTGGAGGGATAAAGCTGTGCATATATTCACGCAGGTTTGGATCACACCTTGCTGATTTTACATAAGCGATGATAACCAAAGCCAGATTTTCTAGTGTTTGATGTCATTAATTATGATAAATAGAGGTGGTTTGTAGTGAGGACTTTAGTCCTCAAGTTTGACAGCCCTCAAGCGCTTACCACAGATCCCGCAAAGTTTGTGTGGGAAACTACTAAGTGTTGAAGTCATCTAAGCTATTTAAAATACAAAATATGCCTGAGTATACATTGTATAATACGCAAAAAAGCCTAACCATAACCGCATATTTCCTAGATACATTAGAAAATATCAACCAATTAGCATACACTGACGAGAGAAAACCCAATGGTTGAAAAAAATGGAGCTATCCGCACCCTATCGGTTGACATTGGTGGTAGTGGTGTCAAGGTATTGGTTTTGGATATTACGGGAAAACCTTTGACTGAACGGGCGCGAACACAGACACCGCAACCTCCAAAACCGCAGGCTGTGATTGATGCAATTGTAGGGCTAGCAGCGACTCAAGGTGAGTTTCATCGTGTTTCGGTAGGTTTTCCGGGTGTAGTGCGCGCGGGTGTCACAGAAACAGCCGCGAACTTAGATCCAGAATGGATTGGATTTGATTTGGCAACAACATTGTCAAAGCGCTTAAACAACCCTGTCCGCGTGATCAATGACGCCGATATGCAGGGTTTGGGGTCAATTTCTGGCAAAGGCGTAGAATTGGTGATTACGCTGGGTACAGGTTTTGGTTCCGCTTTGTTTGTCGATGGGAAACTAGTGCCGAATTTGGAAATGGGGCATCATGAATTTCGCAAAGGCGAGACTTACGAAGAACAGCTAGGACGTGCAACCTTAGAAAAGGTGGGTGAGAAGAAATGGAACAGGCGCTTACAAAGGGCGATCGCTTCTTTGGAACATCTGTTCAATTACGATTACCTGTATATTGGCGGCGGTGAAGCTGTCAGAGTTAATATCGAGTTGCCGTCTAATGTGAAGATTATCGCCAATATTACTGGTTTATTGGGTGGCATTGCTTTGTGGAAAGACTGAAGAAGACAAGGGAATAGGGGGACAAGCGGACAAGGGGAATAAACTTGAGAGTTTTTCCTAATCTTCGTGGCTCTTAATTGATTCTTTTCCCATCCCCCTGTCTCCCGATGCCTGATCTCCTTGTCTCTACTCATAGCCTTCCCAAAAATCCTCCCAAACTAACACATTGTCTCCCGAACCTTCACAATTCCATCTCATAGTACCGCTGCTTTATCCTAGGTTGTCAATCTCTTGGGCGATTTTTTCACGTTCTATCTCAGCTTCCTCAATCTGCTTGTCTAACCTGAAAACGATCGCAGCATCTGTCTCAATTATTCTTGCTGTTCGTAGGCGTAGTATCTTCTCGTCTAGCAAATCATACAATTTTTGCAGTTCGTCACGTCGACGCTGTGGATTTTGACTAAAAGCCATCTATCAGTTCCTTATTAAGAAGACTTGTAATACTTAATTCATATATTGAACTTTACTTGAGAATGTATTGTTCATTATGTATTTAGGAAGCATATGCCATGACGAGCGCGATCGCCCTTAAGGACGCTACGCTCCGCGCGATCGCCATGTCCCCCTATCCTGAAACCGAATGAAACGTATACTTTCCGCAGTTACTTCTTGATGAAATTTGCTGCAGCGGATATTCTGTATGAGTTGGGAGCAAGTTTGATAAGGGTTTGGCTATTGGTCATTAGTCAATCCTTTTCAACTACCACCTTGATTGAAAGGCTGCTGTTGTGCTACCTGCTGCACTTCTTCTACGCTCAACTCTAACTCCCGTGCCACTTCTTGAACAGTCAACCCTAATTTTAACAACAGAGGTACTGTTCTGAGCTTTTCGTTGCGAGCACCTTCCTCAAAGGCTTCCTGATAAACCCTTGTTTGCTTTAATTCACTCAATCCAAACATTGCTTCTATCTCCTCTCGACTCATTGTCGGAAACTTGTAAATTAAAATGGTCTCTATCAATTGTAGTAATTGCTGCTGTTGCTGTTGTGAGCTTATCTGTTGTTGAGTTCTATCTATCAACTCCCTTGCTTTCTCAATTGCTGTATCTTCATTCTCAATCACTAACTTGATAGTTGCAACGCCAATTGGCAAGGATACTGCTTCACCTAATTCGTCGAGGTAAATAGGGCTAACACGTTGACTGGTAAAGAATTCACGATAATGTTTTCTATCTGCTGTATCTATACTTCTGGTAGGATATAGCACAGCAGCACGCCAGTCATTTTGTGGTTGATTTTGCCGAAGGTATAAAAAGATTTATGCAAACAATCGCGCATAAATTTCCGCGTCTGTTTGAAACTGAACTTCCACAAAGTAAAGCGGGTTATCACCTTCTTGTGTAGGAAGAAATACACCATCAATCCTAAAAGCTGTTTGCTTGACTTCAACGGATGAAAATTGGTAAGCGTTAGCCTCTTGTGCTGGTTCACCAATAAGTTCAAAGAAGATGCTGGGAAATTCTTGAAATAGGCGATAGAAAATGCTGTCAGTCTTCACGAAATTTAGCCTTTTAAGGCAGATTATAGAATCTTCCTTTGCCGCTTACCATAATTTTCTTGAAGTTGATTGCATCGGTCTGGGCTATGGGTCAATTTTCAAGTGATGAACGCTGACTTTTTAGCTGGGGAAGTGCTTTCCAATCTTGTAAACTAACCGATTCAGTAACCAACGTTGTCCGTGATCTAGTAATCCGTGAATCAGAAAAGCCCCTATTGACTGGGCTTTGAGAAATTTGAGGAATGAACGCACTTGCTCCCGGTAGCCTAATTTCAATAAAGCCCGGTATAACTCTTCACTACAAGCTACTGACTCTAGATTATCAATCTGCTGGGCGATTTTACGGCGTTCTTCTTCTTCCGCCTCAATCTGCTTATCCAACTTAAACAGGACTAAAGGGTCTGTCTCAATAATCCTCGCCTTCCGCAAGTGGAGAATTTTCTCGTCTAGCAGATCGTAGAGTTTTTGTAGTTCTTCATGTTGGTTCATGTATACATTGAACAGAGGATATGACTCCATTGCTTGTTTTGGCGGGCTTGCAGTGGCTGCTCATTTTTTTTCTTAGCTACAACACCAAGACGCGCTGTTACAGATTTTGAGTCTAAACATGAGTTGCTTTCAGTAGGCTGAGAGGGTCAAGTGATCTGTGAGTACCTGTCCTATGTCCCTTAATTAGATGACAACATTATTGTCATCAGCCTATAGTCTTATTTTATGATTAATTTTTATTCCAGCACCATCAAAAATGTCTCATGTCTAACTAATCGCCTACCAAATCTGAGCCTATTCCACCAACGAAATTTGAATGCAAGCTGCTAGAAAAAGTGTAACGGTTATCTATCGGATGGTTTCTGAAATTCCAACGTCTTTAGTTAGCCATGTATTAGAAATTGTCTTTCTGTTACTACTAGCTACGATGGCGCAAAGCACCCCCACCCTCTATAAATAAGCAATAGCTCATTCCTGCGAAAGATGAACATTGGCTTCATAAAGCTTAATACATAGAAAGAGAGGGTATGGATAATAAATTATGCAATTAAAGCCAATTAATCAGCAGGTTGTTGCCATCGTTGGGGCTTCCAGTGGCATAGGAAGAGAAGCAGCGCTAAGATTTGCCCAACGCGGTGCAAAGGTCATGGTAGCTGCACGCAGTGAACCAGGGTTAAAGTCTTTGGTAGAGGAAATTCAAAGCTTTGGCGGTGAAGCAGCATATGTTATTGCAGATGTCAGCGATTTTGAACAAGTTAAGGCGATCGCAGACAAAACCGTAGCACTATACGGAAGATTGGATACCTGGGTTCATACTGCGGCTACAGGTGTACTTGCTCGTTTTGAGCAAATCACACCAGAGGAGTTTCAACGCGTCATTGATGTCACCTTGATGGGACAGGTACATGGTGCAATGGCGGCACTGCCCCATCTTAAAAAAGAGGGACGCGGGGCGTTAATTCATATTTCCTCAGTGGAAGGTGTACGTGCTCTACCACTGCAAAGCCCTTACTCTGCTGCCAAGCATGGTGTAGAAGGTTTCTTAGAAGCGCTGCGCGTTGAATTGCAACACGAAAAATTGCCCATCAGCGTCACATCTATAAAACCTGCGGTCATTAACACGCCTTACTACAACAAAGTTCGCACCAAACTAGGGGTAAAGCCTACAGGCATACCACCGTATTATCAACCCAGCATTGTCGTTGATGCCATTCTCTACACCGCCGAACACCCCACTCGTGATTTTATCGCCGGGGATGTGGGCAGGGTGTTAGATGTGTTGCAGCGCCTTTCACCAGAACTTGTAGATTCCATATTGGCGGTTATCGGCATTCCGGGACAGCGCACCAACGAGCCAAAGTCAGAGGACGCACCAGACAATCTTTTTGCACCCGCCATCCCAGAGTACGACCGAGTTAAGGGAGACTTTGACCATCTGGTGATACCAACTTTCTTGGATTGGTTCGATATGAATCCACCCGTGAAGTGGGGTGCGGTTGCTTTCGCGGCGCTGGGTGTTGCAGCGTTACTTGGCGGCTGGCGTCCTGGGAATGATGTTTGATTTTAGTGTCACGCGAAGTTGGTAACGGATTTTGTAGCGGATGTAGCGGATGGGTTATCTGTATGTTTCACAGATAATCTATCTGTTACATCCTGTTGATCTGTTAAGTCATACCAATTTAAAAACTCAGAAAGCGGATAGCGCGCAGGAGTCATCCAATTTAGATCTTTAGATCTATGTAGTAGCGAATGAGCGTTGCAATGTGGCACGCAGAGTTGGCTCAAAGCCCCACTCCGCCTTCGATCGCCATCTGGTGTGGGCGTATCCCACCGCCGTCGGTGTACAGCGCTCTACTAGGTACGCCTCCACACGCTCGCTGCCATAAAGGAAGTCCTCTGGTGTTGCACCACGCAATGCATGAAATTGAAAGATGTGGCGATCGCCAACTTGAGTTATGCGCTACTTACAACTCCTTAGCTAGGAGTTCTGAATGGACTCGAATAAGATCAGGCGAGTAAATGGTATGTTTGTTTTGGTAATCAAGTAGAGATTCCAACCTCCCAACTACGGTTAGGTCGAAAAAAAGAATTCTTTAGACATCTCCAGAAATTAATTGTGCCTTGTCTACAATCCTTGTAGAGACGCTTCAAACAGCGCGTCTCTGTTTTTCGGAGATGTCTTTTGCTTAAATCCCCCAGATTTCATCCGTAGAAACCCAACTGAGTTCTGCGTTCACTCCCTATGTGTTCTTCTTAAGGGCGAGGCTTTAAACCCCAACCTAGAACCTAGAACTCTGCTCGTTTTGAATCCAAAACTTATTATTCTAAATTCTGAGTTCGTAGCTGCTGAGTTCTTTGTTCGTAAACTCATTAGTTTATGTCCACAATTATCCGGCAAAGGCAGCACGACTGCCGTATAATGCTTTGTACCTATATGGCTGATCAGAAAACTAAACATCTGCCAAAAGTTTGATAAAGATGTATGCAAACCTTTACAGGTTTAAATACACAGCACAAATCAGGGCACATGGCTTTAGGTGCATTAACGTCGTCTAAAATCTGCACCAACAGTAGCATTTAAGGTTAACAGATCAAATGTGGAATTTATTTTTTGTTCTAGATACTCGACATTCGAGCAACCAAGTGGGAATTAGCAATGCTTTAATTGAAATAATAGATAAATTTGCATCTTTGTAGTTAAAGTCCTGTGTTACTTAGTAGTATTGATTTCTACAGTCCATCAGAGTCCCTCAAAGAACTCTTCAAGGCAATTTTGCACCAAGGCTGGCCTTATCCGAAAAGACAGATCTGGACTTTGCCTCATATTGGCACAGTCAATGCTAGATGCTGTGCTAGAGTGACAACACTAGCGCTCTTTGTGAGGAATATTGTCATAGTTGAAGGGTGTTTGAGGGTTTTTCACAAACTCATTTCTCGTCTCCAGAAGAAACGAGAAAGCCTTTCCCACTTGACGAAATGCGAATTTTGCCTCAATAAAGCACAAAAAGCTTAGCTCGCGTGAATGATTGGCAAAAACGTGCTATTTGCGTCATATTTATGCAAATACCTCTGCTGAAATAGCTATATTGATTAGGACAGAAATTCACCAATCTTGATTATGGCAAGTAAATTAATCTCTGTTAGAGAATACACTGTTAGAGCGCATAAACGACTGATTCAGACGCGGGTTTTCAACTTTGTCTGTAAGGAATGTGGTATTCCTACGAAGCGCGAAACTTTCGGACCTCGACCCTTGTATTGTGAAAAATGCCGTCCTCCTCAACCATCTAAAAAATCGTTAATGAAGCCTAAAAAAGCTAAACCTAGACCAATGACCTACAAAAGTAACACCGATTTGGGTTGAATTGAAGCTATATGACTACTATTAAGGGATTAGAACCACCGCCGCAAACCTTGCTGGAGCCACTGTTGGAATTAAGAGACTACTATGCTGCTCTTGCTTGTGAGTATGAGCGTTTATGGCAAACGGCGCGATCGCAAGTTGTTCATGTAGAAGCCTTATTATCCAACTGGTCTGCTGTAAATAAACGCGACAACCTAACGGCTATCGTTGAGACGTTATCTTTTGCACCCACTCCTGTCCAACACGACCCGCTGTCACCAAAACAGCTTGATAGGATTTCCAATGTTGACCAACAAGAACCTATCGAATCTGAACTCGCTGACGAGGACGAGCAACAGATAGATGCTGATGATGATGATGTTGAACAAGAACCTATCGAATCTGAACTCGCTGACGAGGACGAGCAACAGATAGATGATGATGATGTTGAACAAGAACCTATCGAATCTGAACTCGCTGACGAGGACGAGCAACAGATAGATGATGATGATGTTGAACAAGAACCTATCGAATCTGAACTCACTGACGAGGACGAGCAACAGATAGATTTGGATGAAGAGTCATCCGACACAGAAGACACAGTCCTTACAGCACCTGCTTTATCCCAACAAGAGGAAACACAAACACAGAACAACGATAACTCTATTCTTGGAACGGACGTTCCAATGCTGCCCCAGTACCAAGTTCTCACTCGAATGCAAGCAATTGAAAAAATATTGCGAGACCATCTCGGGACTGTTTGTCATATAGATTTCATTGTGCGCTCACTTTTTGGCGATTTAGAGCCTAGTGTGTTCAAAGTTGTCAAAAGTCGGGTGCAATCCTCCCTGACACACGGCAAAGAAAAGAGTTACTGGGCAGCCTTTCCCGATGAGCCTGGTTGTTACACCCTAGATTTAAATTTAGTAACACCAGCAAATGGTAAGGTCAAATCCAAGAGTATCAAACCTAAAAGGAAGAAACCCTTCTTGCTTTCCAAGGCAAAAAGGGTACCGATGCTACCTGAATTTGAGGGTAAGTTTTTGATTGATGCCATTTGCATACTGTTGCAAAGAAATTCAGGGAAAATCTTCAGTGTCGCTGAGGTGATCACTGGACTTTATGGCGAACTCAATGCTGAACAACTAAGAGAGATAAAAACTGCGGTGCATAATGAACTTTCTAGAGGTCATCGGATAGGAAGATTCTCTAGAGTTCCGCACAAAATTGGTTGTTACACCTGGGATTTAAAGAAAAGTCAGACAAAATAGTGCCCTGAGAAAGCAACTTGACAAGTCAAAACTTAAAAGTAAAAGGAGCCAGAATACAGAACAAAAGAACCCAGAATAGACTCCACACCACTTGCGGGATGGAGTTTGAACCGCGAATTTCGAGCGAGACTTTAAACCTTAACCCAGAACTCAAAACTTTTATACCTATTCTGATTCCTGTGTTGTGAGTTCTGGGTTCTTTCTTCGTAAAAAGTCAAAAGAAAAGTCAAAATTTTGTTTCCTTAGAAAGAAGTGGGAAATAGCACAGTATGCAAAAATAATAAATGGAAGTAGGAGTAAATGAAAGATGCCCCACGTGTTACTGGTAGATGATGAAGAGCCTTTGCGCGAGAGCCTTTCCTATACATTACAAAAAGAAGGCTATACCGTAACAACAGCAGCAGATGGTCACAGTGCTATTAAACAGTTCCACAAGCAGGTGCCAGACGTAATTCTGCTAGACTTGATGCTGCCGGAAGTCGATGGTATGGAAGTTTGCTGGCGGATTCGAGCTTTCTCAGACGTACCGATTGTGATGCTGACTGCAAAAGACCAAGACTCCGATAAAATTTGGGGTTTAGAGGCAGGTGCTGATGATTATGTGACGAAACCCTTCAATACTCGTGAACTTTTGGCACGCATTAAGGCAGTGTTGCGTCGTCCCTCCCAAAAGGAATCATAATCAATAATGGCTTGGATACCGCACTTCAAAAAGAATTCTATTCACACCAAACTGTTGGCTACTTACCTGCTGCTGACAGCCTTGGGAACCTCGCTCATGGCAGGATACATTCTCTGGTCGTTCCATGCGTACTTCAACAGAGCCAGACAAGCAGATTTGCGGAATTGGAGTACTGCTATTGGTGAGAGTGTTGCTGACGCGTTGGAAAAAGATGACCTAAAACGAGTGCAGGTATTGGTGCTCCGTTTTGGTGCAGCAGAAACCATTACAATACGAGTTTTTAATACAAATGGTCAACTGATCGCCACATCTAGCCCTCAGGAAGACCGACAAGTGACGAACTGGTTGGAAGTGCCTGGGGTCAGCGTCGCAATCAAAAATCGAGAAGAACAGGGGATGGCAAAAGGTGTTTTGAGCAACGATGACAGACTATATATCGCCAGACCAATTGGGCGTAATGGTCGGTTGTTGGGTGCGTTGCGGATGTCTGTCACCCTGCAACAGTTTCAAAGGCAATTTTCTACCATTCTGTGGACTGTTTTGGGAACGCTGCTTTTGACGCTTCTTCTGTGCGCTTTCATTAGTGAGTGGCTGGCGCGTGGCATATCCCGTCCAATTCAGACAATGAAGAACTTTGCTATTCGGTTGGGAAGCGGGCATTTTGGGGATAAGCTTGAGCTGCGTCAGAGCAACGAACTGGATCAGTTAGCACTTGAACTCAACCGCATGAGCGAACGCTTGGCTTCGCTTGATCAGGAACGGAGGGCTTTTTTGGCAAACGTATCTCATGAACTGCGGACACCAATCAGTAATGTCTTTGTGACAGTTGAAGCTCTTCGTAACGGTGCTGCTAGCGATCCGAAAGTGAGCGATCGCTTTTTTCAAAATGTCGAAGACGAAACCAAACGGCTCTCGCGGTTAATTAATGATTTGCTGGATTTGGGAAGGTTGGAAGCTGGAGTGACACTCCTGGAAAAGCAGAATCTACAACTTAATAGCTTGATCAGCCGTGCTGTCAGAGCTGTAGAATCGCGAATGCAAAATTCGCGAATTTCAGCGCAGGTGAACGTTGGTGACTTGCAAATACAGGGCGACTCAGAACGACTTCTGCAAGCTTTGCTCAATGTACTCGATAACGCGATTAAGCACTCAACCCCAAATTCTCAAATAGTGATTACAGGGTACAAACAAGCTAAACAGGCAGTTGTCACCATTCGAGATCAAGGACAAGGAATTAAAGAAAGCGACCTCCCGCATATTTTTGAGCAATTCTACACTGCCGATCGCTCGCGCCAAGGTCGGGGCGTTGGGTTAGGCTTGGCGATCGCAAAGCGTATCATTGAAGCTCACGGAGGTAGCATCACTGCTACGAGTCAGTTTGGTGAAGGAGCTTCTTTCACTATTTCTTTGCCACTTTAATCATGAAGAAATGCTAACAAGTTCATATTCTGCTGCACTCTATGCGTGGAAATCTTTTCATTTGTGTCTTGCTTTGTATGTTGAAATGTCGAAAAGATAAACGTGCCTACGAGGTATATAGCTAGAATTGCGACAACTAATAAAAAAGCGTTAATGATTGTGTTGCTGGGACGGTTGTTTTTCATTTGGTTTAACTTAAAAAAACTGCAATTTTTTCATCTATCTAAAGATGTATGCATTTCTTTTATTCTAAAATCAGCCTTTTAGAGGCTTTTTTATATATGAAGACAAGAGATAGTTTAAAAGCATAAATATTCAGCACAATTGCTGGAAATAGTAAAAATATGGAGGCACAGTTGTGCGATTCGGTCAATGGATCGGCATATTTGTCCTTGTCACATCTGTTTACATTTTGTGGCAAATCCGGCAAATCGTTTTAGTGGTGTTTGCAGCAGTCGTTTTGGCAACAGTCTTAAACCAGGTTGTGCAATTTTTACAAAGATATCGCATCAAGCGAGGTGTTGCTGTTGGCATCTCAGTTGTTCTTCTACTGACTATTGTAGTGGGATTTTTGGCATTGATTGTGCCGCAAATTGTTGACCAATTGCAACAATTTAGCGACTTTGCGCCTCAGACATTAGAACGAATGCGCTCGTGGAATAACTGGCTACAAAATGCAATTCCAGAGCAATGGTTAGAAAATGTCCGTGGTTTAAGGACTTTGACTCAAGGTTTGCAAAGTTGGTTAAGTGGGTTAGTTAACAACTTTTTCGCCATCATCAGTAGGTCACTAAATATTGTTGTTACCTTTTTGCTGTTTTTGGTTCTAACCATCATGCTATTAATAGACCCCTCGCCATATCGACAGGGGTTTACACTGCTATTTCCTGCCTTTTACCGTGGGCGAGTCGATGAAATTCTGTCTAAGTGTGAAACCTCTTTAGTAGGTTGGATCAAAGGCACGCTGCTGACTATGTTACTCATTGGCTGCTTAAGTTATGTTGGATTGCTAATTTTGGGGGTGCGACTGCCGCTAGTTAATGCTGTTTTAGCAGGATTATTAGAGTTTATCCCTAATGTCGGTCCTACATTCAGTTTAATTCCACCCCTACTGCTGGCATTGGTTGATGCACCTTGGAAAGCAGCAGCAGTGGTAGCATTGTATTTTGGAATTCAGCAAGTTGAAAGCCTGATTGTTGTACCTTTAGTTATGAGGTCTCAGGTCTCGTTGCTGCCAGCAGTGACCTTGTTAGCAGTGGTCGTTTTCTCCTCATTTTTTGGATTTTTAGGACTCTTCCTTGCGATTCCTTTAGTGATTGTGTTGCAAATTTGGATCAAAGAAGCTTTAGTCAAGGATGTCCTCAATAACTGGTGGGGAGATAAAAAAGACAGTCACAAACAAGATACAGAAGAAATTGTGGACAATGGTTTGCCTCATACCGCCGTTGAAGATAATGAGGCTAAAGTATAACTCCTAAAAACTATTGTGTAGTTGCTGGTCGCGGTCCAGGTTGTACTGTGACTTGCAAAGTTTTGTCATTGCGTTGCAGTTGCATTTGCATATTTGCACCTACCCCGCTTTTTTCAATTAACTGCTGCACTGCACCGGCTGTGGTGACAGGTTGATTGTTGATTTGTTGAATGACATCTCCTGGACGTAGTCCTGCTTTGTCAGCTGGAGAACCGGGAACAACGCGGGCAATAAGAATACCTCGGTCTGCCTGCACACGGAGGTTACTGTTAGGAAAACTGTTAATCCGTTGCTTAACTTCGGGTGTGAGGGCTACCATCTGAATCCCTACGAAGGGATGTTCAACTTTACCCTGAGTAATTAATTGCTGGGCAATTCGTTGAGCTGTATCGATGGGAATTGCAAAGCCTATTCCTTGAGCACCTTGGATAATCGCTGTGTTGACACCAATAACTTGACCGCGAGCATTTAGCAGTGGTCCGCCGGAGTTTCCAGGATTAATGGCTGCATCAGTCTGAATAAAGCCAACGCGGCTATCAGATAAACCGATATCACTAATCGAACGATCAGTTGCACTCACAACGCCTACTGTTACCGTTTCTTGCAAACCTAAAGGATTACCAATGGCGATCGCCCACTGTCCTGGCTGAACCTGCTCAGATTTTGCCAGTTCTACAGTTGGTAGGTTATTTCCTGGAACTTGCACAACCGCAATATCAGTCACAGTGTCTTGTCCCAAGACCTTTCCTTCAACAGTGCGACCATCGGAAAACGATACCGTCACTGTATCAGCATTGTTAACAACGTGAGCATTTGTGATAATCTGACCATTAGGATTAATCACAAAACCAGAGCCAACACCGCGCTCAACTCGCTGTTGAGGCTGTACTGGTACCTGTTGACCAAAAAACCGCCGATAGAATGGATCGTTAAATATTTCTGGGACTTGCCTTCTGACAGTTCTGGAAGTATTAATTTGGACTACTGCAGGTTCTACCTTATTGACAACAGCAACCACAAAATTGGTATCATCGGGAGTCGGTGCCAAAGGACGGTTATTTGTCGGAACTGACTCTTGGACTGTTTGAGCAGTAGCAGTAGCAGTTTCCTGTGAACCTTGCTCGTTTCTGGATGAGCCTGTTGAGCAGCCGCTCAAAAATGCCACTCCTACTCCTATAAGTGGTAGCAATAAGTGAGTTTTTAATTTATTCCTAGAAAATTTGTCCATTGTGTTTATTTTTCTACCTAGAGCTTCTATTTTAAATTGATAAACTTTTGATTATTATTTGAGCGTCTTCTTTTCATCAGACTTTATTTATCTTAGATGTCGGTGTCTAACGTCATCTCCCTCTTTTTTCATGCTTATATCTTAGGCATGGTTGTTGTCATCTATCGGAAGAAAGTTATTTATTAAATAATAGCTGTTGAACCATACTTAGTATTGACAAATATTCATCAATTGTCTGTTATTTCTCACGTTATTTTTCTTGTCAAAGTTTTGATATAAATTTCAACTATGCCTTTGAGAGAGGCTGCATTAAATATTAGTATCTATTATTTTAAGAAAGAATAAGTAATTATTATTACAGCCTTTTATATATCTAACACTTAAGCCTGTTATAGCCATCCTAAATTTGCCTTAGTTTACGAATTTTGAGGGTGTATCATGGTTCCATTATGGTTACAAGCAGGATTTTGGGGGTTAGTTGGGGGTTCAGCCCTGTTAATGGGAGCGGCGGTAGGTTATTTTGCTAAAATTCCCCAGCGGGCAATTGCTGCCATCATGGCATTTGGTGCTGGGGTGTTAATCTCAGCCCTGTCGTTTGAGTTGATGGATGAAGCTTACAAACGCGGGGGATTTGACTCCACTGCATTTGGCTTTGTCACTGGCGCTGTGGTTTATACAGCAGCTAACTGGTATTTGGCATATCAAGGGGCAAAACACCGCAAACGCTCTGGTCAACAGCAACCATCGGAAGAGGAAGACACCGCCAGTGGATTGGCAATAGCTGTTGGTGCTCTTTTGGACGGTATTCCAGAGTCGATAGTGATTGGTGTCAGTATGCTGGGGGGAGGCGTTGTCAGTTGGGTGACTGTAGCAGCAGTATTCTTGTCCAACTTTCCCGAAGGACTTTCCAGTGCTGCTGGCATGAAAAAGGCAGGTCGCTCAATTGGTTATATCTTCGGTGTGTGGGGAATGATTGCTGTTGCCTCTGCCATAGCAGCATTGATAGGGTATGCTCTCTTTAGTCACTTCTCTACAGAAGTTATTGCCGCCACAACTGCCATAGCCGCAGGCGCGATTCTTGCCATGATATCAGACACAATGATTCCAGAAGCCTTTGAACAAGCTCACAACTTTGCTGGTTTGATTGTAGTTTTGGGATTTCTTGCTGCGTTTGTACTTAGTAAACTGTGATAGAACTTGTACATTTAACCCATAACTTCAGTGGTTACAAGCCCCCAGTATGTCTTTGGGGGCTTTTTTGTTCAAGTGATAGACCAAAGCCTTTGTTAGAAAACGGGGGATTACGCGGAGTGCAGTGCCCTTACAGGCGATCGCCCTTGTGATGTTGCCATCAGCTTATCCGGCGGCTCGACCCACAATACCGAGCTGGCGATCCACAGGGTTAGAGTCGTTAGCGTCATCAAAAATCCCTGGAATGGGAACATCTACGTTTTCTTCATCATGAACAGAATCATTCAAGTCATTAAAATCATTCTGATTTCCAGAAGCTTCTTTATCTGGTGATGGGCTAATTACACTTGGATCAGCACTTTCATGGACTGATAAATTAATAAGCTTGCGTGGTTCCTGAGTCATTTTTGCCTCTTTGGTGAACTTGCTAAACTAACTATCTACACAAGTTAAGACTCGGGCGGGTACTGTTCCCTCTAGCAACGGACGTAGCCTTAAGGATGATCATTCTGTTAAATCCCAAAAGTGACAAATCAAGGATGCACTCTCACCCGCTTCTAGTTGTTCCCACACGAGACATCAAGCGACATCCCACTCCACATCAAGGTGAGTGAAACCACGAAACAGCAACGATGGGATATGCGCGAGTTGTTGGTTTGGGCGAAGTCTTAGATTCGGCAATCTCTTAGACAGTGTCTCCAGAGCAATTCGTGCTTCCCGACGAGCCAAGGATGCACCAACACAGTAATGTATTCCATTGCCAAAGGCAAGATGATTTACGGGTGCCTGTTTGAAACGTGCAAGCTGAAAGTACTCAGCATCAGAATAGTGAGTTTCATCACGATTACCTGAAGCATACATCAAGAAAATTTGGGTGCCTTTAGGAAGTGTCACTCCGGCTAGCTCTACCTCTTGGGTGGTGGTGCGAATGATTGATGGGACAGGATTATCGTAACGCAATACCTCTTCAATTGCAGCAGGAATCAGTGATGGATCGTCACAGAGGGCTTGCCACAACTGAGGGCGTTCTAAAAGGACTTTTAAGGCATTGCTAATCAGATGAGTTGTAGTCTCATGTCCGGCAAGTATTGTGCCGCATAAAACAACGACCAACTCGTTCATGTTAAAGTCTGCGGTCTGAATATCGCTGATAAAGTCGTTTCGTGGTGCAAGCTTTCGTTCCTCAATCAGACCTGCAATGGTGTGCTGCATGGCAACAATGCTGCGAGCATATTCAATCTGGCGTTCTGGTGTCAAGTGCGAGAAGTGGAACAAAGCCATCTGGTGATCGCACGACTTTTTCATTTGTGCCATTTTCTCTACAGGAACACCATACATGGTCAGGATGACCTCAAGCGGCAGTGGATTCGCAAATTCTGAGATGATTTCGGCGCTACCATTATTGATAAAACCGTCTACCAACTTGTTAGCAATGGCGCGAATTGAGTCTTCCATGACCGCAAGCCGGGCTGGTGCGAACGCTCTATTCATTGGCTCGCGGAAGCGCTTGTGAGTATCACCGTCGCTATTAAAAGCAGTAGGAACGGGAAGATAGCCTTGAGCGAGTACTTGCAGCACCTCCGGCGTGAAGTAGACTGTAGGTCGCAGAGTATCTACTGAGGAAAACCGTTCTGGATCTTTCAGTACACTGAGGATGTCATCATAACGGGTGAGAACATAAGCATTTAATTCTGGGCTGTAAAATAATGGCTCTTCCTGTCTCGCACGCTTATAGAAAGAATAGGGGTCATCAAGCTGTGGGTTGACAAAGGGTTGATACTCTGAGCCAAGATGAGGGCAAGTGCCCTTTTCAGACTGTTTTGCAAGCTGTCCACCTATAGTTTCCATAATCTTGCTGATTCCTCAAAGTGGTTATGCAGATGCACAGAGAACTTTACAGTTTCAAGCCCTCTGCTTCAATGCTAATTCCAACACATTAATTCATCATTACGGGGGTGCAAGATGTAAGTATAAGAAAACAAACCATGCTTCCAAGGCTTGAAAACCATTTTGCTCAAAAGTCCAGTGCTAATGGTACTCCCAAAGTGGCTAATTTAACACGTTCATACCAACGCAGTGAAGCATCGCTTCGTAAGGTGTCAGTTTAAGTGCCTTAGAAACATCCATAACCTGGTCAATCCAAAAAGTGACTACATCTCTAACAATCGTGTGAGCTAATGACTTATTGAAAGCTTGACCAGGATATGATTTTCGCCAGAACCACTCGAGTCTTGAAGTTAAAGCTCCTCCTAATGTTAGCAATTGACCTGGTATCGCAAAAACTTCACGCTGAGCAATATTCTGCATCAATTCTATACCTTCTTGCGATGGAGGAATGGCAAGGTTATGGGCTAGGAACAAAAATGTTCCTGGGGGAATAATGTGCCAATTCGAGTTTTCTAATTCCTCACCAACAGTTGTCGCAAGTATTATTCCTCCTCTTTGCATGCAAGCATCTGTAAACTTCCCAGTTTGGGAAGGGAGCATAGTAAGACCAGAGAAATGTGTATGCTCGGAGAAAGTGCAAGCGTCATACGCTAAATCACAAACTGCAATACTCTTAAATCCTTTGCTAACAAAATACGGAAGCATATCTGAGCCGAGTTCACCAGCAGAACCAATGAGGGTTACATTTGCTTCTTTTTGCTTAGAGGCTTCCGTTCGCTCTAAAGCAGCAATTATTCCTGAACTGGTATACGAAGATTTTCCACCACATCCACCATCTTCACAATGAATACCCAAAACATGAGGCGTAAATTTTGCTAAGAGATCTGCAAGATCAGCAAAACGCCCAAAATCAGGTGTTAGTTTAATTCTGCCATTTTCTTTGTTAAGCACCTGCCCGATTGATTCAAATATTTGGGAAATAATTACATCGAACTCTGAACTGTCCCGATTTTTTAGGATTGCACTGATTTCTTCATTTTTAGGCTTTATAATACAACGAGCGCCACCGACTGTACTTTCTAAAAATTCTTCAGGCAATTGCTCAGCATAGCTAGATAATACATGACTTCTTAAAGCAAGATTAATTAACTGGTTTTTTACTTTGCTTTCATATAGCATCAACCTCTTGAGAGTAGCATGGAGTTGTAAAAACTCTGTATCCCAGCTAACTATCCTCGTACCACCATAAAAGTAATCAACATCTGCTTGATTATCAGTTGCAATATAAACGTCAGCGAACTTATTAATAATCTCAATTATCTTTTCTGCCATAGTATGAAAATACATCTAAATATTTGGAATACACTTTTTGCGTTAAATTTAGCTCTTTGCATTTTAAATAACAAGAGGATGAGCGTCAAGTAGCTATAGCAGTCTTAAATCATTTGTGAAATTTTCTTTTATTTCTCTTGACGTTCTTGGCCCAGGCACGGTTTTTTAATTCTCATAACTCACCAACGATTGCTATATTACTATAATTATGCAAAATTACAATAAAGTAATCTTGAAATAATCTTAAATATATTGGATATGGCAATTTTAATTGAATATCTTATATTTGTTAGAATATAGCATTTGCTTTGTATAACCCGAATATTTTATTAATCAACGTCAGGATATGGTCTACCATACTGGTCTAGAAGACTCTTCGCCTCTTCTAACACTTGGTGATATACATAAGTCGGACCATCACACCATGCTTTTTTGTAAGCATTGTTTGCAGCTGAGACAGCGGCTTCTCTATTACCTTCTGTTTCTTCAATCCTTGCTAGGATAAGAAAAGCATCTGCTTGAATAAGTCTGTAATCAAGATGTAATAACACTTCACCTAAAAGTTGTCGAGCTTCGCCAAACCTGCCTTCTGAGAGATGAGATTCTGCCAGTAAATTTAAGCTTGAGAGTTGTTTCTCGAAATCATTGACCTCAGCAGCAATTGAATCGAGTAATTTCTTTTGGTTCTTAATATGTGCAATTCCATCAAGCGCATCATTAGTCTGGTCGTCAAAAATTGGTTTGATTGAATTTGCCTGATTTTTGACTTTTAAAGCATCTTCTTTACTACCTCTTGTCAATAACAGATGCTCAATCATTCTTAAGCACAATACTTGCCAAAAATCATTCTTTTCATTATCGAATATTATTAATGATTCTCTTATACGTTTCTCTGATTCACGTAGTTTTCCAAAGAGATAAAGCTCATATGAAAGATAATACTGACCTTTGGCTGCATGACTCATGTGTTTTACTTTTTTTCTGACAGCAACGTGGTTTCTACTCAAAACTAATGCAGGCTGTAGTTCTCCAGACAACAAGTAAGCTCTTACCAAAGATGCTATCGCAATTGCTTTTTTATCATGCTCAATATTGGAGTCTTTATCAGTTAAGGCAGGATGATTTTTAATACCTTGAGGAAACAATTTCTCCAATAAATCGGAGCGTAATGAGTTGTATTGTCGTTCAAATGTAATTCGATTCAATCGTCCAATAAATATCTCGTAGGCATCATTATAGTAGCCATGATCAATCAAAATATTAAATAGTATTTTTGCTATTTCTACTTGCTGCTCAGTAGTTAGTTGTCCCCAACCCGCATCAATGATTAGCTGATGAATCCGATAAGAATATGTCTCTAAATTGTCATTCTCATCATCTTCAGAAACTCGATTAATTAACCCACGTGCTTCTAAGTCTTTTAAAGAGTTCAATAATATCTCTTCGTCAATTCCTCTTTCTAACATTAAGGTAGAAAGCACGTTGTATCGACATGGGCAATAGAAGGCTGATATTGTCAACAATACTTCCCTTGATGGAGAACCTAATTTTTTGTTTAAGAGATTGGACATCCAATCGGAAATATTCTGCAATTTACCAAGAGGGTTGTCTTGGTTGGAGTTCCACCAGATGTTGAAATTTCCACCAGATCTTGGATCTTGCTTTACCTCGCCTGCTAGAGCACGTATAAACAAAGGATGGTTTCCAAATTTTTTCATTAATGATAATAAATTGTCTCGTGCTGCTCCTTTTGGAACAGACAGACCAACTCCTTTCCAAAGTTCAAGTGCTTCATTATTGTTCAAACTACCGAGTTCATGTTTATAAACCCTATCAAGAACCTCTCCATTACGTTTGGCTAAAATACCAGGAAAGGAGGTTGTGGTAATCAAAATGCGCGATACAGGATGATCGAGACTCCGGAATCTATCTAGAAATACTTCTATCGGAGTATCGACCGTACGCCGATCCAAAGCAATACTCTTAGACTCCCCGTTCACTAAAGCGTGTTCTAAACCATCTAATACTAACAAAAGGGGTTCCCGTTCTAACGTTTCTAACAAGATTGACATACTTTCAGGTGTACTTAAATCACTAATCTCCTGTTCGCCCCTACCTATAAGATTTACCAGCGTAAGTTTAAGGAAAATTTCAAAATCTTCCTTTTGATAAAGACTCCACCACGTAACACGTTTCCACAGTCTAGGGGTAATGCTGTCAAACCATTTCCAAGCTAACAGTGACTTTCCCATACCACTACTGGCAACAATAACGTAAATGCTAGCCCTGTACTCATCTGATGAAGTATCAACGACCCATCTGGTTAGGCTCGCCAAAGATTCCTTTCTGCCTAGCAAATCATCGCGGTCATATCGCTCGACTGGGTAAGGTAAATACTTAGACTTTCTCGCTGAGTCTACTTCCAGATAACGACGTAAACTGGCAGCAATTTTACCTCGCAAATCCTCTGGTGATTTAAATTGACTAACTACTCTATCTTGCTGTAGGAGATTCCTAAGTTCATTTAGCTCTTTGCTTTTTTCTCCTGCATCAACCATCTTAATGGTCAGTGGGTGTTGCTCATCCATGAAAAAAATTAAACGGGGGATACCTCGCTTACAACTCTGTAAATATTCCTGATGCGTAATTGAAAGTTCATCACCTTCAGGTATTGTTCCGTATCTATAGCCAAACATTCCAATGTAAATATCAGCATTGTCTACCAATTTCAATGACTCTTTAACTGGACTTATGTTAGTTGCCGAAAGTGTTTCCATCGCTAAAGGAAATACTCCTTCTTGCAAGCACGCGAGAATTGCTTGCTGACGGTGTTCCTTCAAGTCCATAAAAGTACTGCTGATCATTGCTTTGATGCACTCAACCATTTACGTTACCTCCAGTAGAGCAGTATAGATACCAGTAGAGCAGTATAGATGTCTGGCAATTAAAAACTAAGTCGTCATTTGCTATGCCTGTAGACATTTATATAGTTTTGATTGAGCTACTTATCAGGAATGACATATGCAACTACCAAAATCATCTAGACAATGCTGTTGCCAACTCTAACCAGAACACTCGAATCAGAGAAAGCTGTTTGCCGATTCCTCAAAGTCCATACCTCTATTGTAAAAAACTGTATGGAGCAAGTAGAGAAATACACGAATGGGAGGAAAGTAATACACTATTAACTGTTTGGCTCAAAATGTCACCATAAATACCCCTACTTATTGATGATCGAATATTTAAAAAATCTCATTGAGCTAGTGCCAATAAAGAATAAAGCAGCAAAATGACATATGGAATAGCAAGAATAAAAGGAATATATTTTTCAATGACTGTTTGTTCTAAGTATCCCTGATATCCTCTATCATTTTTTAAAAATTCCCATTCTCTTTCATAAAGAGAAAGCGGCATATGCTTCTCAATTTCACCTATCACTTTGAATTTTGCGGAATTAAGTTGCTTATATGAGCGTATGTTACTTTGCCATACAAAACATAAAATAATTCCTAGCAATCCCACTACAAATAGTGTCATATTTGGAAATTTACTATTTTGAAATTTCAAAAAAAAATCTTTATTTCCAAATATGGAAATGATAGCAAGTAATCCAGATAACAAAGATATGTAAAAGCTGTTAATTTGAACTCTTCTAGCACTGATCCTGTCTGCCATTTCTACATAAAGCTTATATTGCTCTAAGAGATGACCCTGAAAGTTCTCACCGTAATCATGTCTGTCCATATTGCTTACTTAAATAGATTTAAGTGCTCTTTCACCGTTTGCGCTTAGTGCTTTGCAAGCAGTACGGTTGTTAACTGTAATAGTCATGTTTAACTATTTGGTTGTAAAGCTTGGAAGTGGCGAGCCTTCCAAGGATTGACTTTAAGTATTCGACAAGAATCATTCTGTCTGCTAATGAAAATTACAGTGTCCGGGTGTCATATCATATCCGTCTCATTAACCACAAATAACTACAAAAAAACTACTCCACCCCCAACCCCTGCTCTTGATAGGGGGATGGCGTTCGTGCAGCGTGTCCTACGGACATAGCTCAGGAGGGGGAATGTGGGAATTATGGGCAATTTGCCAAACATGATATCGTTGGTTAAGTGCATACAACTTTTGCAGTAATACAGTTAAGCTACAAACTTCAGTCGCAGTATTTCGGATTATTACCCAGATATATTTGCCAAAATTGAGATGCTTGCTCACCTTTATGGCATTTCAGCGATTGGAGGCATTGTAAATCCCTCCTCAAAAAGGGGCTTTGCGTAAGTCCTGAAGCACTTGTCAAATTGCCTGTGGAGGCGTAAAATTGAGACTTTTAGACGTAAATAAGTGTCAAAGAGACAGCAAAGACTCAGCCGCGAAATTGAAAATCCCCACCAAGAACCTTTAGGCAAGGCGGGGAAAATGTCAAGTTATCAGGGTACTTTAGCTTACTGACACCCCGGGTGGTTGTGCTTCGATGTTTATGGCTGCATTCTCCTGTTGAGCATCCTCCAAAATAACAGGTACGGGCTGAACGTGCCAAATATCTTGGGCGTACTCGCGAATTGTCCGGTCTGAGGAAAAGTAACCCGTGCGAGCCGCGTTGAGAATTGACATCTTCAACCAGTTGTCTTGGTCGTGGTAGGCAACACTAACCCGTTGTTGACACTCAATGTAGGACTGGTAATCGGCAAATAGGAGATAGTCATCTCGGTTTTTTAGGGATTCTACGAGTGGTTGAAACAAATTGCTGTCACCTTTGGAGAAGTAACCGGATGCAATCTGGTCAATCGCTTGTTTGAGTTGAGGATTGCTGTTGTAATAGTCCCAGGGATGGTAGCCTTGAGCTTTCATTTGTGAAACTTGTTCAGTCGTCAGTCCAAAGAGGAAAAAGTTTTCGTGTCCGACACGGTCTCGAATTTCAATATTCGCCCCATCTAGTGTACCAATCGTCAATGTGCCATTCATCGCAAACTTCATGTTGCTCGTGCCAGAAGCTTCCTTCCCCGCAGTCGAGATTTGCTCGGAAAGGTCAGCCGCTGGATATATTCGCTGTGCTAATGCTACGTTGTAGTTGGCGAGAAAAACGACCTTCAGGCGAACGCCCATATCTGGGTCATTATTCACGACATCTGCTACTGAGTTAATGAGCTGAATAATCAGCTTTGCCATTGCGTAACCAGGCGCAGCCTTACCTGCAAAAATCACGGTTCGCGGCACAACATTTGCATTTGGATTTTGTTTGATATAGTTATAAAGCGTGATAACGTGCAACAAATTCAAAAGCTGACGCTTATACTCGTGCAGTCGCTTCACCTGTATATCAAACAAGGAATTGGCATCAACATGAACTCCAGTTGTTTGCAGAATGTACTCTGCTAAGTCCTGCTTGTTCTCCTGCTTGATTTGCCGCCATTGGTCACGAAATTCCCCATCGTCCACAAAGGCTTCTAACTGCTTGAGTTCTTCCAAATTTTTAATCCAACCCTTACCGATTTTATTTGTCATCAGCAGGGCTTGTTTGGGGTTGGCAATCAAAATCCAACGACGGGGGGTGACTCCATTGGTTTTGTTGCTGAATTTTTCGGGAAACAGTTCGTAGAAGTCGCGAAACAGGTCGTTTGTCAGCAGTTGAGTGTGTAGTGCTGCGACACCATTGATAGCATGGCTACCCACACAGCCAAGATGAGCCATCCTCACCCGTTTCTCTGCGCCTTCTTCAATCAGCGACAGCCTGGCAACTTTTTCATTCTCTCCGGGATACTTGGCACGAACTTCGTCCAAGAAACGTTGGTTAATCTCAAAAATAATTTCCAAGTGTCGAGGTAGAAGTCTGCCAAAAATGCTTAAAGGCCAGCGTTCCAATGCTTCAGACAGTAAGGTGTGATTGGTGAAACCAAAGGTTCTTTGGGTGATGTCCCAAGCTTTTTCCCATCCTAGCTGATGTTCGTCTAGCAGGAGCCGCATCAGTTCTGCTATGCCAATGGTGGGGTGGGTGTCATTAATTTGAATAGCAACTTTGTTGGGGAAATTGTCAAAGTTGTCATTGTGTTGCAGGTAGTTGCGGATGATATCTTGCAGAGAACAGGACACAAAGAAGTATTGCTGCTGTAAACGCAATTCCCTGCCTTGGTAGTTATTGTCGTTGGGATAAAGGACTTTGGTAATGTTCTCGGAGAAGACTTTATCAGCAACGGCATTGGCAAAGTCTCCACTGTTGAAAATCTGCAAGTCAAATTCATCACTTGCCTTGGCACTCCACAAACGCAAGGTGTTCACGGTGTTGGAGTTGTAGCCAACCATTGGTGTGTCGTATGGTGTTCCGAGTACAGTTCTTCCTGAAATCCAACGCACTTGGTAGCGTCCATGTTCATCCGTGAAAGCTTCGGTGTGTCCTCCAAATTTGACTTCCACAGTGTACTCAGGACGGGGAATTTCCCAAGGATTGCCAAAGCGCAGCCAGCGATCAGGAACTTCCACTTGAGCGCCATTGCGAATCTCCTGTCGAAAGATGCCGTATTCGTAGCGAATACCGTAGCCAATGGCAGGAATTTCTAGAGTTGAGAGGGAATCCACAAAGCAAGCAGCTAGTCGTCCTAAACCGCCGTTACCTAATCCTGGTTCGTCTTCCTGTTCCATCAAGTCCAACAAATCAAACCCTGACTCTTGTACCACTTCACGGGCTTGCTCGTAAAGTCCAACGTTGGTTAAGTTTTTGCCGAGTTGTCGTCCAATAAGGTATTCGGCAGACAAGTAGCAAACGACTTTGATATCCTTGGGAAAGTAGGTTTGCTCGACAGTTTTCAGCCAGCGGTGCAGCAGGCGATCGCGCACAGTATACGCCAGCGCCATATAGTAGTCGTGTGCTGTTGCCCAACCCCTATCTTTTGCTTGGATGTAATAGAGGTTATCGAAGAAAGCACGTTTGAGCGTTTCGATGTCCATTCCCGTGCGATCGTCCTGCACTTGGATGGCGGCGTGTTCTGTACGACAAATGTGCTTTTTCCGATAAGGAATATGCCTGCCATTGTGTTTTTTTAAGCCGTTGCCATTATTCATGGTTGTAATCCAGAAGAGTCATGACAATCTAAAGTTACCTAGCAACTAACTTTAGAAGGATGGCTAGATTTTTTACCTCTAACCAAGGAAACAATAGCGCAAGCAACTGTCAAGCTGTTTTCAATCAAACCTGATGGCACATAGAGATGGAGCGATTTTCTAATACCTTTAATTTTGTAATATCTTAAGCTTTTTCTCCAACCTTAGATGTAGGAAAGTACTTCTCTAATACCTCACCGATAAACAAAAATAAGATTCCACTGAGAATTCCTGTTCCCATAATATTCAATTCAATACTACCAAATAGTGCAACCTCTGATTCTATTAGTGTTAAAATTAACAAAGATAAAGACGCAATACTACTCACAATTAAAGATAGCTTGACACTGCCTTTTGAGAAGTTATAGCGTCCTGTCTGAGCAAGCAAATAGGCGACAAAAGGAACAAACACTGCTCCTACATAAGCTGCATAAAAAGACACAATCAGATTGACAATCTCCCCACCTTTGAAAGCAACAGCAAGACCAAACAGAGCATTCGCGGCAGTGACAAGTACCCGACTCCACACAGATGCAGGCAGAATGTTGAAGTCCAAGACAGTCTTGCTTTGCACTCGTAATATACTGCTGCCAATACCCAGTGCTGGAACCAATAAAGATACAATCAAAGCAATGCCCAAAGGCTTTTGGCTACCACCGCCAATCCAGGATAGGATAAACGGGAGTGTTTCTTTACCATCAATGCCAGCAGGCAAAATTCCTGCGTTGTGTGCTGCAACGACAAGTGTCGAAGGCAAAAAAGCAAGCAACAGTAGTATAATCGCTGCCAAAGTACAACCTTTATATAAGCTCTGCACATCTTTTGCTTGGACAAGAAACTGCTGATACTTCATGTCTATAAGTACCAGCAGAATTGTAGACAATGACACGCCCACTGCTGAGGGCAAACTCATATGTTGCACTGAGTTAGCATCTATGGGCGATTGGGCAATGCCCAGTGCCGTAAGCGGCGATGCTCGCAAAGCGAGCCCCCCAAAGGGCGATCGCAAATAGTCACCAAAAGCGTGTAACACCCAAAGCCCATAAAGCAGAGCCAAAAAGTTCAGAACCAGTAACCCTCGCAATATCCAGCCTGCTTTCTCGGTTGGGAGTAAAGAAATCGTCGCAAACAGGATAGCCAAAACAACCATCGTCGGCAGTGTGGGTATCCCGAAGACCTTGAGGATAAACGCTCCAGAAATCAACTGAACGGCTTCGATGCCAATCAGCGATGACCAAGACATCAAACCCACGAAAACTTTTACCCGATCTCCGTAAGCAGAGCCTAGCAATGTCCAGATTTGCTCTGTTTGTGTCCAGTAAAACTTTGCCAATCCCAAAAGAGCAATTGTACCCAAACCAAGAGAGACAGCATAGAGGCTGCCAGCAGTACCCAAAGTGAGGGATTTCTCAGCGGTTCCCAAAAGAAACCCCAAACCGTAATGCGCAGACACCAACAAGGCTGCTAGCGAGAAGGTGTCCAGTCTGCGTTCAAAAGCCATATGGTCGTGAAATGAACGAGTTTGTGAAGAATCACCACCCAGCGGCTTGGGTGCATTTGCCGCACAAATTTTAAATTTCTCCCATAAATAATTTTAACTGGCTCGTGGCTAAACTTCATGAACTCGTAGAGGTCGTAGGCATGTGACATCTCTCCGACCTAAAGGTACGGAGCTTCTAAGAATTACTTCCTAGATTTCCTAGTTGTTTCCTTGCGGGATTTCGACTTTGACCTAGATTGAGATATCTCAACCCCTGCCAAACCGTCTGC
>JAHHIB010000158.1 GCA_019359075.1 Kalymmatonema hyalinum WJT4-NPBG1
GCCAAGTCATGCCGCGCATCGCTTGCCTGCTGCCTGCGTGTCACTAACAATTCTGCGTATCCCTTCACAACACGAGGAACGAGTTGCTCGGCATTGATAGGTTTAAGCTGGGCACAGATGTCAACATAGGGACGGCCCGCTCCAATTGGAGGCAGCTGCTTTGGGTCTCCCACCAGGATCAGGCGGTCTACACCTTCTAGTGCATCCAATACCGCAGCCAGTTGGTCCTCAGTCAGCATCGAGCATTCGTCGATGACAACTGTGCGGATGCCGCCACAGCGGGGGGCACTAAGGTTCATGAAGTAACGACCAGCATCGCCGTCATAACGTTGCCAAGCGTTAAGAAACTGGGCAATGGTTTTCCCCTTGCCAGCCATGCCACTTGCTTGCTCGAGGCGCACCCGTGCTTTGCCGGTAGGGGCAAGTAACAGTACACCGCCTTGCTGTACCTTTGGAATGTCACATAGGGCTTTGATTAGCGTACTTTTCCCAGTACCCGCAGCGCCCATCAAAACACTTACGCGTGATTGATAAATCATGCGTAGTGCGACCGCCTTCTCAGCGCGCGCCATGCGCTCTTGCTCATCCCATGTCGACTCGTCCGCCTCCTTTTCGATTGCCTGGTTGACCAGACTTGCCCAATCGAATTCGTCATCAAATCCAATGCCTTCCATACGGTTGCCAATTTCTTGAGCAATGCATTCTTTGGTTTCGGCATACCGACGAAGCTGGTAGTAGCGCTCATCGCCTTCTTTGATCAGCGATACCACGGGTGGAAGGTCTTCGTCGAAAATTGGCAGTAAGTCAGCATCGACTTGACAGGCTGGGCTAAGGGGCATGTCACGGATACGGTCGATTAGCCAAGATTGAGGAAGTATCGTATGTCCCTCTTCAGTGGCCGCATGCTCTAACCGATCCACCATGACGGCACGCACTCGGCGGACGTCATTATTTTCATTAATCCGACTCTCGTCCGGCAACTCGTGTTTGCCCTCAAGTTCCCTTGCAGCAAATAAACCGCGGTCGATAGTCGCAAACTGCAAAGGAAACGGACCACCTGCCTCGAAAAGTAGATACGGATTACGTCGCAACTCTTCGTCCGTTGGCATTCCAAGTTCTTTGCGCGCATCCTGCTGGAACCAGAATGTGGCCTGGTCATTACTGATTTCAAATCGGCTCAGCAGCTGTAAGAGGGCTTTGCGTCCCACATCGAGACTGCGCCATTTTTTGGCTAGCGTCGTGCCGACACTTTTTTGCAAATATTTGGGTAACTGCTTGGCGTCGTTCAGAATTTCTTCAAATTCGTCCCATACACTGTGGTCGTCGCCTTCCTGAATTTGCGCAGCCAAGTGCCATGCAAGTAGGTTACCGTTTTCAACTCCGAAGGCGCATAGCGCAGCGCCAAATCCTGGGTAGGGGCCGCGCAGTTTCCATAAGCGATTTAGCTCCGCATCGACCCATTCTCGGTAAGCTTGCCAAGGGCCATCGATGGTGCCACTTATCTCCTGGAGGGAGCGCTCAACAGACAACAAGGAAGCAATAGCATTGTCTTGAGAAAGGTGTTCTGAGCCGTACGAATACTGATTGAATGCTTCATCTGGAGCAAACGCAACGAAGCGCTCCAAATCGAGTCCCGGATCCTCATCAGCGCGGCGCAACAAGTCATGATAGGGAAGAAGGAATCCATCGATACCGTGCTCAGGATTGGATCGGATGGAGTGCGAGATGGGTCGCTCCCAGAGGAAACCTGAAATTGCATTGGCCGGGCGTTTGCCGTTGGCATACAGATATTCGGCCGCCGTACCAATACCGGTAACCCTTCCCACGCCGACGATCACCCGGCGCGGTGAATCGGATAGGGGAGTCCGCTTTGCATAAAAAAAGACGAGGGAATCCTGCGGCTGAATGGCGCTAAAGAACGTCTCCAGCATGATTTTTTGGTTGTTACCCTCCTGAACCCATGTTTCAGGAATATTCTCCATCTTGGGTTCGCGTGACGGGTCGTACCCCAATTCCAATTCCTTAGCTAGTCCAGGAACATATCGCTTGGACCCTTCCACATACTCTTTCAGCATCCACCGAAAGGGAATTGCTGCAGCGGAATGTGGTTCGAAGCGAAAGGGCGTACTAGCAAAGTGTTCGTGCGTTTTTGCAAACTTATAGGGGTGCTGCTTGAGCTTATGAATCGAGAAATCCGCCATGAATGTGCCATGCTCATCCACGCATGGCGGCAGCGCCGCCTCGTCCATGCCTTGCAATGATTGTCCAGCACATCCGGCTTCAGCCACTTCATCCTTACCAGTGCCAATGCGCGGTAGCACCATGCAAGAGGTGTTGGCACATGGGTTTTGGCAAATCTTTCCATTCCAACCGCTGTCGTGCCATGGCACCCGTATCGTAATGTGCTGTGTAGGAAGCTGACGTACTCCTGCAATCTGGATCATTTTTATTTACCTTGGACGCGCAATCAATATGGTTAGCACCGGTGCCAACCGCAAAGATTATTTTATCGTCAACTTTAGTCAGCTACTATAGATAATCAGCAGTTGTAATTAACTTTTATTGCGTTGATGGGGTCTATTGATGTGCCCCCATCAGTAGTGCCATGGGCGTTCTAGCAAAGTCCAGTTAAAACATCAAATTCTTTCCAGCTCGCCGGCCTTGGGCAGCCGATTTGTCCGGCAGCTGGCAGCAAATTCCGCCGGTGTCTGGTAGTTCAATGCACTATGCGGCCGATGCTCATTGTAATCGCGCCTCCATGCCGCAATTCGAATGCGCGCTTCCGCCAGGCTGGTGAACCAGTGATCGTTCAGGCATTCATCCCTGAAGCGACCATTGAAACTTTCGATATAGGCATTTTGCGTTGGCTTGCCCGGCTCAATCAATTTGAGTTGCACGCCGTTTTGATACGCCCATTGATCCAATGCTTTGCCGGTAAACTCTGGCCCCTGATCCGTTCGGATCGCCGACGGCATTCCCCGGAACTGGACTGCTCGCTCCAGCACACGAACGACGTAGTGACCCGAAATCCCATGTTCAGCGACCAGATCGACCGACTCCTTGGTGAAGTCATCCACGATGGTCAATACCTTGATTCGCCGGCCGTTGGCCAGCGCGTCACTGACGAAATCCATGGACCACACTTCATTGGGCCGGCTCGGCAATGCCAGCGTTTCTCTCTCCACTGCAACACCATGCCGCTTGCGACGGCGCTTTACTGCCAATCCCGCGCCCTGATAAAGGCGAAATATCCGTTTGTGATTTGCCTCGATGCCTTCACGTCGTAAAAGCGCATGAAGGCGTCGATAGCCGAAGCGGCGGCGAACGCCTGCCAGTTCAACCATGCGAGCCTGCAATTGCTCGTTCTCGGGTTGGGCCTTGCTCTGGTAATGCAAGACAGTGCGTGACAGTCCCACAAGCAGGCAGGCGCGGCGCTCGGAGATCTTCGTCTTCTCCTGCATCGCTGCCACCGCCTCACGCTTGGCCTGTGGGCTCAGTGCTTTCGGCCCAAGGCGACCTTCAGCGCTTCAGCATCGAGTATCGACTCCGCCAGCAGCTTCTTGAGCTGGGCATTCTCCGCTTCCAGCTCCCGCAGTCGTTTCGCATCTGGAACCGTCATGCCACCAAATTTGGCGCGCCAGGTGTAAAACGACGCATCGCTAAAACCATGCTGTCGGCACAGCTCTTTGACTGATACACCAGCATCTGCCTGCTTCAGAAACCCAATAATCTGTTCGTCGGTAAATCGCTTCTTCACGTCCGTTCTCCCTTTCGAAAACGAACTTTACTAGATCCCGATTGGCACTCTTTATTGGGGCACATCAATACGACGGATGATAGCTATCACGAAGCGGCCTATCGGGAATGGCTAGCAGAGCAGTCAGATACTAAAAGACTATCTGAGAAAGTTAAGGATTGAGATTAAGAGTAAGCCATATAGACGCCTCCTAAGACGACAATCATTCCAAATAATACATATTCAACGCGCCACAAGGTTGCATGAACTCTGCGTTTCAATTGCCTCCTTTAAGCATCCCCACCTGGCAGAGCGCCCAAGATTGATTACAAAACATCAAAATAACTGCATTAAATTCTTTGGCAAACTAGGAAAATACTGCAATAAATGAGAAAATATCTGTAAATCAATACGACAGTATTTTTTTAGATATTTTTTAACATTCTGCACTTATGCGCGCCGTTACGATTCTTACTAGTTGCACAAACCGTAAACGAAGTGGCAAAGAAGTGTTGCGCTTAACAGGTCTAGAAAAATACCGCTCGGTGGTGTCGCTTTCCAAAGCCTGGACAGAAATAGTAGAAAAAGCCACGCCCGCCGGCAAAGCTAGCTCCATTTATCAAGGCCGCTCTTTCTCTGAAGCGAAAGCAACGGCTAGTTCTATAGAAGCGTCCCTCTATGTTGTGTCAGCTGGCCTGGGAATTGTTTCGGCTGGCGAAATGATTCCTTCCTATAATTTGACAGTGTCTCAAGGACCTCAGTCACTCGCACCTCTTCTCACAAAATGGGAGCTAGAAGGTGCAGACTGGTGGGAGGCGCTTATCACACATCTTGGAAAACAACGCTCCCTTTCCTCACTGCTCGAAAGATCGATAGAAAATAGGTTTTTATTTGCACTGCCTGCGAGCTATATAGATCTTCTATCTAAAGAACTCGCCACTTTAGACGAGAGATTCTTAAGCCATCTTTACATAATTACTTCAGAACGAGGTAAATCATTTGTTCCTAGCAAATTGCTGAACAACGTGATGCCTTATGACGAAAGGCTCGAAGCTCTCTCAAAATACGCAGGAACACGCTCCGATTTCCCACAGCGAGCTTTACGTCACTTTGTTCAAGAGTTGCAAGGGCATTTAAAGACACCATTGGAAGCAAGAGAGGTTGTGTCTAATGCGCTTGCAGTTCTAGAGAAGCCAACAATCCCTTCACGGATCAAAAAGTCTAATGAGGAAATTATTTCTCATCTCCGAGAGAATTGGGATCGTTTTGATGGCACAGCGCATGGCTTACTTCGATATTTACGTGATGAAGCAATGATCGCTTGTGAGCAATCTCGTTTCCGCAATTTATGGAAGCAAGTTAAAGAAGAACTCGCCGCAGGGGCATAGCATGGCAAAAGCAAAAAAAGAAATAGTCATTAGAGCGTTGCACACAAAGCAAGGAGAGGGGCTTGATGTATATGCCTTCTTTATCAAAGGTGCGGATATCGTCAAAGTAGCTGATATTTCTCGTGTAGAGCGCGATGAATCAGACACATTGAAAGGCTTTCAAAGACCAGAGATTCGTAATCACGTTAAAGGAATTGCTGAGTATCTCAATCAAGGAGATATCCTTTTTCCGAACGCGATCATCCTTGCTATGTCTCCTCATGTTCGTTTTGTGGCATCTCGTGGAACGAAGCCTGAAGGAGATGAGGGTATAGCGCAGGCTGGCACCCTAACTATTCCTATTTATGAAGAAGGTCGGCGCGTTGCTTGGATCGTTGACGGGCAACAGCGCTCATTGGCACTTGCACAAAGTAGTAATAAATCTCTTCCTGTACCAGTGGTAGGTTTTGTATCGGATAGCCTTGAGATTCAACGCGAGCAATTCATTCTTGTTAACAAAGCAAAGCCTTTGCCAACACGATTAATTAATGAACTGCTGCCTGAGACTAGAGGGGTCCTATTACCACGTGAACTGAGCGCTCGCAAAGTACCTTCTGAAATTTGCAATCTTCTTAACCGCGACAATGAATCTCCATTTTCAAATTAATTAAACGAACGTCAGAGAAAAGTAGTTCGACTGCAGTGATTACGGACACGGCAGTTATAACAATGATTCGTAATAGTATGAATAATCCGTTGGGTGCACTTTCTCCATATAAATCAAGTGGTCGAGAAGGTGCTGATTTAGAAGCAATGTACAAAATTCTACTCACCTTTTGGAAAGCAGTAAAAGACGTATTTCCTGAGGCCTGGGCACGCGACCCGCGTCAAAGTCGATTAATGCATTCAGCGGGCATCACCGCAATGGGTGTATTAATGGACCGAATCTATGCGCGATTATCTGGCAGTAGCGAAGATTACAGCACGGTGCGCAAAGAGCTAGAAAAAGTCGCGCCTGCTTGCTGTTGGACCTCGGGGACCTGGGACACATTGGGGGTCTCTTGGAACGAGATTCAAAACACCCCTCGAGATATCAAAAAATTACAAGATGCCCTAGTTAGAGCATATACAAGCAGTACTAGACGATGAAGTTTTTATACTCTGATACACAAGACTATGTTGATCCTGAATACGATTTTATTAATGATCGTAACGCCCCAGGAAGACAACGGTATTGGGATGACATGTACGCACATGAAATGATGACGCCGACTCCATACGACGGGTTGCTGGTCGCAATGAGTGCGGTCCGACAAGCGCCGGGAGTAGCTAAGTCAAAAGTGCGGTATTCGACCGCGGAAGAGCAAAGGATATTGCGTGACGGGATAAGAAAATTCCTTCGCTTCGGTGGTCCCAAGCACAAATCTGCAATGTTAATGGGCGATTGCGGCGCGTTTGCTTACGTTGAGCATCCTAAACCAGCCTACTCGCCTGAAGAAGTAGTCGAGTTCTATGCTGACGCGGATTTTACCCATGGGGTATCTCCCGACCATATTATTTTTGACTGCAATACAGGTAATCCGCCTCGAAGCCAAGTGGCCGATGCAGTAATCGAGCGCTATGAAATTACTCTAAGCAACGCGCAAGAATTCATAAAGCTTGCAAAAGATGAAGGTGAGCCTTTTGAACCTGTAGGAGCGGTTCAAGGCTGGTCGCCTAAGAGCATTGCTGAAGCAGCGGTACAGTTAGAAAAAATGGGCTATCGCTATTTAGCGATCGGTGGTTTAGTACCGTTAAAAGTAGAAGTAATTCATCAGGTACTAAAACCTCTGCGTCAAGCAATCAAGCCTGAGACAAACATCCATCTCCTAGGCTTTGCCAAGGCTGATCATATACATGAATTTACTGGCTACGGCATCACAAGTTTTGATTCCACTTCTCCTCTAATTCGTGCTTTTAAAGACGAAAAACAAAATTATTATTTGCCTTCCCCCAAAGGGGGGCTGGAATACTATGCTGCCGTGCGTATTCCACAAGCCATTGAAAATACCCGTTTAATGCAAGGAATTAAACGCGGCATTTTTAGTGCAGAAGATTTGCGGAAAAGGGAGCAAAAAGCCTTAGAAGCAATGCGCAAATACGACATTGGAAAAGAGAAATTCATTACTACGCTTAACGCTGTGATGGACTATCAGCGTTTTCTCACTATTGGAAATGGAGAGAAAGCGGAACAACAAGAAAAAGATCTCCAGAAGATGCATAAGCATGTCAGCCGCACACTGGAAGAAATGCCATGGAAGCGATGCCAATGTGATGTCTGTAAGGCCGTAGGCGTTGAGGTCATCATCTTTCGCTCTAGCAATCGCAATAGGCGACGCGGATTTCATAATTTAGGTGTTTATCACAAACACGTACAACAGATTTTGGAGAAACACTCATGAGTATTTATTGTTTTAAAGCTATTCGCGCTAACCAGGCCGCGGATCATGACGTTTTCTCTTTCGCAGCTGCTCCCGAAGACATCTTGGCGTTCTCAGAAATTGAGCGTGTAGGTCGTGAGGAGGATGGCCAACTGCGTGGGTTTCAGCGTCATCAAGTCGCGTCTCATATTAAAGACATTAAAGATTATCTGACCCGTGAAGATGCTTTGTTACCTAATGCGGTAATTATTGCATTTCTTGGGAATGTTAAAGTGAAAGATATAGGCGACGGCATAGTCGAGATCACAATTGATGCTAGGAAGAGCAAGCCTGGATTTGTCGTAGACGGTCAACAACGGTTAACCGCATTATCTGGTCTAAAAAAACCAGGATTTCAGGTGTTTGTATCGGGCCTGATCTGTAAAGACTATAACGAGCTTCGGCAACAATTCGTTCTTATTAATAATACTCGCCCCTTACCGAAGACATTAATTTATGAGCTTCTTCCCACTGTGGAGGGACTACCAGCACGCTTCACTGCCCGACAATTTGCGGCACGCATAGTCGACCGTCTTAATTTCACACGCGGTGCATCTCTATATGGTCAGATTCGTCAACATACCAATCCGCTAGGCGTCATAAGTGACACTGCTATGCAGAAATTTGTGATGAATTCAGCGTCCAATGGTGCAATTCGTGAGTTTGTGAATTCTGAAGATTATGAAAATAAGGCTTTCGACTTGGTAAATGAATTTTTCACTGCAGTTGAAAACGTTTTTCATGATGAATGGGTAGATATGAATCCAAAGACATCTCGTTTGCGGCATGGCGCTGGCCTAGTAGCAATGAGTTTTGTAATGGAGTCACTTTATTCAAGCCAAGGTGCGACTACTAGTGAGGAATTTGAGCCTGGATTAGAGGCATTGAAAGAGTACACCGCTTGGACAAGTGGGCAATGGCGTTTCTCTGAGGATGATGTACGTCCTTGGAATGGCATTCAAAATACGCCAAGCGATATTGATATTCTGGCGAATTACCTAGTTAGATCACTTAAACGCGCTCTGCGGAAAGCCAAAAGAGCTGCTTGATTTCTTCGTAAGGAAATAATGAAAACACGTGCACTAGTTCTTTTTTCTGGTGGCCAAGATTCCACCACCTGTCTTGCTTGGGCTTTGAAGCGGTATCAGCATGTAGAGACCATCGGTTTCGACTATGGCCAGCGTCATTTGGTAGAAATGGAATGCCGGCAAACCATACTTAAAAGTTTTAAAGAGTCTTTCCCGGAGTGGAAAGAAAAATTGGGAAACGATCATGTGCTGGACCTCTCTATCCTGTCTGAGGTAAGCGATACAGCGCTGACAGCAAGTAGGGAAATTGAATTCCAAGCCAATGGTTTGCCGAACACTTTTGTTCCTGCTCGAAATCTATTGTTCTTTACCTTCGCCGCCACTGTCGCATACCGTCGCGACTTACAGGTGCTTGTTGGAGGCATGTGTGAGACCGATTATTCAGGATATCCGGACTGTCGTGATGACACGCTCAAAGCGCTTCAGGTAGCACTTAACCTCGGCATGGACCAAAGAATGGTTCTTGAAACACCATTAATGTGGTTAAACAAGTCGGAAACTTGGGATCTAGCAGTGCAAATTGGCGGAAAAACGTTATTAGAGATCATCCGTAAAGAAACACATACTTGCTATAAAGGGGAACGTACTACTTTGCATCCCTGGGGATATGGTTGCGGAGATTGTCCTGCCTGCGAGTTGAGACAAAAAGGCTATGAGTCCGCTGAAATCGCAAAGCAATCATGACTTACAGCGTTAAGGAAATTTTCTATACTCTGCAGGGCGAAGGGGCTAATGCCGGTCGTCCAGCAGTATTTTGTCGCTTTTCAGGATGTAATCTCTGGAGCGGCAGAGAAGAAGACCGCGTCAAGGCCATCTGCCAATTCTGCGATACTGATTTCATTGGAACCGATGGAACTGGTGGAGGAAAATTTTCTAGCGCAACCGAACTTGCATATGCAATCGAAGAGCAGTGGCCGATTAAAAGTTCATCTCGTCGTTTTGTTGTGTTGACCGGAGGTGAGCCATTGTTGCAAGTTGATGACGCACTTATCACTGCGCTCCGAAATATGGGCTTTACTATCGCAGTCGAGACGAATGGAACAATAAATCCACCAGATGGAATTGATTGGATATGTGTTAGTCCGAAATCTGGTTCTAATTTAGTCGTTAAAAGTGGACAAGAATTGAAACTTGTTTTCCCACAAAATAATTTTGAGCCAGAGCATTTCACTACCTTAGAATTTGATCACTTCTATTTACAACCCATGGATGGATCTAATCAAGCTATGAACACTAACCTTGCTATCGAATATTGTAAGAAGCATCCTATCTGGAATCTCAGTGTTCAAACCCATAAGGTAATTGGCATAAGATGAATTACGAATTAAGTCAAAAATTCTATTTTGAAGCAGCGCATACTTTGCAGCGTGAAATTGATGGCATTGGAAGTAAGCGTGTTCATGGACATACTTATTATGCTGAGATTTTTATGCACGGAACTCCTGATTCAAATTCTGGAATGTTGATTGATTTAGGGTTTGTAAGGAAAGAGTTAGAAGGGATAAGGGAAATTCTGGATCATAATTTTTTGGACGACATTCCTGAACTTGGCCCTCCAACCCTTGAGAATCTTTGTGTTTATATCTACAAAAAACTTAAAAAGTCGATCCCTATGCTCACTAAGGTTTCAGTTTGGCGTGAGGCAAGTGGTGATAAATGCACACTGTTTTTTGATTAAAATACCCTGTTATTCTATGAATTACGCAGGTTTACAATAAAGATTTTCTATATTCATAAATCCCATTGGATTTTTCAAAAAAACCCTTAGAAATTCATTAGTTTTCAAAATGGGTAGATTTTGAATAGCACTGCGGTAATCTGCAATTACTGCAAATCTTTTTGCAGGATTAAACTCTGACAAGTCACTTGTGCGTACAGAGATATGCGAAAAATGTCTTGAAAGTCCACTTATTGCGTCGCTCTTTCCCGCGTTACAGGACCTACACAGAATCTGCCAGTTAGCTGGATCATCTCCCCCTAGAAGATGAGGAATAATATGATCAAGTTCCGGCTTTCTATATGTAATATCTAATCTAACTTCATCTTCCTTTTTAGAAGAGTTATCTATAACAACTGAATCTTCTTCAGACGCGTATAAATCTAAATCTTCTTCAAAGGGGAAGAGGCAATGAGCGCAACGCCAATTTTGTTCTTTTAATATTTCTATTTGCGTTGAACTTGAAGAGTTGAATGACGTAGTGTTTCTTCCATGTCTATGATAACTGCGCAGTCTTTTGAAAACCAGCGCTAAATCACGAATCAGTTCCTGGTTTCCAGTAGCTATGTTTAGCCTTTCATCGATAGCTCTGCTTGCTAGCTGACGAAAATTGGGTGACATCTGACTAAATAGCTCTATTGGAGCAAGATTCCAAAGCACTCTTACTAATGCCATCAATGCTATATGGGCTCGTATAGGCGATGGCGAGCCATAAGCTAATTTTGTCATCGCCTCAAAGGATACATCGAACAGTTCTTGCGCTTCCTCAGAGAGAAGCGCAATAGCTTGACGCTGTTCCCGCTTACCCCTTGAGATGATGTCTAGAAACCTTAAAAAAGGTTCTGTATATAAGGTGGCGTGCAACTTTCAGACTCAGCTAAAAAGTGGAGAATTTGCTTTAACAGTATTTAATTTTTGCCCTTTCCTAAAGGCTCGAATGGCATTTTTTATATCTGACCACCCTGTACCGCTTTGCAAACCTGTTGCTGTCCACCCTTGAAAAAATGCTCCAGGAACCAACTCAAAAAATTCTTTTACTTGTTCAGAAAAATGTTCTAAAGACGTAAATCTTGCATCACCTTCTGCCTTACTCTCTAAGAATACGTCTTGCAATGCTTGAAGGGTAACTATGTATAGTAGATGGAATCCTGGTGCTTTTACCCATACTTGCTCATCGGTATAGCGCTCTTTAAGAACACGCCAAAATTCAAAGAAATAGGGAACCCATACTTCATGATTTTTCCATTTTTTCCTTGCAAGCGTCAGACTTAAATCACCAAGGGCCGGCACAAACATGTTCATTTCTAAATTTTTCCCAGCCTTATCGATCATGCGCCATCGTTTTGCTACTGTAAGCATGCCTTGCTGACTTAATTTTCCAGACTTTTCAAAGCCTGAGGCCTCACTAGCTTCTGCAACCATGCCTGTGAATGGACTCCTGGGGTCATGATTTATATATTTGTGAATGATCCTATCTGAGTTACGAATCCCAATAGAATCTAATTTTTTATCAATTTCGCTGATCTCTGAATTAGTTAATGATGTATTCAGTAACTCAGTTAGAAAATCTTTGGAAATTGGCCGTGCCATCTTATTGAGCACCACAAACTGGAATACTTGCTCTACCCAATCAGCATCCTTAATTGCACATACAGTGAAAACCACCTGGTCCTTATCGCTCTCATTAGCGCCATTCACCCGATGTTGACCATCTACAATCATTGCTGGTCGAAGCAAAGACTTCAAAGTGCCTTTTAGTTTTTCTTCAGGTGTAAACAAAACATATTCTTTTTCACTCTGACTCAAAATACCCTTTGCTTTAACCAGACTTATTTTTGCATTTTCAGATTGGATCCATTCAGATACTTTTTGGTCATCTGCAATAAACTCATAAAATGACCTTAATTTAGATTGGCCAACGTCTATTTCTTCGTCACTTGAATCATCATCACCATTTTGGGACTCAGCACTAACAGTATCAGTATCTGATTCCTCTGAATCGCTATCTAAATCATTAGCACTCCCTGCCAATGACGTCGAATCAACTCCAACTCTTGAAGCAAGTAATGCAGCAACCTTTTTTCTAAGGTCTTCAAGTGAGACGCCTTCGTCGTCCTCTACTTCAAAACTAATTTGTACTAACTGAGGTTGGTAAGAAAGTTGAGCACTTCCCCATGAGGAGGGGACCGCTAAGTTTTCGCACTTCAGTTCATTCTCACGAAATGCGACGACAACAGCACCAGGGGAAGTTTGGTTTGAGTTAAAGAAATCAATTATTTTTTTATATCGAGGACTTAATGCTCGCTGAAAACCACCGTGGAATCTTTCATTCTTCGCTGGAACACCTCCCCACGCGACAATATCATCAGCAGCCGCACAGAATGAAATGAGTTCGGTACTTGCGTCTCCTTGTGAATATTTCATTCCAAGATATTTATAAGTTTGCATATTTTCACCCCTTAAATGATTTTTAATTGTATATCCAGGTCAGAGTTGTGCAGTATGGTTAACGGAAAAAGAAAAGCCGAAATGCAAAATGCATGTCGGCTACGAGCACATTAACTTTCACTTAAATCTTATCTATATAGGAACCGGATTAACTCTTTGATTTCCTTGGCCTGGAGCCTTTTTTAGTGGTTTCGCCACTGACTGACCCAGCGCTAACGGTTTGTAAGCCTTGGTACCATGTACGCTTATTCCGTATATTACTAGTCATTTGCTTTAAATCTTCAATAAGGAGCTCTTGTCCCGCTCTAGTATCAAGACCGGTTGTGGTCCATTCGACCTCGAAGAAATTGGGCTCTAACCGCTTTAGAATTTGTGATGTTTTCTGTGCAAGGAATTCAGGATCCGAGTAGTCAACATCTTCATCTAAAAATAACTTTTGCTGTAATAAGGAATCGGATATAAAAGCGGTCAGTGCTTGAACACATGCTTTCTCAAGTAAATGTGATTCTTTATTCCACAGTCGATCCCAGTCTTTCCTAATGGTTATCCAGATTTGTAAAAACGTATCTAACTCTAGATCTTGTATTCCCAATAATGTACTGCGATTTTCTATTTCATTTAAACCAGCTTCAAGTGCGTTCGATACAATAAAACCTTTATTGTTTTTCGCCCACTTTATCTGCCCTTTAAATGGGCTATCAGCTCCTCGATCAAGATAGTCTAGTGCTGTTATCTTCTCTTCATCTAAATTTGTACTCCCACTATCTAACATTCTTTTTAATAATTCTTCTTCTTTGTAATCAGTGAAAAGCGCTTTAACATGACTTGGTGATACCTTGGAGCTGTTGTTGTTAATTACTAAAAATTGGAATGCGCCTTCTGTTGAGTCTGCCCCTAATATTCCTACTACGTTTAGGTGAATATCACCGTTTTCATACTGACTTGCACCTATAACTCTATGTTGGCCGTCGACTATAACTGCAGATGGCTTATTG
>JAHHIB010000159.1 GCA_019359075.1 Kalymmatonema hyalinum WJT4-NPBG1
AAATTCTCTGCAATAACAGCATAATCATATTCTGGTTTAAGATTTGCTCTTACGCTTGGCTGATTTATTAACTTTACTTATGCCACAAGGTCAACTCAGCTATACAACACTGGCATTTAAAATTACTAGTTTTTAACAAAAATTCACTTAGACAGGTATTCACACTAGAGCGATACCTTCGGTGAGCTTCGCTAACGCCAAACTTTTCCGTCTACTGACTATAGCTAAAACTACTGCTGTATCTCATTCCTGCCTTTTCACTCTTTTGTTACGAAAGATGTGACTAAAGGATAGCATGTACGGTTCACGGGCAACCAAGACCCTGAACCCGTTATGGCAGATCGCAAACAACATGAACGACGGAGCTATAAGTTGGAATTCACAATACTATAGGAGTCGCCATAAAGGTTAGGACATAGAATAGAAAAGCCCTTCCACTTTTGCTCCCATTTGTGTCATGCCCAAACCCTACAGCTACGACCTGCGCCAAAAAGTCATAGAGGCGATCGAACTCAATGGCATGAAGCGCTCTTGAGCCAGCGAGCATTTTAACATTAGCCGCAACACCATTAATTTGTGGTTACAACGTAAAGCTAAGACGGGGGACTTCCGAGCCAAAGTAAGTGAGCATCGGGGCACGAATAACAAGATCTCTGACTGGGAGAAGTTTCGAGCCTTTGCCGAAACCCATGGTGACAAAACCCAGGTGGAGATGGCTGAGTTGTGGGATGGAGAGATTAGCGATGCCTTCGGCGAGCTTCGCTAACGCACAATATCACGTGCCTTGGAGAAAATTGGGTTTACGCGAAAAAAAAGACCTACGGTTACCGTGAAAGAGATGAACAATTACGCCAAGCCTTTGTCGAACAGCTAGCCACCCTTAAGAATGAACAGATTGTTTATGCCGATGAATCAGGGATGGACCATCGAGACGACTATGGCTATGGCTACAGTCCTCAAGGAGAGCGCTTTCATGACCTAAAGTCCGGTCGCAGAACAGGTCGAGTCAACATGATTGCCGCACTTTGTGGGCAACAGCTGAACCGCACCGTTCACGATTGAAGGAGCTTGCAATCGTGAGGTATTTGAAACTTGGTTAGAAACATGCTTGATTCCTACCCTGACGCCTGGGCAAAAACTGGTGATTGACAATGCCACCTTTCATAAAGGCGGACGCCCCCTCGCAACTGGTTCGGGCCGCAGGCTCGTAGTTGCGTACTTACCACCCTATTCACCGGACTTGAACCGGATTGAAAAATGCTGGTCTTGGCTAAAAAGCCGCATTCGCAAGCAACTAAAGCACTTTGAAACACTGCGAGAAGCCATGGAGCATATCTTAAGTTTAGCGTCCTAACCAACCTGGCGGTTGCTATAACGTATCAACATCAGGTTGATTAAGTTTTGTCAACCAACCAGGTTGTATTCTTTTTTCAAATTGGTATTACTCATGTTTTTTTATTAACAAGCACTATTGTAAATCAAACGAAACTGCTACCATACTGTTAACTGTTAAATGCTGTTATGAAAATTTGTACCAGTACAATACATGATTAAGCGTAGACGCTTTGCGGCTTGCCTTTGGCATCGCCTTGAGCCTTGGAAAATAAATCAAACGATAAATGCTGATTTTTTCGTTGCTCCTTAACCTCAGTGGTGAGCAAGTATAATTTAGATGCGTTTGCCCTGGAGTCTATTGAGAATTAAATAGTCTTATTGACATGATGCGAAAGCTCAAAATAGCCTTTTCCAGATGCCGTGAAAAGTCAGAATGGCTGGTTTTTCATGTCACATGAGTCCAGCAAAATCTATGTCGAATTTTGTACCCCATGTTGGAAGACATCTTGAAGCTGCATCTCAGAACATTAGGCTCTCCTGAGATATGTGTAGCTATTTTGGATGGAGTTGTTGATCAATCCCATGATTGCTTCAATGGAGCAGATCTCACTCGTTTATCATCCCTTGTCCAGGGGAAAGCAAGCTTGGATAGTAACATGTCTATTCACGGCACCCATGTGGCAAGCGTTATTTTTGGTCAACCAGGTAGCACTGTTGTAGGCATTGCACCCAGATGTCGGGGGGTAATTATCCCAGTGTTTTCTGACCAACGTCGTAGCGCATCTCAGCTTGATCTAGCCCGGGGGATTGAACAAGCTATCAATGCTGGAGCACACATCATCAATATCAGTGGTGGTCAACTTACCGACTTTGGTGAGGCTGAAGGCTGGCTAGAAAATGCCGTTCGGTTATGTGAAGAACAAAATGTTTTACTCATCTGTGCTGCTGGCAATGATGGGTGTGAGTGTCTTCATGTACCTGCGGCTTTACCTGCGGTGTTAGCAGTTGGGGCAATGGATGCCACTGGCATTCCAATGGACTTTAGTAACTGGGGAGAAGCTTACCAGTCCCAAGGCATCCTCGCTCTTGGCGAAAATATTCTGGGAGCAAAGCCAGGGGGAGGAACTCAATTCCTCAACGGAACTAGCTTTGCCACCCCAGTTGTGTCAGGTGTGGCAGCTCTGCTGCTGAGTCTTCAACAAGATTTGGACGGGTCTCCTGATCCCCAGCGCATCCGTCAAGTGTTGTTGCAAAGTGCCTTACCTTGCGATGTCGATATCCCAGAAGGAGTAAAGCGGTGTCTGGCAGGCAAACTGAATGTTACTGGAGCTATGAATTTGTTAAGTGGAGGAAAGATGACTAATGAACTAAGAACAACCAATGGAGTAATAGCCTCTGGCTGCGGCTGTGGGGGTGCCCTGAATGAGGATCTTTCTGGTCGAGATAGTCCCTTGATGGCTGCTGTTTCGGACAACGTTGCAGCGGCGGCAGACATTTCGCTCCAAAACAAATCTGTTCAAGTGGCTCCACAACAATCTAGTTTTGTTCAACCCTCTCAATCAATCGCTATGTCAAATCCCTCTGCAAATCTCGTGACTCCTAGTCAAGCTCCCAGTGAACTCGCTGATAAACAACTTGTTTACGTTATTGGCACCTTGGGTTACGACTTTGGCTCTGAAGCCCGCCGGGACTCATTTAAGCAGGCAATGGCTCCATTGCCTGCACCTCCTGGTACGTTATTACCTCCTGGTACGTTATTACCTCCAAATCCTCATGATGCCCGCCAAATGGTGCAGCACTTGACAGAACAACTTTCTGAAGCACGGTCTTTGATCTGGACGCTTAACATCGAACTGAATCCGGTATATGCTATTGAACCCAAGGGACCTTTTGGGCATGAAGTTTATGCCCATTTTCGAGACCTGCTTAATGGGCAGATTCAATTAGAAGATGATCCCGATTTTGTTCAGCGGGTCAGCATTCCAGGGATTTTGACCGGAAAGACGATTAAGCTCTTCTCCGGTCAAGTGGTTCCTGTCATTGAACTTCAAAGTCCAAGGGGAGTAGCGGGATGGGCGATTAATGGTTTAATTGCACGAGCAATACAAGTTGTCGAGCACGCTGCCGAGACCCTTCGACGGTCAGACCGGGAACCTCCATCTCCCGCGAGAATCAGAGAAGCCTTGGAAAATTTTCTTAACCGTGTCTATTATGATTTGCGTAACCTGGGCACTACGTCACAAGATCGCGCACTCAACTTCTCAGTGACCAATATCACCGGTTCAGTGGTTGCGTTTGGTCAAGCATTAGCGGAAGGTAAAGAACTCGATAGCATTAGCGTTGAAAAAAGCCCTATTTGTCGTTTAGATAGCGATTGCTGGGATGTAAAACTGAAATTTTTTGATCCGGAAAATAATCAGAGAGCCTATCGGGTCTTCCGTTACACAGTTGATGTAAGTGATATCACTCCTGTAAGTCTGGGTGAAGTTAAAAGTTGGACTCAAGCATTCTAGGAAGATAAGGAGAAATTATGGCATATCCGAAACAATCCATGCCCGTCAAGCGACCCGATTTGGTGGAACCTGCTACATGTGTTGATCTCGTGCATGATCGCAGGGGGAACATTGTCTCGGGTGGCGACACCCCCCCGGAGATTCTCGAAACTTATGCACGCTTGGCTTATGGAGCCAATTACAACGATCCGGCTGCTTTTGCCTACCGAAGCTATAGCCGAGTAATGCATTCTGGTTGGAGTGGTTTTGCCAGTATGGGTCGTCGTTTTTAGTGAGCCAATCGCAATACTATGGAGACTAAGATGAGTGAAGAATCGACCAGTAGCAATCCCGCAAGTACCCCTCAAGCTGAAGAGACTCAACCACCTGAAAAGCTTGTTCCTTCTACTATCTTTGGTACGGCTCCTACGGCTAGATCTCTAGCTGGCGGCTTTTTGGCATCCTCTGTCATTCGGCGTACCCCCATACAACCAGTAACGGCGACAACGCCTCCTTCAGCGGTGGAAGCAATGGTGGCTAGCGTGGACAAGAGCACTCCTCAGGCAGCAGCAGAATCAACCACTAGCAGTCCCAAAAGTACCCCTCAAGCTAAGGAGCCTCAACCCTGTGAAAAGCCAGAAGCAGAAGGTTCCCCCCAGAAAATTCTTCGTGGTTCGATTTGGGCATGACGAGAATACACCGTTACAGTGCGGGACTTACGGCGAGGAAGTTAAAAATCTGAAGAGCGCACTTGCTCTCGACTCACCAGTATCTAAATAAAACGACTGTTTTCGCCAAGAAGAGATTTTCGAGCTACCCGAAGTAGTCGAAGTAAATCAAACAGTAAAAAAGAAATCTCATGAACAAGAAGAACATCTCTCCCATGCTCAACCCATTGAGCGGATTCCTACAGGACAATTACCCAACGAATTGGCAGAGTTTTCGGAAGACATCCTGGCGGATCACGGTGTACTACCCTCGACTACATCTGTTACGCCAATTGTAGGCACATGGCAATTTAATTTAACTGCAATGATTCCCGCGCTCTACAAAGGGAATCTATTCATGACAAGCTTCTTCAAACAGAAGAAGGGGAATGACCCACCCAACAGTGGTTGAATTCAACAACAAGTAACTCAAGGAAAGAAATCTCATGAACAAGAAAAATCTCACTCCCAATCCTGCTCAACCCATTGAGCGGATTCCTACAGGACAATTACCCAGCGAATTGGCAGAACTTTCCGAAGAGACCCTGGCAGATCACGGTGTACTACCCTCGATTACAGTTGTTGGGGGACTTGCAGGCCAATTGTTCTGCGTTCCACGTATTTGTTCCTACGATGGTGACGCCAACGAGTAGGGTCTTAATTTCACCACTGACCCGACAAACTATCCTCCAACCTCCCGTTCTACCTAAGAGGGAGCTTGGTTAGTCCTGATAAACTAAGAGCCAATAGATCCTTGGCTCTTAGTTCTTTCTCCACCAGAGCCTCGTCTTCAAAATGAATCCAAACACCATTCCTCAAATCAAACCCCACTACCGGGTTGAGATCATTGAGCCGAAGCAGGTTTACTTAATGAGTGAGCAAGCTAGCCACGCTCTCACGGGACAGCTCTATTGCCAGATTTTGCCCCTATTGAACGGTCAAAACACCCTGGAAGACATTACCCAAACCCTGGACGGGCAGGTTCCTCGTGAATATATTAACTACGTACTTAATCGCCTTGCTGAAAAAGGCTACCTCACTGAAGTCGCACCTGATCTGTCTCCAGAGGTAGCAGCCTTCTGGAGCGAGATGGGAGTTGCGCCAACGATCGCTGCCCAGGGAGTGCAGCAACAGATTTCTCTTAGCATCGTAGGAGATAGCATTAGCGATATGACTACTACTGCCCTAGCTAATGCCCTCAGAGATATTGGTATTACCGTTCAATCTCCCCAGAAAAACGGTCATGCCGAATTGAACTCTGCTCTAAAGGTCATCCTGACTGATGATTACCTTCAACCCCAATTAGCAGAGATTAATGAGCAAGCACAAGCCACACGGCAGCCTTGGCTGCTCATCAAGCCGATCGGGAGCATTCTTTGGCTGGGTCCTATCTTTGTTCCAGGATTAACCGGCTGTTGGAATTGTCTGGCACATCGACTACGGGGCAACCGAGAAATTGAAGCCTCAGTGTTGCGGCAGAGACACAAGCAAACAAAAACAAATGGAACGGCTGATGGGATAGCAAACGGTGTCACAAATCGTAGTGTTCAGGCAAGCGATCGCTTGGATATAGATGGATGTTTGCCCACTGCACGGGGAACATTACCGTCAACCCTGCAAATGGGCTTACAGCTTGCTGCTACAGAAATCGCTAAGTGGCTCGTGAAGCGCCATAGTACTGAAGTTCTGAACGATTGTAGCGATGAAATCAGTACGCATCCAATTTTTCCAACGCTTGAAGCCAAAATTATTACCTTCAATCAAACCACCCTGAATCTACAAACTCATCCCCTCCCTCATCGACCTCAGTGCCCCTGCTGTGGGAATCCTAGCCTGATGCATGAACGAGGCTTTCAGCCCCTTGATCTGCAATCCCGACCAAAACACTTCACCAGCGATGGTGGTCATCGGGCGGTAACACCCAGCCAAACGATAGAAACCTACCAGCACTTAATCAGCCCTATCTCTGGGGTTGTGACGGAATTAGTGCGGATTTCAGATACAGCTAATCCCCTGGTGCATACCTATCGGGCAGGACATAGCTTCGGCAGTGCCACCTCCCTTCGGGGACTGCGCCATGCTTTGAGGCACAAGAGTTCAGGTAAGGGCAAGACCGATCAACAATCCAAGGTTAGTGGCTTTTGCGAAGCAGTGGAACGCTATTCTGGTATTTATCAAGGAGATGAACCCAAAATTCAGGCTTCGCTAGTTGAGCTAGGAAGTCAAGCCATTCATCCCGAACACTATTTGCACTTCAGTGATAGGCAATACGACAACCGAAAGACCTTAAACAAGCAGAATACTGCTGCTCATGACTGGATTCCCCAGCGGTTCGATACCCATCAAACGATCGACTGGACTCCCGTTTGGTCATTGACAGAGCAAACCTATAAGTATCTCCCTACAGCGTTGTGCTATTACGATTATCCCTTGCCCAAAGAACATCGCTTTTGCGGGGCAGATTCTAATGGTAATGCAGCGGGAAATACCTTGGAAGAGGCTATCCTGCAAGGATTTATGGAAGTGGTAGAGCGGGATAGTGTAGCGCTTTGGTGGTATAACCGACTTCAGCGCCCGGCGGTTGACTTGGCTAGCTTTTGTGAGCCATATTTTTTAGAGCTACAACAACTTTATCGGAATAACGATCGCGATATTTGGGTCTTGGATTTAACGGCTGATTTAGGAATTCCAGCATTTGCCGGAGTTTCATGTCGCACAGATAGTGATATGCAGCGCATTATTGCTGGTTTTGGCGCACATTTAGATCCAAAAATTGCCATTCTGCGGGCAATGACGGAAGTCAATCAACTGGGTTTAGAGCTAGATAAAGTTCCATCTGACCAGCTAGAAGGTGACTGGAAGGATTGGATGCTAAATGCAACGGTAGAAAATCAGCCTTATTTAGTCCCAGATCCGTCGCAGCCCTGGAAAACTGCTAGCGATTATTCCCAGCAGTGGAGTAATGATATCTATACCGACGTGATGACCTGTGTACAAATTGCCCAAGCAGCAGGACTGGAAACATTGGTACTGGATCAGACACGCCCAGATATTGGCTTAAGCGTGGTCAAAGTGATTGTACCGGAGATGAGGCATTTTTGGTCACGGTTTGGTCCGGGTCGGCTCTATGACGTTCCAGTTAAGCTAGGTTGGCAGGAGACACCCCTGACCGAGGAACAGATGAATCCGATACCGATGCCGTTTTGAAGTCTTGCAGGTGACTTGCTATGCCATAAAGAATGCATCCGCCCACATAATTTTGCTTCTATAAAACTATGTAGAGCAGTCGAACGAGAAAGGTCGAAGATGAATTGTTTTTCTTCGCCTTACTTAGCGATGAATTAACACTCAAACGAAAAAGGAAAAACACCATGAACAAGAAGAACATTACTCCCAGTCCCAAGCAACCTGTCGATAGAATTTCTACAGGTCAATTGTCTAGTGAATTAGCCGAACTTTCAGAGGAGGCTTTGCATAGTTCGCAAGTTGTCCCCTCTTTTGGACTTCCTGCTTGGATGGGGCAATTAAATTCACGCCTATGTTCTTATGATAGTGACGCCGAGTAGATCTAGGCAATTATAGTTAACGTGAGTTCGGGTTTATAATATTGGAGCGCTCGGCGAATTCTATTCGCCAGGGCGTACCCACCAATTTCTTATCCCGAACTCACGTTAGTAACCCAATTTTTAAGATTCATTTTCCGATAACGCAACCCATTACATCTGTTATAGAGAGTTACCTCACCGAATCATCATGAGTGGTTATCCCTTTGCCATTTCCCTAAGCCCCAATATTCAGATCAATACCACTGAAGATAGCTATATCCTGAGTAGTGCCTCTGAAGGGAAAGAACAGCCGTTTGTGTCTATGCTAACCCTTCCTACCTCTACGGGAATGGCGGAAGCCTTGGCGCATCTGAGGAAAGGCAACTCAACCACTGATTCATTGATACAAATTCTGTCCATACAAGCGGGTACAGATGTCGGGGAACAGTTCGCCATTGCACTACAGCAACTCGATCAGCGAGGCTGGCTGAACTATGCTGTGTTGCCATTGGCAGTGGCGATCCCGATGGTGGAAACCGCCAAGCTAGATCTAACTGCCCCTGATTGGACCCAAGTAAAAGTCAGCCTCTCGCGGTTTGCCTATCAGCGCACGTACGAAGGCACAATGGTATTGGAGTCACCGCTCTCGCAATTTCGAGTAAAACTTCTGGACTGGCGAGCTAGCGCGCTCCTATCTCAACTGTCCCATCCCCAAACTCTTGCCCAGATCACCCCCCCTCCATATACGGGACCAGAAACGGGCTATCAATTTCTGAATCTTCTTTGGGCAGCAGGCTTTCTGACCATTGATACAGAAGCAGCCTCACTCCAGCTTTGGGACTTCCATAACCTGCTCTTCCACAGCCGCAGCCGCCTGGGTCGTCACGACTACCCCACCGGAGGTATCGAGAGGTGCATCAACCAGTGGTCTGATTTTCCAGTGGTGAAGCCGCCCATGAGCGACAAGCTGGTTCCCCTACCGCGTCCAAGTCTGGAGACCATCGCACAAAGAGACACCACACTCACCACTGCGATCGAAGCCCGCAAATCGATTCGAGAGTACGACGATGTTCATCCGATTACCCTTGAGCAACTGAGTGAACTGCTTTACCGCACTGCCCGAGTTAAAGAAATCTACACCTTGGAAGAGGTAGACGCTGATGCGCTCAAAGCGCAATTTGGCTCAGACTTTGAATGGGGTGAGCTAAGTCGCCGTCCCTATCCCTGTGGTGGATCGATGTATGAACTAGAAATTTATCCAGTCGTGCGACATTGCGAAGGATTGATCTCAGGGCTATATCACTATGACCCGCTCAACCACCAACTCGCTCAGCTTGATGCCCCAGATCATGAAGTTGCCGCACTGATCGCCGATGCCCACCTCTTCAGTGGTGAGCAAGGAGTCCCACAGGTGTTGCTGGTGATTACCGCCCGGTTTGGGCGGTTGTTCCGGAAGTATCGATCTTTAGCCTATGCCCTCGTTCTCAAGCACGTTGGAGTGCTGTATCAAAACTTATATTTGGTGGCGACAAACATGGGGTTAGCACCCTGTTCTCTTGGGGCGAGCAATAGCGATTGTTTTGCCCGGGCAACAGGGCTGGACTATGTAGAAGAGTCGTCGGTGGGCGAGTTTATGTTGGGGTCGCTGCCCAATCAAGCTGTGACAACAAGTGAGGTGGAGCATCCGCAGGCTGAGATTGTAGAGAGTCAGACAGAGGCAGAGTCTGTTGATGCAGAGGGTGCTGAATCTGGAGTGGCAGCAAGTGAAGTTGAGGCAGACCTTGCTCCGGTTGGGTTGACGCAAGAAGACCAACCTACCCGAGAAGAAGGTAAGTCTGGTGCTGTGGTGACCAGTGAAGTTGAGGTCGCTGCCCCAGAGTCCCGGCGGGCGCTCCATCCTCATGATCTAGACGATCGCATTCCAGGTCTAGCTGACCTCCGTAACCGCACCCTCGGCGACCCCCGCATCACGATCGTGATTCTAGATGGAAACCCGGATCACACCTTATCCTGCTTCCAAGGCGCTGAAATCTCTAAAGTCTTCCCCTACTGGCACGAACCCCCTTCACCGATTTCTCCCAATGACTACGCGACCTACCGCGAAGTTGACAATAGCGATCTAAAAGGAGAAGAAAAAGAGAAGGCACTTAAAGCGGCTCTGGCTGAACCAATTCTAAACCGGATTGTTGGGGACAACCACGCCTGCCACATCACTAGCACCATTGTCGGTCAAGAACATACTCCGTCTCCCGGTTTAGCGCCCAAATGCAGGGTGATTAATATTCCCTTAAATACCACGCCAGATTTAGAAGAAGTGATCTCTCCCCTTAACCTGGCTCGTGCTTTTGAACTGGCGCTAGATTTGGGTGCCAATTTGATTCACTGTGCTTTCTGTCGCCCTACCCAAACCGGAGAAGGGGAAGAAATGCTCAACCGAGCCGTGAAAAAATGCCAGGACAACAACATCCTAATTGTGGCACCTGCAGGCAACAACAAAGGCGAGTGTTGGTGTCTACCTGCTGCGCTACCTGGAACCCTGGCAGTCGGTGCTATGAAAGCAGACGGCACTCCCTATAAATACAGCAACTGGGGTGGCAATTACACGGTGGAGGGTATCATGGCTCCCGGTGGCGATATTTTGGGAGCACAACCTGCTACCGAGGAGCCTGTTCGCCTCCAGGGCACCAGCATGGCTGCGCCCATAGTGACTGGATTGTGTGCCCTGCTGATGAGCTTGCAACTGCAAGAGGGCAGAACCATCGATGCGGAAGCTATTCGGGCTGCCCTGCTCAATACTGCCATTCCCTGTGACCCAGAGGTCGTAGAAGAACCCGAACGGTGTCTCCGGGGCTTGGTTAACTTACCCGGAGCAATGGGTCTGTTGTTTGGGCAATCCGTTACAATTTCGTTTGTAGGAGAACAGGTTCTCCGCACCGAACGGACAGGTTACGCAATCCCCGCGATCGCCCAACCTACAGTGACTGCACAGGCTGCAAGCTCGGCTCAACGTCAACTCAATCATCGCTATACCCTACTGCTGCCCCCTGTTTCTGAATCCACATCTTCTAGCCTCTACAAAGCATTTCCCACTCAAACGCCAGATCAGTCTGTTGCGATCAAACTCTTTGATCATCCTATCCTCAGAAAAGACTTGTACCTGAAACAGGTCGATGCCGAAGAACAAGCACTTCGGGACCTCGCACATCCCCATATCGTTCAATTGCTCGATAGAGGTATCGAAGACACTACGGGCTATCCCTTTTTGGTTTTGGAATGGCTACATAGCAGCTTGCAGGAATCGTTTGGTACCTCAGTGCGTGAAAAAAAACAGTTGTACAAAACTTGGGAACAATTCTATCTTGAAGTGGGTCAGCCAGCCCTGGAAGCATTAGCCCATTGCCATCAGCATAGCTATGTTCATCGTGATTTCCACCCCTGCAACTTAATGTGGACTCACAACGGTCAACTCAAGTTGATTGACTTTGGTCTTTCTAGACACGTCAAACGAGATCCACCAGGCTATGTAGGCATGAGCCATCTGATTAGAGGTAAGTTGGCAACCTACCAAGCCCCTGAACCAGAAGACAACGAATTTGCCTACACCCGGGACGTTTTCGCCTTTGGTATCTTAGCATTAGACTGCCTTAGCGAGACGCTGCTTGAGAATCGAGACTCGATTAACAGCGCTCTACAAAAACTCAATGTACCTGCCTCTCTCCAAACTTTGCTCACCCAATGCGTCTCCCTAAACCCATCTGAAAGACCCTTTGATGCTGGAAGCTTACTCACCCAGATTCAAGCGATTCATCCCCAAGCTACCCCCCTTACCCTCCAACCTCCAGCAGCCTCTGTTGCCAAACCATCAAATGTAATTACCCCCTCTTCCGCCGCTTCCTCCATTTCTCCTGCCATCACGCCCAGCACCGCCCATTCGGGGCAAGTTTACGCTCTCGGCACCGTCAGCTATGACTTTGGCGACGAAGCGCGTCTCGATACCTTTAGGCAATTGATGCCTCCTGTCGAGTTGGATGGCATCATGATTCCACCCGATCCCTACGATGCTCGCCAGATGGTAGAGTACCTCGATCGCAATCTTGACGAATGTCGCTCTCTAATCTGGTTATTAAACCTGGATCAAAATGCAATCTATGCTCTGGAGCCGAATGGAGTCTTTGCAGACCATGTCTATGAAACGCTCCTGTCGATGTTAGCGGGGCAACTAGAGCCACAGTCCAGTGATGGGTTTGTAGAACGAATTAGTATACCTGCCCGCCGTACTAACCGTACAGTAACACTCCTTTCGGAAGAGGTTGTACCTGTAGTAACTGTGCCTAATGTAAGAGGCATGTATGGCTGGAGGACTAATACGTTGATCAATGAAGCATTGGCTGTGGTTCCTTTAGATCTTGGGGAAGAGGCATTAGAGGTGTTGCGGTCGGAAATAACAAGCTTCTTGAATCGGGTTTATCACGATTTACACAACATGGGGCAAACATCACGCGATCGTGCCCTCAACTTCTCAACTGTCAATGTATATCAAGCAACATCTGCGTTTGCAGCAGCGATTTCTGAAGGCTACAGGTTAGACACTATTGGGGTAGAAAAGAGTCCTTACTGTCGTCTTAATAGCGATTGTTGGGATATCAAACTTATCTTCTCTAACCCCGAAAATAGTCACCGGGCACGCAAGGTCTTCACATTTACTATTGATGTAGCAGATCTGGTTCCTGTAACTATCGGACAGTTAAAGTCTTGGTACATACCGAACCGATAGAAGCTTGTTGTCTGAGAGCCAGTAGCAATGCCCACCATCACCGATGAATCAAGGTAGAGTGCGGGCTAACGTAAAGGGCAATTTGCTCAAAGATATGCCTGCTCTAGAACCATTCGCTTCGTACATTGAGGCTATTGTCAAATGGCTCCAGGATTAATGGAAAAGTTGTTAACTAGTGTCAGTAGACGGAAAAGTTTGGCGTTAGCGAAGCTCACCGAAGGTATCGCTCTAGTGTGAATACCTGTCTAAGTGAATTTTTGTTAAAAAAGAGTAATTTTAAATGCCAGTGTTGTATAGCTGAGTTGACCTTGTGGCATAAGTAAAGTTAATAAATCAGCCAAGCGTAAGAGCAAATCTTAAACCAGAATATGATTATGCTGTTATTGCAGAGAATTT